>QXWR01000036.1 GCA_009911065.1 Clostridiaceae bacterium | reverse complement strand
AATACATAGAAGGCTGGTATAACCGTAAGCGGATACATAGCTCTATTGGTTATTTGACACCACAGCAAAAGGAGGATGAGGAACTTAAAAAAACAGCATAATCTTTCGACTTTTTTTGTCCAACGTATTGACATAGGTCCATCCTCAAATAATCTGCGGAATAGGGCTTGCCCTTCTCGTCTTTGTACGCCATCAGTTCATTTTGCCACGCTATCACGTCTTTTGCTTCAATCTCTGCGATTTTGCGGTTTTCAAAGTATGGTAAAATCTTTGTTCGTATTACATGGCTTTTGGATTCCCATGTACTTTCCTTGACACGCTGTTTCTTGTCGGCTTCGTATACCTCAAAGAAACTGCCGAAAGTCATATCCAGCTTTGCCCCCTGTTTAAGCATGGCTTCATGTTCCCAGGCTAACGCTTCCCTTTTCGTTGCAAAGCCCCTTTTTTGTGTCTGCTTCCTCTCCCCCTTCCAGTTGGTGAAACGATAGATAACCCTCCACGTTCCAGTTGCATTGTCCTTGTATACAGCCATCTTGTAATCACTCTCCTTCCTTATTCGCTGTAACAGACCTTTTTATGAAAAAATGTAGCGTTCACACGTCCTGTCACAGTCAGATAGCCCTGTTTCTGTAACTCTGTATTCAGTTCCCTTACAATCTGGTAGGCTTTTGACTTCGACACACGCAATTCTGCTGCCACTTCCTCCACTGTCATAAATGATTTTCCTGTCATTCAGCTTCCTCCTTTCTAACTGTTTTTGTTTAAGTCCTGCATATAGAATACTAAATAAATTACGTTAAGTCAAGTGGTTTTCAAAAGAATCTTAACTTTTTTTATTTAAGTTATTCTTGCTATTTCCATTTCCTCATGTTATACTAAATTCAACAAATTTGTTTAAGTACAGCCATGCACGGCTGGCAGAAAACAGGATGGCGGATGCTTGCACACGCTGGACTGGTTTTTGACAGGCATATATGGCGCACCGCCACAGCGAGATGAAGCACAGCGGAATCGAGCTGGCATGGCTGTGCTTAACCACTACAACGGAGGTTTGATTATGGCAATCGGCAAACGTATCAAATTTTTTCGCAATAGAAAAGGCATGACGCAAAAGCAACTGGGCGAAATCCTCGGCTTCCTCGGAAAGACCTCTGATGTCCGTATGGCACAGTATGAATCCGAATCCAGAGTGCCGAAGCATGACCTTGTAAAAGAAATGGCGAACCTATTCGGTATCAGCACCCACGCCCTTACCGTGCCGGACATTGATACGAATATCGGGCTTATGCACACCCTCTTTGCGCTGGAAGATATGTACGGGCTGAAAATCGGTGAGATTGACGGGGAAATCTGCCTGCGTCTGGATAAGTCCGATTACTCCACCTATTCTTCCATGTTCAAAATGTTCCACGCATGGCAGTCAGAAGCCGCCAGACTGGAAAAGGGCGAAATCACCAAAGAAGAATATGACGAATGGCGGTACAAATATCCAGAACTTGACACCCACCAAATCTGGGCAAAGGTTCCTCCGCAAGAATTGTTTGACTTCATCAATGAAGCCGCTAAGGAAGCAGAAAGCACAGAAAAGAAAGAACCAAAGCGCAAGAAGAAAAAATGAACGAAAAAACCTTACCAGTTTTCAGTTGTCATTTCTGAAAATCAGTAAGGTTTTTCTGTTATTGAAGTATTCTTTTATCTAACGAGTGATACCCGAAATGTTGCCAAATCGTTGCCAATACCTAAACAAATTTGCTTGCAACCCGCATAAACACTGGCTTTCTAAATCCCATTTCATCACTCGAACTCCTCGGCGGATAACTTGAACTGGTTATTTTTCTATGGTTTATAATGGATTTATTATCCATATTCTTCAAAAATCGCTCTCGTTTTTATGCCAGTTCATTTTTTTAGAGCCAAAATAGAGCCATTTATTCTCTTATCCAATTATATATTCCAATACAGCATTCATAGATAAATTGTAAATATTTCTTGCTCTAACCGGTCCAATTAAATAGGCTCTTTGTAAATCCGATTCTGATGCATTTAAAATATCAATCAACTTACAAAATCCCTTTTTTTTGATTTCATTTTTTTGATATTCGTATATATCCAAAATATCTATAGGTTTATTTAATAGTGCTAATAAATCAATCCCTCCATCATCTAAATTGATATTATTTTTTATTTGCTCTAACTCTTTAAATGCTACTGAATTTGCTCCATATTCAGTAACTATCTTTATTGACAAGCCTTTCCTTAATTTATTAATATAAGAAGACAAATCCAGTTCTGATGTACTTGCTGCAACAATCCCCATATTTATCTGATATCTATTATATACATTTCCTCTAATCTTATATCCTTCTGTGTGCAAAACAACAATTCCTGCATATTCTAAAATACTTATCGCTTTCTTTACTAATTCTGGGGCATCTTTATGTATTATAAAATATATCGTTTGTTTGTCATAATCTTCCTCATTCTCAGAACGTGCATTTTTATTTTGTGTTTCTACCAAAACTTTATCTTCTATAAACTCTCTTCCCCAATCAACTATTTCTTTATATGCCTTAAACTTTTCGCCTAATTTCGTATATTCATTCCACATTTGGGTTCTATAAAAATCTTTTAGGGTCGAATTAACGTTTGCCTTTTTTAATGATGTTAATTTTTCACTTGCTTCATAGATACTTTTTAGCAGTACACGAGGATTACCTGTCGCAGCAAAAATCAACGAATCAAGCAATTCTCCATTTTGACTCAAAATATTATAAGTTCTATTATCTACTTGACGTTCAATAATATCCCTCATTTTCTCCACATAATCTTCAGCTAAAATATCTTTCTCTACCCTTTTTACAATAGAATCATGGAAAACTTCAAATGTCCCATATGATGTTATTCCCGGATACACCGCAGCCTTGCAGCAGATTTTAGAATCTCTCAAATCTCTAAATAACGTAAAAAATTCCCTCTGTTGTTTAGGCAAAAAATTGTGACAAGCTTCATCAAACAAAAAAATAATACTTTTCATATTCAATTCATCACAAATTGAATGTATCAACTGCTTAAAATAATCAATATCGTCTACAAAAGGCGTTGTTGATTCGTCATCAAATACTCCTTTTTTCCATGATTTCTCCAATTTCTCAATCAGTTGGTTTATTTTTATTGCTAACTCGTCTGTTTCTTCACTCTCTTTTCCCAATAATAACGAAAAAATATTTTTTGTTTTTAATAAACCTAATTCTTTTAATTGCCCTTGAAGTGCAAATAAAATCTTTGACAACATCCATTTCTTAAATTTCTCTTCTTTATTATTCACCAATGCAGCCGATGAAAAACTAATAAAAACAGGAAGTATTTTATTTGTTTCAAAGTTCTCCAATAACTCCTTTTCCGCAACTTTAAGCAGCATAGTCTTCCCTGTTCCTCTGCTCCCTATCAAAAGCCCAGTAACATTACTTTTTAAAAATTCTATGTTCTCTCTATCATGTTTTGTATCAACATAGAATTTACTAATTTCTTCTATTGATAAATCTTCTGTTCTTAACGTAAAACTTATCATTACTCCCAGTACCCCTTTACCTTCTCTAATGTATTAGTTAATTGCAGCCTCTTTAAATTCTTTTCTATTATTTTTTTATACGTTTCATCAATACCTAAGTTTAAATTACTGTGCCTTATAAGTAGGAATGCAATTATAACGTTAGTTAAATCGTAAAACATATTTAAAAATTCCATCAATGTATTTTTATCATAATTTATTATCTGATGCTTTACCGTATACATATATTCATATTTTCCATGTACAAACTGAGAACAATCCCTATAAACTTTTCTACATAGACTAAATAAGTTTTCAAATTCATCTTCACAAAATAGTGCAAGATACTTTTTGTTTAGCACTCCTATATTTTCATTTTCTAGCACTGACCATTTAACATCATACTTATCTTGCTTCCAAAATAAATATTCATAATTATGATCCAAAAAATACACATATGTTAATGATAATTCTATTCCACTTCTCAAACTAATATAGGCATTCCTATATAGAGCTTGCAATCCCGAATATAAACCTGAAATCAAGTCATGTATTATTTCTTTTAATATGATTTGAGTATCATTATTAATGTGACTTGTAATTTCTTCAATTACTTCTATATTTAATGAAATCTCACTCAATTTTTTATCATTTTCTTTTATTGATTTTGATATATTATCATCCAACCTATTTTTGAAACTTTCTATTAAATCTCCTATCATGAATTTACTTATTCACCCTTTCTCATTAACGTAATCGCAAAGACATATAGTATAGTTTTGTATCGTGTAAATACTTCATTCATAAAATATTTTTGCAAACATTATCTACCCCTATGCTTCTCTTTCCTTTTCTGCTGTTTCAGTTCAAACCGCCTTTGTTTTTCCGTTTCCCGCTGTTCCCGGCTCACAATCTCGCGTTCAGTTTTTAACTGTTCCTGCTGTAATTTCAAAACCTGTTGCGATTTTGTTCCTATCCCTGTATTCTGTACCTGTTTCCGCACTTCACGTTGTACTCGTTTAGGATTGCGACCAGCTTCTTTTACATTAGTTGCCACAGCCGGACTAAATCGTAACCGATAGTAATTTTTCAGAACGAAATCATAAATCTCATAGTCTTTTGGTTCTGCTCCAAACGTAACCTTGCATACAGATAGCTTACCATCCGATACACGTTCAAACACTCCCACCCAAAATGGTTCTTCAAAAAATACTGTCAACTTTCCCGATACTTTGTCCATGACAATTCCTCCTTAAAATAATTGTAATGAACAAAGAATGGACGACCCTAAGGAGGGAGGGCTACTTACACCATTATAGTGCGACTGGACTACCTACCAGTTCTGCAAGTTTGCCTTGCGTTGTGTTTTTATCTTTGCACCTATATATTACCACATAACCGCCTATTTTTCCATAAAAATGGGCAATTCGCTTGATATTGCTAACTGTCACATTACTATTTCCCTTATCTACATTAACTTACATGGTGCTAGCACCATGTCAAAAATAATAATTAAGGAAAAATTTATTGTCCCTATTTCCACTTACCTACTTAATATCATATTTTTCAATCCATTCATACATTGCTTTAACTACAGGTCTTAACCCTTTTCCCATTTCAGACATATAGTATTCGACCTTTGGAGGAACTTGTGGATATTCCTTACGAACAATAAGCCCATCTTTTTCCAACTCTTTTAATTGGCTTGTCAACATTTTATGCGTGATTGGCGCAAGCAAGCGTTTCAGTTCCCCATATCTTAACACTTCATGAAACGCCAACATATATATTATTCTTAATTTCCATTTTCCACCAATCATTCCCACAATCGTTTCAAATCTTTCATATCCAAAATTTTGAAGATAGCAAGGTTCTTTTTTCACAATATTACTCTCCTTTTTGATAGTATCATACAAAAAAGTTCGTACTTTTCAAAAAGTATTATATACCACTATAATAAAAAATGAAAGGGGAAAAGGAATGAAGATTATAATAATAAATGGAAGCTACAGAAAAAACGGAGCAACAGCATTGATACTATATGAAATGTATAAAAAATTGGGAACTTACCCTAACGTAGAAATTCAATTTTATAATGTTGCAGACTTAAATTTTAAATATTGTGTCGGCTGTTGCAAATGCTACGAAAGTGGTAAATGTATTTTTAATGATGACATTGAAAATTTATCAAAAAATATTGAAACAGCAGACGGTATTATAATAGGCTCTCCCACATATGCAAGCAATGTTTCCGGGCAAATGAAAGTACTAATTGACCGAGGACATTTTGTGATAGAGCAATTACTATTCAGAAAATATGCGGTTAGTATATCGACATATGAAAATTATGGTGGCAAGGATACTTCTAAAGTATTAAATAGATTATTGTCTTATTCCGGGGCAACTATTTCTAATTCACTTTTCATTAAAGTACCCTTTTCTGCTAATCCATTAAGCGATTCTAAAACACAAAACAGAGTAAACAGGGCAATGGATAAATTTTATAATGACATATATAAGCAAAAACCTTATTTATGCCAAAAGATTAAGCATTTTATAATATTCAGATTTGGAATTTTCCCTTTTGTTATCAAAAAAGGAAGCCAGTATCAAGGTGTTGTATCTAAATGGAAAAAGCAAGGTATTAAAGTGCTGATATGAGTAAATTATTAGTATTAGCACTTAACGAACAAGAGGAAAAAGCGATTGACAAAATCATAATGGCAATATCTGATTGTATACAACTTGAACCTATACAGGTTGCTCCTGTTTCTATCCTGTCATTTCCGGGACTGGAAATCAGACAGCACCAACGCCGGGTACTTAGGGACGGGAAAGAAGTCAGCCTTACCCGTCTTGAATACAGTACCCTTATATTCCTTGCTTCCAATCCCGGCATTGTCCTCACACGGTCACAGATATTTGAAGCCGTCTGGAACATGGATAGCGATAGCTGCCATTCGAGTGTTGGAAATGTGATTTGCAATCTACGAAAAAAGATAGAGCCGGACAGCAAGAACCCAACCTACATAAAAACCGTGTTAGGTGTCGGCTATAAATTTGACATGAGAAACGCCGGGGAATGACTTTCTATCACTGTCAATCCCCGGCACTTTTTATCTCTCCAATGCCCTCTCTATCTGCTGTTTCTGCCCTTTCAAATCGTTCTGTTTCTCATACAGACTATTGCGCTCTTTGCAGAGTTCTTTCATGCGCTCCAACTGCGCCCGCACTCCCTCCCGGCAATCCGGCTCTATCTTCTTATATTCCCCGGTCAGATTACGGATTGTATTATTGTTCTCTTTTATCTGCTCCGAAAGGCATACCCAATCTATTAGATTTTGCACTTCCTTATCCGTTTCGTAAAGGTCTGTATCTGCCACGATTTTAGCGCACAACCGTATCATAACTTTCTTCTCCATATCTGTCATATCCTATCAATCCCCTTTCTTATCGGCTCATTTCAAAGGCACGTTTTGGGCGTTTATTTGCCTTTTCTGCCCGTTCTAATGCCTTTGACCGTTCTACTATCAACTGTACCTGTTCCCTGCCTAAATGACGCTCCAAACGTCCTAAATCAGTCGCTTTTTCCTGCAATCGGTCTATGGTGTCGCTCTGCTCCATGACCTTATCTGTCAAGCGGCTAATCTGTTTCTGTTGTCCGTCCACTTTGGCGGTCAACTTCTTTCCCTGCTCCGTAAGCTGTACGCATTTGATAGTCAGATTTTTTACCACTTCTTTTAATTTCTCCACAAGCGGAAGTGCTTTTTTATCCCGATAATTCTTTGCGCTCATCAATGCCCCCGGCTCTGCCAACTGCCATTTCACATCTTCATCATAGGCGTGTATATTTCGCTCCATATCCTCTTTTGACTGTACCATTTTGTTGATTTCCTGCTGTAACTTTTTCTGCTGTTTCTCCAACTTTTCATTTTTGGATAACAGTTTTTCTTTATCTCCTGCCAGTAGTTCCGTCTGTTCTTTGAGCAGATAATTGGTAGCGGAAAGTTCTGATACTTCCTGTCGGATTGCTTCGCCCTCTTTCCGTATCTGTTCCGTTTCCTGTCCTGCTGTTATCTGCTGATGAAGAATAGAGGATAATTCCTCTTTACTGCCGGAAATTGTCTGCTCCAGTTCGGCAACTTCTTTTGCACGCTCCTTTTTCTCAAAATCCAAAACGGATAAATGTTTCTCATGTGTTCCCTTTTTCTCCCACTCAATACCATGTTGTAACATAATCTCCGCAAGCCGTTCCTTTTCTGCCGCTACCCACTGGTTACGCTCTGTTTCGCTCCTTGTGCCGCCTTTAAAGCCAAGTTCTGCCAGTGCCTTTTTTAATGATACCCTTGTATCAAGTCCCCGCTTGCTTCCAGTCGTATAGGGTATAAAATCTATATGCAGATGTGGCGTTGCTTCGTCCATATGGAGATAGGCAGAAAACACCCTCAATGTAGGATTGCGCCGCTGAAAGTCCTGCATATATTCATCAAGCATTTTTGCCGCAAGCTGTCCGTCCTCTGTCTTTGCCCCCATATCGTCCTTGTTCCCGATTTGTAAAATAATCTCATGGAATGGCTTCTCCTGTTTGCCGGAACAGATTTTCCCATAATAATCATCAATTATGCGGTCACTTCTGGTCTGCTTCTCATTGTACCGGGCGAGTGCTTCATCAAATAATTCATGGTATACGTCCTTGATATTTTCATTGCAGTATTCCACATTCAGACAACTCCGCTCCGGGTCAGTGTTCTTTGCATGGAATTTTCTGCTGTTGTGGTTGACAGAGCCTTTCCCTGTCATAACGCTGATTGTCCGCTTCAATCAATTTCCCTTTCTCCCTATCGGGTAATGAGCGCCGGATACGGCGCATAGCCTTTGTTACTTTCTGCGAAAGTAACGCAAAAGCACTTTTGACAGGCAAGCCTATCAAAAATGCAACCTGCAAGCAGGTTTTGCGCCCTGCCGGGGGCTTTCCGTCCTTCGGACGGTGGGCGGCTTTTCGCCGCCTTGTTACCGCCGCTTTCCGGCTCTTTCCCAACAGCGCAACATTGCAATGTCTATAATTTTTGCAACCTTGCAATCTTCAAGAGCGCAATTCCAAGACTGCAAAATTCTAATACCCTGCATTGTTGCGCTGTTACCTTGCCCGTCCGTCACTGTCTGATTTTATCCAGTTCCCAGTACCACGTATTGTTTATCCGCTTTGCCCGGACGCCTAACTCTTTCTTCGCATTTTCCAGTGTCCGCTTCGATATACCCTGTTCGTCCGCAAGACTGAAAATCTCATTGCTCTGCATGGCGTTGTTTGTTTCTGCCAGTTCCCGGAGTAACCGCTTCGCCTGCTCCAATTTATTTGCTTTCGGAGCAATACCGCCTAACACTTCATCAGCCGTAATCTCATAATCTCCAAGCCATTGAAAACCGTTCTCTGACAGCGCAAACGCTTTTGGGTGTCCGAACGCCGCAAGGTTGTTTTTAATCTGCACCACAGCCCTTATATTTTCTTCTCCCTCTATCCTGCCAACTAAGAGAACGCTTCTTGCGACTGCAAAAAAATCAATCGAACCCATTCCCCGATATGCTGCCTTATTTCCCGCCGCCTTGTTCATGTGACCGACAAGGACAATCGCACACTGGTATTTTTCTGCCAGTGCTGCTAATTTCTTTGTCATATCCCTTGCTTCGTTTGCTCTGTTCATATCCATGCCACCGCCCAAATAGGCTTGTATCGGGTCTAAAATCAGCAACTTTGCACCTGTCTTTATAACAGCTTCTTCCAGCCGTATATCTATCATAGATAGGGATTTTATCCTTTCGTCAATGACAGAGATTTTCTCACAGTCTGCCCCTGCCTGTTCTAACCGGGGCTTTACTGTATCAGCAAGACCGTCCTCCGCACTCTGATAGATTACATTCAAAGGCTCTGTAAAATTCATTCCTCCGTCTAAATTTTCTCCCTTAGACAGCTTCGCTGCTATGTTCAGTATAAATGTTGTCTTTCCATCGCCCGGGTCGCCTTGAATGATTGTCAACTTGCCATAGGGGATAAATGGAAACCACAGCCAAGAAACTTCCTGCGACTGTATCTCCGACAATTTAATCAACTGTAATTCGATTTTTGTTTCTTCCATAATGCCCTCTATTTCTGAAAAATCGTTGCCACTGGAAGAAACCTCTGCTATACTGATATTGTGAGGTTGATAACAGAGGTTTTCCAGTTATCACAGCCCTAACAGTTGCCGCTGTCGGGGCTTTTTTCTTCTCCGTTGGTATTTCCCTGCCACAGATATTTTGCTCCGTCCAACACCCACAGGATAGCTTTCAGCATATCAAGACAGTCATTCCGCATATCTTCCAATCCCTCCGGCGTTAAATCAATCTCTGTCTTTTCAAACTGTTCTGTCACTTCCCGGATATTTGTCTGCATTATCTTTAGTTCCTCTACCAACTGATAAACCAGTTCTTTTTTACCGACCACGCACACCCGGTTATAAATGCAGGAACGGACAAAATAATCTTTCTTAGAAAGTCCGCTTGCTAAAATCTTCGCTTCGATTTCTTCCCTCTCTCTGGGGGAAATGCGAAAGCTGATTGTCGGGTATTTATGCACTCCGCTCATTCTTCTTCCTCCCTGCTGTTCTCAATCTCCAATTTATCCGCAAGTTCCCCCTGCTTATTGGGATATAAATGTGAATAAGTATTTAATGTTGTTTCGATTTTCTCATGCCCCAACCGTTCCGCAATCGCTAATGGCGTAAATCCCATTTCCACAAGTAACGAAGCGTGACTATGACGAATATCGTGCAAACGTATTCTTTTTACCCCGGAAGCCTTGATACCTCTGATAATTTCATGCTCCATATAGGATTTTGTAAAACGGAACATTCTTTCGTCTGCCATAATTCCGTACAAATGTGAAATATACTCCTTTAATTCTTCTGTCAGAAATGGCGGTATCGTTATGATACGCTTGCTCTTTGGCGTTTTAGGCGGTGTGATAATGTCCCTGCCCTCTATCCGCTGATAAGATTTATTTACGGAAATGGTACGCTTCTCTAAATCAATATCATTATAGGTTATAGCAAGTAATTCCCCAATCCTCATGCCCGTCCAGTAAAGGAGAAGAAATGCCATTTTTGTTTCCGGCTTGTTCTCCACAGTCACAAGAAACTGCTTAAATTCCTGCTTCGTCCAAAACTCCTTTTCCCCGGCGTGGCTCTTTCCGATACTCCCAGCTTTCCGGCAAGGATTGTCTTTCAAGTCATAATACCGAACCGCATAATTGAAGATAGCCGACAACTGATTATTGACCGTTTTCAGATATGTTTCCGAATAGCCTTTTTTCATCAGCGCATTTTGCCACGCCCGAATGTCGGAAGCCTTAATCTCGTTCATGTTCTTTTTCTTGAAATATGGAATGATTTTCAAATCAATAATGAATTTCTTTGTACGCATGGTGTTTTCACGCAGACGGTGTTCCATATCCTCATAATAGATTTGTACGAAATTTTCAAAATTGATGTCTAAATTCCTCTGCTGCTGTTGCAGAAAGTCACGCTCCCATTGCTCCGCTTCCGCTTTTGTCTTAAATCCCCGCTTGTTTTTCTTGTGGCTTACGCCCTGCCAGTCCTTATAATAGAACTGGCAACGCCACATCTTTCCGTCCCTTGTCGCTGACATAAAATCTCTCCTTTCCTACATGGCTACGGTCAGACCGTAAAATTTTTCTTCAAAGTATTTTGTCGGGACTTTGCCGCAGATTGTCCGATAGCCCTTAGCTTTCAGTTCCTCATTCAGCCCCCGGATAATCTTATAGGCATAGCCCGTTGATACGCCAAGCATTTCAGCCGCTTCCTCTGCCGTTACATACATTTTCTTTCCATTCTCCATTCAATGTCCTCCTGTTTTTTAGTTAGGCACTTTTGTCCCTTGTCTATATTGGAATTATACAGGCTCATTTGTCCCTTGTCAATATATTTTTTAATATTTATTTGCTTATTCTCAATGGATATGATAGAATACAAATGTCCCTATTATTTTCATTATCAATATTAAAGGAGTTGTCCTATGACAGTAGGAGAAAAAATCAAGACATTCCGAAATATTCGGGGAATTTCACAGAATACGTTAGGAGAACTGGCAGGAATTGACGGAACTACTATTCGCAAATATGAATTGGGGAGCAGAAACCCAAAACCCGACCAACTTTTAAAAATCGCTAATGCTTTGGGTGTGAGTATCAATGTTTTCACAGACTTTGATATAGAAACTGCTTCTGATGTGCTTACATTGCTTTTTAAAATGGACGAGCAGATAGATATGGAGATTGACGGAGAAAAAGACAGTGAGGGCAACCTCATTCCCGGCACGATATATATTCGTTTTAAAAACCCGGAAATCAACAACCGACTTGCCAAGTTTGCAAAAGCTAAGAAATTGCAGGAAAATTTGATTGCTTCCAAAGACGCATTTCCAAGCGAAGCCGCTTTTCAGCATGAACTGGAACAAATGAATGAAACTTGTGAACAAATTAAACAGCATTTAGTTGATACGAACAGAATTGTGAAAAAAGGTACTACTGGAATAGCAGTTAAAATATATCCCGAAAATTAGCAAATAGAAAAAGCAGGTATCATGATACCCGCCCCAAATCCAGTATTCATTAGATAATTAGAGCCATTTTAGAGCCAAACGGCATAAAGCAATCCCGGAAATGCCCATTTTATCAGCATTTCCGGGATTGTATCCGTTATTCGAACTCAATCGTCCCCGGCGGCTTCCCCGTACAATCATACAACACCCGATTCACATGTTCCACCTCATTAACAATTCTACTTGCCACCCGGCCAAGCACCTCCCAAGGCAACTCTGCCGCCTCCGCCGTCATAAAATCAACCGTATTCACCGCCCGCAGCGCCACTGCATAATCATAGGTCCTCTCATCCCCCATAACTCCCACAGAACGCATATTCGTCAAAGCCGCAAAATACTGTCCCACGCTTCTGTCCAAACCTGCCTTTGCCATCTCCTCCCGATAAATAGCATCCGCCTCCTGCACCATGCGCACCTTCTCGGCAGTCACCTCACCCACAATACGAATCCCAAGCCCCGGACCCGGAAACGGCTGTCGGAAAACCAATCGATTCGGAATACCAAGTTCCAATCCAGCCTGACGCACTTCATCCTTAAACAAATCCCTCAACGGCTCAATAATCTCTTTAAAATCCACGTAATCCGGCAATCCGCCCACATTGTGATGAGATTTAATCACAGAAGATTCCCCTCCCAGACCACTCTCCACCACATCCGGATAAATCGTCCCCTGGACCAAAAAATCCACTGCCCCAATCTTTTTAGCTTCCTCCTCAAAAACCCGGATAAATTCTTCCCCAATAATTTTCCGTTTCTGTTCTGGCTCCTCTATGCCCTTCAGCTTTTCATAAAACCGCTCCTTAGCATTTACCCGGACAAAATTCAGATTATAAGGACCAGAAGGACCAAAAACTTCCTCCACTTCATCCCCTTCATTTTTTCTTAGCAGACCATGATCCACAAACACGCAGGTCAGTTGCTCTCCCACTGCTTTTGCTAACATTACCGCTGCCACAGAAGAATCCACTCCTCCCGACAATGCACAGAGAACCTTCCCCTTTCCCACCTTCTGCCGAATAGCTTTCACAGAATTAGCCACAAATGCATCCATTCTCCAATCCCCAGTACACCCGCAGATTCCATGGACAAAATTAGACAAAATCTTTGTGCCCTCTACGGTATGCAGCACCTCTGGGTGAAACTGAATTGCATATAGTTTTCTGTTCACACATTGCATGGCAGCTGCCGGACAATTGTCTGTATGAGCAATAATCTGAAACTCTGGAGCTGTCCTTTCAATATAATCATTATGGCTCATCCAACATATGGTATGTTCTGAAACATTAGCAAACAGAGGAACCGATGTATCTACAATCACTTCAATCTTTCCATATTCCCGAACCGGAGCCTTGCATACATGACCTCCCAACACATGCATCATGAGCTGAGCGCCATAACACAGCCCTAACACCGGAATCCCTAAATCAAACAATCCCTTTTCACATCCAGCCGCTCCTTCTACATAACAGCTGTCAGGACCTCCGGTCAAAATGATTCCCTTTGGCTTCATCTCCCGAATCTTGTTTAAATCCGTTTTATAAGAATAAATCTCACAGTACACATTACACTCCCGGACCCGGCGTGCCACCAGTTGATTGTACTGACCGCCAAAATCAATTACGATAACCTTATCTCTGCTCACAAAATGCCTCCCAACGGTTCTTTTGAACGGTTACTTTAAAATAAAAAACATTATACATAATTTACCCCAAAGATACAAGTCCATTCCAAAAATATTCACGACAAACCCATAAATCAACAAATTATAAAACTTTTTAAAGTATAGATTATTTTAACCCGTTGTTAAATTAATTTTTTAAATAATTCATTGTATTAAAAAATAGCAACATTCAAAACAGCAACTATCTAAACAACAACACTCAAAATAACAACGCTTAATGCCCAATCATTAACAAACTATTCATTTATGGGTTTGCCATAAAAAGTATCCCTCTCATCCCCACACAAACACCCTATACCACATAGCCAAACTCACCAACATTCCAACCATATTCACTGCAAACAATCATAATTTCCCTCTTTTCCCATCATTTTTCCTCTATATAGTTAAAAACCATTACATTCAAAAAACCTTACGTTCCATTTGTATCTCTTATCCCCACTTATATCTCTTATCCCACCTATATCTCTTATCCCACCTATATCTCTTATCCTACTTACATCTCTTATCACTCACCATCCATATTTCGCAAACCCCCTCCTCAACTTCCCACTAATTTTCCAAAAAGCAAGCCTCAAAAGCTCCAATACAGGACTTTTGATTTCGGGACCGGTCCAGCACTGCATAAAACACCGAATCAAACAGCGATCCCATCTCCCCATCCAAAAGTTCTTTCCACCACATAGCCACTTTTCTCGGCTCATTGCGAAACACACCACAGCCATAAGCCCCCAAGACCAAATTCTTAACCCCCTGGTCAGCAAAAATGGCCAAGGCCAGCTTCATCCGCCGGAACATAACCTGTTCCGCCTGCCCTACATCCTCCCCCTTTAAAATCACCTGTCCCATATTCACAGCCGGCAAAGTCAGTACAGAAGCCTTTACAGGTTCTTCCACCAAAGCAAATCTTCCATCCCGGAAAAATACCACATCTGGAGAATAGATTCCGTAATCCGTATACATCATAGAACTGTTAGCCCGATTAACCCGGTAATACTCCTCATGAGCCACCAGCGTCTCATATAAAATACTGGACGCCGCCAAACTTTCCTCCTGTGCCATAGCCCCATTAAGAAAACCTCCTCCTGGATTCTTTGCACTGGCAAAATTCAAAACCCCGATATTTTTCTTTCCCTCCTGAACCAGCTTAAAAATAGCATCCACCGTAGAAAGATTCTCCACCCTGCTTTTCCACTCTGTCTTTGTGGAAAAATCACCCTCCCCATCGCCAGACGCTCCTTTCCCATACCCAGTCTCATAAACCTCCAAAAGCTTCTGCCCTTCCTTTGGCGCAATCAACCGACTGGCCGTAACCGAATGTTCCAGCTCTTCTTTTATCTCAACTTTCTTCCCCCCTGAAACAACATAATATCCCTGCTTCATAATTGCCATTGTCTCTCTTGCAACTGCTTTCCGGTCCATGTCACTCCTCCTCTTTCCATAAACAATCTCTCACCTCAGTCAAAGCAAATCCTAGCAGATTTTTCCCCCGCCACTTTAACGGACACTCCGCATCTGGATTTGTCTTCCCCATTCCAATTCCCCAAATCCGGTCCCTGGGACTTGCCTCCACTAAAATTCGTTTTCTGGTTCCCTTTAAAAAAGTCAAAAGTTCAGAATTTTGTGAAAATTTCGCCTCATTCCCCCGTTTGACAATATCATAACAGGAAGCATCCCACTGTTCCTTGTTAAAATTTTTCACGGCACGGCCATACGCCTTCATCTCTTTTGGCAAGGAAGCTTCCATAATTTTATCAAGCATCTCTTTATCCCCAAACATTCTGGCCTTTTCTGCCATCATAAACTGTTCCGCACAGCTGTACTCTGCTCCATCTACCTGAAACTTACACTGCCACCACTGACTTAGACAAGCCTCATAAATCTGTCCGTCTTTTGCTGGTGTATGGCCCCAGAAAAAAAGAAACTTAAAGCGCTCCCCCTCCTCATAAGCCTTTTTCAAATCCTCAAGATTGTAAACCATATATTTTCCTCCCTATTAACGCTCATCTTACCACATAGTTCATTTCATAACAGAACGGTATCGTTGACTTGTTGCCACTAATCCAGCTGATTTTT
Source organism: Clostridiaceae bacterium (assembly GCA_009911065.1). Lineage (GTDB taxonomy): Bacteria > Bacillota > Clostridia > Lachnospirales > Lachnospiraceae > Brotaphodocola. Next base: position 34,657 of record QXWR01000036.1, on the reverse strand, counting down.
CACCGTAAAAACTGCCAACTGAGTCCGATCTTTCAACTTCAGTTTTTCCAATAGCTTGGAAATGTTGTTGCGCACCGTTCCCTCTGCCAGAAACAGCTCTGCCGCAATTTCCTTATTATCCATTCCTCTGGCTACACACCGCATAATCTCCCGCTCCCGGTCTGTGATACCAGCCACCTGTTCCATCTGCTTTTTTACAGGAATCATCTGCCGACGCAAACCTTCAAACACACTGTCACCAAAAACCCGGATTCCTCCACAGACCGCCTTCACTGACTGAAGAAGGCGGCTGTCTTCCATTTCCTTTAATACATATCCATCCGCACCGCTTCCCACAGCCGCCTCCACAGTCTGAGCGTCATCAAAAGTCGTCAGCACCAAAACCTTAATAGCCGGGAAATCGGACTTAATCCGGCGGATTCCCCAACTTCCATCATATTGCGGCATCCGCATATCCATGAGAACAACATCCGGTTTTGTCTTCTTACACAGCTCCCATGCCTCTCTGCCATCGGCCGCAAGCCCCACCACCGTCAGCTCTGGATCTTGGCCAAGAATCGCCCCTAACCCCTGCCGTAATATGGGTATATCATCTGCAATCACGACTCGAATCACAACTCCTCCCTCCTTGCCTTTACTTCTTCTCTCTGCGTTTCTTTCCCGGTTCTGCTATCCTTATACACGCGATTCCCTCCATATGATTATACATCTGCCACTCCCCCCACAGGCAAACCAATAAAAATCTGAAATCCCTCCCCAGGAGAGGACAAAACCCGCACCTGCCCCCCTGCCTTCTCCACCCGCTTCCGTATTCCCCCAATCCCATTGCTTTCCGTAATCTGTTTACACCCCTGACCGTTATCAAACACATACAGACGAAGCCATTCTTCCTCAAACTTTACAATCACATCCATATGACTGGCGTGGGCATGTTTGAGACAATTTGTAACCGCTTCCCGGAAACATTCATAAACCACAAGAGACAAATGAGAATACGCCGGACTGTCCTGTCCCTGAATCTCCACTTCCACCTCCAGCTCCTTCACCTGCTTGGCCAGCTGGAAAATCCCCTGGGTCACTAACTGCCCCTCACTCCCCTGGCGAAGCTGATTAATGGAAATGCGCAGCTCCCGGATTCCCTCCACTGCCAACTCCTGAGCCTGAATGAAATATTCCTCCATACAATCCCAAGAATCTTTCCCCTCCCCCTTCTCTACCGCAGACCAGTTCTTCTCCCATTCCACACGGGCCAGCCTTAACAAAGACTGTATCATTGTTAAAGTATGTCCTGTGGTGTCATGAACTTCCTGAGCAATCCGGTTTCTCTCCTGTTCAATGGCAAGCCGCTGGGCGGACACTGCCAGCTCCCGGCTCTGGCGCAGCCGTTCGTAGTACTCTCCCACATTTGTGAGAAGAAAGGTTCCTGCTGCCAGATTTCCGTTTTTCTCTTTTCGCACATACTGTTTTACCCGGATTTTCCCCCCGTTTTCCAGAGAAAACACAGACTCCTCCGAAAGCAGCTCCCGTTCCATCTGCACTGTAATCTGCTGGCTCTCCAGCTTCCTTTGTAGAACACAAAACGAATCATCTTTCTTGATTCCCAGCCATTGTGTCGCTGCCTGATTACAGTAAACAAAAGTTCCCCGTTTATTGTAAATTGCCACCCCTTCTGCTATAGACGACAAAACCGGTTCAAAAGCAAGGCTGTTTACATCCAAAAAATCATATCTTAACACAGCCAGCAACATAAGAAAACTGGAGAGAGCAAAAGCCAGAGGCGTCAAATCAAAAGAAGTATTTGCCCATCCAGAAAGATACAATATATTAAACCCCAAAGGCACTGCAGCTGACAGCAAAATCACTGCCAGATGGATGGTTGCCACCCGTTTTTTCTTAAACTCTCCCAGCACCGCTTTTATGCCCCCAGCCACACAGATATAAGTATAAGCCATATGTACATAAAACACCCAGCCATACTCTACTGTTTCCACCTCAAACTTCAGGTAAAAAAAATGATGATATTCATTTGTCAAAAAGGCCAGATAATGCACCCCTGCCAACCCAAATAAAAGAATTTGTCCCCGTCGGGACAGTCTTCGTCCGCAGTACAAAAAAGAAAACACCAACCATGCAGGTCCAATCCAGGTAATGCCAATATAAGAAATCCCATAAGTCAAATATTTCATTTCCTTTGTCATGGGAAATCCCAAAAAAAGCTGTGGAATACACCAGAAAATCATCAAAAGTTGACAGGCAGCCAAAGCCATGGCAGCGGCGCTTCTCTCTGCCTTTAAAAGAAGCCATCCACAACTGTATGCTGACAGCCCAATCGTAAGCAAATGCAAAACCAGAAGCATAATCGGCATGATCCAGTCCCCTCCGAACATCCTGTGAAAATGTGACAGTTCTATTATAACTTCCCAAATCACTCCTGTCAAAACAAGGTTTTCATTATAAAATAGAAAAACAGCTGCCACTTGTAAAAAATTGTGACAGCTGTCTTTTTTGGCTTTCTTTCCCTTTCCGATCTCTAAATTATCAGTATTTTTCTATTCCAGAATAGGTAGTATTCTCCGCCTGATCAAAATAACTGGAATTATCCGCATAGGAAGACGGACTTGCATAACTTGTACTTCCATAACTTGTATTTGTATAACCTGTACTTGCCGCCGACACTCCTATGGGATTCTCGGATGCTATCCCGCGCAGACGAAACTGTCCCACAAGAGATTTCAATGTCTGCGCCTGATCTGACAACTCCTCACTGGCAGCAGCAGATTCTTCCGCAGTAGCTGAGTTGGTCTGAACCACACTGGAAATCTGATCAATTCCCTGAGTGATCTGTGCCAGGGAAACAGCCTGCTGTTCTGCAGCCAACGCAATCTTATTCACAGAAGACACCACCTGTTTTGTGCTCTCCACCACATCATTCAGTGATTGAGCCGTGGCATTGGCAATGTTGGTTCCCTTTTCCACTGCCTTTACTGTACCTTCAATAAGAGCAGCTGTGCTCTTAGATGCTTCGGACGACTTGCTGGCCAGGTTCCGCACTTCATCGGCAACCACAGCAAACCCCTTGCCCGCTGAACCGGCCCGCGCTGCTTCCACCGCAGCGTTGAGAGCTAAAATATTGGTCTGGAATGCAATATCCTCAATAGTCTTAATAATCTTGCTGATCTGAACCGATTTCTCACTGATCTCGCCCATAGCAGCAATCATTTCCTTCATCTGCTGGTTGCTGGATGCCACCTGCTCACCAGTTTGATCGGTTTGGCTGCGGGCCGTGTTTGCATTGTCCGAAGTTTCCTTTACCTGAGAAGAAATCTCGTTGATCGTAGCTGCAAGCTCCTGAACCGAACTTGCCTGTTGGGTTGCTCCCTGGGAAAGGGCCTGCGCCCCGGAAGATACCTGATCGCCCCCTGCGGAAACCTGATCCGACGCCCGGTTAATCTGCCCCAATGTATTGTTGAGAGAAGAAGAAATCTCCTCAAGGGCCTGTTTTATCTTGGCAAATTCCCCTGCATAATCATAGGTAAGCTCAAATATCAAATTACCCCCTGCAATCTGCTTTAACACATCCGCGATTTCATCAATATACTTTACATAATCCCGCAAACGTTCCACGGTTTTATTAAAATTAACTGCCAGTTTGCCCAGCTCATCTCTGGACTGATAGGTAATGCTTTGGTTCAAATCCCCATCGGCAATCTTGCTGGCCACATGGTCAATTTCTCGAATAGGACGATTAATCGTCTGAATAATATATACAGCAAAGGACAAAGCAAGAATTGCAATCAAAACCAAAGATAGAATAACCATTTTCTTCGCTTCTGCATACATTTTGTCCCCGCTTTGATTTGCCTGATCTACACCTGTCTTGTTAAATTCCACCAGCTGAAGAAATATACTAGACGTCTCATCATACACTGGCACTGACTGGCGAATTGCTTTGGTGGCCAGATCCGTCTTGTTCCCCCGGCTCAGGGAAATAATACTGTTGTCCAGCTTCAAATATCTGTCCCAGGCATTTATCGCACTTTGGATAAGCTGCTGGTCTGTGTCGTCTGTAATCAAGGAGGCGGTATATGTATTAAACAACTGCTGAATCTGTTGTTTTAAATCTTCCATCTCTTTTTCTGCACTCTGCTTATCTTCGTCACTTTGTGCTAAAATATGCTTATATTCTTTTATCCGAAACTCAGATGTCAGGGTATTCAATTCTTCCGAGACAATGACAGAAGGCATCCAGTTGACGGAGACCACGGAAGTCCCCTTATTAATTTCCCCCATAAATAAAAGGGAAACCACTCCTATTGCGACCATGCTAAGCAGCATAAATCCCGCAAGTAAAAATAGTTTAAATTTGATTTTGACATTTTTCATTATACTTTTCCTCCTAAATACAAACCACGCTCTTATTGAGTCCAATTCCCCTGACAAATTGTCACATTTTATATTATACAAGCTTTCCCTTTAAATGTCTACCGGTTTTTGTAACATCTGCATATTTTATTGAAAATATAGAAAATAAAACTTTCAAAATGACGTCAATTTTAATCCATTTTATCATTTTTATTATTGTTTTTAACAAATTTACAAAAATAATTCCAACTATTTTTATATATTTTCTCCATCCATCTGTTTTTCAACTTTTTGACAAATGCTTGCATTGTACCTATAATATTATTTGTTATCTGTTTTTCCTCCCACAGGAGGAATTTTCTTATAAAGGAGATTTTTATGAAATCATTAATTATTGCAGAAAAACCTTCCGTAGCCCGGGACATTGCGCGGGTGATGAAGTGCTCCAAACCAGGAAACGGCTGTCTGGAGGGAAGTCAGTATATTGTTACCTGGGGTCTTGGCCATCTGGTGGAACTGGCTGACCCAGAAGAATACAACCCATCCTATAAACAATGGAAAATGGAAGATCTTCCCATGATTCCCGATTCTTTTAAACTGACCGTTATTCCCAAAACTTCCAAACAATATTCCGCCGTAAAAACACAGATTCACAGAAAAGATGTAGGGGAAATTATTATTGCCACAGACGCCGGAAGAGAAGGTGAATTGGTAGCACGGCTTATTTTGAAAAAAACCGGATGTCATAAACCTGTCAAACGCCTGTGGATTTCCTCTGTCACGGACAAAGCCATCTGGGAAGGTTTCTCCCATTTAAAAGACGGAAAAGAATACGACTGCCTTTATGATGCGGCCATGTGCCGTGCAGAGGCAGACTGGCTGGTGGGTATTAATGCCACCAGGGCATTGACCTGCAAGTACAATGCAAATCTTTCCTGCGGCAGAGTCCAGACTCCTACTCTGGCCATGATTGCCAAGAGAGAAAAGGCCATCCGGGATTTTGTGCCTCAGTCCTACTATGGACTTCAAGCCAAAAGCATGTCCTCTGGATTGGTTCTCACATGGCAGAACCCGGTATCCAAAAGCACCCGCTCCTTTGACCGGCAGCAGATGGAACTTCTTCTTAATTCCCTTTCCGGCAAACCGGCCCAGGTGGAAGACATCCGCTCCACGCCAAAAAAGACCATGCCTCCTCTTTTGTATGACTTAACCGAGCTTCAAAGAGATGCCAACAAACGTTTTAACTATTCTGCAAAAGAAACTTTAAACATTATGCAGCGGCTTTATGAAAATCACAAAGTCCTTACCTATCCAAGAACCGACTCCCGCTATTTAACTTTGGACATTGTGCCTACACTGAAAGAGCGGTTGATGGCCTGCGGCACAGGTCCTTATAAACAACTGGCTGGACGTCTAATTCATCAGCCGCTTCCCAAAAACCCTTTTTATGCAGACAATAACAAGGTCTCGGACCACCACGCCATTATCCCCACCGAACAATTTGTCCAACTGGACCATATGACTGTGGACGAACGGCGGATCTATGATCTGGTGGTGCGGCGTTTTCTGGCTGTCATGTATCCGCCCTGCCAATATGAACAGACTTCCGTTACAGCCAAAATCCAAAATGAAACTTTTATTGCCCGCGGAAACGTGATAAAAAATCCTGGATGGAAAGAAGTATACCAGACTCTTGCTGCCTCTGATTCTGACTCGGACCTGGAATCTTCTGACGAGGAAGACCTTTTTTGTTCCAGGCAAATTCCTTCCCTCAAAAAAGGAGAAGTACTTCCCAAACTGACCCTTTCTCTCACCCAGGGAAAAACCAAAGGGCCTGCGCCCTTTAATGAGGCAACTTTATTGTCAGCTATGGAAAACCCGGCGGCTTACATGGAGTCCGGCAATCGCCAGATGGCACAGACCTTAGGGGAAACCGGAGGTCTTGGAACCGTTGCCACCCGTGCAGACATTATTGAAAAACTATTTTCCAGCTTTCTTTTGGAAAAACGGGGAAAAGATCTTTTTCTCACCCCAAAGGCAAAACAGCTTTTACAGCTGGTGCCAGAAGACTTAAAAAAACCAGAGCTGACTGCAGACTGGGAAATGCGCCTTTTCAAGATTGCCAAGGGTACCTTAAAAAGAAGCACATTTATGGAAGACATCCGAAACTACTCCACTGCCCTTACCAGCCAGATCAAAACAGGAGAGGGAACCTTCCGCCACGATAATCTGACCAACTCCAAATGTCCTGTGTGCGGAAAGCGGATGTTGGCTGTCAAAGGAAAAAACAGTGAAATGCTGGTTTGCCAGGACCGGGAGTGCAATCATCGGGAAACGATCTGCCGCACTTCCAATGCACGCTGTCCTGTATGTCGCAAAAAAATGCAGTTATACGGAAAAGGAGACAGTCAAATCTTTGTATGCAGCTGCGGCCACAAAGAAAAACTAAAAGCATTCCAGGAACGCCGCAAAAAAGAAGGAGCTGGCGTATCCAAAAAAGATGTGGCAAATTACATGAACCAGCAGAAAAAAGAAGCCAAAGAACCATTAAACAATGCTTTTGCACAGCTGTTATCTGGCATTCAGCTGGAGCCTCATAAAGAATCCTAAAGAATATACAAACATTTCACACATTGTTCACAAATTATTAGCACTCAAGGGTTGACAGTGCTAATAATTTATGTTATATTTCACATATAACAAATAAAACAATTCAAACAGCTATAAACAGCTGACACAATAAGGAGGAATGATTTATGTTCTTTACACCATCAAGAAGACACTCTGGATTTGATTTGTTTGACGATTTTTTCAATGACCCCTTTTTCAATTCCCCGCTGAATCAGCCATCCAACACTCTGATGCGGACCGACATTAAAGACGATGGGTCCAACTATCTTTTGGACATTGAACTTCCTGGTTTTAAGAAGGAAGACATCCGGGCGGAGTTAAAAGACGGGTATCTGACCATCGCTGCCACCCATGATGACCAGAAGAATGAGAAAGATGCAAGCGGAAAGGTAATCCGTCAGGAGCGGTACAGCGGCTCTTGCAGAAGAAGTTTCTATGTGGGCAATGGCTTAAAGCAGGAAGACATCAAAGCCAACTTTGAAAACGGCATTTTAAAGCTGATGTTCCCCAAGGAAGCTCCCAAAGCAGTTGAGGAAGCCCCCAAATATATTCCGATCAACGGATAATCCCCTTCCACAGCCAAAGGGACCCACAGTAAAAATCTGTGGGTCCCTTTTTCATCCTTTCCGCTCAGAACATCTTCGGCATTTTCCCGCCATATTTCCTACTGGCAGCAGCCTGCCACAATACTGGCACCGGGCAATATATCCCTTCTTTCCCTTCGAAAGGTACCGCATGATAATCGCCTCAGTTTTCTCCCTCTCTCCGGCAAGCCATTTCTCATCAATCACTTTGTCAAACCGATAAGAAAACTGATAATACAAATCCAGTTTTTTATAATACGTCTCATAATTTTGCATGGTCAGACGGTTGCTTCTGCTTTTTGCATCTTCCGAATCCATGTCAGCCCTTCCCAAAATCCGCTTCTTCCTGCCATCCAGTTTCGGCGGGTCCAGATAGGCATCTGCCGGATAATTCATACAATACTCCAGCCACTGCTTTACCACTTTTCGATCTTTTACATCAATGGGACAGCTGATCATCCGGTACAAAATGGTCTTGTCCCCAAATCCCATAATCCGCTCCTCAAACCGCTTGGCATATCCATACAAACTTAACAGCTCATCAATGCTCACCTTTTCAAAAGGCGCCTGGGCCTTCTCCGAATGCCACACTTGAAGAATTACATCCAACGGCTCGTCCAGCTCCAAAAGCACTTGGGGAAATCCAAGACTGACCGTTTCCACTGGTTTCTCTTTTTCGGCAAACCGTTCCCGAATATAAGCCAGAGCAGATGTTCCCATAGCATTTACATACCCAGTATCATAAATCCCAAACCGGCCTGCCCGTCCGGCAATCTGAAGAATTTCTGAAACGGAAAGTCCCCTGCGCTCAATGCCGTCAAATTTTTCAGTCTGTATAAACACAATCCTTCGAACCGGAAGATTTAATCCCATGCCAATGGCATCTGTTGCCACTACTACCTTTGTTTTTCCGCTGGTAAAAAGCTGCATCTGCCGACGGCGAATCTCCGGGGGCAGACTTCCATAGATTACGCTTGCCTCAATTCCCTGTTCCTCCAGCCTTCCCGCCACATCCAACACAGACTTTTTGGAAAATACCACCAAGGCGTCTCCCTCCTGCACATCCTCTGGAAAACGAAATGGCGTGTCCTCACAAACCAGAGCAGTCTTTCGCTCATATCGATGAATTTCAAAATCATCTCCGCACAACTCAATCAAATGACTGACCGCTGCCTCTGCAGCCGGACTCATGCACACATGAATCTCCGATGCCTGGATTCCCAATATTGCCTTCGTCCAACAATGTCCCCGCTCCGGGTCTGCAGTCATCTGAGCTTCATCAATTACCGCAATATCATATGCCTTATAAAAATCCGCCATTTCCACCGTAGAAGCCGTAACTCTGCTGTTGTCCTTTGCAATACACTCCTGTCCGGTCAGCATGGTACAGGGAACCCCATACTCGTTCATCTTTTCAAACACTTCCAAAGCCAAAAGCCGCAGCGGTCCCAGATAGACTCCATCCTGGGCACACTTTAATCGTTCCAGCGCCTGAAAGGTCTTTCCGCTGTTGGTCGGTCCGATATGAAGAATAAAATGGCGTTTCATCTCCAAAGCCTCCGGAAATTCCAGCTCAGGTCGGGAGGGAACCAGCTGAAGAATCTTATTTTTCAGCGCTTCCGTCCGAAATGTGCGAAATAAATCAAACAAAGGCGCCCGACAGATCTCTCCTCCTGCATCTGTCTCCAGATATTCGAAAAACGCCTGCCCCACCAGCTTCTTATCCTCTGGCAGCAAAAGGGCCAGATCTAGCCGCACCAGCTCTGGCAGCACATCCCGCCGGATTTTCTCCAGAACAGAAGAAATATGAAACCGGCTGGCGCAGCTATACAGGTTGTTAATCTGCCTGTGATAATTCTCCAGAGCATTTCTTGTAATCTGCCCATCCTTGGTCCTTTTTAAAGTCCGTGCAAGACTTGCTGTTTTTTCCATGGACCCTTTTGCCTTCCCTGAACTTCCCCTGCGTCTTTCATTGGCCTGTTCATACTGCCGCACATATAATTCTGTCAATGCTTCTTTTTTTGTCATAAACTTGTGTCTTTTTCCCTCCGTTCTGTTCCGAAAACCTGCTTGGGCAAGAATTAGCATCCCTTAAAAGAACCTTTCCTCTTTTTAGAAACGGTCCTGATTTTCTCTCATTCTGTCAAAATCCTGTCATCTGCCAATTATAAGTCATAGAAAAAGATAAGTCAACGAAATTCCCCCTGTGACAATAGCCGCAAAACAGCCGTTCATAACAGCCCACGGTCGAACTGGAACCAGCCGTTTCCACAAAATATCTTCCACTACAAATAGTTGACAGTCATCCAAACTGTTACTATAATAGAGGCAATTCAAATCAGGAGGAACCGCTCCATGCTCTATCCCCTCATTGGAGTTCCCGTCATAGGAAAAGACCCGCTTCGCTGTTATATGCAGTACAAATACACCCGCTGCCTTACACAAGCCGGAGGCGCCTCACAGCTTCTTTCCTGGAATGCCTCCCCTGCTGCCATAGAAGCTGCCCTAAAACAGTGCGTTGGTTTTCTGTTTCCCGGCGGACCAGATATCCATCCGGAGGTATACGGACAGCTCTCCCAGCCGGGATGCGGCCCGCCAGAGCGGCGGCGAGACCATTTTGAGCTGGCGCTCATACAGGCCGTTTTGGCAGCACAAAAACCACTATTGTGCATTGGCCGCGGTATGCAGCTTCTTAACATTGCCCTTGGCGGCACTTTAATCCAGGATATTAAATTTCAGCAGGAATACAAACATGCAGATTTCCTCCACCGGGCCTATGCCACACATCCCGTTGACCTAAAGCCATACAGCCTTATATCCCGGCTTCTTCGCTCTGATACAGCCACTGTCAACAGCCTCCACCATCAAATCCCGGATACCATTGGAGATCGCCTGCAAATTACGGCTGACAGTCCAGAAGGATTTCCTGAGGCGCTGGAACTTAAAGATTATCCCTTTTGCCTTGCCGTCCAGTGGCATCCAGAATATATGACCAGACATACTCCCATACAGCAGCGGCTGTTTCAGGCATTGATTGACGCATGCAAGTAAGATCCAATCGAATAAAAACCAATGAAATAAACACACCAAGTAGGAGGAAAAAATGACAAACAGAGAACGAATGCTGGCTGGAAAACTGTACGATCCCGGCGAACCAGAGATTTTAAAGGAACAATTTGGATACCTGGAAAAAATGTATGAATTTAACCGAACCATGCCGTTTGAGCTGGAAAAACGACAAAAACTTTTAAAAGAAATGCTCGGTCATGTGGGAGAAGGCTGTTATATTGAACCCCCCTTTTATTCCAACTGGGGAGGAAAACACGTATTTTTCGGAGATCATGTGTACGCCAATTTTCATCTGACCATGACCGATGACGGCAATATTTATATAGGAAACCATGTGATGATTGGTCCCAATGTAACCATGTCTTCTGCCGGACACCCTATAGAGCCTCATTTAAGAAAGCGGGAAATGCAGTTTAATGCAGATATTCATGTGGGAAATAATGTGTGGATTGGAGCCGGAGCCATCCTTCTGCCAGGAGTAACCATTGGAGATGACACGGTAATCGGAGCCGGAAGCATTGTGACAAAAGATATTCCTTCCGGTGTGGTCGCCGTCGGAAATCCCTGCCGCATTCTTAGGGAAATCGGAGAAAGGGACCGAAACTATTATTTCCGAAATCTGGAAATTGACATTGAAATCGAACCATAAAAAAGATTCCAAAGAAAAAGAGCCGAAGCTCTTTTTCTTTTTGGGAAATATCCTGCTGACTCCTGGTGTCCTCCATTACTCCAAAAACACACAATCCCCTGCCCTCATAAAACAGCTTTTTACCTGAAAATCTCTGGCAATCCGCTCTTTTGCTGATGTGCCGGAACAGTGATTCAACCCCAACAGCCTCAACCCTGCCCATTTGAGATAATCCACAGTCAAACGGACTCGCTCTTCGTCTGCCTCTTTCAAATGAGTACCTCCGAAAATGGCATAAACCGGTTTTGCAAAAATCCGCCGAATATGTTCTGTCATATTCAAAATCCCTGGATGAGAACAGCCTGCTAAAATTACAAGTCCTTCCTTCATTTCCAGCACAAGGCAAATCTCGTCTGCAAAATCGTCTGGAATCATCCGTTCCCCCACCTGCCGGACAAAGCGGTCCGGAATGGTCTCAAACTCATATTGTCTGGGAAAATCTCCTACCAGCCATATTCCCTTGGCCAACTCTTCTCTTCCCTGACACACATGATGCTCCACATGATGCTTCTCAAGAAATTCTCTGTCAAAGCCAACGGAAAGATCCGTAAAGCCAAACCCGTTTCTGGCATATTTCGGCTCAAAAAAATGAGGGCCTGTATAAAGAGTCAAAGCCCCTGGGGGAAGCATAGTGCTTGACTCATTGCCTGCAGAAATAAAACTTCCTTTCCCCTGCTCCAGAAAATCCCGATAGCCAGCTCCATGATCGTAATGACTGTGACTTAAAACAACTCCATCCAGATTCACAAGATCCCGTCCCAGCCGGTGAGCATTCCGGCACATAGCCTCCCCTGGTCCACAGTCAAAAAGAATACGGAAGTTATCCCGCTCCACCAAAAATGACAGGCCATGCTGGCAAAGCAAAGCCTTATTGGCAGACAGTTCATTGTCCATAAGTGTTGTAATTCGTATCATAATACCTTCCTTTTGATCCTTGGTTTCAAAACAATTTCTCACAATATCCAATTTCCATTGTCATTTCATAGGTCCCATGATAAAATGAAACTATTCTTCAAGAAAGGACATTTCATTTATGAATAAAAAATTTCTTCTGCTTGTTCTTTTGGGAGTGTTTTTTATGATCACTATCCCTGCTTTTTATCTGGCTTCTGTGGGACAGCCAAGTCTGCTGGCACTGTTTATCTGCGCCTCAGCTTTTGGCATATTCCTGATATTGCCTCTGGTATTAACCGTATATAACCTGATATACTGTTTCCGTGACTGGGAAACAATAAAAAACCGAAGAACGGTTTTGGCAGTGGAAATTTTCACCCTCGCTTTGGGTATCGTCTTCACCCTTCTCCTGCTATTACTAAGCGATATTAAATTCAAAGCAGACTGGACTGTGACTTTAATCAACAATCAGACTCACAGCCCCATCTGGCCTCCTGCATGGCCTGGGGTGCGTTTCTTTCTGATCATGGGGATTTTGGGATATTTGGTTTTAAGATGTGTTCCATTAAAGAAAATGCCCCCTTTGGTGACAGTCCTTAGTATCTCTTCCATGGGAACCGGCATGGTAATCTGTATTTTCTGGATCTTCCAGGTATTCAGTATCGACGGCACCGAATGTTTTTTATGCCTGCTTCCCTTGAACTGTATCATCATTGGCATTAAGATCATCCGGGAAAAAGCGGCTGACTGGAAAAAAATCGAGGAATCTGAAAAACGCCGTTTTTCCAATCCATTTCTGGAATACCTTAACCAGAAAATGATGGATTCCGCTGTCTGGCCCTTTCAGGCGTTTCTTCTGTTCTGGCCCATTGCTGTTCTTGGCCTGATTGTCCTGTCTCTTTTTGGCCAGCGGCCAGACAATCTGATTCGGGCCTGGACCGAAACCAGCGACTGGAATCTGTCCACCAAAATTTCGCCCCCCAATGTAATGCTTGACGACCATTATCTGTGTACGGTGGCTGCAGGCGGTCATAAATCGCTGGTAAAACCAGTGCGCATGGGCATCCGCCACGGACATTGGGTAATCGTAAACCGTCAGTTGTGTATTGCCAATGCCTTTGAGCAGGTTCTGGAAGAACATCTGCCCCGGTTTCATGGCAAATTGCGCAATTTTTATGACACCTACGGCTTTCCCATCGCCCGCCGGATTCGCTCTCCCTATGTGGCAGATTTCATCTATGTACTTATGAAGCCTTTGGAATGGTTTTTCCTGGCCATTATATATCTGGTTGATGAAAGACCAGAAGACCGGATATGGATGCAGTATATTCCGCCAATTCCAAAAACAAACTGCACCCACATCCAGGAAACTTTATGAAAGAATTTTCTTACTCAAAGGCTTTTTATTTTTCCGCCGCCATTCGATAAATTACCAGCATATCCTCCTCATGCAGAACTCTGGCAGACCCTTTGGCTCCACCGCTTGCCACGCTGCACTTGTGAGCCATGGTCTGTAATTCCTCCTCTGTGGGAGTAATTCCAAGCTCTGCAAACGAGGTTGGCATATGAATGGAACGGTAAAAGTCTTCCATAGCCTCAATCCCCTTTAAGGCAACCTCTTCCTGGGTTCCTTCGTCCTTTACCCCCATTACATTCACTGCAAAACGGTAAAACCGGGGCAGACAGTTGAGATACACATATCTGGCCCAGCTTCCCCATATTGCTGCAAGACCAGCTCCATGAGCCACATCATACAGACCGCCCATCTCGTGCTCCAGTCCATGGCTGGCAAAATCTCCTCCGTCATTGCCACAGCCAGTAAGTCCATTGTGAGACAAGCTTCCTGCCCACATAACCTCTGCCCTTGCGTCGTAATTTTCCCGGTCTTCACACAAAATCTTTGCATTTTTTATAACCGTAACCATGAGACCCTCTGCCATGCTGTCTGTAATTTCCATGTTTCCGCCACTGGTAAAATACCGTTCCATTGTGTGCATCAAAATATCCGTACACCCACAAGCCGTCTGATAATCCGGCAATGTAACGGTAAGTTCAGGATTCATAATGGCAAAGCGGGGACGGCAGAGATCATTATTGTACCCTCGCTTTACACCGCCCTCCTCCTTGGTGATCACCGAGCTGTTGCTCATCTCGCTGCCTGCAGCGGCAATGGTCACTACCGCGCCAATGGGAAGACATCCGGTTGCCTGACGGGTATGATCATAAAAGTCCCATACATCTCCCTCATTGGCCACCCCATATCCAATGGCCTTAGCCGAGTCAATCACGCTTCCTCCGCCAATGGCAAGAATAAAGTCCACCTTCTCCTTTTTTGCCAGAGCAATGCCCTCATAAACCAGAGAAAGTCTTGGATTTGGCACCACGCCTCCCAGTTCTGTAAAGGAAATCCCCTCTTCCTCCAAAGATTTCTTTACCCGGTCCAGCAGCCCGGAACGCACCACGCTTCCCCCTCCATAATGAATCAATACCTTGCCGCACCCCTGCTCCTTCACATGTCTTCCAGTTTCTTTTTCTGTCCCTTTTCCAAAAACAACCTTTGTTGGTGTGTAATACTGAAAGTTAAACATAAACTTCTTCCTCCTCCTTGTTATCTGTAAAATCTTTTCGTTCCATTTCCCCCATTAAATTTTTCCCATTAAACAGGACTGGTCCATACCTCCGGTTCAATAAATGGAGCCATATCATCCAGAGATGGAGATACAATCTGGCCGTCCGGCAAAATTTTGGAAGAGGATTTGGGCGCAAAATCCTGTTTTGGGTCTACCATCACCTGGCAAAGACACGGGCCATCCCAGTTGAGCACTTGCTCCAGCCCTCGTCTGCATTCCGTCTCCTTTTCCAGACAAAAATATGAAATGCCAAAAGCTTGAGAAAGCTTTTCAAAATCCGGGAATCCCACACCGCTTTCCGAATCAATTCCCACAAACGGCGGACGGAACAGATTCATCTGTGTCTGCCGGATGGAATGATAGCCATGATTATTGAGAAGAATAATCTTCACATTCAAATGATTGTGGGCAATGGTAGCCAATTCCTGTAAATTCATCATAATGCTTCCGTCACCGTCAATACAGACAATCCGTCTGTCCGGTTCTGCCACTGCTACCCCAAGAGCCGCCGGAAGTCCATACCCCATGGCCGCACAGCCGGAATTGGAAAACATTCGCTGCCCCTGTTTGATTTTGGATGCCTGGAACGTAACCACACAGGCGCTTCCATTTCCGCAGACAATCCGGTCGTCTCGATTCAGCACATCAAAAAGAATGTCCATAAAAATGTAAGGATTTACCGGTCCGCCTTCCAGATTGTGATAACTTTCAAGAGCCGCCGGATATTTTTCCACCAGTCCCCGGCACCACTCTTTCCATGGACCATGTTCCTTTGCCGGAGCGTATCCACAGTTAAGAATCTTCTTTAAAAACTGTTTCACATCCCCACAAACCGGCAGATCCGGCCTTATGGTAGGCTTTGCCAGCTCTCTGGCATCAATATCCACCACAATCTTGTATGCATTTTTTCCAAAATCAAAATGATTGTATCCAATCATACGAATGTTCATCCGGCACCCAAGACTTAAAAGCAGGTCACAGTTTTGCAGGGCATAGTTACCAGGTCTTGTTCCCACCGTTCCCGGCATTCCAGCAAAACAGGGATTGTCAAAAGCCACCAGATCATTGGCATTCCAGGCTGTGACCACAGGAATACGAAGCTTTTCCACCACAGCAAGCAATTCCTTTCCTGCATCTGCCAGCCTTACACCGGTACCTGCCAGAATCAGAGGCGCTTTTGCCTTTTTGATTTTCTCCAATATTTCTTTCACCAGACTATCCTTAATTTCCGGTGTCTGCCACATTCTTTCCTGATGCAGATCAAAATGAGCCAACTCCTCCGTATTCACATGAGCGCCCTGAATGTCCAAAGGAATGTCAAGCCATACCGGACCTTTGCGTCCTTCCATGGCCAGATAATAGGCTTTTTCCAGATGGTAGGCAATCTCCAGGGGATTTGTCACCATAACCGCATATTTTGTCATGTTGGATACTGAGCGGACAATATCAATCTCCTGATCTCCCAACTGCCTTAATCCCAGATCGGGACAAGACCACAAGGTAGTCTCCCTCTTTGCCTGTCCGGAAATTACAAACATGGGAATGGAGTCTGTCCATCCACCCATAACTCCGGTTATAGCATTGGTTCCTCCAGGTCCGCTGGTCACACACACAGCAGCCATCTTCCCAGTCATCCGGGCATACCCCTCTGCTGCAATGGCACAAGCCTGTTCATGGTGATTAAAAATACACCGCATACCTCTCTGATGTCCCAGGGCGTCATCCAAATGCATGGCTCCTCCCCCGGTAATCATAAAACAATCCTTCATATCATGATCCACAAGAAACTGTGATACATATTCTGCTATTTTTATTCTCATTCTGACCGCCTCTCTTCTCCCGGTTCCTGCTGCCTGTTTCTCTCTTTTCTCCTTTTCTTTGGCATTCCAGCTTCTTTTCTTTTGTGTCCTTATCCTCAAAGATTTACAGATACAGCAGCAAATCTTCTGGCTTATCAGCCCACCCTACAGCTTTTGCCAAGGCCATATCCTCTTCTTTTCCAAACCCAAAACCATAGGTCACGCCAATAAAATCCATCCCCAACTCCTGTGCTCCCAGGGCATCATGGATGGTATCCCCCACCATAACCGCCCGTTTCGGATTTTTTATTTTCAATGCTTCCATGCACATTTGGATAATATCCTTTTTCTTTCGTTTATTTTCGTGGTCCGCCCCATACATAACAAAAGTGTATCGGTCAAAGGAAAAATGCTTTAGCAAAGTGATGGCATAATCTTCCCGTTTGTAAGTGGCAATGGCTGATTTCATTCCCCGTTCCTGGATTTTCTCAAAAACCTTGTAGATTCCATCGTAAGGTACGGCCTTTAACAAGTCCACCTGACTGTACCTGTCCCGGAAAATTGTGGCCAGTTCCTGTAAAACAGGCCCTTGTAATCCATACATCTTGGCAAATGAATCCTGAATGGGAGGTCCGATAAATGATTTCATCTGCTCCTCTTTAAGCTCTGGATAACCCATTTTTTCAATGGTATATTTTACCCCAGCCAACACTCCCTGAGTTGTATCCAAAAGAGTGCCATCCACATCAAAAACCACCAAATCATATCGGTTTTCCATCATTCCTCACACTCCTCATAACGGGACTCTGTCAGAAAATGAACGCTCATTCGGCCTTTCAGCTCCCTTAAAAAATGAATCGTATATTGATTCAGATCATCTGCCATTTCTTTCACAAAATCATACTCCATACTCATGTTAAAATAATTGGAAGACTTACTGGAATATCCGTCAAAACCAGCAAGTGTTACCTCCTTAACCTCTGCATTCCCCAAAGCCTTTAACAGCATCACCAGGGAATTGTCCACGATTTTGGCTTTCTCATCAATCAGGGAACTGTAATTCAACACATACAAAAACGCCTCCTCGCTGGTTCCTGTTACATTGGAGGTAGCAATAATTCTGTGATTCTCCTGACTTAACCGAGTGGCAAGCTGTACATACCGCTTGGAATTACTCAAAAACACATAATCCGGCATCACCTTTTCCGGAATATAATTAATGGAAATCACCAATGGGTGCTGCTGTCGGATAAAATCTTCAATCTGGTCCTGTCTGGTCTTCATGGTAACGCCAGGTCCGACAATCAATAACTTTCGGTCCATGAAAATCTCTTTCAACGCTTCTCTGGCCTTTTCATCATTCACCTCTTTATTCTGATAATTCACATAAAGAGCTTCCATATAATCCCTGTCATAGAGAAGTTTCTTCTCCCCTTCCAGCTTGCCAAGAATCTCATTGACCGATTTAATAGACAAAGTCCTTTTGTTCATCAAATCGCTCACATAGCTGGGATGGCAGTCATTGGAAGCAGCTAGATAATAAAACATATTATAACCCCAAGTGGCCGGACTGTAAAACTGAGTAATATTGGCATCAATGGCTTCCAAAATCTGACTGATCTGATAATTTTTTCCAAATCGATGATTCATGCGCATGGCAATCAGCTCCAAAGGCGCATTTCCCGCACTTTTTCCCATGCCGTAGATGCTTCCGTCCACAATCATCATTCGGTCAATTTTCCGCTCCAACATGGAAATACAGTTTGCATAGCCCATCTGAAAATTGTTGTGGGCATGATACCCCAACCCGATTTCCAAATCCAAATTCTCGTTGAGAAGATCAAAATAATGGAACAAATTATCCTGGTGCAGCAAACCATACGTATCCACCATGGATACGGCATAAGGCTTCAGATCATTGGCCAGACGAATCAGATCTAACATCTCCTGATCACTGTAACTGGTAACAGACACCATCTGGGCGAACACCTTGTATCCCATCTCTTTCAGCTCCCGGCAAAAAGCCATGGCTGGTTCCCTTAAATGCTTTTTAAAGATGACCCGAATCCCGTCTAAAAAGGATTGGCTGCACGGTTTGATCTGATCCATACTACAAGTGCCATAATCAATCATTCCCACCACCATGGCCTGCCTCCGATTCAGAGAACCATAGATTCGGGCCACACTGTCTGTATCTGGCATAATGCTGCGATTCATATCAAAAGGACGTCTCTCGTCCAAAAATCCCACTTCAATTATGTCAATTCCTGCATCTGCCAGACGTTCAAAGACACTTACCAGATTATCATGTCCAAACTCCCAGTCATTTACATATCCGCCATCTCTCAGCGTGCAGTCTAGCAGCTTTACATCTCCCATGCGAACTCTCCCTTGTATAGCTTCCTTCTATAAGTTATCACCAAGCTTTATGGCTGCCTTATATTCTAGCAGAAATTCAAGTAATTTCATAGATGTTTTTACTAAAAAAATTTTGAAATCAAACTAGTATGACCCACACCAATTACTATTATGTTTCGCGCAGGATAAATTTTCATCCTGCAAGGCGGAGGAGGGAGGCGATGGGGTGGCATCGTTGACCGACGACAACAAAGCAGGGGGAAATTTAGACAAGCGAATCATATGGTTAATTGGTGTGGGTCATACTAGTACATCCGGTATATTTAGCTCTCACTTTCTATCTCTTCATACATCCTAAAAAATACCATCGGCAAAAGTATAGGAACACATACAACTACTGGCAACATATAACGCATCATCATACAGGGTCCTAAGGCAAGGGTCAAAATATAGCTTAACAGATAAAGGGGAGGAATCAGGTAAATATACGATTTCCTCACCGTAACAATCACTGCACAAGTCAACACAGTCCACACATAAAAAGGTGTAAAAAATACCATTGACAAGACAGGCAGTTTCTTTTTTATGTTAAAAGCTGTAAACCAACTATATACCGACTTAAGGGGCGGAATCAGGCTGTGGGTCTTTACGATACGTGTGCTGTCAAAAGGCGGGCTCATTTCCATCACTGTGTAGCTGCTGAAGTCTTCTCCCAAATACCAGATTCCAAAAGTATTATACATGGTTGCCAAAATATATTCCTTGGGAAACTGGAATCCAAGACGCAGCCACAGATTGATAAAATCCATTTTGTGATCCATCAGATACTTTTCATTCACAGCCCCTTTTACCGGATCTGAAATATGATAAGTATAACTTTCCATTGCATACTCAGGCACATATTCCAGCAAAAGCTCTCTGTCCTCCTTTTGCAATTCATGTCTATGGCATAAATAGGTTCTGGCCATCTGCTGAAAGGGAATGCTCATCATTTCCACAACACTGCCCTTTTTAGCATGAAACCCAACTTGCAGCATCGTAAGCGTTCCATAGATTCCCACAACCGCAGCCAGCAGAAGAACTGCCAGCTTTCCATTCAGATGCATTCTTCTTCCCTGTCTCTTTCCCACCATAGCCCCGGCCAGCAGACACACTGCCATAACCGCCAAACTATAAAGCCCATTATTTCGAAACAACCCCATTAAAATTGTGAAAGAAAAAAATACGACCATCCGCCATCCCTGATAAAGCTTCCGGCTATTTACCATATCGCAAATACCGACAAAAACAGCCAGGAATAAACCAGCAAATATCACATCCTTTGTGGTGCTGATTCCCAACACAGGAAGCAAAGGAAATAAAATATAAAATCCCGTTGCAATGATCCGCAATTTCCGTGAAATCCGTATTTTATGCAAAAACCGTAACCCAAAGGCAATACATCCGGAAAAAATTAATAGCTGAAACAAAGCATAGACAGCCAATCCTCCATTATAAGAACCAAAAATCCCATTTCCCGTCTCCAAAATCCATCCAGAAAGAACTGTGTGGAGAATCGGATGATGGGTATTATAATTGCGATCTACATACATCTGCCACTGCCAGGACATATCATAACCGTACACTCCTGGAAAAAAGGCTAAAAAACAAGGAATATAACCACCAAACACTGCCAACCAGGATTTCCAGAAAACGGCATTTACATCTTTCGGACTCTCTTCATAACTTCTCTCCTCCACCATTCCAAACAAACCAAAGAAAAATGGCTCTGCCAGACAAGACAACGGTAATCCATAGAGAATCATGTATAAAATCTCCCTTACCTGACAGGATTCCTGAACATTATCAAATTTCCGAAATCCGATTCCAATCACTTCTGCAAGGACCAACAAGACAGCCAGAAAAAAACTGGCAAAGGCTGTTTTTTTATCGTTTCTTACATCCTCTATCATTCTCCCTGTCAATTTCATAGAAACAAGAAAAACCGCCGCCGAACACAAGGTCATATTAAAAAACGTTTCATCAAACAGGGCATATAAACGAATCAGGCCGCTGACCGAGAACACACTTGCAGAAGAAAGAACGAACTGAAGCTGTTTCTCCCATTTATTCTTCTCTGATTGATTCCGAATTTGAACCACTAAAAAAATACTATATAAAAAGAGAAAAAGAAAAGAAATCGATTCAAAATAATAATCCCCTTCCTCCATAGTTTCTCCTATTTTTTCTATACGCCGCCCTTCCTTGGTGTAGGAATTATAAGACAGGAATATCGTGTCTTGTACCACAATCCCTTCAGAAGTAAAATGATATATTTTACCTGACACGTTCTTGTCCCCCAAAAATACCGTTCCATCTTTTTCAAACCAGTAAAATCTCCCATCAATTTCTGCCAGACCAATAACCGCCGCTCCACTGGAATCAAAAAAATACTGTCCTCCATCCTTTGCCTGATACCAGCCAGTTACCATCCATCCCTCTTCATTTATATAATATCTTTTTCCCTTCTCTTCCTCAATCCATTGATCTTTAATCGCCACTCCGTCCTCATCATAATATCTCCACTTAGTCTCTCTATCCCATCCGGCAAAAGATAAAACCGAACCTGCGGCTATAAATAAAAACACAAATAGAAACAACCCGATTCCTTTTACATTTCTTCTCATTTTTCCTCTATACATTCCCATATCCCATCCATTCGTTTTTATCTACATCCTACTTCTCGTTCTCGTCTTTCACATATGAAACCATCTACTTGTGAAATGATATATCTTGCTACTACTTCGTTTACATCCCTCTTGAAGTAAATCGTGCTTGATATTCATGCCAGCTGTACGGCTGAAAAACAATGGCGTAGTGGTGCTGCAGTGAATTTTGCAGCCATGCAAATGGCGGGAATAATTTTCAGACATGTTCTAGTATACATTTACCCCCCCCCCCCGGTATGTCAAGAAGGGATTCGCCTATAGAGAAAAAACAAAAAAACTGAGGTTAGGATAATCTGAAAAATATATCCTAACCTCAGCCTTGTTTTATTTCGAAACCCACAATTCTTGCTTCAACTTTTTATTATTTAAAAACGAAAATCCCTCTTCCCCTCCTCCATATTTTTTAAATGCTCCTTTGTCAGTCTTAACACCTTTTCATTGGTAATATGGGCCAGCTCTTGTTCAATCAGCTGCTCCCCCAATCTTTTTGTATCTTCCGAGCTGTAATCCAGCAGATACTCTTTCAGGGTCATCAGAGCGTTAGGATGACAGCAGTTGACAATCTGCCCACTTTTGCACAGTGACATAAACCGGTCTCCCGTCCGGCCTTCCCGGTAACATGCCGTACAAAAGCTGGGAATATACCCAAGCCCAATCAGCCAGTTTACCACCTCGTCCAGCGTCCGCTTGTCGCTGACCTCAAACTGTTCGGAACAATCTTCCTCTGACTCCGGCTCTCCATATCCTCCTACGCTTGTGCGGGAACCTCCACTGATTTGGGAAACCCCCAATTTTAAAATCCGCTCCCTGCATGTCTTACTTTCTCTGGTGGAAATAATCATCCCTGTATAAGGCACTGCAATCCGAATACAAGCCACCAGCTTAGCAAAAATATCGTCGTTAATACCATTGTCAAACACATTAGGATCAATATCATCCGCACGTTTAATCCGCGGCACACTGATGGTATGAGGACCAACCCCAAAAGCAGCTTCCAAATGCTCTGCATGCATCAAAAGTCCTGCAAACTCATACCGATACAGCTCCAATCCAAAAAGAACTCCCAGCCCCACATCATCAATGCCTCCTTCCATAGCCCGGTCCATGGACTCTGTGTGATAAGCATAATCATGTTTGGGACCTGTGGGATGAAGTTTCTCGTAACTCTCCTTGTGATAGGTCTCCTGGAACAAAATATAAGTCCCAATTCCCGCATCCTTTAACTTTCGGTAATTCTCCACGGTGGTTGCTGCAATGTTCACATTTACCCGGCGAATAGCCCCATTCTTATGATGAATCCCATATATTGTGTCAATACACTCCAAAATATACTCAATGGGATTGTGTACTGGATCTTCCCCAGCCTCCAAAGCCAGCCGCTTATGTCCCATATCCTGCAGAGCAATCACTTCCCGGCGAACTTCCTCCTGCGTCAGCTTCTTTCTGGCAATATGGGTATTTTTCTTATGATACGGACAGTAAACACACCCGTTAATGCAATAATTGGACAAATAAAGAGGGGCAAACATTACAATCCGGTTTCCATAAAAATCTTTTTTCAGCTGTTTGGCCAGCTCCTCAATCTTCCGGTTACAGTCCTCCAACTCACAGTCCAAAAGCACAGCCGCCTCTCTGTGGTCAAGTCCCTTTCTCTGTTCGGCCTTCTTTAAAATCTCCTCAATCAAATTCCGGTTTCTCCGGTTTTCCCAGGCATAATTAAGCGTATTTAATATCTCCTGATGATTGATAAACTCCTCTGCCCGTCTGGATGATGGGTCATACTTCTTTGTGTCCATACCTTTTCCTGCAGCTTTTGCTGCATACTCCTTTCTCTTTCTGGTCGGCGCTTTTTTGCCTTCCTGTCAGTGATCCTTTTGCTTACCTGCTGTTTTGTTCATCCGAACAAATCCTTGGTTTTTACCTTTCTTTCAGATTAGAATTTTCTTATCTTGTCAGCAGTAAAAACTTATGTTAAGTCTACTATATATCAGAATGTTTGTCAATGTATCACTCTTTTTCAGAAATGGTTTTGGCCTACTCAAACACTGCCACAACAGCCGCTTCCAACCGTCTTACCATCTCGTCCACATCCTTTTCCTCAATCACAAGAGGCGGCACAAACCGGATGATCTGGCTTCCTGCACTGATTAATACCAGCCGCTCCTTTAGCAATGCATGATTCACCACCGAAGCCACTGGCTCTGTAAACTCCAGCCCCTGTATAAGCCCTCTTCCCCGGTGGGCCTTTATGCAGTCATGGCGGTCTGACAATTCCTCCAGCTTATCCCACAGATAATCTCCCACCTTCTGCACATGTTCCACCAAATTCCGTTTCTCAAAAATATCCAGCACTTTAGCAGCTGCGGCACATACAAAAGGATTTCCTCCATATGTGGTTCCATGATCCCCCGGCACAAGAACCGTGGATGCCTTTCCCTGAACCAAAAATGCTCCAATGGGAACCCCATTTCCCAACGCCTTGGCCACAGACATTCCATCTGGCTTTACACCATAAGCCTGCCATGCAAACATATGGCCGCTCCGTCCCATGCCGCACTGAATCTCATCCAGCAAAAGCAGCCCATCATTCTCATCGCACAAGGCTCTCACCCCTGTAAGAAACTCCTCTGTAGCTGGGTAAATGCCCCCCTCCCCTTGTATCGTTTCCATTATAACTCCACAGGTTTTCTCATTCCACAATGCCTTCACACTGTCCAGATTGTTAAACTCTGCAAACCGGATTCCTGGAATAAGCGGCTCAAAAGGCTCCTGATAATGGTCATTTCCAGTCACGGAAAGAGCGCCCAAAGTCCTTCCATGAAAAGAATGCTTCATGGCAATAATCTCATAATCCGTTCCCATTCCTTTGTTATGGGCATACCGCTTTGCAATCTTTAACAGCCCTTCCACAGCCTCTGCCCCACTGTTGGTAAAAAACACTTTCTCCATTTCCGAAGCCTTCAAAAGCTTTTCCCCTGCCTCCACTGCCGGAACGTGATAAAATAAATTGGAAGTGTGGCAAAGCTTATCAATCTGCCGCTTCAACGCCTCATTCAGCTCTCTGCAGCCATATCCAAGGCCCATAACTGCAATTCCTGCTCCAAAATCCAGATACTCCTTCCCGTCTGTATCATACAAACAGACTCCCTCTCCATAATCAAACACTACCGGAAACCGGTTATACACCTTATAAAATACCTGCTCTGCCCGCTCTATATATTGTTGCTTTCCCATCTTTCTTACGATTCCTTTCCTTAATCCGTTAATCTGGTTCTCCGGGATGATAATACCTTTCATCCCCATTCCTCAAAATCGCCGTCCCAATTCCTTTATTGGTAAAAATCTCTAAAAGGAGACAATGGGGAATCCGTCCGTCCAGAATGTGTACCCGGTTTACTCCGTTTTGAATGGCATCAATACAATTCTGCATTTTAGGAAGCATCCCGCCTCCCAGTCCGCCGCCCTTTACAAAAATTTGGGCCTCTTCCACAGTGATCTCTGAGATCAGCGTGTTCTTATTCTGAAAATCCCGGTAAACCCCCTCCACATCTGTAAGAAACGCCAATTTTTCCGCATTGACTGCTCTGGCAATGGCACAGGCCGCATCATCTGCATTAATATTATAACTTAAAAAATTCTCATCAAATCCAATAGGACAGATAATGGGCAGAAAATCTTTCTCCAATAAATCGTAGATTACTTTGGGATTTACCTCGGTAATCTCCCCCACAAATCCAATATCTTCCCCGCCAGAATATTTTTTCTCACATCGAAGCATCATTCCGTCCTTGCCGCTGATACCCACAGCCTTGACTCCCAGCTCATTCACCAGCTGCACCAGACTTTTATTTACTTTATTAAGCACCATCTCGGCAATCTCCATAGTTGGCTCGTCCGTCACCCTCAGCCCATTGACAAAATGAGGCTCCATGCCTACCTTCTCCAGCCACCGACTGATCTCCTTGCCGCCTCCATGGACAATAATCGGTTTAAATCCTACCAATTTTAAAAGCACCACATCCTGAATTACCTGATGCTTCAATTCCTCATCCACCATAGCGCTTCCGCCATACTTTACCACAATAATTTTCCGGTTAAACCGCTGAATATAAGGAAGAGCCTCAATCAGCACCTCCGCCTTCTGCATCACATTCTTATCCATTTCCATAATTTCTCTCCTCAACGCGTAAAAACGCTCTAGTATAACTCGATATAAATATCTTTCCTTTGCGCTCTCAAAAAAGCAGACCAGCGAAATGTAAGGTTACTTAAATCGAGTTGTTCTAGTGTCTACGACCGATAATCTGCATTAATCTTCACATAATCAAACGTCAGGTCACATCCCCAGGCTGTTGCTGATGCCTCTCCCATCTTCACATCCGCAATCGCTGTCACCTCTGGCTCTGAAAGAATTTTGGTGGCCTCTTCTTCGCTGTAAGGAAGGGCAACACCATTCTCTATAATCTGCAGTCGCCCTGCAGAACTTTCAAAAAACAAATCCACCTGCTCCGGGTCAAACAATGCGCCGGAATATCCCATAGCACACAAAATACGGCCCCAGTTGGCATCATGACCAAAAATTGCCGCCTTGGTCAGATTGGAAGTGATAATGGATTTGGACAAAGTTACTGCCTGCTCCTTGGTTTCTGCTCCCACTACCTTCACCTCAAACAGGGCAGTACATCCCTCCCCGTCCCCTGCCATCTTCTTTGCCAAAGTCTCGTTGACGATATTTAATGCTTTGCAGAACAATTCATAATCCTGGTTTTTCTCCCGAATTTCCGGATTCTGCGCCATTCCGTTGGCCAGCAGCAGCACTGTGTCATTGGTAGAAGTATCCCCATCCACAGAAATCATATTGTAGGTATCCTTAATATCCTCACTTAAAGCCTCCTGCAAAAGCTCTTTGGAAATCGCCAAATCAGTGGTAACAAAAGCCAGCATTGTACACATATCTGGATGAATCATCCCAGATCCTTTGCACATGCCCCCCACAGTCACGGTCTTTCCGCCGATTTCCACCTGAACCGCCACTTCCTTTTTTTTCGTATCCGTGGTCATAATTGCCCTGGCCGCTCCTGTGCCGCTCTCTATATCTCCCTTTAACAAAGAAGCCATCTGTTCCACTCCCGCCTGAATCCGGTTCATGGGAAGCTGCATTCCAATGACACCTGTGGAAGCCACTAACACCGCTTCCTTGGAAATTCCAAGAACTTCCGAAGCTGCTTTTGCCGTATCGTGACAATACCCAAATCCCTCTGCTCCTGTACAGGCATTGGCAATTCCTGCATTGATCACCACCGCCTGGACAAAATCCGACTCTCTCACCACCTGTTGATCCCACTTTACTGGCGCTGCCTTTACTACATTCCTGGTAAATGCACCCGCTGCATGACAGGGAACCGGGCTGAAAATCATTGCCATATCTGGCCGTTCTTTATATTTAATCCCCGCTGCCACAGAAGCTGCCTGAAATCCCGCCGCCGCTGTCACACCGCCCTCAATTTTCTTCATAACCTTCCTCCTCGTTCTCTCAATCTTTTTGCTCTCTTAGTTTTTTCTCTTTTTTTATTTTCTTTTCTTAGTTTTTTTTACTCTCTCTCTTCTTTTGATCTTTCTGTTCTTTTAACCTTCCTCTTCTCCTGGTCTCCCTCTTCTTTTGTCTCTCTTCTTCCTCTGGTCTTTCTCTTCTTTTGACCTTCCTCTTCTCTTGACCTCTCCTCTTTTGACCCGCCTCTTCCCCTGATTTTTCTCTTCTCTTACTTTTACCTTATTCTTTTGCAGACCGTCTTCCATCCATCCTCAATGAAATGATTTGCTTCACTTCACAAAATCCGTAACATTTTTCTCATTCAATGTATAATCATAATAATTAATATCCTCTCTCTTCGTCCAGCCCACTCCCTGCCAGAAAGCATTTCCCACCTCATTACTCTTAAAAGCAATCAGACTAACCTTATTAATCCCTTCTTCTAAAAGTGCTTTCATACAATGCTGAGCCATCCGATGTCCCACTCCATGATTGCGGTAATCTTTTGCCACACACACATGATAAAAACAGCCCCGTCTTCCGTCGTGTCCACAGAGAATCGCCCCCACAATCCTGCCATTTTGCTCCGCCACCACACTGGTTGTAGGATTGCGTTTTAAGAATCGCTCCACACCCTCTCTGGAATCATCAATGGACCGAATCCCAAAGCCCTGAATACGAATCCACAATGCATAAACCTTATCGTAATCATCCATGGTCATTTCCCGGATAATAATGCTCATTGTTCCGCCCATTGTTTATCCTGCCCCTCCTTGTTCCATTCCATCTCTCATTCATCTGACTGTAATCCGTCAAATTTCTCCCTGCGCCTTCCCGCTGTTACGGAAAGACTGCAATCTGCTTTAATCCTGTATTCTCCGGTAAACCAAACATCAAATTCATATTTTGGATTGCCTGTCCGGCTGCTCCCTTTACCATATTGTCAATCGCCCCCATCATCACCAGCCGATTGGTTCTTGTATCAATCTGAAATGCAAGATCCGCAAAATTGCTGCCTTCCACCCATCGGGTCTGAGGCACCATTCCAGGCTTCATCACCCGCACAAAATATTCACTGCCATAATACTGGTCATAAATCTCCTTCACTTCTCCCTCTGTCACCGGTCTGGTCAACGTTCCATAAGCTGTCACCAAAATCCCCCGGTTCATTGGCACCAGATGAGGCGTAAAGCTGATGATCACTGGTTTCCCTGCAATCATTGAAAGCTGCTCCTCAATTTCAGGCGTGTGGCGGTGACTGGCCACCCCATAAGGTTTCATACTCTCATTGACTTCGCAATACAGGCTTGGAACCTTTGCGCTCCGGCCTGCTCCTGAAGTTCCTGACTTGGCATCAATAATAATCGTCCCCACATCAATCAGCCCTTCTTGCACCATGGGATACAAGGTTAAAAAAGAACAGGTGGGATAACAACCTGGATTGGCAATCAGCCGCGCTCCTTTAATCTTCTCCCGATTCACTTCAGGCAGCCCATACACCGCTTCCTCAATGAACCTGGGCGTGGGATGTTCCAGCGTATACCATTGCTCATACACACTCACATCTTTTATTCGGAAATCTGCGCTTAAATCAATCACCTTTGTTTTCGACAAAATTTCCTCTGTCACTTGTGATGCACAAAATCCCTGTGGCGTGGCAGTGAAAATCACATCTGCCAGATCTGCCAGTTTGGCCATATCATCGTCCTTACATAGTTCTCCGTCCAGAACATGAGCCATATTTCTATAAATAGAAGCAAAATCCTCTCCCACATAACTTCGGGAACCATACCAGACTATTTCCACATCTTCCCGCTGCAAAAGCAGCCGCGCCAATTCCGCTCCTGCATACCCTGTCGCTCCGATAATTCCTGCCTTAATCATAATCTTATCCTCTCTCAAAATTTTCTGCTGTCATTCTATCATCGATTATTCTGTCATCGTTCATTTCTCCCCGCCCATACAACCGTTATCCATTATAGTAACTTTCCAGCTATAAGAAAAGTCTTTTTTCCAAAAATCTTCTCCAAAAAACAATCTTTCAGACCAAATATCTTCTTAATTTGGCTGCACCAAACAAAAAAACAAGATATCCTGGACAGCAACGTTTCATAATTATACATCAAAACAAAAAATTATTCAATCCCTTCCTTTTATTCTCCTCCATTTTTTCTTTCCTGAAATATTCCAATGTTATTCTTCCAAATCTATCAAAACTCTGGTCTTATCTTTTCATATTTATAAAAACTCTTGCATTCCCTCTTGCATTTCCCTGAAAAATATTGTATATTTATGAACGTCATACCTGTTACAAACCAAGGCAGGGTTTTCATACCAAACAAATTCCCAGGAGGAGAATCATTATGAAAGAAAAAGTCGTATTGGCATATTCCGGCGGATTAGACACCACCGCCATCATTCCGTGGCTGAAAGAGCATTTTGACTATGAAGTAATCTGCTGCTGCATTGACTGCGGCCAGGGCAGCGAACTGGATGGTCTGGAAGAACGGGCAAAACTGTCCGGCGCATCCAAACTGTACATTGAAGATCTGGTAGACGATTTCTGTGACAATTACATTATCCCCTGCGTACAGGCAGGCGCTGTATACGAGAACAAATATCTCTTAGGCACCTCCATGGCACGTCCTGCCATTGCCAAACGGCTGGTAGAAATTGCCCGTAAAGAAGGAGCCACTGCCATCTGTCATGGCGCTACCGGCAAAGGCAACGACCAGATTCGTTTTGAACTGGGCATCAAAGCTTTAGCTCCTGACTTAAAGATCATTGCCCCCTGGCGTATGACCGACATCTGGACCATGCAATCCAGAGAAGACGAAATTGAATACTGCCACCAGCATGGCATCCATCTGCCTTTCTCCGCAGACAACAGCTATAGCCGGGACCGTAACCTATGGCATATCAGCCATGAGGGGCTGGAGCTGGAAGACCCTGCCAGCGAGCCAAACTACGATCATTTGCTGGTTTTGGGCGTCACTCCCAAAAATGCTCCGGACCAGGGAGAATATGTGACCATGACCTTTGAAAAAGGCATTCCCACCAGCGTCAATGGAGAAAAGATGAAGGTTTCTGACATTATCCGCAAATTAAATGACCTGGGTGGCAAACATGGCATTGGTATTGTAGATATTGTAGAAAACCGTGTGGTAGGGATGAAATCCCGCGGCGTATACGAAACTCCTGGCGGAACCATTTTGATGGAAGCTCACCAGCAACTGGAAGAACTGGTATTAGACCGGGCAACCATGGAAACAAAAAAAGACATGGGCAATAAGATGGCACAGATTGTATACGAAGGCAAATGGTTCACCCCCCTTCGAGAAGCTGTTCAGGCATTTGTAGAATCCACCCAGCAATACGTAACCGGAGAAGTTCGCTTCCAGCTGTACAAAGGCAATATCATAAAAGCTGGCACTACCTCCCCTTACTCCCTTTACAGCGAATCCCTTGCCTCCTTCACCACTGGAGACCTGTACGATCACCACGACGCGGATGGCTTTATCACCTTATTTGGACTTCCGTTAAAGGTTCGGGCCATGAAAATGGCGGAAGTGGAAAAAAATAAGAATTAGGCATTGACTGGAACTTTTGCCGCCAGCCATCCCACTTCTCACAATCAAAAAACAGGATTGCAAAAAAACAGGGCTGACGCATATCCCATGCACCAGCCCTGTTTTTTGCACCAAATCCCTGTTTCTTTAATCTCTTTCATTGGTTAATTCTTTTTTCTCTCTGGCAGCTGTGCCAGCACAATCCCCACAAATACCAATACACATCCAGCCAGCTCTTTTCCTGATAAACGTTGTCCTAACAATAGCCAGCCAGCCAACACGGAAAACACAGATTCCAGGCTCATCAGCAAAGAAGCTATTGTAGGCGCAATATCTTTTTGTGCAATTACCTGCAATGTATATGCCACTCCGCAGGACATAATTCCAGCATAGAGAACCGGCATCCAGGCTGCTATAATTGCCCCCCAGGAAGGCTGCTCAAACAGAAACATCCCTGCGCCAGATATGATCCCAGCAGTAAAAAACTGAACGCAGGAAATCACCACTCCGTCTGCCTTGGGAGAAAAATAGTCAATTACCAAAATATGTAGAGAAAATCCAATGGAGCACAAAAACACCAAAAAATCTCCCTTCCCCACAGAAAAACCTTCTTTGATACAGAGCAAATACATTCCTAAAGCTGCGATTCCCACACTAAACCATACATTTCGCCCCACTTTTTTCTTCATAAAAAGTCCCAATACTGGTACCAGAATAATATACAAAGCTGTGATAAATCCTGCTTTGCCAACTGTGGTAAAAGCAATTCCAAACTGTTGGAGAGAACTTGCCAGACACAAAAAAGCTCCGCAACACACTCCCCCCACAATTCCCTTTCGTTTCCGGGCTTGTTTCTCCTCCATCGTCAATGGCTTTTTTTGTTCCCGGTTTACCTTTCGCAAAAGAAAAATACAGGGAATGAGTACAATTCCCCCTATAATAAACCGACAGGCATTAAAGGTAAATCCGCCCACATAGTTCATTCCCTCACTTTGAGCGACAAAAGCAACTCCCCAAATCCATGCTGTAATCAAAAGCATAACACTGCTTTGCAAAGATTTTCTGTTTCCTGATTCCATTTTCAACCATTCCTTTCCTTAATCCACCACATATTCCTTAAATCCCGTAGACCATACCTCTTTCCCGTCTGCACATACCCATAGTGCCTCCACCTGTTCCAAGGACTCCACGAACTCTTGTCCTTCTTCCAACGGCATGTTAAATACTGCTGTTGAAAGAGCATCTGCATCCCCTCCATCCCTACACAATATAGTCACAGATGCAAAGTCCTGACGAGGAAAAAGAGTTTCCGGATCAATTATGTGATGATAACGAACCCCGTCTACCTCATAGTACCGTTGATAGGTTCCACTCGTGACAAGTGCCATATCCTGTAAATTTAATGCATAAAGATAAGACTGCATACTGGAAGTATCCGGATTCTGAACTCCCACCCGCCACATCTTACCATCTCCCTTGACGCCAATGGTCTGAACATTCCCTCCAATATTAACCAAAGCTGAGACCACTCCTGCCTTTTGCAATTTTCCACAAATCTGCTGACTTGCATAGCCTTTTGCCATTGCCCCCACATCCAGACTCATAGACGGGTCTTCCAGATAAACTGTAGATTTTTCCCGATCTATCTTTACTTTGGATATATCCATATATCCTGCTGCCTGATGCAAAATCTCCTCATCCGGAACCTGCCCACGCTTCGGGTCAGCAAGTCCCTCTTCCCGGTAAGTATGCCAGATAGAAAGCACGCTTCCCATTGCCACATTCACTTTCCCCCTGGTTCTGTCATACTCCTGAAATGCAAATTCTAAAAAATCCAATAGTTCTTTATCCACCTGCACAGCTGTTATTCCCGCATTGTCATTAATCGTTTTTATATTATTTATCCCACTATAGCTATGATAAATATCAAACTGCTGATGATAATACTCCAGTTCTGACTGAAACAATTCCGCATATTGCTGAAATTGATCTTCATCCTCCGCATATACAGTAAAACTGGTAAATGTATCAAAATAATCAAAATATTGGACATCAAATGCTTTTTTCTGTTCTGACTGCACACATCCAGTAAGAAACAGCAGCAGAAAAACCATTATCACTACCTTTTTCATACTTTCCCTCTTTCTCAGTCTGTTTTCATTTCTTCTCACTCTAAAATTCTTTCCTATCATACCATAAAAACCAATGGATGCAAAGTACCAGCACAAATTCTCTTTTTTGTACATAACTTCACGATTGTCTGCACATCCTACATTTGACTTCCTGTACCCGTTTAAAAGACAGGAAATAAAATACACCATCCAGCCAAAAACCAAACGTCCGACTGGATGGTGTATAAAGCAGTGCCTTTTCGAAATTTATATTCCTCAAACTCACAACAAAAGGAGAACCTCACTATGATTGACAATCAAGAACTTCCCATCGGTTTTACTATGGAACTTGCACAACATTCCCATGTGCTGAATCGCTTTGCCCAATTACCTCAAGCAGAGCAAACTTCTATTGTAAATGGAGCAAAAGAGATAAAATCCCGCAATGAAATGCGAAATTATGTAGAAAATATGTTTCAATAATCTTCAAATCCGATACGAAGTACCACCAATCCAAAAAATTAATACCCCGCATCAAACCAGCGGGGTATCAAATTAAAAGCTAAAACTCCCCTGGAGTCTGCACTCCCTGAGAATCCGTCACATACAACGCACATTCCAAAGGATGACCATCTATATTCTCAAAATAATACCATTTTCCATCTATTTGATTCCAATTTTTTAAAGCATAGCCATCCCCATTAAAATAGTACTTGTGGCCGTTAATAATCTGCCAGCCAGATTTAAAATACGTATTTTCTGTATCTGCATACCACCATCCATTTTCATCACGATTCCATCCTATTGTGTATTTCACTACATCTGTCAGACTCCAGTCCGGATGACCATATCCGGCAATCTTTGCATAAGATTGGCTGTAAGATTTCTCAAACACGCCTCCACCATTGGCAACAACTCCTGATGACTGACTTGTATTTCCTTCAATAGTATAAATTTTCTTTGCGTCTACTTTCACAACAATTCCAGTATGATAGATACGCACCGAATTTTCAAAGAAAACCTGATCTCCTGGTTCTGGTGAAGTTCGCCATTGACCCTGATCTTTAAAATACTGCGCCGATGTAGGGGTATAGGCGCTGAATCCACCTCCAATAAGCTTTTTTCCTGTAATTTTTCCAAACGCCTGAACAAAGCACCAATCTACAAACATGTCGCACCACGGTTGTCCTTGTAAAGTCGGATACAAATCTCTGGCATATTTTGTATAATTTTTGCTTCCAGCATTACCTGTTTTACTGTCCAGATCCTTATTCGAAGCCTTTTCCAGATATCCGATTTCCTGCTTCGCTATACTTATAAGTTTTTCAATTGCTTTCATAATGCACCTCCTAGTATAACATTGCACCAATGATCAAGTATGATCAAGTAAATAGCACTTCGCTATTTGTATCATCTTTCTTCAATATCTATGCAACGTTATATTAGTTTATGATATGCAAAAAATCCCTGAAAGTACTGATATTTGATAACAAATTCAGTATTCTCAAGGATAAAACAAAAGAGCGACAGACGGGACTCGAACCCGCGACCCCGACCTTGGCAAGGTCGTACTCCACCAACTGAGCCACTGTCGCTTATTTATTGGGTACATATACCCTCAAAACCACATATTGAAAACATCCGAATCTTTCCAGCAGTTTCACCTGCTTCCCTCCGACCTTTTCAGGTTAAGCCCTCGACCTATTAGTAACAGTCAGCTACAC
>QXWR01000035.1 GCA_009911065.1 Clostridiaceae bacterium | reverse complement strand
ATAGAGTGAACCTCTGTCAAAGCACCTTCTGCTGTCTGAATCAATCCGATAGCATCCTGTGCGTTCTTTGCTGCCTGGTTCAAACCATTGATCTGAGAACGCATGCTTTCGGAAATAGCCAGACCTGCCGCGTCATCGCCTGCACGGTTGATCTTGTAACCAGAAGACAATTTCTCCAGGTTCTTATTCAATCCGCTCTGGTTGGTTCCCAAGTTACGATAGGAATTGATTGCTGCTATATTATGTTGAATAATCATAAATATACCCTCCTTGTGATGTTTACTGCCTGCGGGGTAGAACATCCTTGTTCTACCCCCCCCCCCGGTCCGGGCCCATGCACTGGAGGGTTACGTAAAGCTTTTATGAAGCTTCATGATATTCCAACTTTATTTAATTGCCTTACACCTCTTATATCGGCAGGTTTTGCTAATCCTTAACCCTATTATTAACTTTTTTTCCAATTTTTTTCAGTTCCATGATATTCACACACAACCTGTAATCTTCCCTTCCACTGCACAAGCTGCTGCGGTCATAGGGGAGGCCAGATAGATCTCCACCTTTGAAGTCCCCATGCGCCCAAGGAAATTTCGATTATTGGTAGCCACCACTCTCTCCCCGTCACACAAAATTCCTCCGGTCCTGCCGCAGCACAAACCGCATCCTGGATGGGTGACAATGGCTCCTGCCTCCACAAGAGTTTTTAAGATTCCCCCAGCAAGAGCATCCTCATAGACCTTCCGGCTGGCAGGCGTCACAATCAGCTTCACAAAAGGCGCCACCTTTTTTCCTGCAAGAACCCTGGCAGCTGCCTGGAGATCCTCCAGCCGTCCATTGGTACAGGAACCGATAAATACCTGATCAATCTTTGTCCCTGCAAGTTCACGGACTGGACGGATTTTATCCACCTGGGAAGGACAGGCCAAAACCGGCACAAAATCCTCTGCCTGGTAAACCAGAGTCTTTACATACGAAGCATCCTCGTCCCCTTTTAAATTTTTCTGAAATTCGTCCAGCTCCATATTACAATACTCGGCTGTCTTTTTATCCGGCGTAAAAGCAGCACACTTGGCTCCCGCTTCGATTGCCATATTGGCCATTGTCATCCGGCTGGCCACACTCATTTCCTCCACAGCAGAGCCAGCAAATTCAAGCGCCCGGTAAGTAGCTCCGTCTGCTCCCAAATCCCCGATCAGCCTTAAAATCACATCCTTGGACATTACCCCTTCCGGCAGCTTTCCTTCTATTCTAACCAGAATCGTCTCAGGCACCTTTACCCAAAGCTTTCCAGTCCCTAAAATAGCAGCCATCTCGGTATATCCAATCCCTGTAGAAAATGCTCCCACACATCCATAAGTGGTCGTGTGACTGTCCGTCCCAAACACCACATCTCCCGGCTTTACATAACCAGCCTCTGTCATCAGCTGGTGGCAGATTCCGTCGCTGCGGTGTACATGAGTAAGGCCACAGTCCCGGATAAATTTCTCTCCCACCTGATAATGCCTGGTATCATCCTGCTGACTGGCCGGCACCAGATGGTCATAAATCAACACTGCCTTGTCCGGGTCCCACACCTTCTTAAATCCCATTTCCTGAAATTTATCTACAATAAAGGGAATCATAATATCATCCAGCATTACCCGGTCCACATCTACAGTGATAATCTCCCCTGGTTTTACAGCGCCAGCGCCAATCTTGTGACTTAGAATCTTTTCCACTATGGTCTGTCCCATAAAAGAATCCTCCTTTTTATCAGATCAATCCGTTCCTTTGGCGCATAGCCTTTACCAGACCGCCTGCATTTAAAATCTCCATTAGATTCTCTGGCAGGGACGCAATAGGATATTTCTTTCCCTCATGCTCTACATCCTGGTTTACGGTAACAAGAATTTCATCTCCCTCTTTCACAACATCCCTCAAATCCGGCTGCTCCAAAAGCAAAAGCCCATTGTTAATCCCATTGCGAAAAAAAATACGGGCAAATGATTTTGCTATCACACACCGGATTCCCAGGGCCTTTACCACCTCCGGCGCCTGTTCCCTGGAAGAACCGCACCCAAAATTCTTTCCCGCCACAAGAATATCTCCGGACCCGATCTTAGCAGCCAGCTCCGGACGCAGGGGAGAAAAACCAAATTGTTTCATTTCCTCAATGGTTTTCAAGGCAAGATATTCTGTGGGAATTATAATATCTGTATCAATATCATCTCCCAGCACCCAAACTTTTCCTTTGAACTGTTCCATATTCTCCTCTTTTCCAATATTACAGGATATGGCGCCGCGCCCGCCGTTTTCAATCCTCTCAAAGAAATACGGCATCCGAACTGCATTCTTTGATTGTCTAGCGCCATGCCCCATGCTCTTCTTTCCTTAATTTATAACAAATCTTCGGTGCAGATTTCCCCTTTCACCGCAGAAGCAGTCACAGTCGCCGCAGAACCCAAATATACCTTTGAACTTGGATGGCCAGCTCTTCCCTTAAAATTCCGGGTTCCGGTACTGATTAACACTTCGTTTTCTCCAATAACGCCCTGACAGCTTCCCCAGCATACACTACAGTTAGGATTCATCACAATCGCGCCGCTTTCCATAAAGATCTGAATCAGCCCTTCTTCCATAGCCTGTAAATAAACTTCCTGACTGGCCGGAACTACCAAAAAACGCACATGGTCCGCCACTTTGCGCCCTTTCAGCAAAGAAGCCCCCACCCGCAGATCTTCTATCCGTCCATTGTTGCAGGAACCTAAAAATGCCTCGTCAATTGGAACTTTGCAAACCTCCTTCGCCGGAACCACCGCATCTACAAAATCCGGTTTTGCTGCCACCGGAACGATCTTTGACAAGTCAAAGGTATATTCTCTGGCATACACAGCATCCGAATCGCTGGTAAACACAGCCTTTGGCTTACGTCCCCGCTGCCTTAAATACTCCAGGGCAATCTCATCCGCCTCAAACAGTGCAGTCTTTGCCCCAGCCTCCACGGCCAGGTTACACAGAACCATCCGGTCACTGACACACAACGTCTTTGCCCCAGGCCCACAAAATTCCATCACCTGATAATTGACCCCATTGGCTCCGATCTCCCCGATAATCGTCAGCATTAAATCTCTGGCATAAACCCCTTTTTGCAATTTCCCTACTAGATTAAATTTCACGGTCTCTGGCACCAATACCCAGGAAGTGCCAGTCACCATGCCATACAAAAGGTCCGTACACCCGACGCCGGTTCCAAAAGCTCCCAAAGCCCCATAGGTGCAGGTATGACTGTCCGCCCCGAAAATCAGTTCCCCGGGACACACATAATGCTCCATCATAATCTGATGGCATACCCCTTTTCCTTCCCAAAAATCAATCCCATGTTCTCTGGCAAAATCCCGCATCTTCTTTTGAGAAGCAGCTGTCTTCGCACTGTCTGACGGCACATTGTGATCTGCAATAAACACAAGCTTTTTCGTATCTGCAATTCTTGGATTCTTAAGCTTTTGATGGTACATATCCACGGTCAGATGGGTGGTTCCGTCATTGCTCATCATTCGGTCTAAATTTACGGTATGAATGTCCCCTGGACGGACCGCCTCCACTCCGGCGGCGCGGGCAATAATCTTTTCTGCAATCGTCATCCCCATGTCCTACACCTCCTTGTTCAGCGAAGCAATCAGTCCGCCCTCATTTAAAATCTTCTGCATATATTCTGGAAGCTTGGTACAAGAAAAGGTTCTCCCCTTGGCTTTGGCCACCCCTTCGGTCAAAGACAACTCCATCTCATCCCCGGTCTCCACCACATCCGGAAGCTCCTGACATACAATCACCGGCAGTCCTATGTTAATGGCATTCCGATAAAAAATTCTTGCAAAAGATTTGGCCACCACTGCCTGAACCCCCAAAGCCTTTAACACGGCTGGCGCCTGCTCACGGGAAGAGCCGCATCCAAAATTCTCTTCCCCCACCACATAATCCCCTGGCTTTACCTTTGCCGGAAACTCCGCATCCAGGGACTCAAAGGCATGACTTTTCATCTCCTCCACAGTGGGCAAAAGCAAATACTGGGAGGCTATGATCTGATCAGTATCCAAATCCTTATGAAATTTAAAAATCTTTCCCACGTTTCTCTCATCCTCCTTTTTTCTCCGGTTCTCACCTTTTTGTTCCCGCCTTTTTATTCTTGCCTTTTTGTTCTCATCTTTTCATTCATCTCTTCTGTACTTCGTTCCATTCATCCCATTCCTTTTATCCTGCTTTGTAACTCCAAATTTTCTTACCCTTTCCCCTTCTAATACTCATACAGATTCAATTTTCCCCCAGCATCTGCGCTGACTATCCCATCCTTCTTTTTAATTCGGTAATTATTGAGGGTAATCCAGGAACTCGGTCCGGTTATAATCCGAATAGACCCATAGATCGTATCCCCTTCCATATAATCAATCCGAACCTCCCATTCATACTTTTCATTGTCATAATAACCCGTTTTTCGAACTGCATTTTCCAGAAGCTTCTGAGCCGCTTCCTCATTAAGCACAGGCCGGGGCTGCCATGCACCGGTCTCCTGGTCCAGATAGTGCCACAGCTGTTTTTCTCCAGCCCGGACCCATCCGGTCTGCATCAATCCATCTGCTCCAAAACAGTACCAAACTCCGTCAATCTCTCTCCAGCCAGCCAGAAACACCCCATC
The DNA here is from genome assembly GCA_009911065.1 of Clostridiaceae bacterium. Lineage (GTDB taxonomy): Bacteria > Bacillota > Clostridia > Lachnospirales > Lachnospiraceae > Brotaphodocola. The sequence continues at coordinate 48,422 of QXWR01000035.1, read as the reverse complement.
CTCTTCATAGGCCCACTGCCCTTCCAAAGGCTGCACCCACTGTCCCCCATAAACCGGAATCGTTCCAGCACAAGCCAGCCAAAAAGCAATCCCAAGAGCCATTCTTTTCTTTCCTCGTTTACCAGTTCTCATAGTCATCCGGTTTCCTCCTTCTTTTCCAGAATCGTAACCACATTCTATTCAGACAAACTACAAATCCATTTAAAATACCTTCTGCCACAAAAAGCATGAACCAATTTTCGATTTCAAAAAGAGGTCCCCGAAAACCCCCTTTCTTTCCGGACACCTCTTTTTTATTTCCCGCTGCTAATCCATCATTCCTAAATTAGTTATTGATCAGCTTGTCATTCTCATTATTCCAGCTGTACAGCTTCCGAATCTCCTCACCGATCTTTTCCGAAGAATGCTCTGCCGCCAGTTTTCTCATAGCCTTAAAATGCACCTGACGTCCAGCGGAAGACATATCCAGCAAAAATTCCTTGGCAAAAGTACCGTCCTGAATATCTGCCAGAATCTTCTTCATGGTCTTCTTCGTCTCCTCAGTAATCAGTTTGGGACCAGTCACATAATCCCCATACTCTGCTGTATTGGAGATGGAATACCGCATTCCTGCAAAGCCAGACTGATAAATCAAATCCACAATCAGCTTCATCTCATGGATACACTCAAAATAAGCATTCCGCGGGTCGTAGCCAGCCTCCACCAGAGTCTCAAAGCCAGCCTGCATCAGTGCGCACACACCGCCGCACAGCACTGCCTGCTCACCAAACAAATCGGTCTCGGTCTCAGTGCGGAACGTGGTTTCCAAAACCCCTGCTCTTGCGCCGCCGATAGCCAGAGCATAAGCCAGAGCAATCTCCAAAGCCTTTCCAGAAGCATCCTGTTCCACTGCCACCAGACATGGCACTCCTTTTCCTTCCTGATACTCAGAACGAACCGTATGGCCAGGTCCCTTTGGAGCAATCATGGTAACATCCACAAACTTAGGCGGAGTGATGCAGCCAAAATGAATGTTGAATCCATGGGCAAACATCAGCATATTTCCCTCTTCCAGGTTTGGCTCTATGTCTTTCTTATACATATCTGCCTGCAGCTCGTCATTGATGAGAATCATAATAATATCTGCTTTTTTTGCAGCTTCAGCTGCTGTATACACTTCAAATCCCTGAGCCTCTGCCTTTGCCCAGGACTTGCTTCCCTCATACAATCCAATGATCACATGACAGCCAGACTCCTTTGCATTCAGCGCATGGGCATGTCCCTGGCTTCCGTAGCCAATCACTGCTATCGTCTTGTCATCCAGCAGAGACAGATTGCAGTCCTCCTGATAATAAATCTTTGCCATATTGATTTCCTCCTTATCCTTTCCTCTCCTGTGCATCCGGACAAGCAACTCTTCCGGACGCCCCTCTATTGCGCAAAAGTCCTCTCGCCAGATCGTTCCAGCAGAGACTTCCTGACACACCACGCCTTGTCCTCTCCTGCCAAAAAACCTCTTCCAGTTACGGCAGATACCGGATGTCTTCGGAACCTCTGGCCAGTCCCGTAAGTCCGGTCCTTGCCAGCTCCAAAATCTCATAATCCTCCAGCAGATTAATCAGTGCATCCAGCTTGGACTGATCTCCAGTAAGCATTACGGTCAGAGAATCCTTTCCCACATCTACAATGGTTGCACGGAAAATATCCGAAATCGCCCCAATCGCCTGACGCTCGCTGGCATTGGCCTTCACCTTCACCATAATCAGCTCCCGGTAAACCGACTGACCTGGTTTTAACTCTTTAATATCCCGAACATCCTCCAGCTTGCGCAGCTGTTTTTCAATCTGCTCCAGAATTTCCTGATCTCCCAGAGACACCACAGTCATCCGGGAATACCGCTCATCTGCCGTGACGCCTACGGTCAAGCTTTCAATATTGTAACCACGGCGGCTGAACAGCCCTGCCACCCGGCTTAAAACACCGGCCGTATTGTCCACCAGCAATGATAATACAATCCTATCCATGGTATTCACCCTTTCTCTCGCGTTCCTATAATCATAGCAATCCTGGTTCTGTTTGTCAACTCCTTCTGCTGGAGCGTGCCTGAAAATTCATTCCCGCCATCTCTCGGTTACGGTCTACAAAAGACATCTCCACCTTCTGGCTAAAACCATTAATTGGCCATCTGAAATCCTTTTTCTTCCTTTAAAGGAAGGTCTGCGGTTTCCATATTTTCAATTCGGATATATGGCTGCTTGTGAAGAGCTGTCACCAAATCCCACAAAACACTTTCCTCCCCCTGAGCCTCCATCTCCACCCGTCCATCCCACAAATTCTGCACATACCCAGTCAGTCCCAGAGAACGGGCAATTCGACATGCCTGAAAGCGGAACCCCACCCCCTGGACCCGTCCGGAAAAATAGAAATGTTTTCGAATCTTCATAACCAACTTCCTCCCAAAAGGTTTACAAAATAAAAAACTCTGGTTCCTTCCTCTCACTACAAACCTTTTTCAGCTTATGACGGACCACGAACATTACCATTTTGGGAATCCTTCTTGCCTTCTTTGGACACACCTTTACACACCGCATACACACAATACAGCGCTGGGTGTCTGTCACCTTTGGGTCGGTCCGGGAAATCGCCTGTACCGGACATTTTTTAATACAGGTTTTACAACCATCGCAGGAGGAACTGACTTTGATTTTCAATGGCAGCACATGATATTTTTTCAAAGGACGATGTCCTGGCACCACCAGCTTTCCAATCCGGTAATTACTTGCTAACTCCCACAAACGGGTTCCCACCATCCGACTAAACTGCTTTAGCTTTTTTTTGTCTCCTTTATCCGGCCGTCCCTTTCCAAAATCCGGAACAATATTATGTTCCGTTGGCACTGCAGCCGCCCCAATGGGACGAAATCCCTGTCGTTCTAAAATCAGTTTCAGTTCCAAAAGGGAATCCTCATAGGCACGATTTCCATAAGTTACCACTAAAACCGCCGCCGTGTGACGTCCGTGCAGCTTCTTCAGCCGCTCGGCGGCTGTGGCAGGCACCCGTCCCCCATAAACTGGAACCCCTACTATCACAGCTTCATTTTCCAGGAAATGATACTCTGGCCGTTGTCCCGGATCAGTCAAATCCAGTCTCTCCCGTTTTACGGGAAGCTGTGCGCAAATCCCCTCCACAACTGTTTTTGTATTTTCGGTGGGACTAAAATAAATTCCTGTGACCTGCTTTATGTTCATTGGTACCTCTCCTCATAGATCTGATTCAGCCACTTGGCAGCCTCCCATAATCCATCCTCGTGAAATAAAAAATCTCTTCTGACCTTTTCTTCCTCCCTCGTGGACTCAAAACTCATAGGCTCCGGCCACACAACAGCCTCCAAAACGGTTTCTGTTTTCGATTCCCCATTTTCGGTCTCTTTCTTCTGTAAAAGATAACGCATTCCCTGAAAGCTTCCTGTAAACCGCCTTTTCTTTAAAAACCCCATGGAAATCTGACCATGTAAGTCAATCATTGCAGGGCCTCCAACATGGCATGTAATCCAAAGAGAGGATTCATAAGAAAATCCATCTCCAAAAATTCCAGATTGTGATCTGAATTTTCTACTTGTCTGGAATACTGCCAAGCAGCTTTAATCAGTTCTTCCCTGCCTGCCTTCCCTTCTGTTCCATACACAAACAGGCATCTTTCCCGAATCACCAACACGCCAAACACAGCCAGCTTCACCTTTCCAAACACATCCCCATCATAAACAGCGCCCAAAAGATAGGTATTTAGAAAATACAGAACCAGATTTTCCCACTCCTGCTCCAATCCCTCATTTTCCCTGTCAAATTCCTCACAAAATCTATGATACGTGTCCCAATCCCACTCATGGTACAAAACGGTACACATTTCATCCAGCGTCTGTTTCCATTCTTCCAACACTGGTTCCATAGGTCCCATCTGGCGGAGCCAGCCAGCCAGCCGGATTCTCCGCTCTGCCCACCTGGGTCGTTTGGGAGAAGAAGCGCTTTTGTCCTCTCTTAACCCCTGCATCTTTCTGTGAAATCTTTCTGGCGCTCCCAGAGCCAGATACCGTCTGGAAAGCTCTCCCACCCACCAGGTCCGGTCTTCATCCGTATCCCAATGTCTCTGAACATCATGGGCAAAAGCCAGCCCCATGGCCAGCCTTTGCTTCCAGGGAATCTGCCGGTCTCTTAAAATCTGGTTCAAAACTTCCCGAACTTTCTCCAAATCCACTAAAATCTTTCTGGAAACCTCCCACAATTTCCTTCCCGATTCCTCTCCCTTATCCTCCGGTATTTTTTCCACCCATGCCCCGAAAGATTCGTCCTCCAAAATCATCCGGGCAGCTTCCGGGCAGGACAAAGAAAGCATCACTTCCTGCAGATCACCGTAATCTTCTTTATGTCTTGGATAATCCTTACACCCCTGACACAAGCCATCCCGCCCTAACTCTTTATACAGATCACACAAGCCATGGGAATTATAAAACACACAAGCCCGCCGCCGCATCCGGAAACAACGGGTTTTGGGATCAATGCCCAACAACAACTTAAGCCCCAGCTTTCCCCTTATCTTTTTGTATGCTTCATAACTTTCCCTGTCAATTTCAATTTTCCATCCCTCACAACAGGTTGCCTCACAATCTGCCCCCTGACACACAAATCTGTCAAAAATCTTCTGAATCCGATATTTCATACACACCTCTCCTTTAGACCCCTGCCTTTTTGCACACATCTTCCAGACAACATCTGTCACAATATGGTTTTGTCCGGGCCGTACACACCTCTCTGCCATGATACACCAGCCGATGGCAGAAGTCGCTTCCCTCCTTTGGCGGAATCAATTTCCACAAAGCCATCTCCACTTTCTTTGGCTCCTTGATTCCGTCAACCAGGCCCATCCGGTTCACCAGCCGAATGCAGTGGGTGTCTGTCACAATCGCCGGTTTTCCAAACACATCTCCCATGATCAAATTGGCGCTTTTTCGCCCTACTCCAGGCAATTTTAAAATCTTGTCAAAATCCTCCGGAATCTTTCCTCCATATTCATCCCTCAGCATTTTCATACAAGCGCTTATGTCTCTGGCCTTGCTGTGACCCAACCCGCAGGGACGGACAATGGACTCAATATCCTCCACTGCAGCCTCTGCCAAAGCTTCCACACTGGGATATTTCTCATACAATCCCTCCACCACCACATTGACTCTTGCATCCGTACATTGCGCTGCCAGCCGCACGCTCACCAGCAGTTTCCACGCCTGATCATAATCCAGTGTACATCCAGCCTCTGGATACGCTTTCTTCAGTCTCTCAATAATTTCCAAAGCAAGTTTCTTCTTTGTCATCTTTTATCCTTTCTACTCCCCCCGCCGAAACTCTTCAATCTCCTTTGCCAGCAGCTTCATATTTTCAATCATAGAATCAAAAATCCCATACTCATAAAACCTTATGGCTAAAATTCCAAGAGGCACAGCAAGAATCATTCCGGAAATCCCCCGAACCTTAAATCCCATATATAGTAAAACCAGCGTCAATAAGGGGGGCAGCCCCATGGAATCTCCCACCAGCTTTGGCTGGGCCATCTGTCTTGCCACCTGACTTACCACATACAAAAGAACCAGACCGAGAGCCAGCATGTACTCTCCAGATAAAAGTTTTACCACAGCCCAGGGCAGCAGCACGGTTCCCGTTCCAAAAACCGGAAGAAAATCCAGTACAGCCACCAAAATCGCCAGCAAAAGTCCATATCGGATTCCTAAAACAAGAAAACCTGCCAGCAAAATAAAGGCAACTAAAAACATAATCTTAAACTGAGCCAGAATATATCCCCCAACCAGATGACGTATATCCTCCTTCAGCTTGTCCAAATATCGTCTGCATCCCAAAGGCAGATGGTTTCTCCAAAATTCCAGAATCCGTTCCCGCTCTGCCAGAAAAAAATAAGAAGACAAAATGGTCACCACCACATTGACCATCACATTGGGAATGCCCATGGCCACATTTCCCGCCGCTTCCACAGTGGGAGACGCCGCTTTCTGCACCAAAAGCCCAATCATTTCCCCCACATTTCCGGTAAAATCCCTCCATGCCTGAGCTACCTGTTTCGGTAAAAAACGCCCCGCGTCCTGAAAGTGCAGAAAAAAACGATTCAGCGCCCTGGAAGCCGTCTCATACATCTCCGGCAGATCCTTTGCCAGACTGGACGCCTGCATCCAAAGGCGGGACAAAACAAAATATCCCAGCCCAATGACAAGTCCCAGAACTGCCACAATAATCAGCGCTGAACTGTGCTTCCGGACAATTTTTACCCGGCTTTCCAGAAAACGTACCAAAGGATTGGCAGTCATGGCAATCAGCCACCCAATCACAAAAGGCATAAAATACCCAAGCACCTTTGGCGCCGCCCAACATACAATTACGGTCCCCAAAAGAGGAATCGCAATATTCAAAAGGATTCTTACATACCTTTTTATGGTTTCCATCCACTCACCTGTTCTTCAAGAAATACAAACAGCGCCTCCATCTCCTCCTCTCTGCCAATGGTAATTCGCAGAAAGTTTTCAAGACGTGGTTTGGGAAAATATCTCACATAAATTTTTTCCCGCAAAAGAGCTGAAAAAAGCTCCGCCGCCGGAACCTTTTCATGGGAGGCAAAAATGAAATTTGCCATGGAATCTGGAAAGGAAAAGCCCAGTTCCCGAAAACGTTTTTTGGCCTTCTCTCTGGTAGAAACAATTTTTTTAATAGTTTCCTGGAAATATTCTTCATCCCTCACCGCCTCCACTCCCAGCGCCAGAGACGGCAGATTCATGGTATAGGAATTGTAGGAATATTTCACGTCATTTAAGGCGGCAATCAGCCGGGGGCTGCCGATAGCAAAACCAATCCGCAGTCCTGCCAGGGAACGGGATTTACTGAAGGTCTGAACCACCAGCAGATTCTCATATTGGGCCAAAAGCTTTAAAGCCGACTGGCCTCCAAAATCAATATAAGCCTCATCCACAATCACAATCCCGTCCGAATTGTGCCTAAGAATCTCCTCCACCTGAGAAAGGCCCAGGAAAAGACCAGTTGGGGCATTGGGATTTGGAAAAATCACCCCTCCGTTTTCTTTATAATAATCCTCTGGCCGAATGGAAAAAGTCTCGTCCAAAGGCAAAGTCTCATAAGGGATTCCAAACAGCTCTGCCCAAACCTTGTAAAACGAATAGGTAACATCTGGAAACAAGATCGGTTTCTCGGAATTAAAAAAAGTCAGAAATGCCGTGGCCAGCACATCATCCGAGCCAACTCCCACAAACACCTGATCTGTCCCCACCCCATAATATTCTGCCAGACAATCCGTCAAAGCCCTGGCTGCAGGGTCCGGATATTTCCGAAGTCCTTCAAAATCCATCGCTCCAAGCGCCCGGCTTACTCCCGGTCCAGGAGGATAAGGATTTTCATTGGTATTCAGCTTAATAAGCTTATCTCCCTTTGGCTGTTCCCCTGGAACATAAGGAACCACTTTTCGAATGTTTTTTTCCCACGTCTTCATGCTTTGGCTCTCCTGTCAATCTTTCTTTTCCAGTCCATACTCCCCGGCCAGCGCCAAAAAGGCAGGCATGGCCCGCTCAATCTGCTGGTAAGACACACAATAGGCAATGCGCACATATCCAGGACAGGCAAAGGAGCTTCCAGGAACCAACAACAGATTGTGTCGGGAGGCTTTTTCGCAAAAGATTTTCTCATCCTCTTCCGGCGACTTTACAAACAAATAGAAAGCTCCCTGGGGACGGATGCAGGAAAAACCACATGCCGTCAATCCTTCATACAGCCGGTTCCGGTTCCGGTCGTAAGCATCCAGATTCACAGAAGCCCCCTTTTCAATACACCGCTTAATCACCCGCTGCATGAAAGACGGAGCATTTACACAGCCTAAAACCCGGTTGGCAATGGATGCCGCCCCAAACATTTCCTGACTGTCTGTCATTTCATCTGGAATCACCACATACCCGATTCGCTCTCCCGGCAAAGACAAGGACTTGCTGTATGAATAGCAAACTGCCGTATTTTCATAATATTTTGTCACATAAGGAACCAAAACTCCATCATAGGCCAGCTCCCGATAAGGTTCATCCGAAATTAAGACAATCGGATTTCCAAAGGCATGGCTTTTCTGCCGGAGAATCTGAGCCAGACGCTTTAAGGTCTCTTCGGAATACACCACTCCTGTAGGATTATTGGGCGTATTGATAATGACAGCTTTCGTCTTCTCTGACACCTGTTTCTCAAGCTTTTCCAAATCCGGCTGAAAATCCTCTGTGTTAGCGGAAATTACCACCAATTTTCCGTCATAGTTTCTCACATAATTTCCGTACTCCACAAAATAAGGCGCAAAAACCACCACCTCATCTCCAGGGTTCAAAATCGTTTTTAAAATCACATTCAAACCGCTGGCAGCTCCTACAGTCATCAAAATATTCCTGCTTCCAAAGGCAGTTTGAAATCGCCGGTTCAAATCCTCTGCGATGGTTTCCCGCACATCCTCATATCCGGCATTGCTCATATATCCATGGACAAAAACAGAATCTTCTTCCCGTATTACCTCCAGCATGGACTCTTCCACTTCCTTAGGGGCCGCAACATTCGGATTACCCAGACTGAAATCGTACACATTCTCCGGCCCGTAAATAGCAGCCAGACGTTTGCCCTCCTCAAACATCACCCGAATCACCGAATTGTTCTCCACCAAAGGCTTCATCTTCTCTGAAATCACAGCACTCATCTCCTTTTGTGTTCATTCATATGATAATAAATCCCAATCAACCCGGTAAGAATCAGATAAAACCAGGTAGCCGGATTGCTGAACCATGTGGTAAAAAATGACAGAATCAAATAGGAACCCATCTGCGCATACAAAAGATAGCCCATGGGACTCTGCATCTCCCGTAATTTCACTGCCAGAAGATAAGCAGCCGCTCCCAGGAGGCAGGAAAAAGCCAAAACTCCAATCCATCCAAAATCATAATAGGCGTCATAAAACAAAGTCAAAGTCGTCAATTCTTCCTTATTAATATAGATGGGATAATTAATCAGCTTATCTGGATACAAAAATTTCAGTCCGGTCAGCGCCCACAGCGGAAACAGACTGCGCATTCCAAAGGTATGTTTTGGAAGCACTTCCACCAGACAATTAAAATTCTCATAGTTATTTGCAATATACATATAGGGCTGTGTAATAAAGATCGGCATCTTAGCATATTTCATCTCGAAAATCCCGTTGAGATACCCTACATCATGACTTCTTGCCACAGTCAAAAGCAGATACACCGGCAAAATCCCAAGCAGACCAAGCAAATATACCGGACGAAATTGTTTCTGCAAAGAAATATAAATGATTGTACCCAGCATCACAGCAAACACAAACTGAAACCGGGACACGCACAAAATGGGAATGAGCAGAGAAACTACGGTCATCCCAATGGCAATCAGCATTCGTCTCTCACTTCCCCTGCCTCGTTCCACATGAAAATACAGCACCGATAAAGGAGGCACCAGAACACAGGACACCGTAAAATAATGAACGCCTGTGAGATGAAATTCAGAATATGCATGAGGAACTCCCCGCAAAAACAAAGGCACATATCCCAAACTTACAGCCTCCCACACAAAAGCGACCACCGAGACAGCAGTCAGACAACAGATCGCCTGAAAAATAGGCTTTGGATTGCCTCGAAATCCTCTCCATCTGCTGTGATTATCATATCCTGTTCCATAAAGCCGGCTCATGACCTCAAATACAATCCAAAATCCCAGAAAAGCAAGTGCAAAACAAATCCAGGTTTTTCCAGTCCAGTCTCTCTGAAGATGGCTTAATTTCATACAGGCTAACCCCTGTCCTCCAACCCAGAACAAGGAAAACAATCCTCGCAGATGAATCAAATTTTTGGTCTGCCGGTAATCCCGAATATACAGCCACAAAGCGGCAAGCAAAAGCACAGCGCCAGACAAATAATAATGTTTGGTTCTTGCTAAAAGAATACTAACCCCATAACTGATCAGATAAACTACCATATTCCTACCATCCTATCCTGTGTCCTTCGTTCTGCATTTTTCAGTCAATGTTACATTTCATGGCTGTCCTATAATGTGGAAATGGCTGCCACAAATTCATGTGGCAGCCAAAACAGGGTCACTTGGAAACCTTGCCGGAAAGCTTACAGCCCTGCCACAAACCCGCGCATATAATCTTCTACTTCCTTTGTGGTTGTAAAGCTCATCGCCTTATCTGCCACTGCCTGAAGTTCCTGTATGCTTAAACTGGTAATCAGCTTTCTGGAATACAAAATCGCTGATGCGCTCATACTGAACTCATTCAGACCAAAGGCCAGCAAAAGGGGAATCATCATAGGATCGCTGGCTGCTTCTCCGCACATGCCAACCATAATCCCTTCTTCTCTTCCACAGGCAATAATCCGCCGAATGCTTCGAAGCACTGCCGGGTTAAAAGTAGAATACAAATAAGAAACCTTATCATTTCCCCGGTCTACGGACATGGTATACTGAGTCAGATCATTGGTTCCAATGCTGAAAAAGTCTGCTTCCTTTGCGAAAATATCTGCAATCAGGGACGCTGCCGCTGTCTCCACCATAATTCCAACCTGAATGTCTTTGTTATAGGCAATTCCTTTCCGGTCCAGCTCTAACTTCAGCTCGTCAATCAAAGCTTTCGCTTCCCGATACTCGTCAATGCAAGTTACCATAGGAATCATAATCTTAATATTGCCAAAAGCGCTGGCACGCAGCAAAGCACGCAGCTGCGGCTTGTAAATATCCTCTTTCCGGTCCAGACAAAGACGGATCGCCCGATAGCCCAGGAATGGATTCTCATCCTTTTCCAGTCCCATATAAGGAATCTCTTTGTCTCCGCCAATATCCAAAGTACGGATAATCACGGGTTTGCCGCCCAATGCCTCCGCCACTTTCTTATATGCCTCAAACTGCTCATCCTCTGTGGGCATGGAATTTCGGTCCATAAACAAAAACTCTGTACGGAACAAGCCAACGCCTTCCCCGTCATATTCCAGTACCTTCTCCACATCTTTGGGTTTTCCAATATTTGCCACCAGCTCTACAGTTACTCCGTCTTTTGTGACGGTAGGCTGACCAATGTACTTTTCCAGCTCTTTCTTCTCTGCAAGAAATGCGTCCCGTTTGTCCGAATATTCTTTCTCCACAGAAGCATCTGGATTTACAAACACACAACCTGCGTCTCCATCCAAAATCACCTGGTCCCCGTCTTTTACCTGACCAAGAAAATCACTTACAGCAACTACTGCCGGAATCTCCAAGGCCCGAGCTAAAATAGCGCTGTGGGAAGTTTTCCCACCCAGCTCCGTCACAATGCCAACTACATTTTTGGGATTGATTCCTGCTGTCATAGACGGAGTCAAATCCTTTGCCACCAAAACGCTGCCTGCAGGAAGGGAAGCAATATCCACCGTCTCTGCCCCTAACAGCACCCGCTGCATACGGGTTTTAATATCCCTCATATCCGTTGCCCGCTGCTGCATCAGTTCATCGTCCATGCCTGCAAACACATTTGCATACATGGTACACACCATCTCAATGGCAAATTCACTGCAGATATTCTCACCTTTAATGGTATTTTCAATCTCCCCAATCAACATGGGGTCCATCAAAAGCATCAGATGCCCCTGCAGAATCTCAGCCTCTTTCTCCCCTACCCGTGTGGCCAGATCTGCTGCAAGCGCCTCTGTGTCCTTCATGGTTTTATCCAGCGCCCCCTTAAAGCGCTCCACTTCCCCATTGGTGTCTGCAACGGTCTTCTTCTCAATGACCAGCTCTGTCTCCTCTACAATCACAGCTGTTCCGATTCCAATACCAGAAGAAGCATTGGTTCCCTTATACATGTCAAACTCCTCCTTATTAATTATTTATGTGAAACACGCTTCTGGTAAGAAGCATATTCCCATTCTCCCCAAAACTCACTCGCCCAAACCGCTTTCCACCAGCTGTATCATGGCTTTTAAAGCCTGCTCCTCATCTGGCCCTTCGCATATAAACTCGATTTCATCTCCACATTTAATACAAGCGCCCAACACGCTTAACACGCTTTTTGCGTTGGTGGGAGTACCGCGAGATACAAACCGTACTGATGACTGATATTTAATTGCTTCACTGCATAACATACCGGTTGGACGCAAATGAAGACCGGATGCATTTTTTATCGTAATGTTTTTGCTAACCACTCAGTTTATACCCCTCTCTGTTTTTCATTCTTTCTGCCGTCTCTGCGGTTTTATCCATTGTGCTGTTTTTGCTTATTCCAACCTTCTACTCTGTTAATCCAGGCCCTTCCTGACTTTCCAGCCTATCGAATGCCCCTGCTTCTGCTGCTGGTTCTGTTAAACCAGGTCCCTCCGCCTGGGAGGCTTGTGTACTTTCTCCCTGTGAAATACTCTCCCCCTCTGTGGTTTCTATATCCGTCTCCGAAGAATCCACACTGCTCTCCTGTGCTCCTGTCTGGTTTTGAACCTGAATCTGAAACTCGGTCTGAGAGACCACATCAAACCGGTCGCTGGATTCAAATTGTAAACTTCCCGTATGAGTTCCTTCCGGCAATCCCTCCAGTTCTAAAGATGCCTTCAAATCCTCTTTTGTCAACTGCTCCAAATCTTCTCTCAATCCCTGAATGGTTACTGTGATGCGGGAAGGAAGAAGTTTGTAAACCAGCTCCTGGGATTGTCCCTTAAAGACAAGATCCGATTCGGTCAACTCAAAGTTTCTGGTAACAAGCGGCTCCACCCTTAAACGAATTTCAATCATAGGATTGTCCGATTCCCCAATTTCCACCCCCTCTGGAAGAAGCTCCCGCACATCCACTGTCACACTTCGGTCTTTGGTGGCATTGTTAATATTCAACAAGGAAGATGGAATCATAATGGTGTTTAAGGAAGCAAGACCAGACCGAGAACCGGTCACGGACACACTTCGTTTGGAGCATTCCACACCAGTAAACCGATAGCCAGGAGCCACCTCTCCCTCCACGTCAAAATCCAGAGAAAGCTCCTTAATCTTATTCATATACACAATATAATGAACGCCCTTTTCCTCCACATCCGTGTGGACCCGGTCGTCTACCTGAAGTTCGTTGCCATTGGAATCGTAAAACACGATTCCCGTCCGTCCTTCCAGATCGCCGTTTACATTTTCATCCAGAAGAATCTTCACGCCAATGTGATTGATCAGTCCCACTTGTGACACAGGACCCTCCACGGTCACGGTCTCTGGAGAAAGGACAATGCTTCCAAAAGCATATCCATCTGCTGGTTTCCCCTGTACATCTGCTTCCAGTACAAAAGGCTTGGTCTGCATATCTTCTGTCTGGACCCGGACAATTCCCGGTTTGGAAGATACGTTATAATAAATCTCATCATTTTTCAGAACTTCCACCTTTACCGGAACCGAGCCGGTTACATCATAAAGCTCTGAAAGGTCAATATAGGCGCGGAAATCCGATGGCTGAACCTTGTAATTGTCTCTGGCATGGACATCAAACGTCACCGTCACCGTGCTTTTTCCCATAATGTCATAGGCTCTTCTTGCCGCGGTCAGAACCTGATCATTCTCAATCTCCAAAGTCACTTCCCTGCGGCCGCTAACCAGAGGATTGGATACATTTACCACAATCAACCAGATAATAAACGCCAAAAAGATAGAAAGAATCTTCAGTCCCAGATTTTTAATCAGCCTTTCTTTCATTCTTCTTAATTCCCTTCCAAATCTTAAACCGGTTTGCGCCCGTTTCTTCCTGTTTCTCCATCTGTTCCAGAGCCTTGCGCAGGGTATCGGCATCACTGATTCGCTGCAGCATTCCGCCTCCTACCAAAGACACCCGTCCAGTCTCCTCGGACACCACAATCGTCAGACTGTCTGTAGTCTCGCTGATTCCCACTGCTGCCCGGTGACGAGTACCTAAATCCTTGCTGATCATCATATTATCCGACAATGGCAGATAACAAGTAGCCGCTGCCACCCGGTTTCCCCGAATCACTACCGCGCCATCATGAAGCGGAGTATTGTGTTCAAAAATATTAATCAAAAGCTGACTGCTGACCAGACCATTGATCTCAATGCCGGTTCGCTCAATCTCTTTTAAGGGAACATTTCTCTCCAGGACAATCAAAGCCCCTGTCTTCACCTTTGCCATCTCAAAAGTGGCACGCACAATCTCATTGGCCGTTCGTTCCGTAAAATCAGAATCCTCCTTGCCATCGTCAAAGGCAAGAATACCAGAAATAAGATTTTGGCTTCCCAACTGCTCCAGGGCTTTTCGAAGCTCTGGCTGAAACACAATTACCAAAGCTGTAACTGCAATGGTGGTCGTCTTTTCCAAAATCCAGAGAATGGTATTGAGATGCAGCAAAGCTGCCATCACTGCAAAAAGTCCGATCACCAGCAATCCCTTGAGTAAAGTCCAGGCGCGGGTATTCATAATCCAGAACAAGATTTCATATACCAGAAACGCAATAATGATAATCTCAAATATATTCGTAAGGGTTATTCTCGGAAGGAAAGAAAACCAGGACAGCATACCCCGCCACAGTTCTTCCGCCTGAAAAGCACCCGTCATAATCTTGCCTCACTTTCCCTCTGCCCGGTACGGCGGGTCTTCTTGGGATCATTAATCCGCTGAACCCGGACATCCGGCTTTGACACCACAATTTTTGGCACCGCCTTCACATAGTACACATAGTCGTCATCCTCGAATTGGGTATACTCGGTCCTGCTGTAGTCAACTGCAAACACAAAAAAGTGGTAAATCCCTGCAATAATCAGAGAAACCAGGGTCCCAACAATCATCTCCGAGGGAGACAGCTGAACATTCAACACAGAATCTCCAATAAACACCACAGCCATCTGAGTGATGGAACCAAACACAATGGCAATAATCCAGGCGTAATCTATAGAAAGAAGCCGAATCAGATATACCACCAAAATCCCCACTGCACAGGCAGTTATCATCAGCATCATCGTCTCATTCGTCACCAACGCCCGAATCAGCTGTACATATTTCTCCGTAATGTCCACTTCCGCATCATTGGTCAAAACGCCTGCATTCTGTTTTACATAAATCATAATATAGTACACAGCCGCTCCGCAGCTTACTGGAATTACTCCAGACAGCCCGCCGGACAATCCAGCAAGCAGAGGCACCGCAAACGGCACCCTCAGAGCAAACGCCACTGGCGTCAAAATCAGCCAATAACTGTCTTTGGGCTGTAAACCATAGTAAAGCAGTGCAATCAAAATCAGAAAAATGCCTGTAAGCAGTGCAAACTCCATAGACACCGAATAAATATGCCCCAAAAGCACTGCCGCCATAATAAAGCTGATGGCGCCATATGGGAGGAAAGAGCACAGCAGGGCCAATCCCACCAGCATTACCGGATTTTTTAGCTTTGTCAAATATCCAAGATTCCCATTCATCAGAATCAATGCTGACAGACTGACACAGAACTTTACAGCCAAATCCACTGGCAAGGCAAACTTTCCATAAAACATTTTCAGTCTCTCTTTAATTTCGAGCAGTACGATCATGGCGGCCGCCCTCCTTTGACAATTCTCTGGCACGGTTCTGGAACTCGTACCGTTTCTCCAGACGTTTCAGCTTCGCCACATAGACTTTCATGCCCCGTCTGGAATATTCATAACGTTTGTAATACACAATCCAGGTAAGAATCAGATAGAATACCAGTCCTGTTCCATATAAATACACTGCCGACTTCCCAGCCTGTATCATCTCCGTAATATCCAAAGCGTTCAAAAACCGCTGCATATGGTACAAAACCCAAAGCATGGCACATAACAAATAACAAAGCGTGTAAGAAAAAAACGAACGGAACATATGCCTGCTGATATAATCGCTGCGAAAATAGCGATTCACTGGAAAAATCCGCTTTCCTTCTTTCTTTTCAAACATTGCAATCCCTGTCATCAACTTAATTTTGTCGTTATTGAGCATGTTTCTTCCACCATCCATCTATTATGTACCATTCACGCCGCCCTTCCCATGGCGCCGCACAAATTCAAAAGGTATCGGTTTAGTATACCATATTTTCTCTTTTTAGGCTACACTTCCTGGAAATTTTTTAATAAATTCGTTTCTTCTAATAATTCCCATTATACCACAAAAAGTCCGCCATGTAAAATATGGCGGACGTAAAATTCTAGTCAATGAAACAATTCTGATCAATGAAACCATTATCGTTGTCAAAATTTTGTCGAAAACCCGTTTAAAAATGTTACTCATCCACACTGTAGTTCGGAGCTTCCTTTGTAATGTGAATGTCGTGGGGATGACTCTCTTTTAAGGATGCTGCAGAAATTCTCACAAATTTCCCTGTCTCCTGAAGGGTCTTAATGTCAGCGGCCCCACAGTATCCCATACCGGAACGCAGTCCTCCCAGCATCTGGAATACCGTATCCTCCAACATGCCTTTATATGCCACCCGGCCTTCCACCCCTTCCGGAACCAGTTTTTTGGCATCGGACTGGAAATAACGGTCCTTACTGCCGTTTTCCATGGCAGCGATGGAACCCATGCCCCGGTACACCTTATATTTTCTTCCCTGATACAGCTCAAAGGTTCCCGGACTTTCATCGCACCCGGCAAACATGCTGCCCATCATACATACATTACCTCCAGCAGCAATGGCTTTTGTAACGTCTCCGGAATATTTAATGCCTCCGTCTGCAATGATGGGAATGTCATACTGTTTTGCCACCTCATAACAATTCATCACCGCTGTAATCTGTGGCACGCCGATTCCTGCCACCACACGGGTAGTACAGATTGAACCAGGACCAATTCCTACTTTCACTGCATCTGCTCCTGCCTCAATAAGAGCTTTCGTGGCTTCTCCGGTCGCCACATTGCCTGCAATAACCGGAAGATTCGGATAGCTTTCCTTAATCATTCGAATACAGCGCAGAACATTCTCCGAATGACCGTGGGCAGAATCCAAAACCACAATATCCACTTTGGCCTTCACAAGGGCTTCAATCCGGTCTAAAACATTGGCTGTAATTCCCACTGCAGCGCCGCAAAGCAGCCTGCCCTGTGCGTCCTTGGCGGACAAAGGATAACGAATCTGCTTTTCAATGTCCTTAATGGTGATCAGCCCCTTCAAGTTAAAATTCTCATCCACTATGGGAAGCTTCTCCACCCTTGCCTTGCCTAAAATCTTCTTGGCTTCCAGAAGAGTAATCCCCTCTCTTGCTGTAACCAAATGATCTGAAGTCATACATTCTTTGATCTGTTTGGAAAAATCCTCTTCAAACTTCAAATCACGGTTTGTAATAATTCCTACCAGCTTCCGGCCTTCTGTGATCGGCACCCCGGAAATCCGGAATTTCCCCATCAATTCGTCTGCATCTCTTAGCGTATTTTCAGGGGAAAGAAAGAATGGGTCGGTAATTACGCCATTTTCTGAACGTTTCACCTTGTCAACTTCCTCTGCCTGCGCCTCAATGGACATATTCTTGTGAATAATTCCAATTCCGCCCTGTCTGGCCATGGCAATTGCCATCCGGTACTCGGTCACTGTATCCATGCCAGCGCTCATCAGTGGAATGTTCAGTTTAATGTCCCTAGTCAGATGGGTGGTCAAATCCACCTGGTTCGGAATAACCTGGGAATAAGCCGGAACCAGTAATACATCGTCAAAGGTGATGCCGTCGCCAATAATCGTACCCATTTTGCATCCTCTCTTTCCTTTATCTTTATTTATTAGTTCCCTAGTGTAGCAAATTTTTGTACGCTTGTCAAACACATTTTTCCTTTACAACTCCCTGCTGTCTCCACAAGGAAAAGCTGTCACACAAAAAGCCATATAACAAACAAAAACGTCAGGCCATTTATTGGTCTGACGTTTTTGTTTGCTGCGATTCACAGAGAGGAGGCGTCTTCTTACCCTCTTGTGAACCGTAATTTCATTTTACTGAACTACTTTTCTTGGCGCCGTCTGGCGAAAACACTGAATCATTTTGTCATCCGGCTCAAATAAAATCTTGATGGTCTCTGAACCGGACCGGACAACTGCCGTATAAGTCCTTGCCCCCGGAAGCTGGGATGTAAAATCCAATACCTTAAAGCCGGAAGAAACATGGTCTTTAATAGCACTGGAATCAGATGGCGCTATTATCTCAATATCGTCCATCTGCCCCTCCCAGGCTTTCTTGCGCTTTGCCTTTCCTAAAATCTTATCTATGGACAGAATCTTATCCACATAAAGATACTCATATTCCACCCTGGAATTGCGGTACAGCAAATAGGTGAAAAAACCTGATACAAGCAGCAAAACCATGCCTATGATATTGGTGGAAAGGGCAAGCAAAACACAAACTGCCGTGACCACTCCCATTCCAATATTAATCAGATTGGCATAAAAGGGAATCCGGCGTCTCACCAGGCATTCGGCATAGGAATCGTTCATTACATCATACCCATTCCACCGCCGCCTGCAGGCATAGCGGGTGTCTCTTCCTTAATGTTGGCCACTACAGACTCTGTGGTCAGCAGAGAAGAAGCTACGCTGGTTGCATTCTGCAAAGCGCTTCTGGATACTTTTGCCGGGTCCAGAATGCCCGCTTTAATCATATCCACATACTCTTCCTTATAAGCGTCAAATCCAACGCCTGTATCAGACTCCTTCACTTTGTTAATGATTACAGAACCTTCCAGGCCGGCATTTGCCACAATATGATACATGGGAGATTCCAAAGCCTTCAAAATAATCTTGGCTCCAGTCTTCTCGTCACCTTCCAGGCTGTCAGCTACTTTCTGCACATCCTTGCATGCATGAACATAAGCGCTTCCGCCGCCTGCAATAATACCCTCTTCCACAGCAGCTCTGGTAGCAGCCAGGGCATCTTCCATACGAAGCTTCGCCTCTTTCATCTCAGTCTCTGTAGCAGCTCCTACCCGGATAACTGCCACGCCGCCTGCCAGCTTAGCCAGTCTCTCCTGCAGCTTCTCTTTATCAAAATCAGATGTAGTCTCTTCAATTTGCGCCCGAATCTGAGACACTCTTGCATTAATCTCTGCCTTATCGCCGCAGCCATCCACAATGATGGTATTCTCTTTCTGAACTTTTACGGATTTGGCCCGTCCCAGCTGTTCCATGGTTGCTTCCTTCAAATCCAGTCCCAGTTCATCGGAAATCACCTGACCGCCGGTGAGAATGGCAATATCTTTCAGCATTTCTTTTCTTCTGTCTCCATAGCCAGGAGCCTTTACGCCCACTACAGAGAAGGTTCCTCTTAACTTATTGACAATCAAAGTTGTCAGAGCTTCGCCCTCAATATCCTCTGCAATAATCAGCAGACGGGAACCGGACTGTACAATCTGCTCCAAAATCGGCAGGATTTCCTGAATATTGGCAATCTTCTTGTCAGTAATCAAAATATACGGATCGTCCAGATTGGCTTCCATCTTATCCATATCGGTACACATATAAGCGGAAACATAGCCCCGGTCAAACTGCATACCTTCTACCAAATCCAGCTCAGTCTTCATGGTCTTGGATTCCTCAATGGTGATTACACCGTCATTGGAAACCTTCTCCATGGCATCTGCAACCAGCTCACCCACCTCGTCATCGGATGCGGAAATAGCGGCAACTCTGGCAATCTGCTCTTTGCCTTCAATCGGCTGGCTCATCTTGGCAATCGCTTCCACAGCTGCTTCTGTAGCCTTCTTCATGCCCTTGCGCAGCACAATGGGATTTGCTCCAGCAGCCAGATTCTTCATGCCTTCTGCAATCATAGCCTGAGCCAGAACGGTAGCTGTAGTGGTGCCATCGCCAGCTACGTCATTGGTCTTGGTAGCCACTTCTTTTACCAGCTGGGCGCCCATGTTCTCAAAAGCGTCTTCCAGCTCAATTTCTTTTGCGATGGTCACGCCGTCATTGGTAATCAGCGGAGCGCCAAAAGACTTATCCAAAACTACGTTTCTTCCTTTCGGTCCCAGTGTTACCCGAACTGTATCTGCCAGCTGATTCACTCCTGATTCCAGCGCTTTTCTGGCTTCTACGCCATATTTGATCTGCTTTGCCATTGTTCTTGTTCCTCCTGATCTTCTATCAATGTTATTTTCCAGGGTTCTGCCAAAACACACTTTCCTGGCATTCCCCCTGCTGCCGTCTCTTCTATGGAAACGAAAACTTCTGCTGCCCTTCCTTAAAAAGAAAAACTTATTCAATCACAGCAAGAATGTCGTTCTGCTTTACTACTACATACTTTTCTTCGTCTACTTCCACTTCAGTTCCTGAATATTTGGAAAAAATAACTTTATCTCCGGTCTTCACCTGCATAGTCACTTCCTTGCCGTCCACAACCCCGCCAGGACCAACTGCAATCACCTCTGCCTGCTGCGGCTTCTCTTTTGCCTGTCCCGGCAAAACAATACCAGACTTTGTAGTCTCTTCTGCTACCAGCTGCTTTAACACGACACGGTCAAATAACGGTACTAACTTCATGGATGATTCCTCCTTGTTCCAATCTTTTTCTCTTTTCCTATCTATCCTGTGGGAACCTGGCAAAAGGTTCCTTTTTTCATGTACATTACCATTTATACCACGAGTTGTTAGCACTGTCAACCCTTGAGTGCTAATTTTATAAATTTTTTACACTTGCCCTCTTTCTTTTTTCCCATTTTCATATTACAATATTCATTAAATGACAGGTCAACACAATATTTTCCCGTCCGATTGGGAATAGTAAGACCGGTTGACAGAAAGGAGTGCTAATTATGGCAAAAAAAGCAGGAAAGATTCTTGCACTGGCTGCCGTCGCTGGTACCGTAGCTGCCGGAGTCTCTTATTTCAGGAAATACCGTTCTTTTAACAAGGAACTGGATGAAGATTTCCATGATTTTGAGGATGAGGAGGATTCTCCCACTCCCGACAGTACCATGAACCGCAACTATGTATCTCTCCATGCAGACAAAGATGAATTTCTCGTAGCTGCCGGAGATGTGCTGAATGCAGTGAAGGACGCCGCCGGAGCAGCAAAGAATGTAGTAAAAGATGCGGCCGCCATTATGACGGATACCGCAAGAGATGCCATGAATGCGGCTGCAGACACTGCCGCTGCCGCCAAAGCCACTTTAACCGGCGCAGGAGCCACAGCAGCTAAAGAAGCGGAAGACATTCTGGATGAAGCTGCCGAAGTAGTGGAAGAGACCGCCGAGACAATTTTGGACAAGACCGAAGAGGCAAAAGAAAAGATCTCCAAGACAGCCACCATCATCGAGGAAGATCTTCCCACCTCCTGATCTTTTCTGACACACATCTGGACAGATATTGGCCTTATTGGTCTTTGTCTGTCCAGATCATTTTTCAGCCAGAACTTCGTTGCGGGAATCTCTGTCAGCTTGGTCAGACAGCCCCGTGGTTCCATGCTTTCAATAAGCGCTGTCCTCCTTTTCGAATCTCCTCTTCTCTAAGGCTGGCATATCCTACGATTAAGGTGGAAGGGTGTCCGGACGGTTCTGATATATAATACTGGCTGATACCATATACCCTCACTCCCACTTCTCTGGCTTGGGCGATGAGTTCTTCTTCTGTCCTTCCCCTTTTATCAGTCATCAGAATGTGCAATCCTGCATACTCTCCACTGATGATAAAATCCCTTTCCAATCCCCGAACCACACTAAGCAAGGCATCCTGCTTTCCTTTGTAGATTCCCCGCATCCGGTTTAAATGACGTTCAAAATGTCCCTGCTCCAGAAATTGATATAAAATGTTCTGATCAATGCGGGAAACGGTGGAAGAATAAAAGCTTGTCTGACTTTGATAACGTTTTAGAAGAACCAGGGGCAGCACCATATAACTGACCCGGATGGCCGGGGCTACCGCCTTGGAGAACGTCCCCAAATAAATCACCCGTCCTTTTGAATCCATCCCCTGCAAAGCAGGAATCGGCTTCCCTTTATATCGAAATTCGCTGTCATAATCATCTTCAATCACATACCGCTCTGGTCCGCTTCCCCCTTCCATGGCCCATCGAAGCAGCTCCTGCCGCCGTTTTACCGGCATCACAATTCCAGTGGGAAACTGGTGAGAAGGCATTACATAAGCCACATCGGCTCCGGTCTGTAATAATTTTTTCGGCTCCATGCCCGCTCCGTCCATCTCTGTGGGACACACACAATACCCCAAACTGACAAACACCCGGTACGCCTGCTTATAAGTAGGATTTTCCATGGCGATTCTCCGCCTGGGACCTAAGATCTGAGACAGAAGCATTAGCAAATACTCGCTTCCCGCGCCAATGATAATCTGAGAAGAAGTGCAGTTGACCCCTCTGGCCGAGTGGAGGTATCTGCGAATGGCTTCCCGAAATCCTGGTTCCCCTTTGGGATCTCCAGAATGAAAATACTCTTTATTGTCATCTGCCAGAGTATTTCTTGTAAGCTTTCTCCATATATGAAAAGGAAAACGATCCAGATCAATTCCTCTGGGAGAAAAATCAATCCAGTTATCCTTTTCTTTTCTGTCCCTGTCTGGCTCCTCCATGCGCATCTGCAAAGGAGTCCTGCCTTCTACCTCCACCAGTTCTTCTATCTGAGACACAAAATACCCTTTGCAGGGAATGGCTTCAATATATCCTTCTGCCATAAGCTGTTCGTAAGCCATCTGAGTCGTACTTCGACTGACCCGCAAATGGCTGGCCAATGCACGAGTAGAAGGAAGGCGATCTGATGTTTTCAGACCGCCGTTTCGTATCTCCCTGCGAATATGTTCATAAATCTGCTCATACAAAGGCTTGGAAGATTTCATGTCCACAGGTATGAGAATCTCCATATCATGTCTCCTGTCTATTTCGGCAGCTTAAAGGAGCTTTTCAGGGAAACAATCCGGTTAAACACTGGTGCTCCCGGCAGACTGTCTTTACAGTCTGCACAGAAAAATCCATTCCGCACAAACTGAAAACTGTCATATGCACCAGCCTCTGCCAGAGCTGGCTCCACATAACACTCCTTCAAAACCACCAGAGAATTTGGATTTAAGTTTAAAGTTCCATCTGCATTCAGCTTTCCCTTTTCCTCATCTACAATATTCTCATACAAACGACACTCCACCTTCTTGGCTGTATCCGCAAGAACCCAGTGAATGGTTCCCTTTACTTTTCTTCCCTCAAAGCCAGATCCGCTTTTGGTAGCCGGATCATAAGTTGCATGAATCACGCTAATCTGACCGCTGTCATCTTTCTCATAACCAGTACAGGTAACAAAATAAGCTCCCATCAAGCGGACTTCATTCCCTGGAAACAAGCGAAAATATTTCTTTGGCGGCTCTTCCATAAAATCTTCCCGTTCTATATAAAGCTCTCTTCCAAAAGGTACCAAACGGGAGCCAAGATCCGGATTTTCCAGATTATTCGGCACCTCAAGCATCTCTGTCTGCCCCTTTGGATAATTGTCAATCACCAGCCGAATCGGATTTAACACAGCCATCATCCGTGACTTTTTCAGCTTCAAATCCTCCCGGATACAATATTCCAACATGGCGTAATCCACAGAACTGTTCGCCTTTGCCACCCCTACCAGCTCTACAAACATCCGGATTGCCTCCGGCGTATAGCCTCTCCGCCTAAGAGCGGCAATAGACACCAGACGAGGATCGTCCCAGCCATCCACAATCCCGTCTTCCACCAGTTTTTTAATATATCTCTTACCCGTAACCACATTGGTCAAATACAATTTGGCAAATTCAATCTGCCTGGGAGGATTCTCAAATTCGCACTCTCTCACCACCCAGTCATACAAAGGACGGTGATCTTCAAATTCCAAAGTGCAGATCGAGTGGGTAATATGCTCAATGGCATCTTCAATGGGATGGGCAAAATCGTACATGGGATAAATGCACCATGCATCTTTTGTGTTGTGGTGACTCATATGAGCTACCCGGTAAAGAACTGGGTCCCGCATATTGATGTTTGGACTCGCCATATCAATCCGGGCGCGAAGCACCTTTGTTCCATCCTCATATTTCCCTGCCCGCATCTCCTCAAACAGACGCAGATTCTCCTCTACAGAACGGTTCCGGTAGGGACTCTCCTTACCTGGACTTTTAAAATCTCCCCGGTATTCCCGGATCTCATCTGCAGTCAGATCACAGACAAAAGCTTTTCCTTTTTTAATCAGAAGCACTGCACAGTCATACATCTGCTCAAAATAATTGGATGCAAAAAACAGACGGTCTTCATAGTCCGCTCCCAACCAGTGAATGTCATCCAGAATCGATTGTACAAACTCAGACTTCTCTTTCGTAGGGTTTGTATCATCAAAACGCATATTAAATTTACCGCCGTACTTTTTTGCCAGACCATAGTTTAAAAGAATCGACTTGGCATGTCCAATATGCAGATATCCATTCGGCTCCGGCGGAAATCGGGTCTGTACATGGCTGTATACCCCTTCTGCCAGATCTTTTTCTATCTCCTGCTCAATAAAATTCCTGGATACGGTTTCTTTTTCCTCTGTTTTTCCTTCTCTTGATTGCTCTTTTTCCTTTTCCATCTCTCCAGTCCTTTCCATCCTAGTCCGGATGCTGATATATTTCCTGAAATCACAGCAGCCTAAAAGCCGAATCCTGCTGCCAGAAATTCTCATTTGCACATTATATCACAGGATTTATTTTTAAACAAGGAGAGAATCCGCCTGCCAGACAGCTTTGTGTTGTCTTTTACTTAAGAACTGTATAAGCTGCTGGCTGCATGGACGTAGATGGGGCTTTCTCCTTTGAGTAATCCAGAAAGGATACACTGTAAAAGCGGTCCTCTTCATCTGCCTGGTATGCCCGGTTGTAAATCTCAATAGCCATTCTCACGGAAATCTCCACATCATGATAATAATAAAGATTGGCGCTGGTATTGGTGACTACATCCTGAATCAGCAATCTTGCATCTTGATTTTCAAATAATATTTCATCTAAGTTGTCCTTTGTTATTGTCATGGGGATACCTCCTTCTCTAAACAATCTTATGGTTTATGGAAACATCTTCTTTGTTTCTGCCAAACAGGAAGATGATAAAAGCATATCAAATGTTACAGCAATAACGAACATTTGTTCTCTCTACACTTATTCTACTATCAGAACATATGTTTGTCAATCCCTGATTTTCTTGTTTTTCCTCGGAATTTAAAATTATTCAAATGGAATGCCTTATTATATGCAGCAAAACATGGACTTTGCAGCTTGCCATGCTGCAGGATGTTTGGCCCTCGCGGCATTCACCAAATGACCATACAAGTGCTGCACCTGATTCGTTGCTGCAGAAATAAAAAAGCTGGATAACCTGTTATGATAATTAAAACAGGTTATCCAGCTTTTGATTTTATCCTCTCTCCATTTTCCTCCGCACCATCACATAACAGGCCAAATGAGCCAGAAACGTAATCGTCCAGGACACCGGATAAGAGATATAAAGTGTAGGGAGAGTGGGACTTATGGCAAAGACCGTATAAATCCACACCACCCGGAACACACAGGCCCCGGTCAGAGCCACAAACATGGGCAGAAGGGAACATCCCATCCCCCGAAGACCACCCACCATCACCTCCATAATGCCGCACAGAAAATAAGGACCGCTGATAATCCGAAGCCGGTTCATGCCATACTGAATTACCAGAGCGTCCGAAGAATAAATTCCCAAAAGCCAGGGGCCTAAAAGCACGGCTCCTCCTCCCATAACAACTCCCACAAAAATTACAAGTCCCTGGCAATACCACAAAATCCGGGTCATTCTTTTGTAATTTCTCGCGCCAAAATTCTGGCTGGTAAAACTAAGAGCCGTCTGATACACTGCATTCATAGCGGTATACACAAAACCTTCAATATTGGCCGAGGCTGTGTTACCCGCCATAGCCACAGATTGAAACGAGTTGACCGAGGACTGAATCAGCACATTGGAAATGGAAAAAATCGCTCCCTGAAGCCCTGCGGGAAGGCCAATTCTTGCTATGGCAAACAATTTCTCCCGCACAATCCTCAGCTGTTTTACCTGCAGCCGGTAAGGTGCGTCTGATTGAATCAAACACCGGACAATAAGAGCTGCTGATATACACTGGGAAATTACTGTGGCAAGGGCTACTCCTGCCACCCCCATACGAAGTTGAATCACAAAAATCAGATTCAGCCCTACATTGATTACCCCTGCTGCCATGAGAAAATACAAGGGCCGTTTCGTGTCCCCCACAGCCCGCAAAATGGCGCTTCCAAAATTATAAATCAGCATGGCTGGCATTCCGGCAAAAAAAATCTGCATATACAAAACCGACAAAGGAAGCACATCCTCCGGCGTTTCCATGAGAGTCAAAAGCGGACTGGCCGCCAGGATTCCCACTGCCACCAAAATCATGCCGCCTGCCACAGCCAGCACCATGGAAGTATGTACCGACTCTTCCAGATCTTTAAAACGTTTTGAGCCATAATACTGAGCTGCCAGCACATTGGCTCCCACGGAAAGTCCAATAAACACATTTACCAGCAGATTAATCAAAGAGCTGGTGGAACCGACTGCTGCCAGGGACTCATGGCCAGCATATTTTCCTACCACAATAATGTCTGCCGCATTAAACAAAAGCTGCAAAATTCCCGACAGCATTAACGGAACTGCAAACACCACCAGCTTTGAAAAAAGAGGTCCATTGCACATATCCATTTCATATTTCTTTTTGGCTTTTTCCTGTAATTCCATTTTTAAATCCCTCTGTAATAAATTATTCTTTCTTATTTTAATTTGTCTTTTCACCCTTTTTACACTTCAAAAACCATGCCACCAAAAACCATAATTCAAAAAATACATTTCGCCCTCACTTGAAAAGCGTCACGCCCGCCAATCAGACGAATCTGGTGGATATAATGCATGGCCGCAAGGTAAAGGGAAAAATGAAAAAACAGAAACGTCCTTATATTGGAAGCAATCAGGGTAGGAGAAAAACCCATTACCATCCTGCTTGCAAAGCCAGCGCCTAAAATCAAAAGGTAAAATCCAGCCTCTTTCCAGTTGGAAAAGCTTCCTGCCACAGCCGCCATGGTAGCCAGCGCCAGCACAGAATACCAAAAGAGGAAAGGAGCCACAGGTACCGGGGAGGCTGTCATTCTCCCCTGTTCATCCCGAAGAACTAAAATTCCGTTCATCTTATCCTGTAAGCCGATGTCAAACAAAATCTCCAGAATTTTCACGCCCCACACAAGAATAAGCCACAGAACAACACCCCCCGCCAGAAAAGAATATATACTCCTTTTTCGTTTCACACGAAGCCACAAATAAAGTGTAGAGGAAAAAATCAGAACCGGCTCATTGGGAATGGAATACAGGTGATTTACCGTGGTGTTCCATCCATTCCATATTTTCTCTCCCATGGAAAGCTCTGAAAATCCAGGCCATTTGGTTAAAATCTCTGCCTCCATGCGCATGGCATTGCCCTGGCACGTCTGCAAAAACAAAAAGGAAACTACTCCAATGGCTAGCTGAACAAACAAAATCGGACAAAGTTTTTTTGTTTGTCCAAAATAGACAAGAAAAACCAGGTAAAAACTCGTAACGATTGCCGCCATCTGTTCCATATTGCACCCGGCCAAAGCTGCTGTCCCAAAAAGGAAATAGTGATACCAGGAAACAGAACTTCCTTTTTGCACCATCTTCAAAGGAACCAACGCCGCCAGAGACAAAACCAATGCCCACACATAATTAATAAATCCAGGCTGGATTCCCACCTCAACCAAACCATTGACCGGAAAAACCAAAAGCAGCAAGGCAAAAATCCCAGTCTCCCAGAAATCCCATTCCATCAAATATTTACAAAGGGCCACTCCGCCTAAAATCAGAGCAATGTTCATCCAGGAAAACACCCAGGCAGGAGCCTTTAAAATCAGATACAAAACTCCCTCCCAAATAATTCGGCCGGTAAATGTATGAAATCGGTGGCTGAGAAATTCAAAAAATCCCCATTGGGAAACATACTGACGGAAAATAATCGTATCGCCGCCTTCTTTTGTTACAATATGAAACATACAAAGTGCAAAAAAAAGCAGGCCGCAGGACCCAAGCGCTGCCCGCCTTTTCCAAACATCCTTGGCTTTTGTGGTTTTTGTTGGTATCATGGATTAATCCTTTCTCTGGAGCATGTCTGAAAAATGATTTCCTGCCTCGTCACAGATAGCGGTAGACGACCAGCGCCACAGCTACGCCAAAAATCCCTGCCACGGTAATCTTGATGGAAAGTCCAAAGGTAATCACCACCATCCCCAGGTTTAAAACCAGAGGGGTATCCAACCCAAAAGACTGTCCGAAATTCAGCCAGGACAGCCAGGAAACCCCGTCTGCCAGACTTCCCGCAAATCCGCCCAGCACAATTCCAGTCAGGATAAGAAGCAGCAAAATCCAAAAATTCTTATTCTCCAATCCATTGCCTCCCTTTTACAGCTTCTCTTATTCTACCACTGGAATGGAAAAAATGCTACTTCTGTTTCACAAAATTGAAAGAAACGCCTGATTCAGCATTTCCCAGCCAGGTCTTTCCTCTTCCTTCATGGCCGAAATGTGCTCCTTCTGCCAAATTAACTCCTGGGCAATAAAATCGTGAATCACTGGAATCGGTTTCTTCGTCTCTTTTTCCCTCATCTTCTTTTTCTGGTCTAAAAGATACCCAATGCCCTCTCGAAGAGACTCTGGCAATCGAAGAGCCATCAACTGGTCGAAAGCCACCGGGGGAGGACATTTCTTCTCCTGTATATACCGACATGCCAGCAAAGGCCGCAATGCATAAAAGTATTTTTTATAGGAAACTTCTGGTTCCTGTAAATACTGCTTCCATGTGCTGTTGGCCACTCCATAATACTGATAGGAAGCTGCCTTTACAGAAAAATAATCCTTTGCCGTCTCATAAATTTTCTTCCATTCTTCGGTATTCTTATAGACGATGGGAGAATTGCTCCACTCAAACAACACGGCATTGCTTCGATGAAACTGGAACAAGGCTTTTTTTAAGTCCCACCCATTTATATCCAGCACATCATCCAGACACCATTCAATCACATCTTTTGGCATGTCCAGCCGCAGATAATCCTCTTTCTCCCGCACATAGATAAAACGCACGTCATAGTCACTGTCCGGAGAAGCAAATCCCCAGGCACGGCTGCCGGACTCCATTGCATACAACACCTTTACCCCCATCGTCTTAGAAAGCGATTCCAGCTCGCTTTCAATCCGTTCTTTTTGATCCGTCATTTTCTATGCCTTCTTTCTTTTCTTGTTCCCTCTGCTGCTATATTTTTTTGCAAAACGAATAATTTTGTCAACTCTGTTAAAATCGTTGTAGTTCTTTCATTATATCAAAAAATATCGGTATTTCTACCGATATTTTTGAAGAAAGATAAATTCTTTTTTCTAAATCTTGCACTCTGTAAACAAGAAAACTTTTCTCACATTTTACACTTCATTTTCAAACTCTAAATAAGCCCCTTTCATTGGCGCAGCAGCATGTTCGCTAAATAACCGAAGAACTCCCGACTTATATTTTGGCGGTTTTGCTTTCCAACTTTGTCTGCGTACTTTTAAAATTTCCTCTATCTCTTCTGGGGTCTTTGGTTCTCCTTTCACGCCTACAATGGCAAGAATCCTTTTATCCACATCAATCTGGATCAAATCCCCCTCTTCCACCAAAGCAATCGGCCCGCCTGCCTGTGCTTCCGGACTGCAGTGTCCGATTACCGGACCAGTGGACGCCCCGGAAAAACGACCGTCCGTAATCAACGCAATAGACCGTCCTAACTCCCTGTCACTGCTGATCGCCTCACTGGTATAAAACATTTCCGGCATTCCGCTGGCTTTTGGCCCTTCATAGCGGATAAACACCGCATCTCCCTTTTTCACCTTATGATGGAGGACCGCATCCAGACATTCCTCCTCACTGTCAAACGGACGGGCGTTTAACACTGCCTGAAACATCTCCTTGGGACAGGCTGTATGTTTTATCACAGCTCCCTCAGGCGCTAAATTTCCTTTTAACACAGCAACGCTTCCCTCGGTTCCAATCGGATTATCCCAAGAGCGAATGATATCCTCTTTTTTCAGGGAAATTCCGTGTTTTGCGTTGGCTTCCCAAAGTCCTTTCTCACACCGCTCATAAAATCCCGATGTCTTCAGATCCTCCAGATTTTCTCCCAATGTCTTTCCTGTAACGGTCAAAACATCCAAATGAAGCACAGAGCGGATTTCTTCCATAATGGCTGGCACGCCTCCTGCGTAGTAGAAAAATTCCGCTGGCCACCGGCCGGACGGACGGACATCCAAAAGATAGTAAGCTCCCCGGTGAAGCCGGTCAAAAGTGTTGCCGTCAATCTCAATTCCGTATTCATGGGCAATGGCCGGCAAATGCAACAGACCGTTAGTGCTTCCGGAAACAGCAGCGTGAACGAAAATTGCATTTTCAAAGCTTTCCATGGTCAGCAGATCTTTGGGAGTCATTCCTTTTAACGCCAGCTCCACGGACTGTTTTCCTGCCCGGTAAGCATAATCCAAAAGGTCCGGACTGGAAGCTGGAAGAAGGGCAGATCCGGGAAGCGCCAGCCCCAGGGCCTCAGCCATGATCTGCATCGTGGAGGCGGTGCCAATAAAGCTGCATGCTCCGCAGCCTGGGCAGGCATTTTCCTTGGCCCAGTTTAACTTATCCTCCCCGATTTCCCCCCGCTCATACCTGGCGCTGTACATACCAAGCTGCTCCAAAGTAAGCAGGTCTGGCCCTGCCGTCATAGTTCCCCCTGTCACCATAACAGCAGGAATCCCTGCCCTTGCCATTCCCATTAAGTTTCCAGGCATTCCTTTGTCGCAGCTTGCAATAAATACACCGCCGTCAAAAGGAGTAGCCTTTGTATGAATCTCTATCATATTGGCGATCATTTCCCGGCTGGCAAGGCTGAAATTGATGCCATCGGTTCCCTGGCTCTTTCCGTCACAGATATCGGTGCAGAAATATCTGGCCCCATGGCCTCCGGCTTCCCTGATACCTTTCATTACTGCATCCACCAGTTGATTCAAATGGACGCTTCCAGGATGACTGTCCCCATAAGTACTTTCCACAATGATCTGACATTTTCCCAGATCTTCCTTTGTCCAGCCGGTCCCAAGACGCAATGGGTCCAGCTCTGGAGCAAGCTTCCTCATTTTTTGACTGATTAATTCCATAATTTTCCGCCCAATTCCTCTTTATTTTACCAAATATCCTCCATCTACCGGAATTACTGCCCCGTTTAAATAATCGCTGGCAGAAGATGAAAGGAAAAGAACGGGTCCTTTTAAGTCCTCCGGAGTTCCCCAACGGGCTGCCGGGATTCTTGCTGTACACTCATCTTTTCTTTCCTGAGTCATATTGGCACACATCTCAGTATCCATATATCCCGGAGCGATAGCATTGCAGCAAATTCCGTGATCTGCACAGTCGGAAGCAATGCTTTTGGTCAACTGAGCTACCGCACCCTTTGCTGCTGTGTAGGCTGGAACTGTAGTTCCTCCAAACCAGGAACTCATAGAAGCAATATTAATAATTTTGCCAATTGTTTCTTTATCTCGCATCACCTGAATGGCTTTCTGGCACATAAACCACACATGATTCAAATTCACCTCAATCACCAGTCTCCACATATCTTCCGGAAACTCCCATGGCTCATACCGTCTTTGAATCCCTGCAGCAGGAATCATCACATCCAGTCTGTCTCCCAAAAGCTTCATGGCCTCGTCAAACATCCGGTCAATCTCTGGCTTTTTAGACAGATCCCCAGCTACCCCATACGCTTTATAACCTTTGTTCTGATACTCTTTCACCACAGCCTCAAGCTTCTCTGCCTGAAGATCCATTAACACCACATGCGCTCCATTCTCCAAAAGTCCCTCTG
Source organism: Clostridiaceae bacterium (assembly GCA_009911065.1). GTDB lineage: Bacteria > Bacillota > Clostridia > Lachnospirales > Lachnospiraceae > Brotaphodocola. The sequence continues at coordinate 16,456 of QXWR01000035.1, read as the reverse complement.
CCATTCCCCTGGAAAGCCCCTGGGCGCCTCCGGTGACAATACACGTTTTCCCCTCCACGCTAAACATCTTTTTGGAATCAAACCCCATAATCTTACCCATCCTTTCTTAATTATAAATTGTATTTGTAAAATCTTTCTGTCAGACTTTTATAGACCGCCTGTTCTTTGATCGCCTCTTCACTCCTTATAAAATTATGGCGTCTGCAGCGCCCCATCCCGCCTTCGGGTCTGAGTCCAGGTAGTCACCACATTTTCACACGGATATTTCTTTGCTTCCTTCTCATTCAAATCCACTCCAAGCCCAGGCCTGTCATTGGCATACACATAACCATCCTTAAACTCCGGCAATCCAGGAAAGACTTCCAGCAACGCTCCGTGAGGGCCTTTTAACTGCTGAATTACAAAGTTGGGAGGTTCAATTCCAGACCATTCCTGCACCCCAAAGTTAGGGGCGGCTAAATCAATATGAATGTTAGCTGCATGAGCCAGGGGCGACATATCCCCCGGACCATGCCACGCGGTCCGCACCCCAAACTGCTCTGCAAAAATCTGCAGTTTTCTTGCCGGAGTAATTCCTCCAATCTGACTGATATGTACCCGAATAAAATCAATCAGCCTTTCTGTAATTAACTTCTTCCACTCTCTGGGATTGTTAAACAATTCCCCTTCTGCTATCGGCGTCATGGATTGTTCCCGAATCCGTTGAAGCCATTCAGTCTGCTCAATGGCCACTGGATCTTCCAAAAACAGCAAATCAAAAGGCTCCAGCTCTTTTGCCAGCTTCACCGCTTCCCCAGGGGCAATCCGCTCATGGACATCATGCACCAGCTGCACTTCCTCTCCTATACGGCTGCGAATGCCCTCAAAGAGCTTTACGGTATCCCGAATGTATTTCCGGCCATCCAAATATACTCCCGGTTTGGCGCCCACAGGAGCCAGTGCTGGCGTCTGTCCATAGGATTCTCCCCCATAGCCGCCACACTGACAGCGAATCGCGGTGATTCCCATTTCCTGAAACCGCTGAATATTTTCACATAATTCCGTTAAATCCCTTCCATCTGCATGGCGGTATACTGGAATCCCTTCCCGGCACTTTCCCCCAAACAGCTGATAAACCGGCATGTTGGCCATTTTCCCCTTAATATCCCAAAGGGCCATATCCACCCCTGAAATCGCATTGTTTTCAATAGGACCATTTCTCCAATAACCGTTTTGATGCATCAGCTGCCATAAATCTTCAATATCCTCCACACATCTGCCAGACAAAAGAGGCCTTAGGTACTCTTCCACCACCAGCTTCACAGCCAGATGACGGTAGGCAAAGGTAGCGCAGCCCAAACCATAAAGTCCAGGTTCACTGGTTTCCACCTTAACCACCACCAGGTTAATTCCCTCTGGCGCTGTGCAGATCACTTTAATATCCTGAATCTTTACTGCCATTTTCTACTCCTTATGTTCTTTGTAACCCCAAATCCGTCAGGCTGACAAAACTTTGCTGTCTGCCCCAGGCTGATAATGTTCCAAATCCCGGATTGCCTGCCGGATACTTTCCTTTGTCACCGGATAGGGAGTGTGGGACAACTCCTGATTTGCCATGGTCACTTCCAGCACATCCTCCAAAGGATCGTCTTGCTCCAGCTCCAAATCTGCCAGACACACCGGAAGTTGAATGGACTGATTCAGCTTATATGCCTGTTCTAATCTCTCCCAATCCTGATCTAAAATCAGATTTACCAAAGTTCCGTAAGATACCACTTCCCCATGAAGATGATTTTTCTCAATATGCTTCCGGCTGGTCAGCCCATAAAACAAGGCATGTGCCACACCGCCATTGTAATTTGGATGAACCGATACAGAAACAATTCCTGGCGAAACAATAATATTTAACAGGGTGTTCTGCAGTTCTTCGCTGACAGTTCCCTGCTTTGCATCTTCCATAGCCTTCACCGCGTCCCTTAACATGGGATAAAAACACATCCGCCCAGACGTGATACCCAAATCGCTTCCAAAACTCAAGGCCTCTCCCGCCTTGGCAGACCAGGAAGATTCCACATGTTTTGCCATGGCATCCCCGATTCCTGCCCATAAATACCGAACCGGCGCAGCAAGAATGATTCTGGGATTAATAAAACAGTGAGCCGGAACCTGTTTTAATTTGGGAATGTCTTTAAATGATCCGTTCTCATTGTACATAATGCTGATTTTTGTCACGGGAGCACAGTTAGAAGCGATAGAAGGAATCGTAAACACTGGTTTTCCCGCATAATCTGCCGCCAGTTTTACCGTATCAATGCACTTCCCCCCGCCTACTGCAATGACCATATCTGCATTTATCACTTCCGGGCTTTCTGCAATTCTTTGTGTATTGGCATAGGTAGCCTCATGACCGTAAAGAATCTCCCCAGTCACGGTAAGTCCTGCCTTCTCAAGAGCTGGAAGAACGTATTCCTTTGAGGCATTCCAAGCTCGCTCCCCATGAACAATCACCACCTTATTTCCATATCTCCCCATCTCCACGGAAAATGCGTCAAAAGCATCTTCTCCAATGGTAAACTGGGGAAGGTAAATCGATTCCTGTCTATTCATCATCTTCTCCTTTTTTACAAATGCCCAAAAATTCTTTAATTAAATTCTGCCCGCTTCTGGTCCAGCACCGCCAAATCATAGCGCCGACTTTTGTGAGAATGGGCTGCCAGTACCCAAAAATACCCATTCCTTGTACCAGGCGAGGCTACTGTGGGATGATACCCCCTGGGAGCAAGAATCATGGTTCCGCTGCACACGGTATGAACCGTCACATTTTCAATGTCTCCTGGCTCTACATAACTTAAATGAAGTCCAAAATGAGGCGGCTCCATATCAAAATAACAATACACCTCTTCCAAATCCTGTTCGTGCTGATGAGGCGGCCAGCTGGTCCAGGTCCCATTTTCACTCCAGGTAAGTCCTGCCAGAAGACGAGAGGCTGGAACTTCCGGATTGACAGTCATAAACACCTCCCGGCTGCCTACGCCTTTTCCGTGAATCTGATGAATTTCTCCCAAAGGCAGGTTCTTATCAAAAGTCCGGAAAAACGGTTTTCCATACCCTTCATCCACTGCAGCGCCTAGATAAAAACAACAGTCTTCTTTTGCCTCAATCTTGACTTCCATGTTTCCGGTCACATAAAAGGAATCCAGCTTTTTACAGTCTTTTTCCATTCCGTCCCAGGATACCTTTGCCATGCCTTTTATACAGGCTCCGTTCATTTCCTTCTCTTTTGTATAAAGAATATAAGTCTTCCCCCTGGACAGATTCAAGCGGTAGATAAAAACCGCCTCACAATCTGCCTTTTGCGGACCAATCACTTCATGAAATCCTTCTTCCTCTGGCGAACGAAACTTCCACTGCTCCATCCGTTTTTTTGTTATTTCTCCCTGTATCATAAAACCTCCTTCTCATTGTTTTTTGTCTCTTTTTCATCCACTCCCAAAAGTCTGATCTAACCAAACCGATCTAAATTAAAAATGTGCAGAACGTTTTGGAGAACACACAAAGTAAAAACACCCCCACATATCCGATCAGAAATGGAATCTCTGCCTTTGCAATGTCGCCCATTTTCAGTTTTGATACGGTTGATGCCGAGAAAATATTCACGGCCACTGGCGGCGTCATAGTGCCGACCACATTGGATATACATACAATCATGCCAAAATGAATCACATCAATCCCCATACTCTGTGCAATCGGCCACAGCACCGGAACCAACAAAACCGCAATGGCGGTTCCTTCCATAAAAGTTCCGAAAATCAACAGAATCACCGCCACCACAAAGCAAAACAGCGTGGCGTTTAAGTTCATAGCAATCACTGCATTCACTAAAGCCTGAGAAGCTCCTGAAAAAGTAAATACCCAGGAAAACGCTGTAGATGCTGCAATAATAAACAACAGCATGGCTGAGCTTTTGGCCGAATCCTTCAAAATCGGAATCAGATCTTTAATAGTCAGTTCCTTGTAAATAAACAGTCCGGCTATGGCTGCCCACACAACGGCAACTGCCGCGCTTTCTGTGGCAGTCAGCATACCTGAATAAATGCCTCCCAAAATAATAACCGGAGTCATAAGGGCCGGAATGGCATCAATCAGGATTTTCAACACGTCGCCCCCGCTTCGTTTCACACTTTGCTTGGGCCATTTCTCCTTATTGGCAAAATAAATCACTTCTGCCATGAGCACAATCATTATGGTAACACCAATCATCATTCCCTGTTTAAACATGTTTCCCACAGAGGCTCCGGTAAGAGTACAGTAGATCACCATGATAATCGAAGGGGGAATGATCGGGCCAAGACCTCCAGATACAACCAGAAGGCCAGCTGTCCTGTCCCCTGGATAACCAAGCTTCACCATATCTCCATATAGCATCGTGCCAATAGCAATAACCGTGGCCGGAGCAGAACCAGACAGGGCGGCAAAAAAGGCACATGCCAATACCAGAGCAAGACTCATACCGCCACGCACGTTTCCCACCAGACAGTTGGCAAAATTTACAATCCGCTTGGAAATTCCTCCCTGAGTCATCAAATTTCCAGCCAGAACAAAAAATGCAATGGCCATAATGGAAGTGGACTGAAGACCGCCGAAAATCCGTTGGGCGATCACTGTGGAGGAAGCAGACAATCCTCCAAAAACAACCGAACAGAGGGAAGCTACTCCAAGGGAGATGGAAACCGGCACACCAATGATCAGGCAAAAGGCAAAAGCAGCAAATAAGATAATCCCCGCATTCATGAATCCACCTCCCCATCCTTTTTTCCAAAAGCCATAATCTTTTCTACTAAAGTGACTGCCTGTATAAGAAAAATCAGCCCAAAAGCAAGTACCAGGGAAAAATACATAAACCACATGGGAATTTTCAGCACTGGTGTGGTCTGTCCTGTCTGCATCTGTTTGAGAAACAAAGCCATTCCAGCCTTTACCATCACAAAAGAAAAAATTTCCAACACAATCTGCTTCGCCAAATCTACTACCTTCCGGACCACCCCATGAAGCTTATCAACCACTGCAGTCACAGCCACCTGGGTACCGTCCCGCAGCCCTACTTCTGTTCCCAAAAGAGCCATATACGTCATACTGTACAACGCCACTTCCTCTGTCCAAGGCATGGCAGCTTTGATTAGATTCCGGTTCACCACAGAAATAAAGTAAGCCAGCACCATTGCCACAAAGGCGGCAATCATGACTGCATATTCTGCAGTGGTGATATACGACAATACTTTTTTCAGTCCTTTCATTTCCTTCTCCTTACTGGACAGCTGCCTTTGCTGCATCTACTGCTGCAATCCATTCCTCATCATAGCTTGTCCCGTTTTTCTGCTGTTCTGCTGTGTAAGCTGCTTTCATTTCTTCCACATCAACATCGTAAAAAGCAACGCCTGCTTCTTCCAGTTTTCCCTTTGCCTCTTCATTGGACTCATCCAGATATTTCCACTGCTCTCTGCACCCTTCCCACACAGCTTTCACAAAAGTATCCCGAAGATCTTCTGGAATCTTATTCCAGGCATTGTCGCTCATGCAAAGAGGAATATAGACAAAACAATGCTTTGTATTGATTACCGAATTGACTCCTGCCTCATAAAACTTATTAATCCAGCAGTTGGACACAGCATTTTCACATGCATCAATGGTTCCCTGCTGCAAGGCTGTAAATTGTTCCGAGGCAGATAAGGCAATGGGATTTGCTCCAAAAGAAGTAAACGCCATCAGCTGCCCATCATTTTGCATCACACGGATTTTCACTCCCTTAAAGTCAGCCATAGACTGAATGGGTTTTGTAGAAAATACATCCCTAAAACCCGATTCCATATAACCAATCACATGAATCCCTTGGGCATTGGCCTTTGCCTGAATCAAATCCCCCAGCTCGTGCTCCACAGCATAGTTCGCCTGATCTGCACTGTCCCACAAAAATGCCTGATCTAAAATATTCATCTCTGGAATGTAATTGGCAAGTACAGAGTTTGCACAGGAAGCAATGTCCAAATCTCCCTGAATGGCCATATCCAATGTATCGCTTTCTCCCCCCAAAGTTCCGCCTGCCTGTATGGTAATGGTGATTTTTCCTTCTGTAGCTTCAGATACACACTCTGCAATTTTGCTTGCACCTTTGTAATAATTGGAAGAAGTATTGTCCACCATAGCCAGAGTAAAGTGAATACTCTCCCCCTGGTCTGCCCCTTGGGGTGCTGCTGCCTCTCCTCCGGTCTGACCGCTTCCTGCCTGCCCTCCCCCGCCTGCTGCGCTGCCAGAACCGCCACACGCTGTCAATCCTGCTGCCAATCCAAGCGCCATCATAAATACAATACCCTTTTTCATAAAATACCTTCCTTTCCTGAACCTTAATTCATGTGTAAATGATTGCCCCAAACAAATAAGATGTCTGATGTTTTTAGATTATCACATCAGACATCTTATGTCAATAGTTTTATCCATTTTTCTTAATATTTTTTTGTTTTTTATATTTAAACCGTGATTATTACCAATACTTCATTTTTTATATAATCAGACGTATGATGACTTTGTTCACAATTCAAGCGTCCATTCTCCTTTCGGCCCAACCATCTGAACCTAAGTTTTGGTCACTGTGACTTTTCCTTCATCTTCTGTTTCTCCACTTCATCCAACATGGTTTTCCGGTTGTGGCTTAGATGACCAATCATTCCACATCTGGCTCCCACTGCATCTCCAGAAGATATAGACTCTGCAATTGCCTTGTGATAATACAAGGTCTGATCCGTAAGAGAATTTTTCGTCACCTGTACAAATACGGGAATCCCCGTGGTTATAATCTCCATCAGCTTATAGGCAATCTGATTTTTGGAACATTTGGCAATTTGTTTATGAAACTGAATGTCATACTCATAGTAAGAGCGTCCTGCCACAATCTCCTTTCTGACCTGCGCCTCTAACTCCAGAAGCTTCTGGCAGTCTTTATAAGTGGCATTTGCCGCCGCCATAGCAGCAATCTCTGGCTCTAACATCAGCCGGACCTCAAAAAAATCCAAGGCTTTTTGGGGCAAATTGGTATCCTCCTCATAAAATCCCATGGGATCTGCCTCCATCACTGGCGTCTTCTGTTCTGCAATATAAGTACCGCTTCCCCGCACCACCTCAACCAATCCTTCAAAAGTAAGTATCTTAATGGCTTCCCGTATGGTGCTGCGGCTGACACTACAAAGTTCCATCAGCTGAAATTCATTGGGAAGCTTATCTCCCTTCTCCATCTCTTTTTCCCCAATATATTGTCGAATCATCTCTGCCGCCTGTTCCGAAAGGGATTTTCCTCCAGGCGAAGCCTGTCTGTTCATGTTTTTTCCTCCAATCCATTTTTTCCTTCATCTGTTTTTATTGTATCTCAACGGTTTTAATCTGACAACGAAAAAGTTTTTCCCATGCTTTCGGATTCTTCCCTTTCCTCAATAGCCGCCCGGTTCACCCGCTCCACAAATGCCTCCACTGCTTCCATATCCGGATTGTCTGGCAAAATGGTCTCTCTTGCCGCCTGCTCAAGCCGTTTCTCGTATTCTCCCAAAATTTCATAAAAATCCCTGCAAAACGTCCGGTCCTCCTTCATAAATCCACCATTGCGAATTTTCATCAAAAGATCCAGATCCCCTCCCCGCCAGGTAAGAATCTCTCCCTTTTCCAGAAGATCCACTGCCATCATAAAAAGCCGGATTAAGTGCATGGCATGTTTATTTAAGTGATTGTCATCCTTTTTCCGATTTCGCTTTCCGATTTTGTCATAATCTTTTACTACGCTGTGCATGACAGACCACATATTTTCATAATCCCGCAAAGGCAGATGGCTATAATGGGCATCTACAAAAATTTCCGTGTCCAGTTGGGGATTCTCTGCCTGATCGATGTAAAGCCGAATTTTTCCCTTCTGAAAATGTTCATACCGCCTGTTAAAATCTTCCAGAGCATGATTCACCGAATTGAGAATATGGCGCTCCCGCTCTCTTTGAGGTATGGAATCTCTTGCGATGGCATTCTGAAGCCGCCGCAGCTGTGCTCCTGCATAACCGCCAAAAGACTGAATGGCCCGTTTGGACAAAAAAATCTTTTGGTTATCCAAAAGTTCCTTCCCCAAGGGAGACTGAATCACATACTGATCTTTTTTGAGTCCCAAAATCTCGCAGGTGTTGGGATTGCAATCCAAAAGCAGCTTTACCATCTTATTAAAGGAATAAATCACTGTGTCTGTATTTGGGTCCTCATATTGTTCAAACGCCGTCATACCGATTAAATCCGACGGAAGATTCAACGTAATCCCTCTCAGATCAATGTCACTGTTCTCACAATTTGTTCCATAAGCATAACTTCCCCCCGGACCTAAAAGCATAATTCTTTTCCCCAGCCGTCTGTGAGTCCGTAAAAATTCGTACTCGTCCGTCTGAATCAAACCAGCAAAATCCATCTTCCATCCTCCCCTTCTTTTTTCCGATTTCTCTCTTATTTTATCCCAATGACACAGAACTGACAACAGGAAACTTCCCACGGCCGTCAAACTTCCCCTCTAAACTTCCATTTTTGACATATTTTAGCAAAAAAATAGTGAAACAAAACTCCGTATATGATACAATCCTAAGTGGGCCTTTGCCCCCTTATATAACAAAACAGGAGACATTCTATGAATATTTTTAATGTAATCACACTTTTCGGCGGACTTGCCATGTTTTTGTATGGAATGCGCATGATGGGAGACGGATTGAAAACCAGTTCCTCCGGCACTCTGAAAAAAGCCATGGAGCGAATCACCGGCACTCCCTTAAAGGCTTTTTTGCTGGGACTGACGGTGACTGCAGTGGTCCAATCCTCCACTGCAACCATTGTGCTCACATCCGGACTTGTAGGCGCAGGCATTATCTCCCTTGGACAATCTTTGGGAATTATCATCGGCGCCAATGTAGGTACCACCATCACTGGACAGATCATTCGTCTTTTGGACCTTAATTCATCGGGAACCTGGTTTCTTCAGTTTTTGAAACCGTCAACCCTGGCGCCTTTGGCCCTGATCATTGGCATTGTAATCATTATGGGAATGAAATCCAGCGATTCTGCCAAAATCGGACACATTATCATTGGATTTGGCATTCTCTTTTCCGGACTGCTTACCATGACGGACGCAGTTGGCGTTCTTTCAGACAGCGGAATTGTGGAACGGCTCTTTTCTGTTTTAGGGGAAAATCCCCTCCTTGCCTATCTGTCCGGAGCAGGCGTTGCCTTTGCCCTTCAAAGCTCTTCTGCCACCATTGGTATCCTGCAGGCTTTTTCCACATCCGGCCAGCTGACTTTTGGAGAGATCTATACTGTACTGGTAGGCGTTTACTTAGGTGACTGTGTAACCACAGCCATTGTCTGTAACATCGGCGCCAAACCGGACGCCAAAAGAGTGGGGGTAGTAAACATTTTATACAATTTAAGCAAGTCCGCCCTGATTCTTCTTGTTGTCACCATCATTCATAAGGCCGGACTGTTAGACGGCATTTGGAATCAGGCCATTTATTCCGGAGGCATTGCCAATACCAATACGGTCTTCAATCTGGCTTGCGCCCTGATTCTTCTTCCCTTTGTCGGTATTTATGAAAAGGTCAGCTATAAGCTTGTGAAAAACGAACCTGTGGCTTTGGGAAAATACGACGAGATGTTAGACAGCCTGAATCCGGTATTTATCAGCACGCCAGCCATGGCCTTTGGCCGTTGTTATGATGTGCTTTTAGTTATGTGCCAGCTGGCAAGAACCAACATCCGCCATGCATTGGACATGTTCTTCCAGTTTGACCCCCAGGTCATGAAACAAATGGAGGAAGAAGAAGATTCCATTGACAAAATGGCAGACCAGGTAAGCAATTATCTGGTTCAGATTTCCGCTACCATCACATCCCACTATCATGTGGAGATTATGAACTACTATTTTTCTGCCATTACAGAATTTGAACGTTTAGGTGATCATGCTTTAAATATTGCTGAAATTGCAGCGGAACTTCACAATAAAGACAGCGCCTTTTCCAAAGTCGCCCTGTCGGAACTGACGGTTTTGTGGGAACTGTTGGACACGATTTTAAATCACACCAGCGAGGCGTTCCGAAAACAAAATCTGACCGAAGCCCGCCGGATTGAACCGTTGGAGCAAGTGGTGGACGATCTGGTTAATGTGTTAAAAAGCAATCATTTGGAGCGGCTTCGAAAAGGAGAATGTGGAGTTTTCAACGGTTCCGAATTTTTCAATCTGCTCTCCGAGGCAGAACGGATTTCTGATGTGTGCTCCAATGTGGGAGCTGCGACTGTGGCCAGAGCAAAACCTGAGATCAAACATCAGGTGCATAACTATATTTCCATGCTTCATTCCGGCAAAGATGAAGAATTTAATCAGGTGTATCAGAAAACCCATGACGAATATTTTGAAAAACTCAACACCACAACGATGAACTAACCTGCAAAACAGCGGCAAGCAACGTACAAATTTTAAATTTTCCTTGAATTTTTTACGATTTCTGCTATAATAGACTCGTTGTTTTTCTATTAAAGACACTTGTCTTTGACGAGTGTACACTTCCGTGAACAACTGTGAAATTTGAAGGTTTCCAGTGAAAAACGGGATTGCTTTTCACCAAAAGAGTCAAAAAATGTCAGCCTGCTGCGGACAGCAGGCGAAACGAGGAGGAACGTATTATGAAAATCAGGAAATTCATGTGTATTACCATGGCTGCATGTCTGGCTGCTGGGTCTCTTACTGGATGCGGCGGCAAAAAATCCGATGACAAGGTAATCAAAATCGGCGTATTCCAGCCCACTACAGGCGAAAACGGCGGCGGCGGATTTCAGGAAGTTTTAGGCATCCGTTATGCCAACCAGGTACATCCCACTGTTACCATCAATGGAGAAGAGTACAAAGTGGAGCTGGTGGAAGTTGACAACAAGTCTGACAAGACAGAAGCAGTCAATGCGGCTCAAAAGCTGGTCAGCGAGAAAGTCAGTGTTGTGCTGGGAAGCTATGGCTCTGGTGTATCCATCGCTGCCGGACAGATTTTTGCCGATGCTAAAATCCCGGCCATTGGATGTTCCTGCACCAATCCTCAGGTAACGGAAGGCAATGATTTTTATTTCCGTGTGTGTTTCATCGACCCCTTCCAGGGTACGGTAATGGCTAACTATGCTTTCCAGAACGGAGCGAAAAACGCTGCAGTGATTACCCAGCTGGGAGATGACTATTCTTCTGGTCTTGGTTCCTTTTTTAAGGAAGCCTTTTCCAGCCTTGGCGGCAATGTAGTAAGTGAGGAGCAGTTCCAGACCAATCAGACCGATTTCAAGGCGATTCTGACCAACATTAAGGCTGCTAACCCGGACATCATTTTTGCTCCTTCTTCTATTACCACTGCTCCTTTAATCATCAAGCAGGCCAGAGAGCTGGGCATTACAGCTACCATTGCAGCAGGAGATACATGGGAAAATTCCACGATCATTGAAAATGCCGGCGCAGACGCAGAAGGCGTTGTGCTCTCCACTTTCTTTGACGAGGCGGAACCTGCCAATGAAGAGGCTGCCGCTTTTATTGAAGGCTTTAAAAAATATCTCACTGACAACAAGCAGGAAGCCATTATCCCGGCTGTGTCTGCTTTGGGCTATGATTCCTATCTGGCTGCCATCAAAGCCATTGAAACTGCAGGTTCCACAGATACCACTGCAATCCGGGATTCTTTAAAGGGAGTCCAGATCGACGGTGTGACCGGAACCATTACGTTCAATGAAACAGGTGATGCCAACAAGGACATTGCTTTTATTAAGACCATCAAAGATGGAAAATTCCAGTTCCTTACCACTACAACCGTAGAATAATCAAACGTAACCTTTTGGATGGTTACAATGAAACAAGCCAGCAACTATTCTGACTGACAAAATGGTTGCATGTGCCACAGGCCGCAGGAGGCATTCATTTGCCCCGCGGCCTTTCTCCGGTCTCAAAAAACCATCACACTTTAAGACTAAAAACAGGAGGACAGCTCTTATGAGTTTCACAACATTCCTTCAGCAATGCCTGACCGGAATCTCCCTGGGAGGCGCCTACGCACTGATTGCCATCGGTTATACTCTGGTATATGGAATCCTTAGGCTGATCAATTTTGCCCATGGGGATATTTTTATGATGGCAGGTTATTTTATGATTTTTGCCATGGCAAGCCTGCCCTGGTTTCTTGCAATTCCGGTAACATTACTGATTACGGTTATTCTCGGAGTGTCCATTGAGCGGGTGGCTTACCGTCCTCTCCGCTCGGCCCCCCGAATGTCGGTTATGATTTCTGCCATCGGCGTATCTTATTTGCTGCAGAATCTTGCCACTTATCTTTTTACAGCCCTTCCCAAAGGCTATCCAGAAATCCCTTTTTTAAAAAGGATTTTCCAGATCGGAGGACTTTCCGCCTCTTTTGTTACCTTCCTTACGCCGGTTCTCACTCTGGTTTTGGTGTATCTTCTGATTCTTTTGATCAATCACACCAAGATTGGCATGGCTATGAGGGCTGTGTCCAAGGATTATGAAACCGCCTCCTTAATGGGAATTAAGATTAATAAAACCATCTCCTTTACCTTTGCCGTAGGGTCTTTGCTTGCTGGAATCGGTTCCATTCTCTATTTTACGGACCGGATGACCGTATTTCCTTTCTCTGGTTCCCTTCCGGGGTTAAAATGCTTTGTGGCTGCTGTATTTGGGGGGATTGGAAGCATTCCCGGCGCTGTAATCGGCGGATTCATTCTGGGACTTGGAGAAACTGCCCTGGTGGCTATGGGACAATCTACTTTCAGCGATGCATTTACCTTTATCCTGCTGATTGTAATGCTTCTCATCCGTCCTACCGGCCTGTTCGGTGAGAAGACAACCGATAAAGTGTGAGGTGATCCATATGAAAAATATAACCAAAAACAAAAACAATCTGTATTCCCTTGGGGCCTTGGGGCTGCTCCTAGGTTTTCTAGCCTTTCTTCAGTCTGACACAGCAGGCTACAGCTACCAGATCTCTATTTTGGAGCGCAGCGCCATCTATGCGGTCGTGGCGGTTTCCATGAATCTGCTCACCGGATTTACCGGGCTGTTCTCTCTGGGGCAGGCTGGATTTATGGCTATCGGCGCTTACATTGTGGCTATATTTACCATTCCCGTTGAGGCGCGGGCCAGTGTGTACTATGTCAGCGGCATTTCCCCAGTGATCGCTAATATTCAGCTTCCCATTCCAGTTGCTCTGCTCCTTGGCGGATTGGCCAGCGCCGCTCTGGCAGCTCTCATCGGGATTCCTGTCCTTAGGCTGAAAAGTGATTATCTGGCCATTGCAACCCTCGGCTTTTCCGAGATCATTCGGGCCTTTATTGCTGCCCCCATGTTTGACACCATCACCAACGGCTCTTATGGACTGAAAAATATTCCTGGCTTTTCCAGTATTTTTGCGGTCTTTGGACTGGCCGCCCTATGCATTGTGCTTATGGTGCTTTTGATTCATTCTTCCTATGGCCGCGCCTTTAAAGCGATACGAGAAGATGAGATTGCAGCTCAGTCCATGGGACTGAATTTGTTCCGCTACAAAGAGCTTTCCTTTGTAATCTCTTCCTTTTTTACTGGTGTGGGCGGCGGAATGCTGGCCATGTTTATGCGCTCCATTGACTCTAAGACCTTTCAGGTATCCCTTACCTATGATATTCTTCTGATTGTGGTTTTAGGCGGTATCGGCAGTGTGACCGGAAGCGTTTTGGGAGCATTTTTAGTCACCTCTGGCCGGGAACTTCTGCGGTTTTTTGACGATCCCCTGGTCATTGGAGGCGTTACCATTCCTCTGTTCCGCTCCGGTTTCCGTATGGTAATCTTTTCCATCCTGCTGATGGTGGTTGTCCTTTTCTATCGCCGGGGCATTATGGGGGATAAAGAATTTTCCTGGGATGGGTTTTTGTGCCTCCTGCGTCGAATCCCAGAAAAATGGAAGGGACGAAGTACGCCCTCCAAAGGCTCAAAGAAAGGAGGCATGAAAGAATGACCGGGAAGAATAATATACTTCATATGGATCAGATTACCATGCAGTTTGGCGGCGTGGTGGCTGTCAACGGCCTTACTTTGGATGTGAATGAACATGAGATTGTAGCCCTCATTGGTCCAAACGGCGCTGGTAAGACCACAGCCTTTAACTGTGTCACCGGCATTTATCAGCCCACCTATGGCTCGGTTTCCTTTCAGGGAGAGGTCATCTTAGCAGATACCCCTCAGGGAAAAATGCGCCGTCTCTATGCAGGAGACGTAATTCCCCAATCCCTGACGCCGGTTCATAAAACTCCGGACCAGATAACAAAACTGGGAATTGCCAGAACATTCCAGAACATCCGGCTTTTTGGCAACCTGACGGTCTTTGACAATGTACTCATAGCCAAACACATGCGGGCCAAACAAAATGTATTTTCCGCCACCCTTCGCTTAAACCACAAGGAAGAACAACGGATGAGGGACGAATCCATGGATCTTTTGCAGATGCAGGGACTGGCTCATTTAAAAGATGAGATTGCCTCCTCTCTGCCTTATGGTTTACAGCGCCGGCTAGAGATCGCCCGTGCCCTTGCCACAAGTCCAAGGTTGCTTTTATTGGACGAACCGGCTGCGGGAATGAATCCTCAGGAAACTCAGGAGCTGACGGATTTTATCCGGCAGATTCGGGATGACTATCATCTGACTATTTTTATGATTGAACATCACATGGACCTGGTTATGCAGATTTCAGACCGGATTTATGTGTTGGATTTTGGCAAACTTATCGCCCAGGGCGTACCAGACGAAATCCAGAACAATCCAAAAGTAATTGAAGCATATTTGGGGGTGAGCGACGATGCTGACAATTAAAGACTTGAGAGTAAACTATGGGGGAATTGAAGCAGTAAAAGGCATCAGCTTTACAGTTCCGGACAAATCCATTGTCACCTTAATCGGCGCCAATGGCGCTGGCAAAAGCACTACTCTTCGTTCCATCACTGGTCTGGTCAAAGCCTCCGGCGGCTCCATCCAGTTTGACGGCGCTGAGCTTTTAGGTCTGGACACCCCGGATATTGTAAAAAGAGGCATTACTCTGGTTCCAGAAGGACGTCGGGTATTCCCAGATATGTCGGTCATTGAAAATATTCGAATTGGGGCATATCTTAGAAATGATGACCTGGAGTCGGATATTGAGTGGGTATACAGCCTGTTTCCCCGGTTAAAGGAGCGCAGCTGGCAGCTGGCTGGCACTCTCTCCGGCGGAGAACAGCAGATGCTGGCTGTGGCAAGAGCTTTAATGAGCCATCCTCGTCTGTTGATGATGGATGAACCTTCCTTAGGTCTGGCCCCTTTGATCGTCCAGGATATTTTCAGCATCATCCAGGAGATTAACAAACAGGGGGTCACCATCCTTCTTATTGAGCAGAATGCCAATATGGCTCTTCGGATTGCCGACCAGGGCTATGTGCTGGAAACCGGACAAATCTCCCTAAGCGGCCCAGGAAAAGAGCTGCTGGCAGACGAATCGGTGAAAGCTGCTTATTTAGGGAAGAAAAAATAAGGAATTGTCCAAAAATATTTCGCTGAAAATGCTTTTTTGATAGTACAGAGGGAAAATGCTCATCGCAGCACCACTATGCCTTTGCTTTTCCCTCTGCACTCTCGGAAAAGTATTCTCTGGTGAAACAGTCGATCATTCCTTCAAAGACATTTTCTTATAAATCTGCTCCCAGTCGTAATCTGGTCCATACTCTTTTGCTGCTTTACAGATCTTTTGAATCACTTCCAGTTCCTCCTCCAGCTCCTCTGAAATCGTCTCCGGCGGTTTTTTCTTTCGCAGCTTCCGACATACCAGCTGAATCAGTTTTTTCTCACTTCCCTGAGTCATTCCCTGTTCCACTCCACTGTCAAAACCATCTTGAAAAATCATCTGACTTACCAAATTCATCTTAATCTCTCCCTTCACCCGCTTTGCATAAGCGGGGTCTAGCACTTTGTCTGTAAACGTCAAGATTCCGGCTATTACCTGCGCTCCTTGCCTGCGGTCTTCCATCTTCTTTGCCAGTTCGATTGCCTTTTGGATGTATTCCTGCTTCTCCTTCTTTCCTTTTATGGTCAGAGGTAATATCATCAGCTCCATTCGTTCCGTTACATTTAATCCTTCTCCTGCCGACACCTTTTCCTTTAACCGGCCATAAATCTCTTTTGTGTTTTGATGGATCAAATACGATGCCTCCACCTGAATCACCACTCCGCCTAAATCATAGATCTCCTGGGCCTGACTCACATCTGCCGTATAAATCACCAGAATTTTCAGCTTCTTCAACTGATCCAGACTCTTTTGATTGGCATAGCGGCGCATAATCCGCGCCACATAATTCAAATACTTCACAAAATTTTCCCGGCTAAATTCCG
>QXWR01000034.1 GCA_009911065.1 Clostridiaceae bacterium | reverse complement strand
GGGTTTTTGCCGATCATATCCCACCGGACCGCCTGATGGAAAGCGCATCGGAGGAGCTTTATGATCTTTTCAATGGTGCAGGGCGTCACATACTCCGTTTTCGCATGGCGGTATGGAGTATTTACAGGGGCTGTTTTCTGAAGCTGCTGGATATATTTATCCACAGTCCTTTTGTTGATGTCCTGGACAACAAGGTTTCCAATCAGCGGATTGATATAGTTATTGATCAGTGCCGTATTGCTGGCGTAGATTGAAAGCCCCCATTTCTTTTCTCCATAAAGCTCCACAAACTCCTTTAAGAAATCCTCCACTGTTGTTGTATTGGGCGGGATAAAAGTTCCGTTGTCAAGATCGGCTTCCACCGCTGATTTTCTTTTCCTCGCCTCTGCTTTGGTGTTGAATGTTTCCCATTTCTGTCTTTTCTGCCCTTCCTGATCTGTATAGGTGTAGACGACAGCATGTTTTTTTCCTCTTTTTTGAATTGATGCCATATATACAGGCTCCTTTCTTTTTATGTTTCCCGGCTCCCGTCAAGCCATTCATCAAAGGATTTTCTGGAGATACGCAGTTTCTTTCCAATGCGTACCGTTTTGAAAGCTTCCGCAGCGCAGAGATTATATATTGAGCGTTTACTGACGCCGAGTATCTCTGCCGCTTCCGCGACAGAATAGCTTCTTTTTTCCGGATCGGGTTTCGGAAAATTATCTGTATGTTCAGCCACAGTGACCTCCTTTCTGTGTGGCTGGAAAGAGCCCACGGTTCCTTACCTATATAACTTACGAAATCAGGGCCAGCCACTTCAACAAAAAAATAAAAACAAGACGTTCTAATTCTAAAAAATTTGTTTGATCCCACATGGCGCCCTGGGCCACTTCCTGTGCCGGAGTTTCCGCCGCGTATTTTCAGGCCGTGCTGTGCAGCGATTAAGCAGAGGCAGACTTTTTACAGCAAACCTGTCCCATGCACCTGTATAACTCCCAGTACCATGCTGTGAAGTTGTCAATGTACGTTCTATGGCATCTTTTTATATGACCTATATAATAATAAAATAGGGTGGAAATCATATATTTCTGCAAGAATTAGAAATTTTTAAATTTCTTTTGCACTATATATAGTTAAGAAGTATTGACTGATTCCATATCTTGTGTTACACTTCCTCTGTAATTGATTTTTGTGCGCATCCTTTTATGGATATAGCCGGAATTGCCTGTATGTGGCAAACTTCCGCATTGCACACGCTGTTAAGTTTGTATGACCGTGCCAGCAGTATCACTACGCCCTGTGAGTGATATACCGCTGGTTTTTATTTTGGAAAATTTTATTATCTCTTTTCAGAGCAGGAATGACACAGGTTCACAGGAAACTGCGGACGCCAGGAATAAGAAAGTCATTCCTGCTTTTTTGCTGCCTGAAAGCCGGAAGGCTTATGGGGATAGAACAACATTCACAAGGAAGAAAGGAAGGTGGAGAGCGATTGCAGAAAGTAAGATGGCTGGATCAGGACTGCAACAAATGCGGCAGGCAGTTAAACAGCTGGGATGCCCGGTTATCGAAAACCCTGGCGTATAAATACCCGTGCTGTGAATCCTGTATTGCCGGGGAATATGATATGTCAGCGGAAAGGCTGCGGGACCGCATGGAAAACTATTTTGGGATGCGCCCCTGCCAGGGATTATAAGGAGGAACAAAATGAGAGAAAAAGAACATGAGGAATACAATGCTTTGACAAAACGGCTGCTGGAGGAAGGTTACAGCGCAGAGCACCATCCGGACTATGTAAGGATTGACGTACCCATGTGGCAGGAAAAGACCCTTGATAATTATGATGGGGGCTTTACTTATGAAAGATGGTGGATATTTGAGCAGACCTTTAAGACGCCCTGCGGCCTGCAGTGCAAAGGGCTCCAGTGCCACAGCAACATGAGTTACATGGGGATTGAGTGGACTTTTGAAAATGATATGGCTACCATCCACTGCCCTTATGAAAAGAAAGAATGTAAGCTGAAACATGAATATCTTCAGGAGCATGGCGTACTCCGGTATGACTGCGAGGTTCACATGACGGAGGAAGAATACTGTTATGAGGGGAGTGTGGAGCATATCCTGAAACTGCATGATGATGAGATACGGAGGCAGGAGATCAGTTTCGGACTGCAGAAGAAAGGACGTGTCTGTCGGGAGCATATGCGGTTCAACCGGGATACGCTGGAATGGGAGATGAACTATGACCCTTATGACTGCGGACGGAACAGATGTGCAGGGATGTGCCCGGTCCTGGGACATGAGCTGGATAAGAAAAGGGGGAATGTATTTTATGATGTAAAAATTTCCTATCTCAGAAATGACTTAAGCGGCACGCTGTTTGAAGGACAGGTGGACACCCGGATCATCAAAGGGAAAAAGCTCTTTGACCATCCGGTGAGCATGGATATCTGTAAGATATGCGCCAGGCTCTGTCAGGACAGGATAAAGGAGAAAGTGCGGAACCATTATTTTACGGAACTGTTTTTCTCCGAATACCATGGCAGGTATTTTTCCTTTGAGATCCAGAACGTCCGTGCAGAACGCAGGGAGAGCCGGGATCTGATGCAGGACCTGGAGGATATCCGGAACGGAATCCAGATCGTGCATGCTTCCGATATGGAAAAACGGAATTCAGAGGAAAAACGGGAGAGACGGCGGCAGTCACGGGCGGCCGCAGTCAGGCGCCTGGAAAAGAAACTGCTGGAGAACGGATATGAGAGCCTGGAGGAATACAGCACAGACCGGCGCCATGCAGATAAATGGCTTGGGCCGGAGAGGATAGCGGAACTGGAAAAGCTGCGTCAGCTAAAAGAAAAGGAGAAAAAAGAGCAGCCAGTACAATTAAGCCTGTTTGATATGGAGGCTTTATAAGCGATAGAAAAGATTGCTGGTTGGGACCTGCAATCCTGTTTTTCTTTCCAGTATTTTTCATTCGACCACTTATACCATTTCGGTTGTGAAACTCCATAGACAATGATATAATTTCCTATATTTTTGTTTATCAGAGAGGATTCAGTTGTTGTCTGTCAAATCAGGTACAGGCAGGCTGTTTGGGAGGTATCATGAAAGGATTCAACAGGCAAAATCAGTTCTTGTCCCTTTGTGGTCTGAATTGTGGACTTTGCCCCATGTTTTTAAACAAAAACTGCCCTGGCTGCGGTGGAGGGGAAGGGAATCAGTCATGCAGGATCGCAAGGTGCAGCATGGAACACAACGGAGTAGAATACTGCTGTCAATGCAGGGAGTACCCATGTGAAAAATATGAACATATTGACGATTTTGATTCCTTTATTACACATCGCAACCGAAGGGCCGATCTGGAAAAGGTCCGGCAGTTTGGGGCTGAAGCCTACAATACAGAGCAGATGGAAAAGATTAAAATACTGGATATCTTATTGTCCGGCTATAATGACGGCCGTAAAAAGACCCTTTTTTGCGTTGCGGTAAACCTTTTGAATCTGCAGGAACTTAGGGAGGCGCTCAGGGAAATCGAGAGCAGACCGGATATGGAAACTCTCACGCTCAAAGAGAAAAGCGCTTTTGCAGCAGGGGTGCTTTCGGAGATTGCATCCCATAGAAAGGTTGACCTGAAACTGCACAGGAAAAAGTGATAATCAGTGTGCAGCACTTATTTTTATCTAAATCAGACAAAAGTAAAAGAGAAACAGAAAAAGCAAAGCGGAAAGGAATCATTCTATGAAATACACATGTACGGTGATAGCAGTGGCCGACATTAAGGTCGCAAGAAAATTTTATGAGGATCTGTTTGGACTGGAAGTATTTCAGGACTACGGAAGGAATATCGCTTTTACCTGCGGCTTGGCATTGCAGCAGGATTTTGACTGGCTTGTGAACCTGCCCAAAGAAAAGGTATTAAAAAAATCCAATAATGCGGAAATCGTCTTTGAGGAACAGGACTTTGACGGATTTCTGCGCAGGCTGGAAGAATACCCGAATATGGAATACCTGGGAGAAGTGATCGAACATAGCTGGGGCCAGCGGGTGATCCGTTTTTATGACCTGGATGGGCATATCATAGAGGTCGGTGAGGATATGAAAATGGTGATAAAGCGTTTTCTTGCTTCGGGTATGACGATGGAGGAGATCTCTGTAAAAATGGACGTTTCCGTGGAGGATTTAACGAAACTTCTGGATAGTGAATGCATGGTGGACGAATAAGCAAATTGAAATGGATGGAGGAATTAACAATGAACAGATATGAAGAAGGAATGAAATTAATTGAAGAAAGTTGTGGCAACAAGAAAGATAACACCATTGCGCTCGCAACGATTACTACGGAACCGGGCGCTGATGGATTTCCTCGCCCTGGTGTCCGTGATGTGAGTGCTTATTATGAAGATGGCGTGTTTTATGTCACAACATCGGCAAAATCAAATAAAATGCAGCAGATCGCCCATAACAAAGAGGTTGCGTTTTCCGTTTGCTTTGAGGGAATATACGGTCATGGAATTGGAGAAAACCTTGGATGGGTTTTGGAGCCCAAAAACGCTGCCCTAAGAACGAAACTCCGTGAAGCATTTGCAGACTGGTACGATGATGCAAATAATGAGCAGAATGAAAACTGCATTATTTTGGCAATCCGTATTACAAGTGCAACGATATTTAGAGACCACGGTGCTGTGCGTTATAATTTGGACTTTGTAAATAAGATAGAAGTTGAACAGTAGATCTGCAGAATGGTGGACTAACAAACAAATCGGGATTGAACAAAATCTTTATGCTACAGCCTTGGCAGGCCATCGCACAGTGATTTTGTTCAATTCCAGCTTTTAGAAGGATAAGAACTTATGAAAATGCCTAAAGAAAATATTGGCACAAGTATGTTTGCTCCATGTGGAATGAATTGTCTTGTTTGTTATAAACATTGCTGCCACAAAAAACCATGTGCAGGCTGCTTAAATAGTGATAAGGGAAAACCAGAGCATTGCCGTAAGTGTAAAATAAAAGATTGTATCAAGATCAAAAAATTGCCTTATTGTTTTGAATGTTCCGATTATCCCTGTAAACTGATTAAAAACATGGAAAAAAGTTATAACAAAAGATATCGGGCAAGCCTTATGGAAAACAGCGAATTTGTCCGTCAATTTGGTTTGGAAAAATTCATGGATATGCAGAAAGAAAAATATACCTGTTCCCAATGTGGCGGTATTATTTCTATTCACGACATAGAATGTAGTGAATGCCAGGAAAAAATGAAATAAGGAAACCCGAATGGGAGGAACACAATAAATCAGGACTTTAGGAGGTACATAACCATGAGAAATAGGATTGCATACTGCGGGCTGGATTGTGAGAAATGCGATGCATATCTCGCAACAATCAATGACGACCAGGCGCTGCGTGAGAAAACTGCAAAACTATGGGCCAAGTTAAACAATGTTCCCATTCTTCCTGAACATATCAACTGTGAAGGATGTCGTGTTGATGGAATGAAAACTGTATTCTGCGATAGTCTTTGCGGTATTCGCCAATGCGCATTGAAAAAGAATGTGGAAACATGTGGTGACTGCTCAGACATGGAACGCTGTCAGACTGTTGGAGAGATCATCTCAAATAACCCCGATGCCCTAAAAAATCTGAGGGGATAGACTACAGATCCGTTTGACAACTTACAGTGATCTCATTAAGCTGGAGCAGGAGGTGAAACAATGTTCAGGATAGGAGAATTTTCAAAGCTGACGCAGGTATCTGTTCGTATGCTCCGCTATTATGACGAAGCAGGCATTCTGACACCGGCAGAGGTTGACAAGTGGACGGGACACCGGCTGTATTCGGTGGCGCAAATACCGCACCTGAATAAAATCCTGTATTTGCGGGACAGCGGACTGAATGTTTCAGAAATTGCGCTTGCTCTGACGTTGAACGAGCAATCATTTCTCGGACAACTCGACAAAAAGCGTATGGAGATAGAAAATGCAATACAGGCCGAACAGGAAAAACTGCGGAAGATCGAACTTGCAAAAAGTGAAATACAGGGTGGCAAAGGAGAGCTGCACTATAACATCTCCATTAAGCCGATCCCTGAGTATCAGGTACTGTCCCTGAGAAGGGTTGTACCGGACTACTATTCTGAGGGTGACTTATGGAAAGAACTTTCTGCTTTTGCGAGAGCGCAAAAAATAGAAATAACGGGCAATACATTTTCTATTTATCACGATACAGAATTTCGGGAGACAGCTGTTGATATTGAACTGTGCGCTCCGGTAAAGGAAATGGGGAAGGTAAAAGAACCATTTTGTTTTGGCACGACAGAACCAGTCCCGCATATGGCCTGCACAATGGTCTATGGCGATTTTGCAAATATAAAAGGAGCTTATCTTGCCTTTGCCGAATGGCTGCAGAAAAACAGCGAATACAAAATGTCTGACCCCATGCGTCAGATCGTGCATAGAGGCCCGTGGAATGAGAAGAACCCTGAAAAGTATTTGATTGAGCTTCAAATACCACTGGAACACCATACCCATATAGAATTTGAAATGCCCCGCTAAAAATGCAGGGCATTTTTTCCCTCTTGTATCTCACATGATGTGAGGTCTTATACTGGTTTTACCAACAAAATAGGAGGAAAAAAATATGACCTGTCAGTTAAAAGCCATTGGCAAAGTAAAAAATGATGAAAGCGGCACATTGATTCAGCTGGACCCGGAGTACATTCCCGGATTGCAGGCCCTGGAAGGCTTCAGCCACATCCATGTCCTCTGGTGGTTCAGCGATTGCGACAACCATGCGGACCGGAATGAATTACAGACGAAACAGCCCTATAAAGGCGCACCTGAAGTCATGGGTGTATTTGCGACACGGTCTCCTGCACGTCCGAACCCTGTTGCATTAACAGCGTCCGAAATAATCAACATTGATTTCATCAACGGCATGATTCGTGTTGCATTCATTGATGCGGATGACAACAGATTTGCGTGATATTATAAAGCAGTTGTGCAGTTACAAGGGAGTGGAGATCATAGAAGGGCATTTTATGCCTGACCATGTGCATATGCTTGTAAGTATACCGCCGAAGATAAGTGTTTCATCATTTATGGGATATCTGAAGGGAAAAAGCGCCCTGATGATGTTTGACAGGCATGCAAACCTGAAGTATAAGTTTGGAAACCGTCACTTTTGGTCAGAAGGGTATTATGGGCGTTGTATATTAGGAAAACAAGCAAACGGAATTGTTTTAGGTTAGGGGCCGTTGCTCCACGGTTCAGATAACAGGGCCGCCAATTCTGCGGGATCGTAACTCATAGACTGTACCTCACTTTCCTAAAATTTAGGGAACGCCGCCCTCATTTTCTTGACCCGTCCAAAGACAGCTTTATTCGGGGCGGCGCTCCCACGCAGGCAAGAGGGCGGCCCGGAGGGACAGGCGGCCAGCCTGTCCTGCGGCGGATCGTGGCCCTGGGTTGGCCCGTCCCATTTGCGGCGCTGGTGTTGTTCGCTCGTTCCTCCGTGGAGGAAGTCACAGCGCACCCGCCGCCCGGCTCCTCGTATGTTGCTCGGGGCCGCTCCTGTTGTTCTGCGGAGAAAGAAAACCTCATCTCATAAACCGAGACATTTTTTCATCATTTCCAAGTGGGCAAAATGAAAAAATTAAAAAGTTTTCTTCATGCGCTCAAGCCCACGCTTGATGGACTGCCGGACAGACTCCTCATGTACGCCCTCGGCCTCGGCAATTTCCTTGATGCTCTTTCCAAGAATGATGTGGGCGTCGATCCTCCGGCCCTGGATTTCCGGCAGAGAATTGAGGGCGTTCCACAGACGGCAGAACAGCTCCATCCGCTCCAAGAGCTCTTGGGGCGTGGGCTCATGCAGGCAGGCGGAATATTCAATCCCGTCCTCACAATCCAGAGAATACTGTGCCTTGTGTCGGGAAAGCCGCCGCTGGTAAGCCATTTCGTAGCGGGTATCGACCAGAAACACCCCAGCCACCTCGTCAGAAACCTCGATAAACTGATCCTGCGTGTACCAATAATAAAAATCTTTCAGATTGATTGTAGTCATAATTAAACCTCCGTTTTGGTGTTGGGTGAATGAGTGACCGAAACGGGGGCGGCGGGGAGCGGCATCCCGGGGAGCTACACACTTTGTCTCGAAGTACGGATAACAAAAAACGCCTGCATGACACAGAGCCATGCAGACGCACGAAGTAATATATTCATTTATGTACTGTCTATTTTCACATCCATAGCCGGACTGCTCCGGGGGAGGGGCTAAACTTTTTTTAACTGGTGGAGATTGTGGGTACTATGAAATATGAAAATGGACACAGCAATACCTCCTTGGCACCGCCATGTCCTTAAAAAAGGGCGACTTTAACACACCCTCCATATTTCTATTTTTGAAAAAGAAAACGGCGGCTTGAAATTTGTTATTTCAAAACCGCCGCAAGGCTACTGTATTTTGTTTTGGCGCATGGAAACTCAGCCGCCGAAACAACGGTTTTTTTATTTCCGTTGGGCGGCCACTTAAAGTATTTTCTTTTATTTTCTGAAAATATCAACAGCATGACTGGTAACACCTACCAGATCTGTACGCTCACAAGTAGCAAAATGATATTTTAAGAACAGGTTAAAGGTATCATTATCCATATTACTTATTGCCTCGCGCATGAATAAAGCTAAACCATCGGATGCAACATAATGTAAACGGGTGGTAGAAAACGATGACATAATTTCATCAATATCTTCTTTGCGAACAAGTTCAAACAGATCTTTAGGTTCAGAGATTGCAGCAAAGGTTTCTGAATCAAGAAGTCCATTCTTGACATATTCATGAACATTGATATTTCCACGATTAAATCCTTCATCAAGGAGACAACCATCAGAAATAACATATGCAGCAAATATTATCCCGCCTGCTTTTGTTACACGAATAGCTTCACTAAGAGCTTGCTGTTTATCTGTAACCGTATATAAATGATACAGTGGACCTAAGAGTAAAGTAATATCATATTGATTTTCGGAAAAAGCAGATAAATCTAACGCATTTCCTTGAACGATAGTTATATGTTCATCTGGTTGAGTATTCTTTTTGAATATATCTATGTTATGTTCAACTAATTCTACCGCATCCACAGTATATCCTTGGCGAGCCAATGCATGAGAGTAGCGTCCTGTCCCAGCACCTATTTCTAATATACGAGCACCGGGTTTCACATATTTTTCTATATAGTGCATGGTAGTAAGAAACTCAATCGCTCCATACTTTAAAATCAAACGATTATCCTCATCGTAATTATTATAAAATTCAATTAGACATGAATTAGCGTTCATATTATACCCCTTTGCAATTATAAATTTTGAAGTTACTACGAGTTAGCTGAGTTTTTCATCTTGAATGAAAGCAGATAACATATTCGTAATCATTTTTTCAACACTGTCTCTATCAAGAGTCATTTTTTTTGTCGCAGTCAAAACCGCGATACCATGAGAATAAAGAAACAAATCTAAAAATATCGTTTTTCCGATCTCATATTCTAATCCCATATCATCAGAAAACCTTTTCGCCATCTTCTCGTTGTCAACTTCGTTGTAGAAGTCGGCTGTTTCTTCCATTTGTAAGTCCATATCATCTATAAATAGCAGCTTAAACAAATAAGTTTCTTTTTGAGCAAATTCTATATAGGAAAGAGGAAGAATTAAATAAGATTTTATATCCGCTTTAGTTTGATAATCTATAACATATTTTTTGTAATGTTGATAGGCAAAGATAAGAAATTCTTTTTTTAATTCCTCCATATTTTCATAACAAGTAAAGATAGGGCGGGTAGAACATTGAAGATGGTTGGCAATACTTCTCGCATTTACAGTTTCAAATCCTGTTTCCCTTGTAATATCCAAAACAGTATCTAAAATCATCGCTTTTGTTATTTTGGCTTTAGGTGGCATATTGTTTTCTCCTTTTCATTTATCAAAACAAATTACTATCGTTATACAACTATTGTTACACAACATTTGTAATTTGTCAAGTCCCGTCTTTTATGAACATAGCAATTCCTTGAATATGAAATCAAACAGTCAGTAGTATGAAATTAAAAGTCGTTCAAATAATATCACATGAAATGTAAAATTACATTAGGTGATGTTATGAAGTTAGAGCAAGACAAACGGCGGTTTGATTTTCACGATATAGGACGGGCCATCAAGCGGGCTCGGGAGGCCAGCGGAATGACACAGGAACAACTGGCCTATATTGTTGACCGCTCCCCACTAGCCACCCGTTTTACGGGTGAGGGCGACTTTTTGTTGAAAAAAGACGTATTCAATGCGTAAAGAATAAGTATAAAGGAAAAAAGGAGATGAAAAACTATGTTAATTGCAATCGACCACGGGAACAAACAAATGAAGACGATCCACAGCAGGCCCTTTGTGTCCGGGCTGGTGGAGAGCATTGCCAGGCCGTTCGGCAGCGACATCCTGGAATACCAGGGAAAGTTTTATACGCTGTCAAACCAGAGGATTCCTTATAAAAGAGATAAGACGGAGGATGACCGCTTTTTCATCCTTACCCTGTTCGGGATCGCGGAAGAACTCCATTTAAAGGAAAGGTATGGGGAAGAGGTGGTGCATGTCTCTCTTGCAGTGGGGCTTCCGCCAGCACATTATGGGGCGCAGAACCAGTCCTTTATACGTTATTTTTCAAACAGAGGCATTGTAAATTTCCAGTACCGTGACAACCCTTATACCATCTATATTGAAGATGTGCGCTGTTATCCCCAAGCTTTTGCAGCGGCGGTGACCATGATGGACAGGCTGTTAGACAAGCCGAGGGTGCTTATCGTAGATATCGGCGGGTTTACGGCAGACTACCTGATGATGCGTTCCGGCCGGGCGGATCTGAGTATCTGCGATTCCCTGGAAAACGGAGTGATCCTGCTCTATAACCGGATTCGGACGAAAGCCAATTCAGAATTTGACATCCTGCTGGAGGAAACGGATATTGACGGTATCCTAAAGGACGGTGAGAGCACCTATGCCCCGGAAGTCTCATCCCTTGTGGAAAAGCTGGCGCAGGATTTTGTAAATGACCTGGCAAACAGCCTGCGGGAGCGTATGCTGGATCTGATGTCCGGCATGGTGGTGTTTGTGGGCGGCGGGGCTATTTTACTGCGCCGGCAGATCGAAGCTTCCGGGAAGGTGGGAAATGCACTATTTGTGGAGGATATCAGTGCCAATGCAAAGGGGTATGAATTTCTCTATAAGATGGAAACGGCAGGCAGGTGAGTCTATGGGTGAGAAAAGGGATCGGGAGAGGTTCAGTATCAAGTTCAATGAAAATGATCCGGCCCATGACGCCGTGATTCGTCTGCTGGAAAAACAGGGGCCGCGCAGCAAGGCACAGTTTCTTGTGAATGCGGTCCTCCACTATATCAACTGCCCGGAAACACCGGATATTGCCATTCCCCAGACCGTAGACAGGGCGGCAATCGAAGAAATCGTTGCGGAGATTCTGAGCCAGAAAGAAAATGTTAGGCAGACAGAGGATAAAACAGAGATAAAAAGTGAAACTATATGGAAACAGGGCGCTTTCAAGCCGGAGAAGAAGCCGGATGGAGAGTATCCGCCAAAAGAGATGGATCAGGCAACACGAGCACTGATTGCAGATACCATGTCAGCATTTCGGAGTAACTGATTAACATGGGGAGAATTATTTTCTTTTCTGTGTTTCCCGTACCTCTAAAGCGGAGATAAAGCTGTTGATAATATCTTCGAGATGACGGTATTGTGCGGGATGCAGATTTGAGATTCTGGAAATCAGGGTCCAGTGGTCGCTGGCATTCACTTCTCCGAGAAGCAGGTAATCGGTGCTGATATCCAGTGCGGAACAGACCCGGATGATATTTTCCGGGCGCAGTGCTTTTTTGCCAAGTTCTGCGGAAGAAACGGTCTGGGGGGTGATACCTGCCTTTTCAGACAGTTCTTCCTGTGTCATGCGGAGCTGTTTCCTGCGATGCAGTATCCGGTTTCCAATCTGTTTTAATAAGTCGTCCATCCGTTCACCTCCAAGTATAATGGCTTAATTTTATCTGCTATAGTTTCAATAATTAAGCGATTATGGTTGAGAAAGTTCTTCTATAATATATATAATGTACTTCAGGAGATAGGAATATACGGGAAATGCAGGAGTTGAAATTAAGAATGAGGAAGGAGAATTGGAAATGTCAAATGATATGTGGGTGAAAATGGCTGAGTTCCTGGGCAACTTAAACGGGGAGAATGTGAACAGGGAAAGTTACATCCGCACTCCGGAGTATGAAGAGGTGCTGACTGCCTGGAAAGAAACCGAGCTGGAGTGGGAAGAATTTTTAAAAACCTTATCTGCAGAGCAGCAGAATCAGGCGGAAAAAATGAAAGACTGCCTGGAGGACTTTGCGTCTGTTCAGGAGAGAAGGGCATATATCCAGGGATATGCGGACTGCGTGCAGGTGCTGTTTCATATGGGATTATTAAGGAAAACAGAAGGGTTAAAGTGGCCGGAAAAGATGGAATAAAGCGGAGGTACGGAAGGAATGCTTTGTCTGAATGGTTTGAAGCAGATATAGGACAGGAAAATAATTGCAGGGCGGCAATCGTTTGTGATGGCCGTCCTTTTTGCGGTAAAGGGGAACTTAGGCCGGGATTAACTGCAGGTGCCGACCGGGCAGCTTTTGACCGGGTGTTGGAGGAATTCTGCAGGCGAGTACCGGGGACGGTCACGGTGTCCTATGAACAGACGGACCGCCAGTATGCGGAAATCGAGACCCAGATCCGTCTGCTGGCCTGGGGCCTGATTCTGTTCATCGGCCTCATAGGAATCCTGAACATTATCAATACAGTTTATACCAATATCCATACCCGGATCACGGAGAACGGCATACAGCGGGCCATGGGTATGAGCGCGGGAAGCCTGTACCGGGTATTTTTGTGGGAAGGGTTCTATTATGGCATCCGTGCGGCGGTGATTGGGTGTATCACCGGATATATCGGCACAGTATTTGTGGAGGCCGGGGCAGCGGATGTCCTGCGGCTGACGGCAGTTCCCGTGGTTCCCATGGCCTGCGCATCACTTTTTGCCATCAGAGCCTGTATCCTGGCAACCTGTATTCCACTCCGGAAGGTCAGCAGGATGAGCATTGTGGATTCCATTGAACTTGTGGAATAAGAACCCGGAGTCTTCTCAAAATCGGTCAACAGGGTGATAATAGGAGTACGTTTTCCGGCTTTTTAACTGCAGAGGGTATAAGGAAGAGAATCTCCGGTTTTATCTGTGCGAGATGGATGGGAAACCGGTATCCACGGCCTCCACAATCCGGACAGGGGATACGGCGTCTTTGGAATTTGTTTCCACCATACAGGAATACCGCAGGAGGAAAGCGGCAATTTCGATATGCTCGCAGACACTTGGGGAGCTTTTTGAAAACGGAGTAAGGGCAGTTACGCTCAGCGGTTCGGAGGAGGCCGTTGAACTTTACAGAAAACTGGGGTTCCATGACTGTTTCCATAACATCATCATGCAGTATGATATCCCTGTATAAGAAAATCAGTAATTGAAAGGATGTGGAGATACTGGAAACCCTGATTATGGCAGGACATCAGTTTTGTCTTGTCGTAACCCAGCTGGATAAATAGATGTGCAATGCTTCTCTGCTGCCAAAAGGAGGGGCGCTGCACTACCACAAATGCCAGGTATCTGCTGCGCATGGCGGGAATTCTAAAATAAAAGATATTGATAAAGGTGGTCTGACAGAGATGAAAAACATGGGAAAACAAAAACTGTTTATTGTTGCAGGTGTCCTTCTTTTTATAGTGTCCGGATGCGGAAAAAAGGCAGAGGAAAATCAGGAGATACCGCAAAATGCAGAAGTCAGAGAAGAATATTCGGAAAAGGAGCAAATGGGAGAAGACCGTGATTCCGATGGGGAATCCATTGCAGAGCTTTATCGTGATATTTATGAACAGGCAGTAGAAATGGGAACGGTTGGAGAGCTGGAAGTGACAAGACGCATAGTTGAACGGATCGGAGAATATGGTTATGCCGTGGTGGACGAAGAAAATCAGATTGACATGGTCGGTCCGGAACAGGTTTTACGCTTTTGCAGATCCGTAGAGGAAGCGCAGGATGACAAACTTACCATAATCGCAGTCACCAGCTCCGGCGGATTTATAAAGTATGACCTTCATACAGCAGAGGGAGAAGTAAATGTAACCAGAGGATATTATCAGTATAGCAATGGGATTCTGAAAAACTTAAGTACCGTAAGCTATCCGGCAGAATCGTGGGAATATACGGAAGAATGCTACCTGCTGTTTGAAGGAAGTTATTATTCCGAAAGCTATTATGTGCTTTCCCTCAGTGATGAACCGGAGCATACAGCGCTGAGGGTTGAGCCGCTGGATGAAACGTGCAGGGAATTAAACCGACGGTATTTGCTGCCGGTGGGGTATGGGGGAAATAATCTTTTCCTTACGGACTGGAGTGAGCAGGATTTTGGGAATCTGGATTTTTATGATTTATTTGACAGGTTCTATCCTGATATCTATGAACAGCCGGTTCCTTTTACGCCGGATGATGATTTAGACGCCGGGGCCGTTTACAGGATACCGGCAGATGTATTTGAACATGTTATTGAGCGTCATTTGCAAATTGATTACGAGGAGCTGCAGAGGAAGGCCGCCTATATCCCGGAGGATCAGACTTATGAATACAGGCCGAGAGGGTTTTATGAGGTTGAATATCCGGATATCCCATATCCGGAGGTAGTCAGTTATACGGAAAATGATGACGGAACGTTAGCTTTGACTGTGAATGCCGTATACCCGGAGGAAAACACCTCCAGGGCGTATACCCACAAAACCGTGGTCCGTCCCCTTGACGATGGAGGTTTTCAGTATGTATCCAATCAGGTTATTTTTCCGGAGGGAGGCTGTGAGCTGTGGTGGCATTCAGACCGGCTGACAGAAGACCAGTGGAAGAAAGTATATGGAGGGGATGATTAGTTGGAAGATTTAAAGCGGTTGTTCAGAAAGGGGAGTCTCCTGCTTATCCTGTTATGTTTGGCAGTGGCAGCCGGGAGCTTCTTTACAGGCTTTAAGGAGGACAAAGGCCGAAAGCAGCCGGAGGAATCCTGGGAACCGGCTATGGAGATTTCCGGCAGCGCTGCCACAGGCAATACCGGGGCAGGAGACAATGGGAAAGAACTACAGGAATCTCTGTCATCACCATATTTTTTAGAAGAGCCGGACAGCCTGCTCGGTGAAGCTGAAGAAAAAGAACTGGAAAACAGTGCCCTGTCGGCTGCCATGGAGGTGCAGGAGGTATACAGGTATGCAACAATAGAGAAAGATGCGCCCTATACTTATACGGTTAGGGATTTCTCCAGGGAGCAGAGGAATCGGGTAGTATCCATGCTGGGAGAGGCCGGATATGTAAGCGTTGCTGACGGGGCAAATATGGAAAACCATAACAGTGTCAGGGACTTTTATTCTGCTTATTTAAAAGGGCAGGACAGCCTGGTTACTATTTTTGACGTGAATCTGGATGGGCTGATCGGTGCTTATACGTTTATACACAGGAAAGGAAACCTGCAGACCTTTTATGTGCAGATCGGATGGAGGGAAGGGGGCGTACCGGAAATCATATCTACTGCTGTCAGTGATATTGCGGAGATAAAACTGACAGAAAAAGGATATTTCATTTACGCCTATACGGTACAGCTCTACCATTCCAGCCTGCGCCAGTTCTGGCGGGCAGCCCCGCTTTCTGACCGGTGCAGGGAGTTGACAGAAAAATATCTGGACGGACTTAGCTATGTCAATTACAATGTCCTTGTAACGGACTGGGACAGCAGCAACGTGGAGGATATCCTGATGCCATGCATGTTTGAGGACCTGTACCGCATGGATACGGGAGAGATTCTGCGGCCGGAAAATGGGGAGATACCTGCAGAGGTATATGAACGGATCATGACCACGTATTTTCCAGTCACAAAGGAACGGATAAGGGAGATATGCGGTTACCGCGCAGACACAGACAGCTATCCGTATGAAATGATCTTTTCCAGCCCGTATCCGCCTTTTGGGGAAGTGGTGGGGGATAAGGAGAACCCGGACGGAACGCTGACCCTCTTTGTAGATGGGGTATGGCCGGATTATAACTCCGACTGTGCGTTTACCAGCATCATAACCGTTCAGCCCTTTGATGACGGGACATTCCGTTATTTATCCAATTCCATAGAGAAAAAGGAGCTGGACATTCCCAACGTATATGATATGAAATAAAGGAAGGATTTCCATGGAAATAAGAAAAATATATATCCAGACTATTATTATAATGATGGCAGGATTTTTGTGTGCCTGTGGAGGAAAAAAGCAGGAGGAGTTTTCACTGTCCGGCGCCATAGAAGGCGGGGAAGAACCTTCTTTGGCAGAGAGCAGGGAAGATAATGACAAAAAAGGGCGTTGGGAAAAAGGATATGATCTTCCGGTTGATGAAAACGAAAGGAAAGAAGCGGAAGCTGACTTAAGGGCCGCGTTGGAATTGACCAGGGACATTTACCAAGAAGCGGACAAAGGCGATGCTTCAAACGTGGTTTTATCAGAGGAAGTTTTAATTCAATTAAAAGAGAAGCTAAAGACTATGGGCATGCCGGTCACAGGGAGCGAACCGTACCAGGTTATGGAGAACTGGCAGGAGATGGAGCGGTTTTTACACGATGCCGGAGTGGGAAAGGCCGGGACCGTGCTCCTGTACCGGATTCATAGAGACGGAGGAATCGGAAGGTTTCAATATCAGTATGATGGAGAAAATTTGTATGTGCTGGCAGCAAATATGACATGGGGGAAAGATGAAACACCGATGCCTGCGTACATTTCCTATACAAGAATAAAAGAATGGCGGTATACGGAAAAAGGATATTTCTGCTATGAATTATGTGTACCGGAACCTCCGGAAGTATCGGAGATTGTTGACGGAAGCTGCCTGGTCAGAGTGAGGCCCCTGCCACAGGAGTGCCGTGAAATGTCCGAAAAATGTGTGCTTCCATTGGGGTATCAGGGAAATAACCTGTTATGCTCCAACTGGGACAGGGAGAGCCTGGATAAACTGGATTATAACGGGATTTATGAATATTTTTATGGGATGAAGTATGGCAGGCGGTTTGAACCGGAGCAGTATCCCCATGGGATACCGGCAGAAGAGTTTGAAAACACCATCATGGATTACCTTCCGGTTTCCAGGGAGGAGATTCGGCAGTGGGCCGTGTTTGATGAAGGGCGTCAAGTCTACCGATGGGAGAGACTGGGGTGCGGAAATTACGCACCCAGTTTCTTCGGTACTTCTGTTCCCGAGGTGACACAGATCAGGGAAAATGAAGATGGGACATTCACTCTGACCGTGGATGCGGTATGCCAGATGATTCTGTGCAATGATGCGGTCATAACCCATGAACTTACGGTCAGGCTCTCAGAAAACGGAGATATCCAGTATCTGGAGAACCGGATACTGGATGACGGAATTTTTAATATCCCGGAGTATCAGTATCGGATTGGAAAATAAAGATTATCACAGACCATTGGAGAAGGCCAGCGGTTATCCTTGTTCCCTCATACAAAAAGACACCAGCACACGCCGAATTTATCAATAAGCTTAAACTGGCATGGACTATAATCACATGGGCCGACAGGGGTATCGTTTGATGCGCCTTCTTTCAGTACTTTATAAGCTTTTTGGATCTTGTTTTCATGGCCTTCTCCAAGGTGGAAACAGAACATCATCGTATTTCCTATAGTAACATCCTCAGAAATTTCCGAAACAGCCAGTATTTGTCCATAGGCGTTCAGTTCGGAATGCATATAGCCGCCGCTGCCGTCAGGGTAAGCGCATAGGAGTTCGGCATCAAAAGCCTTTTGGTAAAGTGCCACTGCTTCCATGCTGTTTTTTACAAATACCTGCATCATTGATCTTAACATATTATATTTTCCTCCATCACTGAGATTTCTGATTCTGCCCTCTTTTCCGATTTTACTTCCATTGACCGATTTTGGGAAGACCTGAAGAGGAGAATCTTCTAAATTTACAAAAGCAGTTTTTATAGCCAGTATTATTGTTTTTCCCCAAATGTCCATTTTACAGCAGAAAGATATCCAATTTTCTTGTAAAATCCGTCCGCTCCGCCTGTCATATGGGTTGCGCCTAATACCTTTGTTCTCCGATACATTTCTGTCAAAGCGGCAGTGGCGAGACCCTTATGCTGGTATTCGGGTATGGTGCAGAGTGGTTCCATATAGGCCAGATGGTTTTCAGGAGTCCACCACATTCCTGCATAACAGGCATATTCTTCTGCCTCATCTGCAATAACCACGTCCAGCTGCGGCATGGGGTGCGGTACTCAGCTGATAATTATTTTGGTCATACTGATGGTTCCATGGGCCTTCGCTCTGTTCATGGTCAAACCCTTTAAAACAGCATTTGCTCACTTTTTCCATATCCATATCTTGGCGGTTTACGAAGTGAAAGCCTTTTGGCAGTGGGGAATCCAATTCGTTTGCGAAATCGTACTGCATATCCCAGTGTTCCGATTTCTGGCGATATCCTAACTGACGCGCAGCGCACATCAATTTTTCCGCAATCTGATAAAATACGAAATGGTTTTTGTGTAACATTCTTCCAATGATTCTGCACTTCCAAAACCTAATCCCCCCCTTGTTTACTGAAAAATATTTTTAAGTTTCTTTTAAGACTGGGCAGGGAGCCTACAGTCTCAAAATGGAGGATCATTTTCGGTGCTTATTCCAGTCCGGTCAGATTCTCCTCCATTTTGTCTAACACACTTTTTTTCTGGGTTTCTGTTAAAAATCCGTCTGCCACTGCGTCTTCCAGAATCTCTGTCACATCTTTTATATCATTCTGGTAAGTTTCAGCAGTCAGAGGTGTATTCCGGCTTACAAGTTCCGGCCGCATGACAATGGTTGGGTTGAAAGCGACCACAGTGGTTTCCGTGGATACCATAAACGCGCCTTTATAGATGACAAATTCCCCTTTTCCGTTGTCAGCTTTCAGACGCTCCAGGTCCCGTTCCATGGCTAAGGCATCCAGATCTCCCTCCCCTCTGTCCTCTTTTACAGTATCTACAATCCTTTGATACTCTTCCACCGAGTACAGTTCAAAAATCCCTCCAAGGGTCGGGTCATTCTTCAGGGATTTCATGGAAAAAGTGCCAGAAGGAACGGCGCCGTAGACTGCGACGCAGCTTATGGTGGCAGCGATAGTCAGCATGATTCCCGTAAAGGATTTTTTTTCTTTCATGTGAATGAGATGACTGATACGTTCTTTCATAAGACTTTGTCCAAAACTGGAAGTCAGAAGATTGATTCCGGCTCTCTTTGCTTCTAGTTCTACCAGTAAGTCAGCATAAAGCTTTCGGTTTTCTCCTCCCACGGCCCGGACTACGGCTTCATCACAGGCCAGCTCCATATCCCGGCAGGCCAGGGCAGCCATGAGCCATACCAGAGGGTTAAACCAGTGGCAGACGCAGGATATGGTCAGGCACAGCTTTTTCAGTGCATCCAGGTGCCGGATGTGGGCTGCTTCATGTTCCAGGATCAGCTTCATGCTCTCTTGGTCCTCCCAGTCGGTCTGTTTTGGAAGCAGGATTACCGGGAAGAAGATACCATAGGTTAAGGGGGAAGCAATCTCGTCCGAAACCCGGACGGTAATTCTGCGGAAGGAACGTTTCTGCTCCAGCCACATGGGAATCCAGGAAGATTCCTTAAGGGGAATTGCTGTGCGGTATTTCTTCATACTGGCGGCATGAAGATAAGCGATATACAGGCTGACAGATACAGCGCCGCAAAGCCACAGGATTTTAAGGAGATTCCATCCGAAGTCCGGCCCGGCCCCGGCTGTCTGCCAGGTTTCTGCCGAAAGGGGTAAAGCTGCGGTGATATCCGGCATTTTTTCCCTTAACTGATGGGCCGCAGGCACAGGAAAGCCCGCCGGTACGGGAATCATCAGCTTCAACCAGGCAAGC
This sequence comes from Clostridiaceae bacterium, assembly GCA_009911065.1. Classification (GTDB taxonomy): domain Bacteria; phylum Bacillota; class Clostridia; order Lachnospirales; family Lachnospiraceae; genus Brotaphodocola. Next base: position 36,234 of record QXWR01000034.1, on the reverse strand, counting down.
AGCCAGAGCAGCGAAAAAGTGGTTCTGGGTATTCTGGCGGAAAAGAACTTCCGGCATGCTATGACAATCAGGATCAGAACGGAAGCCGAAAGGCTCATCTGCAGCAGGTTCATAGGCTCACTCCATTTCATTGATCATTCGTTTTAATTCCTCCAGTTCCTTCTTTGAGAGGGCTTTCTGAGAAAGCAGGGATGAAAACAGCAGGGGGACGGATCCGTCAAAGACACGGTTTACAAATTCCCTGGTATCATCCTGAACCGCCTGTTCTTTGGAAAGAAGAGCCCTGCAGACAAAATTCGGTTCCAGGCGTTCAATAAAGCCCTTCTGGATACATTTTTTAATGACTGTGTAGGTGGTATTCTTATTCCAGCCGATGGTATCACGTAAGGTCAGGGAAATCTGTTTGGCTGTCACGTCTCCTTCTTTCCAGATTACTTCCATTACTTTTCGTTCTGAATCAAACAGTGTCTTTTCCATATCCGTGTTCACCTCGTATTCATTGTGTGTTCTTTATCGTACATTTCCTATACACTATCACAGTAGTCTGTTGATGTCAATGAATAACCGCTGGATATGGCTGAGCAGTATTGTTATAGCTTGTCCACATTTTCATAAATTGCCTTTTTATCCTGCTCGGACAACAGTTTTTCAATGATAAAGGCAATCGCAAAAACAACCAATAGATTAAGACCAAACCTGATCAGAGTAAATGGCGCTCCCAAAGAGGATATTTCAAAAAAGAGCAGGGGAATACGGATACTTGCGCTTGTGCAAAGAAAAATCAGCACGTTTGAAACCCTGCATCCCTTTTTTAACAGCACTCCGGCAACAGGCAGCAGCGCATATAGACGAACAGCCGTTTTCATTTCATGCTTCCTGTTGCACACGCAGCAAAAAGTGAGGACGCAGCTGCGTCATTCCCTTAGGCTCTCTTTTGCGCCTGGTATTTCATACGACCGACTATTTTATATTTGGAAGATTTAAGACACGAGTAGTATTGACAAAGCATTAAGACTGTGGTAGTTTAATTTTAAAAATACTACTGGTGTCTTATGAAAGGAGTTCTTGTTTGATGGCTGTAAAACTTTTTGACTCTGAATTGAAAGTAATGGAGGTGCTCTGGAAAGAGGGGGACATTCCGGCAAAGCAGATTGCTAAACAACTGACCGGGCAGTTGGGCTGGAATGTAAACACGACCTATACTCTCATAAAGCGGTGCATCAAAAAAGGGGCGATTGAACGCTCCGAGCCGGGCTTTATGTGCCGCGCATTGATCCCGAAAGAGTCCGTCCAAGAGGCGGAAACCAACGAACTGATCAATAAAGTCTATGACGGTTCTGCTGATAAGCTATTTGCGGCTCTGCTCGGCAGGAAGAAACTTTCCGCTGAACAGATCGAAAAGTTGAAACAGATTGTTGGCGATTTAGAATGAGGAGGTAACTATGAGCTTACTGCAAATGAGTTTTTCCGGTGCTATTTTAATTTTAGCGATTGTTGTCATTCGTGCGCTGGCAATTAACAGACTACCGAAAAAGACCTTTTTGGCGCTATGGGGGGTTGCGCTATTGCGCTTGTTGATCCCATTATCTTTACCGTCCATGTTTAGCCTTTATTCGGTCATAGGCCATAGGACATCCGCTATGCAAGCGGTACAGCAGACCCCCGTGGCAAACTTTATCCCGGTCACTCCGACCCAGGCTATGACGATGCTCCCAAGTACAGCCGGTATCAATGAAACGGGAAGTTCCATTTCCATATGGACAGTCATTTGGGCTGTTGGCGCACTTATCTGTTTCCTGTTTTTTGCAATTTCGTATATCCGATGCCGTCGGGAGTTTCAGACCTCTCTGCCTGTGGAGAATGACTTTGTAAAAAGCTGGCTCATTACACATAAAATAAAGCGTCAAATCGCCATTAGGCAGTCCAGCCGGATTTGCGCCCCTCTCACCTACGGCTTTCTCCGGCCTGTGATTTTGATGCCAAAGGGTACAGACTGGAATGATACAAAATCGCTTCCATACGTTTTGGCCCATGAGTATGTTCATATCCGGCGTTTTGACGCTTTCACGAAGCTGGTTTTGGTTGTTGCACTCTGCATCCACTGGTTTAATCCGTTGGTATGGGCTATGTATATCCTGGCAAACCGTGATATTGAACTTTCCTGTGATGAGGTGGTTGTTCGGCTTTTTGGAACGGGAAACAAGTCGATTTATGCGCGGATGCTTATCAGTATGGAGGAAACAAAAAGCGGTCTGACCCCGCTATGTAACAGCTTTAGCAAAAACGCCATTGAAGAAAGAGTGACCGCTATTATGAAAATCAAGAAAACATCGTTGATTGCCACATGTGTTGCGGTTGTTTTGGTTGCTGGAGTCATGGTTGCTTTTGCCACCTCTGCCGCAGCAGGAAATAATCGGTTAAGCCCTGTTCCCAATACTGGCTTTACCGATGAAGAGTATAACAAGCTGTTTGCGTTACAGCTTGACGGTTATGAGGATATGACCGTTTCCGAGTTTCGGACACAGATTTTTGAATTGATTGATACAGTCGAATATAGAGAGCTTCTGGAGCGTTTTTCACAGGACCAAACGCTTTATGATAGGAAAGACAACAATGAAACCGCCTCATTCCTGTTTAATGTGTTAGAACCGCTTATTGCCGAAAGATGGCAGGAAAGAGACTTCGGCGGCTATGCAACGACAAATTATGAGGCATCAGACAACGCGACACTGGAATATCAACTCACGATGACGATACTGGATGCAGACACGCTGACCGTCCGGGAGTACAACGATGCGCGGCTCGGCGTTGCAAATGCCATGCCAGCGCTTTTACAGGGAATGTCTTTGAAAGAACTCCAAGGAGATCAGACGGCGGCGCTTCAATCAAAAATTGAGGGCATTGCCCAGGCGCACAGCCTTAAATGCCTACAACTTTCCATTCAATTTTGGTTTATGCCGCTTTCTGGCTATGTAGATACCCTGCCCGCCAGTACCGATGATCCCGGCTTCAATGAACAAGAGCCGCGCCAGTACGGATATGGCACAAGCGAGGAGTATGCCTCACTATTGGCTCTCAAAACCCCCAATTACCAACAGATGACTGTGGCCGATTTTAATGCTGCCTTGCTGGAATGGGCCAACGAAAACCTTGACGGATGGGATCGGATTGGGGAGGATGCCGCACGAAATGATTATCGGGTGGAACTCTCGGCGGAGGAACGTGCTTTTGTGACGTTGACGAGGACGCTTTCCGGTGAAGAAAATTTCCGTATGATACAAAGCCTGAATACCGGACGCCCGGAGGAAGATCCGTGGTTTGCCGGAACCATCCTTTCAAAAGATACGGAAGACGGGGGCTATGGCGCTTGGTGTAATTTGTGGTATCAGTTTTCCTATCACATCGCAGACAAAGATCGCTTGACGATTGGCGAGCGTGATTACGCTATCGGCGGTATCGTCAGTGCCATAGAAGCCTTTTGGGATGAAACCCCACTGGATGATTTGCTGACGCTGACCGAGCACGATGTCGTAACGAAAATGGTTTCTTTGGCTGATGAATATAGTACCGATCTAATCACAATCACAATTGATGAAAATCAAGTGCAGTTTGAGGGCATGGACGAGCGATAAAGTGAGATTCGTCCGACCATACGGAAAAAATATTAACCTATTTATGGCGGATAATAGGAAAGTCTTTTCCCGATCAGTGGCAGGTCGTAATATCCATCATCCGTCCGGGCTGTAATCGGAATTCTTAAGAGATTCGTCAGAAAATATTCGTTGACGCATTTAGACTACTATGATAGTCTATTGTTTAGACAGACTATCATAGTAGTCTATCTTTTTCAAAAGGTGCGCACCTGTGAAGATAAAATAATAAAAAGAAAGGATTTATACCATGTTCCATCGTACAAAGAGAAACCTTACAGCTTCAGGAATCATGTGTCTTATGCTTATGGCTGCCGGACAGACTGCCTATGGAGCAGTGTCTGCCCCGCAGGTATCCACGGTTTGGGCCCAGGAAGTTCAGAACCCGGCGGAGGATCCTACTTTGGGAGGGCTTTTTGAGCTTTATACCCCGGAAGAATACGAGGAATCCATCAACCAGATTAAAAAATATATGGGCGCAGACCATGCCGATGTCAAGGCCATGGAAGCGGACCTGGCCAAACTGAAGGCGGATAACGGAAAAGGTGAATTTGTCATTTACAAAGGCGCTTTTACCGTATCCACAGAAACTACCATCGTTGCCTTCAATCCGACGATTGTTATGAGGCCGGATCTGGTAAAGAGCGCAGAGGAACTGACAGCGGAAAACTATAAAAAGGATATTGAGGATGTAACAAAGCTTTTGGACCAGGCCGTAAAAGATAAGACCGTAACATCAGACCAAAAGGATTCTATCCTGAAAAAGATGAATGAAAACCTGGCGAAACTAAATTAGGGCGGATGCCATATATGGGAAAGCAAAACGGGCGTATCGACTAACTGATGTGATGCGTCCGTTTTGTTGTGTGGATCATGCAAAAGTTCAATAAATTAAGCAGTCCTTATACATTATTTTTCCCAGAATGTCCATTTTACGGCATTTTGGAATCCTGTTTTTTGATAAAATCTGCCGGAACCGCCTGTCATATGTGTTGCGCTTAATGCTTTGGTTTTCCGATACATTTCAGATAATGCCGCCGCCGCAAGACCTTTATGCCGGTATTCAGGAATGGTGCAGAGAGGTTCCATGTATGCCAGGCGATTTTCAGGTGTCCACCACATCCCTGCATAGCAGGCATATTCTCCCGACTCATCTGCAATAACCACATCCAGTTCCGGCGTTGCGTGCGGCGCGGTGCTCAGTATATAATTGTGCTGCTCATACTGATGATTCCACGGACCTTCACACTGCTCATGGTCAAAACCTTTAAAACAGCATTTGCCCACGTTTGTCCTGTCAATGTCCTGGGGGTTTACAAAGTGAAAACCTTCCGGCAGCGGAAAATCCAATTCATCTGTATAATCATACTGCATATCCCAACGCTCGTACTTCTTATGGTATCCCAGCTGTTGTGCATAACGCATCAATGCATCCTGTCCGCCGAAGAAAATAAATTGAATGCCTTCTTTGTTTGTAAACATATTTTCATCAGCGTATTGCACCATTTCGGATGCCAGCTTTTCATATCCGAGTTTCAGGCAGAAATAAATGTCTGTCACCGGATTTTCATAAAAGCAGAACGCCACGATTTCTCCATTGCATTCCCAGATGCGGTTTTTGTAAGAATAGGAGATATCCATCCAGTAAGAAAATGATGCGTATGCGTATTCAAAAAAGGGGGCTGGTACGCCGTTTCTCCAGTCCCTCTCATAAATTTCAATCAAAAACTGATAGATTCTTTCGCAGTCTGCTAAAATACGAAATGGTCTTTGTGTAATACTCTTCCTGCCTTTATGTACATTCAAAGCCTGCGTCCTCCTTTGCTTTATTAAACAAAATTAACCACCCTATTAGTTTAGGTGATTGCTTAAAAGGCTATCTTCTTTTCTGCATAATCCCCATCTGTACAAGATTTCAATTTCTTGTTCTGCATAAATTACCGATAAACTGAAATTTAACGTACTCTCACGGTATTTGTAAGAACAAATCCTGCTTTTTTGTACAGCATGAAAGCTTTATCATTCCATTTAGCAACATGTAACACAATAGGCTCATTACTGGTTTGGCGAATATGGTTCATTCCCCATAATAAAAGTTGTTTTCCATATCCCCTGTTTTGAAATTCCTTATTGACGATCAAATCGTCTATTTCGTTTCCATAACAGGCAATAGAACCAATAATTTCTTCCCCACTTACAAGCAAGAAAATATCCTTACTTTTTTCACGAACTTGTTTATAATCATTCAAAAAATTATACGGCTCAATAGCAAGAAATTTTCGCATTTCATAAAAGCAAGTATTATATATTTTCATGTATTGTTGAAAATACTTTTGCTCAAAAGGAATACACAAGATATTGCTTTTTTCAATGTCATCTTTTATATATTTCATTTCATATGCGATTATTTCCATGTTGTAATTTCCCTTCTGCAACCCCCGATTTGTCGTCTTTACCTGATAGCATTAAGATGCACTAAATTATTATAATTTGTTCTTCCATAGAGAGAACCCTTGTGTTTAACAACCTGCCTGGACAAAGCGCAGTCCCAGAATGCTCCCCCATGAATGACCGACCAAATACACCGAACTTTGATGAAACCGCAGCCCTTTCTCCCAAGAGTTAACAACAGTGTAGTTCCATGGCGGCCTGTTTTTTGAAGAAGACGCTTTCATTCCATTGTTTATAATATCTTCTTGGGATATTGGCTTATCTATGAATTTTCTAATGCTTTGTTTATTGTAAATTGCAGAAATCATTTATATTACACTCTTTCAATCATTCCGCTTTTCTCTATCTTATTCCAACGTTTGAATACAATTATTTCCGCATCAGTTCCATAGCCGCTGTACTCAGACACCATGAGATATTTCTCATCAGCGATAATTCCATAACATCTGTCGCTGTCCTTTTTATGAAGCTGATTCCCTAAATAAATCCTGTTATCATCCCAAAACTTTACGGTCTGGCCGTTTGGAAGGGTATATTCAATGTTCGCAAAGGAACCTTTCAGCGCATTCAGCTCTGTTACTTCTTCCATATCTGGAATCTGCAGCGTATTGAAGGCCACAATCAGCTTTTCTTTTAATTCGCTTAACGATGTTTTCCCTTTTTTACAGCACTGTGCAACAAGGCATTCCGCCCCAAAAGGCTGCCCTTCTGTTGCTGCACATCCGTTACAAGTGCTGCATAATTCACAGTTCGTACAATCAATTCCGCAGATAGATTTCATTCTGTTTTCCTCCTCAAATTCTCTTTTTTACAGCTTCCTTATGGGAAAAAATATATACCCTTTCCCGGTCTGTGGACAGGTAAAATCATGGACTGCGCCCGCCAGAGCAATACCATTGCCTTTCATATATTGGATTACTTCTGAAAAGGTATTATCATTTTCACGTTCCACATAAATATACTCATAGCCGGGTATCACCCACTTTGTCCAGCCATCGGGGGCTTTTGCATCCTCATTACACTCTACCCCTGCAAGGTAAAGCCCTTTCTGAAAGCCCTCCCAGGGCTGGAAGGAACGGGAAAAGTCAGACATTGCGCCCCATATTCCGCTGATGTTCCCATCTTCATCTTTCTTTGCCAGATGTGCGATTTCTCCAAAATGGGAATTCGCCTCATCCCATAACTTCTGAATAAAGCCGGCTCCGTCCGTTGTCGCCCCTTCTTTTCCGATGACAACAAAGGATTCTTTTTCACATGTTTCGATTTTCATTGATTTGTTACTCCCTTCGCTTTATGTTTCATTTCATTTTAAAGGCTCGTTCTTTTTCTCGTTTTGGATATATTTATCATAGCGGCACTGCTCAATGACTGTGTGTCCCAGTAATGTAATTGCCCTTGCCGGACAGGAACTGATGCACCGGTAACACATGGTACAGTGTTTTCCGGCAGCCGCTTTTCCATTTTTCAGGGTAAGGTTGTCTGCCGGGCAGAGCCGGGTACAAAGCCCGCAGCCTGTACAGGCATTACTGATTTTTAATTGATCTGAGTAACTTTTGGTTTTGCTGTAGTACCACAAACGCTGGCAGAGTAATCCGGCGATTCGGTTATAAAGATGCAGGCCGTTTTTGGGATACCTGCCTTTCCTGATTTCCTCTGCGCATTTCTCAATCTTTCTGTCTGCTTTCCGGATGATTTCCCGGTTCTCCTGAAAGGTTTTTTTCAGCAGCTTTACATCACAGACAGAATCAGGCATACGGATATGGAAACCGCCGACGATTTTTGCACCATACTTTTTGAGCAGCCGTGCCGAGCAGCCTGCGCCGTCTCCGCTGAACAATCCCATAGTGGCAACGCAAAGTATTTTTTTACCCTTCCAAAGATCCGGCTGGCTTTTGATAAAATCTTTTACCATGATGGGAACGTTTGAAAACTGAACAGGATATGCAAAAACGATAAAGTCATGCTGTGATAATAAATGTACCGCGTCTTTCTGCTCCATCGGAACTGCCTGCGCAGTTTTATCCAGTAAAAAAAGCAGCTTTTTGATACAATGTTCTGTGTTTCCCGTTCCGCTTAAATAGATACCTGTCATATATTTTCCCTTTCAAAATTGGAGTAATGACCACGTCCCTGCACCATGGTTTCTGATTTTATCCTTTTCTGTCAATTTTACTGCCATTGACCGATTTTGGGAAGGGCTGAAAACAAACATCTTCTCAAAATCGGTTAATGGAGCAATAATAAATTAAGTTCATTCTTTTTTAAGATGTTTTAGAGGCTTTTTAGAGACTACTCTGATAGAATGGACAAAAATCCGCAGAAATACTGGATAAACTGTGGATGGAATTTTATATGAGAGGAGAGCAACATGAAAAGGAAAACAGGAAAAATGATCTTATTGACAGGGGTGCTGTGCATCCTGAGCCTTGCGGTATGTGCCTGTGGAAAGAAGGAGGAAGCATCAGATACCCAGGAACCACAGGTGGTTCAGGGAGAACCGATCCCGGAGGATGATACAGAGGACGATGTTTCTGCTCCGGAACCGGAAGCGGATGCAGAAGGAACCGACATCGGGAATGAACTGGAGTCACCGGAAGCCTCACCGGAACCGCAATCCGGTGAAAGCAGCAGTCAGGGAACAGACAGCACACAGAAAGAACAGCCGGAAGCACAAAGTCAAAGTATGTCTGGCACATCTGCAGAATGGGTGGACAGTACTCCCAATCTGGAAGGGGATATCAAAGAGCTGAAGGATGGGCAGCTTACCGTGGTAGAGGCCATTACAGAAAAATCAGATAATGGAGGTGATATCGTAGTGTCTCCTGGCAGCGGGGATGATTCGGAGTTTAACAAGATTGCGGTTACATACGATGAAAATACCCTGTTTGCTATAAAAACAATCTACGATGGAGGGGCCAGATCTGAAATGTCAGCAGCAACAGCGTCAGACCTGGCATCCGGCCAGTTCATTCAGGTATGGGGAAGTTCTTCCGGCAGCGGACTGAAAGCAGCCCAGATTTGTATTGTAAAAGTGGCCTGAACCATTGCCTGCCCTCTTTTGATAAGGAGAAAACCCTTGTCAGGAGAGGGCAGTTTTTCTTAAATAAAACCTTTATTTCCTGCATTTCTTTCATAAAAAAGGCATGTCTTAAAAAATTTTGCAAAAAGGTCACCTTTCGTCTTCCGATTGCGTGTCATAAGTATAACAGCATCCAGCCAAAGGATACCCGGAAAGATTTTCGGGCACGGATGTGGAACAGGAAGGAGATGGAAAGATATGGACCTGGAAGCGGCAGTAAGGAAACACAGCGAGATGCTGTACCGGATCTGCATTGTGATACTCGGCAGTGAACAGGATACCCAGGATGCCATTCAGGAGACCTTCTGCAAATATCTGGAGAAAAAACCGAAATTTGTGGACGGCGAGCATGAAAAGGCATGGCTGATCAAGGTAGCGACTAATCACTGCAGGGACATACAGCGGTTCAGATTCCGGCACCCGAAGGTGCCCATTGAGGAGCTTGCAGGCACACTGGTATCCCGGCAGGAGGATAGGGAGGCGGTGCGGGAGCTCCTCCAGATGCCCCCAAAGCAGAGGGCCGTGATGGTACTCCACTATGTAGAAGGATACCAGGTAAAGGAGATTGCCGGTATCCTGGGAATTACAGAGCATGCGGTCAAAAAGAGGCTGCAGCGTGGAAGGGAGCAGTTTCGGACTACCTGGAAGGAGGAATATTGCAGATGAGTGAGATGAATGGCGGACAGCTGAGACATGCTTTAAAACAGGTACACATGAAAGAAAATATGCAGGAGGAAATTATCATGAATGTAAGAACACAGATGGCAGACGGAACCTACAGACGGAACAGCTTTAAGAGGATGGCAATGTCGGCGGCAGCCTTCATGCTGGTCTTCGGTGCGGTGTCCATTCCTTCCTATGCGGCAATCAGCAACCTGGTGAGGGCAAGGATGGAGGCGATTCCCAGGGCAGAGGTGGAGGCAACGGAGGACATGATCCAAAGCCAACAGATCCATGCAGACCAGTTCAGCAGGGAATATACGAGGGAGGAAAGGAAACGGATGGATGCCCTCCGACAGGAGTACGAGAATGGCATGTTCCCGGAGAACACGCTGACCCTGGTGGAGAATGAAAGCCAGGTGCCGGACGGGGATACACTGGCCTATACGAAGGATACCGGCTGCTTCTACCTGCCTGACCGGGAACTGACAGACGAGGAGCTTCTGCAGATACTGGATTTTAACGCAGCCAGGGACTATGCCCTTGACCAGTCACCGGAAGTGCAGAAGGCAAGAGAGGAAGCAAAAGCAGAGGCCGAAGAAAGAGCAGCGCAGGCCGGGGAGGAATAATCGCTGCCAGTTTACAGAAAAATCGGGAATAAGGCCAGTGTTGCCTGAGAGCAGGCTGGCCAGAACAGGGCATCAGGGCTGGGTAAGCCATGGTGCCCTAAAAAGGCGAAATGGAACATATCAGTACATATGGAGGAAGAAGGGAACATGAAAATGCAAAAATACAGGCTGTTGGGTATGCTGCTGTTGGCAGGCACCTTATGTCTTACTGGCTGTGGAGGCAGTACAGACCCAAAAGCAGATGTTATGGAAGGAGAGGTACAGCAGCCGATGATGCAGGAGGATTCAGCAGATTCTGCTTACCATGTGGACGATGACACTGTCCCGGAGGAAAACAGCAAGAATCCCGTATTGCCCCCATTATCTGCTGAAGCGCAGACGATAGATTATAAGGGGAGCATACCGATTGACTATCTCACGGCATCTGCGGACGCCATCTATTTAGTAAGCAGGAATCAGGACGGGGACTCCGGAATCCTGAAAATGAAGCCAGGGGAGGCTGATGGGGAGGTCCTGCCGGTGACGGCACCGGATGGAATGGTGTTTTCCGTCATGACCACGGACGAACAGGGGAACCTGTATGTGGTGGCAGAGGACAAGGATATTGAAGCAGTGATGAGGAATGATGAGGTTGTCTGCCCTACAGAACACTGTGAAGTATGGAGGGTCAGCCCGTCTGGTGAGGTGGCGGCAAAACTGGACATTTCCGAATATGTAAAACAGGAAGTTTTTTCACCCCGTATGATTGCAGTGGCAGGAAACGGGGATATCTACCTTTCCACACAGAACGATGGAACAGCAGTGCTGGCCTTTGATGCGGAAGGGAACTTCCTGAATAAGATCAGTTATGATTACAAGGTTTATACGCTGCGCACCGCCATGGGAAGAGGACGGGACGGAAAGGTATACGCCGTACTTCAAGACAGTATTGCAAATGATGGCACTTCCGTGATCGTTGAACTGGACGGGCGCAATGGTAGTATAGAGGATGCCACTTCTTTTCTTCTCCACAGTGACGGCAGCTTTTATAGCTGTGCATGTCCGGGGAGGGACTGTGACCTTGTAATTTTCGGCGGACAGGGAATCCTCGGCTATGACCTGGGGAGTGCCAGTATCAAATGGAAGGTTCCCGCAGGTGAGCTGCCTTTCAGCACAGAGGGATATTTCCCGATGGCAACACTGCCCGATGGAAGGGCGCTGTTTCTGGACAGAAATTACAAATGGGATGAGGATGATCCAACGAATATGTGGGTGGTAGCAGAAGGAACAAAATTCCATTATGTTCCGGCTGCGCGGCAGTAGGGCAGTATCTTACGGCCGCCGGAAAATAATTTAATATATCCTCAATATGTCAGGTAAGCATGTCAGGAACCAGTGGACGGTGGTTCGTGGCATGCTTGGTTGGCAGTTTTTGTAATTTGTATATTGTCAATACCTCAAAGGAACAAAATGCAGGAGTAAGTATGGTGCAAAAGAGAAGACAGCCAGCCTGGAAGACAGAGAATCAGAGAAAAAGAAGCAAGAAGATTGCCAGAAAGAGGCGTAGGGTCATAGCCTATACCGTCCGGGGAATCATGGCGGCTGTTCTGGCAGTTATGATTCTGCTGATGATCTGTGGCTGTTTGTATATCCGGGATTTTTTCCGCAGGAATGAGAATGAGAGTAGCACCCAAAAGGCGGATGTTGTTCGGGAAACAATATCCGGTGTAGAGGAAGATGAATTGGACGCAGACCTTTCGGGGGAAGAAAACCATATGGTTGTCCTGGATGCCGGACACGGCGGGGAAGATGGGGGAACAGTGGAACAGGCGGCAACGGAGAAGGCGATCAACCTTGCTGTTGTCCTGAAATTAAAGGAACTGCTGGAGGAACAGGGCATCCGGGTGGTACTTACCAGGGATAAAGATATTTTTATGAAACTTGAGGAACGGGTACAGATTGTAAATGGGGAAAAGGCAGATCTTTTTATAAGCATTCACTGCAATTATTATGAAAAAGACAGTTCGATATATGGTCTGGAATGTTATTACTGCAAGAGTGGGGAGGAAGGGAAACATTATGCTGAAAAGATTATGGAGACAATAAAAGAGAGCGAAAATATTGTTTCAAGGAATGTAAAACCTGCCGATTATTATATCCTGAAGAATACAAAAGTTCCTGCTGTATTGGTAGAAATAGGTTATCTTTCCAATTATAATGAAAGGAATCAACTAATGTCGGAAGAATATCAGGAGAAGCTTGCCGGAGAACTTGTGAAGGGGATTGTGAAAGGGTTGGAGGAAAAGACAGGATAGTAGGTTCTGTTTCAGGGCTTCCCATAATCGGCCAATCGGAGGATAATAAAAGGAGCCGATAGTTCTGACGGTGAAGCGCAGTTTTACTGTGGCTTTTCTAATATAGACAGGTTTATAAAGGAGGATACCGATGGGGACATTTGAAAACAGGAAAACAAAGTATATACCAGTTGTGTTTTTCATCATTTTATTTTTGGCTGTGGAAGGCGTTCTGTTTGCTGTGTTTCTTTACAAAAATGATAAGGGTGGAAATATCCTTGTTGGGGCAAGCCCGGATACAAGTGCTTTCCAACTATATTATTATGACGGGGAAACGGTTATGGTCAGGACTCTGTATGACAGCAGTACGGAGAAGGAAGTGATTAAAAGGATCAATGATATTCCCCTCCAGGCGGCAGAGGAACAGGCTCTCTCCCAGATGGAGACTCCCTTCTTTGGAATCTGGATCAGCAGCGGGGAAGGGTATGACATTTCCGTGACGGCATCCGGCGGGGTCTGGCTTAGGAATGACGGGGCGGTTTATTATGGGGATACGGACCTCTCCTTTCTATGGAAAGAGATGGAAGGCAGTGATGAGGATACCCTGAATGTCCTTAACTTTCCCAATGCCGGGCATTTGTCCGTATATCACAGCTGTTTCCTGCTGAAAGCAGATGAGCTGCCTGCAGAGGGTACAGAGGGGATGTCTATGACTGTCCAGGACATTGGGACAAGTGAGATTATGGTATTGATTGCCAATAACAGCGGGGAAGAATTCACTTACGGGGAATACTTTTCCCTCCAAAAACAGATAGACGGCCAGTGGTACACAATGCCTGTCAGGACGGATAATGTTGGCTTTCAGGATATTGCCCATATCCTTCCGGACGGGGAGAGTGCCAGCGAGACATATAATCTGGATATTTATGGCACGCTGGAGCCAGGGATGTACAGGCTTGTGGTGGAAACACTGAGCGCCGAGTTTCTGATGGGGCATGGGAGGATGGCAGGAACAGAAAGGGAAGAAAAATAGATTTCAAGTACTGGGAGGACCTTAATGAACAAGAAATTTTTTGAACTGCCATTGGAAAAGCAGGAACGGATTATAAAAGCAGCATACATGGTGTTTGCCCATGACAATTACAAAAACGCATCCATGTCCAGGATTGCGGATGACGGCGGCATATCAAAGTCCCTGCTGTTCCATTATTTTCAAAATAAAAAAGATCTGTATTTATACCTCTGGAAGAATATCAACAGGATATCAAATGAAATAGAGCTGAAGTATTATTACAAAGAAACGTCAGACTTCTTTGAGGCAATGACCCAGAAGGTTCTGGCAAGATGTGAGTTTATGAGAACGGCTCCCGATGAATATTTATTCTCATTACGGGCCCTTTTTGCGGAAAACCCGGAAATCAGGGAGGCAACCGGGAAGTCGTATGATAAAACATATGAGGATGTGGCGGACAGGATGCTGGGGGATCTGGACCTTTCCGTATTTCGGCCAGGCGTTGACGTAAGGATGCTGTTAGAGGAGATTGACAGCTATCTGATGCGCTGTGTCTGGCAAATGCTTTCCGCTGGGAAGTTGGACCCGGACGGCCTGGAAAAGGATTTTTTGAAAAGGGTCGGGCAATGGAGGACAGCATATTTGAAGTAAACTGTGCTGTCCAGTGGGGGAAATGGAGGAACCATGGAAGGAGATTCAAGAAAGTTTATAACAGCTTTAAAGGACAATGACCTTGCTGCTGTCAGAGAAGTGCCAAAAGCAGACCTGCACAACCATTTTGTCCTTGGGGGGAGCAGGACATATATATATGAGCAGAAGCAGATTCTCATTGAGCCGATCAAAAAGCCCCTGGCTTCCATGTGGGAAATGGATGGCTGGAACAGCAGATATATTGGTGAGAGATTCTCTGGCAGCAACATGCGCAAATTTCTTATAGAGGCAACTTTTGCCCAGGCAAAGCATGACGGCATTGCGATCTTGGAGATAGGGGAAGATGTCTGGGGGTTAAATGAGTTTTTCCATAATGACATTGTGGAACTGATAGAGACATTCCAGGAAATCAACGAGCGGATTGCGCCGGAGGTTTGCCTGCGGCTCCAGATCGGATTATCCAGGCATTGCCCTGTGGACTATCTGGAGGGCTGCCTGAAACATTTCTGGGGGTACCCGGAATTCTACTCCATTGACTTGTATGGGGATGAACTGGCACAGCCGATTGAAAATTTTATCCCCATATACAGGAGAGCAAAAGAAGAGGGGCTTTGCCTGAAAGCCCACATTGGTGAGTGGGGAACAGCAGAGGACGTTGTTCGCGGCGTGGAGGCATTGCGGCTTGATGAAGTGCAGCATGGTATCGCGGCGGCGGAATCGGAGGAGGCCATACAGTTCCTAAAAGACAGGGGAATACGCCTTAACCTAACGCCCAGCAGCAACCTTTTGCTGGGGCGAATAAAGGAGATGGCGCACCACCCCATCCGGAGATTATACAGGGGCGGGTTAGACGTGACCATAAATTCGGATGATGTGTTGATTTTTGACAGTGACGTGTCAAAAGAATACATAAGACTTTTTGAGTCAGGATGCCTGAATGCAGAGGAACTGAATAAAATCCGGTTAAATGGGCTGAGGGAAATGCAATAGGAAGTATGAACAAGATCCGGGCATATTTTTCTGAAGACGCATATGCGATAAAAATCTCTAAAACACTTGCTTATGACGTAACGTAATGAGATATACTACGAGCAGGAGGTGAGACATGGACAAAAATAAAGCGATACCACAAGGCTATATGACTGTTGGCGAAGCCGCAAAAAAGATGGATGTTACTGTACGGACATTACAGCATTATGACAGGGAAGGGTTACTTTCCCCGTCTGCCATGAGCGAAGGAGGCCGCAGGCTATACACAGATAAAGATATGGTAAAACTACATCAGATCTTATCGCTTAAACATCTGGGGTTCTCCCTGGATGATATAAAGAACCGGCTGATTCCCCTTGATACACCGGCAGAAATCGCAGCTGTCCTGGCAGAGCAAACCGCAGCTGTCCGGCAAAAAATAGAAAGCCTGTCCGAATCATTGAGGGAGCTGGAGGGGCTGCGGGAAGAAGTCCTTCAAATGCAGTCGGTCAATTTCAAAAAGTACGCCGACATCATTGTGAACCTGCAGATGAAAAATGACTTCTACTGGCTCATCAAACACTTTGATGACCAGACCCTTGACCATATCCGCAGCCGTTTTGATAAGGACAGCGGGAAAGTATTTATGGATACTTTCATGCAGCTTCAGAATGAAGCAATAAGGCTTCAAAATGCAGGTGTCCATGCAGACAGTGATGAGGGGCAGAGCTTTGCAAAAGCCTATTGGGATATGATAACGGATTTCACCGGCGGGGATATGAGTATGCTTCCGAAACTCATTGAATTAGGACAGTTTGAGGGCATGGACCCCAAATGGAAAGAGAAGCAAAAACTCGCCAAAGATTATATCGGGCAGGCACTTGAGAGTTACTTGTCCAGGTCAGGCGTTGACTTGTTTCAGGAGGATGAAGAATGAACGAGGCTATAAAAATCAAAAACTTAAAGAAAAGTTACGGGACCCACGTTGTACTGAATGGCTTAAATTTCTGTGTACAGCAGGGGGAGATTTTTGCCCTGCTTGGCGTAAATGGCGCGGGTAAAACGACGTCCCTGGAATGTATCGAGGGTCTAAGAAAATATGACAGTGGAACCATCGCTATAACCGGCAAAGTGGGTATCCAACTGCAATCGTCTTCTTTGCCTGGGCATATAAAGCCGCTGGAGGCTGTTAAGCTTTTTGCGAAATGGAATAAAGCTTCGCTTGACCGTGCAATGCTTGACGTTCTTGGCATCCATGATTTTGCCCGGAAGCAGTATTACCAATTATCGACTGGTCAGAAGCGGAGGCTCCATCTGGCACTTGCCCTGACACGAAATCCGGATATCCTTTTTCTTGATGAGCCAACCGCAGGGCTTGACGTTGAGGGGCGGCTGTCCTTACATGAGTTAATCCGGCAGCTAAAAGCAGCCAGGAAGACAATCATATTAACAAGCCACGATATGGCC
This sequence comes from Clostridiaceae bacterium, assembly GCA_009911065.1. Lineage (GTDB taxonomy): Bacteria > Bacillota > Clostridia > Lachnospirales > Lachnospiraceae > Brotaphodocola. The sequence goes on along the minus strand of QXWR01000034.1, from coordinate 19,393 downwards.
GAGGTTGAGAACCTGTGTGACCGGATTGCCATTCTTTCCGGGGGCAGGATTGCCTTTATTGGAACAGTCGAACAGCTTGGTGAAACAGTGGGGAAGCATTATAATATCACTATTCAAACGGAAACCGGCACAGGGAAATATGAGTCTGACAATATCGGGGAAACTTTACTTACGCTGCTGGTGCAGTGCAGGGAAAAAGGGGAGGCCATCTTAGATATCCAGATAGGCCGCGGTTCATTGGAGCAGCACTTTATGAAAATTGCAAAGGGGGTTTGAAAAATGGGAGCTTTTATATATGGGGTTTCTTTACAATGGAAATTAGATATACGAAGTAAGACGTTGCTCATCACCTGCTATATCGTTCCCCTGTTGTTCTTTGGAATTATGGGCGGGATATTTACATCGGTTATTCCGGGGGCAGGGGATACACTTATTCAATCCATGACTGTATTTGGCGTGACCATGGGTGCTCTGATCGGTCTGCCGCCTTCCCTTGTGGAAATTTATGGCAGCGACATTAAGAAGGTTTATCTGGCAAACGGTGTTCCTTTATATCTGGGTATTGCATTGGCCAATATCTCGGCGTTTATCCACCTGTTTATTATGAGCATTATCCTGTATATTGCCGCTCCCCTTGCCTTTGATGCCAAGATACCAGAAAATCCGGGCGTATACTTTGCCTCCCTTTCCATTTTTATTGCGGTATCACTCGGCATAGCCAGCATAATTGGCCTGGCGGTAAAAGACCAGACGAAAACCTCCATGTTTTCCATTATTGTTTTTCTGCCTTCAATCATGCTCTCTGGAATTATGTTCCCGGTTGAGATGCTCCCCCAAATGCTTGAAACAATAGGGAAAGCGTTCCCGGCTTCATGGGGATACAGACTGATGACAGGGGGGACTTTTGGGCTGGAAAATCTGTTGCCGATGCTGGTGATTTTTGTATTGGCTGTCTGTGCGTGTGCCATATTGCTATCAGGAAAGATGATTTGGCGCAACAAATAGAGAGGTTAAGCAGTCATATCAATTTGTTTCAGAAATACTTAAAGGAATCAGGCAGGAGAAAGCTGCATTGACAAAAGGATACAGGAGAATAATCATAGATGGAATATGCCTTGGTTTTCATATTGACGGTTTTAACAATCATCTTTTGGAGTGGAAAGGGCAGTTGGCTAATTGCTGGATATAATACTATGGATGATAAGGAGAAACAGAATCGTGGTAGATGTGAAATGGCATTTAAAAAAATATGTTTTCTTTATTGTGTTGATGGTAATGGTTGTTATAACAGGCAATATTGTTTTAGGGAAAAGAGGTTCTGGAAAGAACACAGAGGAAGTGTGGGAACCGCCAGTCATAATGGAAAGCATGGAAGAGGTAAAAGAGGAGGAACCGATAGAATATTTTGTGGAAGAATTTGGGGAGCCTGCTGAAGCTTTCCCTTTGGAAACTTCGGAACCTGTCAGTATTTTAACAGCAGAAGAAGAACAGAATTTACAGGACGAGGCAATGTCAGCGGCAAAGCTGTGCATGGAGTTTTATAGGGAGGTCGAAATTGCATATCCTGGGACAGAATATTCCCATATTGAGTTCTTTTCAGATCAACAGAGAAAAGATGTGGTAAAGCAGTTGGGAGAACAGGGGCTTGTAAGTGTTACTGATGACATGAACATGGAAAACTATCAAAAAATGGAGGATTTTTATTCCGCTTATATTTCCGGCATGGACGCAATGGTTACTGTGTTTAACGTACAAATGGAGGGGAATATAGGTGCGCTGACATTTGTTCATAGAAACGGAAAAATACAATCTTATTATGTCACGGTAGGCTGACAGGGAGACTACAGGAAAGTTTAATAAATGCAGTAAATTTACAAGTTACACTATGCATAGACAAAATTGGCTAATGGAGGTGTGTTAATGAAATACGAAATAGCAAAAAAAGAAAACATTGAACAAATTTATCAATTGGTACAGAACACGATTAACGCTATTTATCCGTTATATTATCCTCAAGGAGTAGTTGAATTTTTTTGCGGGCTTCATTCAAAGGAAAACATTGCCACAGATATAGAAAATGGTTTTGTTAGAGTTTTGTTATCGGGTGATTGTTTAGTGGGAACAGGCAGCTGCAAGGAAAATCATATATCAAGACTATTTGTTGCTTCTGATTTTCAGAAAAAAGGATATGGCAGTTATATTATGCAATGTCTTGAAAAAGAAATATCTTTTAACAGCACGATTATTTACTTAGATGCTTCGCTTGCGGCAGTCTGTTTTTATGAGCATAGGGGATATAAAACCTTAAAGCATGAAGAATTATTTATCAATGGAAATGCAAGGTTAGCTTATGAAGTAATGAAGAAACGTATAGCAGTTCCTAATACAGATATTTTTTATGATGGAAAATACTTTATACCAAAGATGAATACTGAAAATGGTGAAGTGGATAATCAAACGCTTTTTTTATATCATCAAAATGAGAATATTTTATGGGCGGATTACTATGGCGGGGAAATAAAAAAAGGGAGTATAGTTGGAACGGTTGCTTTGAATGGAGAAATAGATTTTTATTATCAGCATATTAATCTGAGCAACCAGATAAGAATTGGGAAATGTCACAGTGTACCACAGATTTTAAGTGATGGCAGAATAGAACTTTCAGAACAATGGCAGTGGCTGAATGGCGATAAATCAAAAGGTTCGTCAATCGTAATAGAAAAAACCACGGATGAAAAATGAATATCATCATAGAGCCAGACGCACAGATGCCGCAGACATCCGGCACTTTATTCACCGTTATTTCCGCAATGCAGTGCTGGAAGGCGTTTCACCCCGGCCACCTTCTTGAGATTCTTCGATGATATCCGAAAACAGCAAAAAAAGTCGAGATAAAAAGCAGGGGTCATTATAAAATAATAAGCCCAAGGAAGAAGGTGGTTTATTTTGAAAGAACAGACAGCGGCGGTCCAGAGGATGCAGGATTATATCGAAGCCCATCTGGAAGCGGATATCACACTGGCACAGCTGTCAGCCGTTTCCCTGTTTTCTCCCTGGCATTCCTACCGGCTGTTTAAGAAGCTTTTGGGGGTGACGCCGGCAGAATATATCCGCAGGCTCCGGCTTTCCCGCTCCGCCATGCGGCTGAAGGAGGGACAGTGCCTTGTGACGGAGGCGGCCTTTGACTGCGGGTTTGGCAGTGTGGACGGGTATATCCGTGCCTTTTACCGGGAATTCGGCTGCAGGCCGGGGGAATATCTGAAGGATCCGGTGCCCATTGCCCTGTTTATCCCATACGGCGTGAAATTCGGAGAACTGAGAAAGGATGTTTTGGATATGGAAATGAAAAATCTCCAGAGCGTATTTATCCAGGTGATCCAAAAACCGGAGCGAAAGGTCATCATCAAACGAGGAATAAAAGCGGAAGATTATTTTGCATACTGTGACGAAGTGAGCTGTGAGGTCTGGGGAATATTAAAAAGCATGGATTCCCTCTGCGGGGAGCCGGTCTGCCTGTGGCTGCCGGGAGCCTATAAAAAGCCCGGCACTTCCACCTATGTACAGGGCGTGGAGGCAGAGGCGGATTACCATGGGGAAATCCCGGAGGGGTTTGATGTCATTTCCCTGCCTGCCGCCGAGTATCTGGCGGTCCAGGGGGAGCCTTTCCGGGAGGAAGATTATTCCCAGGCGATTCTTGCCGTACAATATGCCATCGACCATTATGACCCGTCTGTGATCGGATACGAGTGGGACGAGGAAAGCCCCCGCATCCAGCTGGAGCCCAGAGGGGAGAGGGGATACATCGAGCTTCGGGCAATTAAAAAGCAGCAGTAGCGGTGCATACCGTTACCGGAAAAAGGAGGATAAGATGAGCGAAACGAGAAAGAAAACAGAAGAGGCTGTTAAAACAACGGGCCTTACCAAAAGCTATCAGGGAAGAACTGTGTTGAAGGGCTTGAATCTGTCAGTCAAGTCCGGAACGGTCTTTGGTCTGTTGGGGGCAAACGGCGCCGGAAAGAGTACCACTATCGAATGCATCCTGGGAACGGAACAGGCCGATGGCGGAACCGCCCTGGTATTGGGGCGGGATGCCAAAAAGGACCGGCGCGCTGTATTTCAGAAAGTGGGCGTCCAGTTTCAGGAAGGGGATTACCAGCCGGAAATCAGGGTATCCGAGCTTTGCGAGGAAACTGCCTGCCTGTATGAGAGGCCGGCAGACTGGCGGAAGCTGTGTGAACGTTTCGGAATCGGGGATAAGACAGGTCATGCCGTAAAAAGTCTTTCCGGCGGGGAGCGCCAGCGGCTGTTTATTGTTCTGGCGTTGCTACCGACCCCGGAGCTTGTGTTCCTGGACGAGCTGACTACAGGGCTGGACGCAAGGGCGCGCCGGACGGTGTGGAAGATTCTTGAGGATTTAAAGGGTGAAGGGCTGACCATCTTCCTCACTTCCCATTTCATGGATGAGGTGGAGGCCCTCTGCGATGAGATCTGTATTCTGAGAAAAGGGGAGGCCGTCTTTTACGGCACCGTGGAGCAGGCGAAATCTCAGAGCGGCTGTGAGCGTCTGGAGGATGCCTATTTGAAATTTGCGGACGAGGAGGTTGTGGCATGAGAACATTTTTCAGTCTTTTAAAAACAGAACTGAAGCTGAATATCCGGAATATGAACATGGTGATTTTTGCCGTCATTATGCCGGTTGTGGTACTGGTCATCCTTGGTTTCATATACCAGACAAAGCCCGCCTTTCCGGGGGCGGAGTACACGTTCCTGGAGCAGTCCATGAGCGCGGTCTGCACCATCTCCATCTGCGCCGGGGGCCTGATGGGGCTGCCTCTGGTGGTAGCCGGGTACCGGGAACGGAAAATCCTCAAACGGTTCCGGGTGACGCCCATCAGCCCGGTTATGCTGCTGGGGGTGGAATTTACTATCTATGTACTGTATGCCGCGGTTTCTATGGCTCTGGTCTTTCCCATGGCGGCTGTATTCTGGGGCGTAAGGCTTCCCGGCAGCCCGGCGGCATTCCTTGGAGGCTGGCTCCTTACCCTGGTTTCCACCTTAAGCATCGGGATGCTGGTGGGCGGCATTGCGAAAAATGAAAAAATGGCCAGTGTGATCGCCTGCCTTTTGTACTTTCCCATGCTGATTTTTTCCGGGGCCACGCTGCCCTTTGAGGTGATGCCCAAGATGATGCAGAAAATCGTTGCCCTTTTCCCGCTGACACAGGGGATACAGCTTATGAAGGCGGCTTTTCTGGGAATACATATGGAATCTGTCTGGGCACCGGCAGCGGTTATGGGGATTGTTACCATTCTGTGCGCAGGCGCGGCGGTGAAATTTTTTAAATGGGAGTGAGTTCTTTCGGGCTATCAATTCGTATCGTTCAAATGCGAGGTTTTTTGTGAGAGAATCGGCTATAATAAAAACAACAGGGGGAACACGATGGACTGGATAAAACGATTGAACCAGGCGATTGATTTTATAGAAGAGAACCTGGATGGGGAACTGGATTATGAGGAGGTAGCCGGGATTGCAGGCTGCCCTTCCTACTATTTCCAACAGATGTTTTTATATATGACAGACATGACACTGCGGGAATACATACGGCGGCGCAGGCTGTCTCTGTCCGCCGTGGAACTGCAAAAAGGAAATGGAAAAGTAACGGATATTGCCATGAAGTATGGTTATGAATCTCCCACCGCGTTTACCAGGGCTTTTAAGAATTTTCATGGAATCACGCCCTCCGCTGTAAAAACGGAACCGGTATCCTTTCAGGCATATCCGCCCATTTCTTTTTCCATGGCAATCCACGGAGGGGCGCCGCTGCAGTTCAGGATAGAGGAAAAAGAAGCGTTCCGGATACTGGGACGGTCCTGTCCCCTGTCGAAAGAACTGACAGAGAATTTTCAAAGGATACCAGCGGTATGGGATGCCGCACTGGCAGACGGAACACTTGCCAGATTACTCTCCATGGCAGAGGGAAAGCCGGAGGGACTTCTCGGTGTCAGTATCCATCATACGGAAGACTGGAAATATCTGATTGCTGTCCGTTCCGATCAGAAGCCGGGGGAATACGAAGAATATCAGATTCCGGCATGCAAATGGGCGGTTTTTGAAGGAAAGGGAACGAACCGTACCCTTCAGGAACTGGAAAAGCGTGTCATTACCCAGTGGCTTCCTACGTCCGGCTACACCTACGCAGAGATACCGGATATTGAGGTGTATCTCCATGCAGACCCGGAAGACGCAGTCTATGAATACTGGCTTCCTGTACGATAAGAAGAGCATGGAACCGGAAGGAGGATACCGATGGATGGTCAGGAGATGATGAAAGAGCTTAGGGCGCAGGCTTCTGAGAAATACAGGGAAAATATGATTCGGATGGGGATACCGGCCGAAAACAGTATTGGTGTGGCAACGTCCGTAGTAAGGGGCCTTGCAAAGAAAGCCGGTAAATCGCAGGAGCTGGCATTTGAACTGTGGAATACAAAATACCACGAGGCAAGGATGCTGGCGGTCTTGTTGATGAATCCGAAGGCGACAACGGATGCTGAGGCGGAAAGGCTGCTCCTTGATGTGGTTTCCTGGGATTTATGCGACCACCTATGTAAAAACTTATTTTTGAAGATGAAGAGCAGGGATAATTTTATTGCAAAGTGGATACGGGAACCGCAGTTATATAAAAAAAGGGCGGCGTTTGTGCTGATTGCAGCTTCTGTGATACATGACAAAAAGCTGACGGATGAAACCTTGGACGGCTATCTGGAGATGGTTACGCAGTATGCGGATGATGGACGGGAGCATGTGAAAAAGGCGGTTTCTACTGCTTTGAGGGAAATCGGAAAAAAGAACTTTCATTATAATGAAAAGGCGCTTTTGCTGGCGCACGAGTGGATGGAAGGAGAAAGCAAGGCATTGAGGTGGATTGGAAAGGATACGGCGAAGGAACTGGAAACCATGGTAAAGGCAGAAGGACGGGGACGTCTGATTTCCGCAAATACCAGGATGGGAAAGGAATCAGGAGGTTCGGGATGAACGGGAAGTTTTTTGCACTTCCGCAGGAAAGGCAGGAGCAGATCATAAATGCGGCATATGGTGTGTTTTCCAGGAACAGCTATAAAAATGCGTCCATGTCCAGGCTTGCGGATGCCGGCGGCGTATCCAAATCCCTGCTGTTTCATTATTTCCTAAATAAAAAAGAACTGTATCTATACCTTTGGGAGCATGCATGCAGGCTTTACCGTGAAAAAGTAAGGAAGGGAGATACGCAGACCACGGATTTGTTTGAAATCCTCTGCCAGAGGGTTCTGGCAGGCTGTGTCTTTATGAGGGAAGCCCCGACCATATACCTGTTTATCTTGAGGGCATTTTTTGAGGAAAATCCGGAAATCAGGGAAGAACTTCAGAATCATTATAAGATAGCATATCTTCACGGGACAGAAGATATACGGGGGCCGGCAGATATGGACCTGTTCCGGCCGGGGATTGATACGCGGCTGCTGTTAGAAGAGATTAACGGTTATCTTCTCAGCTGTTACTGGAAGATGTTTTCAACCGGGGAGCTGAACCCGGATTCTCTGGAAAAGGACTTCCTGAAAAGAGTTGGACAGTGGAAAAGGGTATACCTGAAAGAAAGGAATCATTAAGATGGCAGTTTCAAATATAAGAGCAGACTTTCACGCAGAACTGCAAAAGGTTTGGGAGATTGTGACTTCTCTGGAGGATACGGCGTGGCGCAGCGATCTGAGCAGGGTTGAAATCATAGATGATAAGCAGTTCGTGGAATATACAACATCCGGCTACCAGACCACCTTCACCGTTACAGTGAGGGAAGAATGCCGGCGCTGGGAATTTGATATGGAGAACGACAACATGCATGGGCATTGGACAGGGATTTTCTCCAGCAAAGGCAACGTAACAACGATTGATTTCACGGAGGATGTTACAGCAAAAAAATGGTTTATGAAACCGTTTATCGGGGCGTATCTGAAAAAGCAGCAGGGTTTATATATAACGGATTTAAGAAAAGCTTTGGAGCATACCTCATAAGTATGTACTCTCGGAATCTCTCTTGCACCTGCTTTTGTGGCTGATTTTCCGCCAGATACGCATAAATTTAATCAACGTACGTTCCACGTACGCCTCATAAATTTATGCGCATCTGACAAAAAATCATCTCACAAAATCAGGCACAAAGAGACTCCGAGAGTACATAAGTAAAGCGGGAGGAATTATCTTTTCTATTGACTTTTTACAAAAAGGAGAATAGAATGATAGCAAGCACTTGCTTAGGGGTGAGAAGAATGGACGAAACAAGCCAAAAAATCATTGACGCAACCATGTCTCTGATTCGTGATAAAGGGTATGTTGCCACAACGACAAAAGATATCGCACGTTTAGCCGGCGTAAACGAGTGTACGCTGTTCCGTAAATTTCAAAATAAAAAAGATATTGTACTCCAAGGGGTATCTCAGGAAAAATGGAGAGCGCATGTTACGCCGGAGCTTTTCAAAAATGTGCAATGGGAGTTAGAGCCGGATTTAGAGATGTTTATGAACGCATATATGGATAAAATCACTCCAGATTTTGTAAATCTGTCCATTGGCTTAAGAGCGCCGCAGCTTTATGAAGAAACTGCCTCTATAATCATGAAAGTACCACAGGCATTTATTTCTTCTCTGACAGAATACTTCAGGAAAATGGAGGAACTGGGGAAAATTCCCCATTATGATTTTGAAAGTCTGGCGATGACTGTTTTTTCTTCCACGTTTGGTTATACCTTTTTAAATGCGTCTTTTGGCCAGAACCTTACGGATGTGGGCAGAGAAGAATTTATCAAAAACAGTGTGAAGATATTTGTAAATGGGATTGTACAGAAGTAAAAATGGCAGTAACAGTTCAGATAGGTCTGCGCGTTTACCGCGCTGACCGTACGATAACGCAATGGCCGCGGGCATACAGCCCATCGCCGCAGGCGATTTTAAATGGCTGTATGTCGTAACAGTTCAAGGGGTATCTGAACTGTTATAAATGGTACTGTATATTCAGTGCCATTTTATCATACCTAAAAGCAAGCAAGTACACGCATACAAGGAGGCAATGATGATGATTACAGGCGCGGAATTATTTGTGAAAGCTCTCAAGGCGGAGCAGGTAGATACCCTGTTTGCCTACCCGGGCGGACAGGCAATCGACCTGTTTAATGCCCTTTATGGCGAGCAGGATATTGATGTTATTTTGCCGCGGCATGAGCAGGGATTAGTCCATGCGGCGGACGGATACGCACGCTCCACGGGAAAAGTCGGGGTCTGTCTGGTTACAAGCGGACCGGGAGCTACCAATTTAGTGACAGGGATAGCGACAGCGAATTATGACAGTGTTCCACTGGTATGCTTCACCGGGCAGGTACCTACCGGGCTGATTGGCAATGACGCCTTTCAGGAGGTTGATATTGTGGGTATCACAAGAAGTATCTGCAAATACGCCGTAACGGTCCGCAAACGTGAGGAATTGGCGGCGGTCATCAGGAAAGCCTTTCTTATTTCCCGGACAGGGAAACCGGGTGTTGTTGTAGTCGATTTACCGAAGGATATACAGAGGGAGTATGGCAGTGATGACTACCCGGAAGAAATCGAAATCAGAGGATATAAGCCGAAACGTTCCGTCCATGCAGGACAGTTAAAGAAAGCTTTGGAGATATTGAACCATGCAAGGAAGCCTGTCTTTTTGGCTGGCGGCGGTGTAGGCATCAGTCATGCACATTCGGAAATGCTAAAGCTTGCAGAAATGACAGGGGTTCCTGTGATTACTACCATCATGGGAAAAGGGGCAATTCCCACAACCCATGACTTGTACATCGGGAATCTGGGAATCCATGGGAGCTATGCGGCGAATACAGCCATCAGTCATTGTGACGTTCTCTTTTCTATCGGGACAAGGTTTAATGACCGCATAACAGGAAAAACCGGACACTTTGCCACCCATGCGGCAATCATCCATATAGATATAGACCCCGCTTCGATTTCCAGAAATATAGAGGTGGATATTCCCATTGTTGCGGACGCAAAAACGGCTCTTTTGGCATTGCTTGAAAAAGCGCAGAAATTAGACACGCAGGAATGGCTGGGGCAGATCAGGCAGTGGAAAAGCCAATATCCCCTTTCCATGAAAACAGAAGGGATGACCCCGGAAAAAGTGATAAGGGCAATCAACCATACGTTTGACAACGCGATCATTGCCACAGATGTGGGGCAGAACCAGTTATGGGCGACACAGTTCCTGGAATTAAGCGAAAAGAAGCAGATGCTTACTTCCGGGGGCTTAGGAACCATGGGCTATGGCTTTCCGGCTGCTATTGGAGCCCAAATCGGAAATCCGTCAAAGGATGTTATCGTTATTTCTGGGGACGGCGGCATGCAGATGAACATTCAGGAAATGGCGACCGCAATCTGCTATGAACTTCCAATCACCATCTGCATACTTAACAACGGTTATTTGGGGAATGTACGGCAGTGGCAGGAAATGTTTTTCGACAGGCGTTATTCCAGCACCTGTATGCGGTACAGGAAAAGCTGCCCCAGCAGCTGCAATGCCCCGACAGAGCGTTGCCCGGAATATACGCCGGATTTTATGAAACTGGCGGAAAGCTACGGAGCAAACAGTATTCGCGTAACAAAAGAAAATGAGATTGCCGCCGCCCTTGAAAACGCAAAACACACCTTAAAAGTACCTACTGTCATTGAATTTATCATTGAGCCGGAGGAAAATGTTATGCCGATTGTTCCGCCCGGCAATGCTTTGGACGACATGATACTGGAAAGCGGGGATAAGGGAATATGAAAAAGAGATGGATTTGTTTATTTGTTGAAAATGATGTAGGGGTTCTTGCCAGAATATCGGGACTGTTTTCCGGGAAGTCCTATAACCTGGCCAGCCTGACCGTGGGGGCAACCGAGGGCAGAACGGTTTCCCGTATGACAATCAGCTTAACCAGTGATGACAGAACATTTGAACAGGTAAAAAAGCAGCTGGGCCGGTGTGTTGAGGTAATTAAGGTAGTTGATTACACAGACATTGCGATCCATATGAAAGAGCTGATGTTTGTAAGAATCAATAACTGCTCGGATCGGGATATTGACGGGATATTCAAGATTTCGCAAGTATTTCAGGTATCGGTTATTGATTATTCCCCGGAGACCGTGCTGATTGAAAGTGTACATACAGAAAACCGTAATAATGATCTGATCGCGTTACTGGAGAAATGCTATGCAAACCGAATTGAAATTGTCCGGGGAGGCAGTGTCGCTGTTGAAACATTAAGCATAGCTGAACGATAAAGAGGAATGGGGCTTCTCAAAATTGGTCAATGGGGTGATAATATAGAAAGCGAATCAGAGAGGGCAGGTTATTATCTTATATTTTTACGCCGCAGTGCGCCGGAAAGAGCTTCTGATTTATTTGGAGGCTCTTATTTTTTACATAAAGTCCGGCCCGTAGTGTCATCAGGAGAACTGCTATGGATGCAATATAAGAATGATACTTGTATTTTGTGACCATAATGGTTATATTGACATTAGCAGCATTGCCGTTACCTGGAATAAAATCAGTAAACATATTGAAAGAAACGGAGTTACGAAAGGAGATTTCTAATGCTTCATATTGAACATTATTCGAAAATGTATCCCGGCGGGAAGAAGGCGGTGGATGACCTGACCTTACATGTTGGGCCAGGTGAGATCTATGGATTCATCGGCCACAACGGAGCAGGTAAAACCACTACCCTTCGGGCTGTGGCCGGGGTGATGGACTTTACGGAAGGCACCATCACCATTGACGGCCACGATATTAAGAAGGCTCCTGTGCAGGCGAAACGTGTCACCGCTTTTCTGCCGGACAACCCGGACATCTATGAGTTTATGAAAGGGATTGATTACCTTAATTTCATTGCCGATCTGTATGACATTCCTGCAGATCAGCGTACCGCAGACATTGGCAAATATTCCGATGCTTTTGAACTCACGGACAATCTGGGTTCCCCCATTGGAAGCTATTCCCATGGGATGCGGCAGAAGCTGGCTTTGATTTCTGCTTTTATCCGGCGGCCCAGGCTGCTGATTCTGGATGAACCATTTGTAGGTCTGGATCCTTCGGCTGCACATATAATGAAAGGTTATCTGTCAGAATTATGCCAAAGCGGGTCAGCGGTATTTTTTTCCACTCATGTACTGGAGGTGGCGGAAAAGCTATGCGACCAGATTGCCATTATTAAAAACGGGAAACTGGTGCAAAGCGGTCCCACGACAGAGCTGGTGGGGGATTCCTCCCTGGAAAGCGTATTTTTAGAACTGGAGGGAGAGCGATGAAAAAATTTTTTGTCCTGTTAAACGTCAGTCTCCGGTCCATGCTTCTTTCCTCAACCAATTCCAGGGGACGCAGTAAGAGAAAAGCGGCTACCGGGCTGGGCGCGGTCTTTCTCATTGCCTTTCTGGGGCTGTATCTGTCCGGGCTTTACAGTTATATGCTAATGAAGGCGCTGGCGCCATCCAATATGGAAGTACTGGTATTTGTGTTCATGGGCATAGTGGCACTGGTGGGCGGGCTTTTGTTTACCACCTTTGCGGTGAAGGGCGTGGTATTTGGCGGAAAGGACAATGACCTGCTGTTGAGTATGCCGGTGCCCACAACCATGTTGATGGCCAGCCGGGTAACTGCCATTTATCTGGAAAACCTGCTGTTCGCCATTTTTGTACTGGTTCCCGCCGGGGTAATCTGTACGTTTCTGACACAAAACGGTGTGGGTCTTAGTCTGCTGTTCTGGATGCGGCTGGGGCTTGCGGTGCTGGCCCTTCCGCTGCTGGATACGGCGCTGTCCGTATTGTTTGGGGCGCTGGTGGCCTTTCTGTCTGTTCGGGTGTCCCGCAGAGCGTTGGGGCAGAATATTGTGATTGGAATATTCATGGCAGCAGTGTTCTATTTCTCGTTTCATCTAAACGGTATGATAAACAGTCTTGTTGAGAATGCCGTCGGAGTGAAAAATTCTCTTGCCTGGGCGGCACCCATGCTGTGGATGGGGGAAGGCATTATGGGAGACTGGGGGCTGCTGCTGGCCTTTGTCCTGTGCTGCGTGTTCCCTTTTGCCCTGGTGGTAATGGGCCTTGGCCGGGGATACCGTCAGGCCGTGACTGCTTTTGCCGTGCGGTCCGTACAGAGCAATTACAAACTCTCGGCACAGACTGCCTCCGGACCGAAGAAGGCTTTGCTGAAAAAGGAAATGCAGCGTTTTTTTGGTACGCCCATGTACTTCTGGAATGCCGGTATTGGTTTGATTATGCTGCTGGCCGCAGGGGCAGCCTCGCTGGTTATGAGAGAGAAACTGTTGGCTTATGTGGAAATGGCCGGGTACCCTTTACCGTTGCTTCCCATGGCGGCAGTGGTGATTGGTTTCTGCCTCTGCACCTGCCCCATCACTGCGCCTTCTATCAGCCTGGAGGGAAAATATCTGTGGATTTTGCGGGAATCCCCTATAGAGGAAAGCTCCCTGCTCTGGGTTAAAGTTGGCTTTCAACTTCTGCTGACCCTGCCCTGTACGGTAATTGCCGGACTGTGTATTTCGATTGCTTTTAGTTTTTCTTTGCGGCAGGGGACGGTGCTGCTCATTGCCACAATGCTTTTCGCCATAGGGCATGCTGCCTTTGGAATGATTATGGGCCTGTGCTTTCCGAAGCTTGACGCAGTGAATGAAACGGTCGTTATCAAGCAGTCTATGGCCACAGTACTGGCAATGTTCGGCTCCATGGCGGTACTTGGGGTGGCAGCAGGATTCTATTATCTGGGCAGTAAAACAGTTCCCTGGACCGCGCTGGCGCTGCCCATAGGGGTATTCGCTCTGTTTGCGGCGGTATGTATCGTGATCCTTACCAGACAGGGACCATCACTGCTGAGAAAACTATAGACAAAAAACAGATACAGGGGGTTTCGATGAACGGGAAATTTTTTACGCTGCCAGAGGAAAAGCAGAAGCGGATTATAAATGCTGCGTATGTGGTATTTGCCGACAGCAGTTACCAAAAGGCATCCATGTCCCGAATTGCGGCTGCCGGCGGGATATCAAAGTCCCTGCTGTTCCACTATTTCCACAATAAGAAGGAGCTGTATTTATACCTCTGGGAGAATATCAACAGGATATCCTGTGAAATAGAATTAAAGTATTACAAGGAAACAACGGATTTCTTTGAGATTATGACCCGGAAGATTCTGGCAAGATGTGAGTTTATGAGAACGGCACCTGATGAATATTTATTTTCCATACGGGCCCTTTTTGCGGAACCCTTGGAAATCCGGGAGGCAACCGGGAAGTCATATAAAGAAGTATATGAAGACGCAGCGGGTGAGCTGCTGGACTCCGTGGACCTTTCCGTGTTCCGCCCGGGTATTGACGTGGGAATGCTGCTGGAGGAGATTGACAGCTATCTGTTTCAGAGTCTCTGGCAGATGCTGTCTGCCGGGAAGCTGGACCCGGACGGCCTGGAAAGAGATTTTTTGAGGAGAGTCGGGCAGTGGAGAATTGCTTATTTGAAGTAGGCTGCATTGTGGAGAGAAACATAATGGATTTGTGCATGGCAGTTCATTTCCTGTTTGATATTCCAGCCGCGTTTTTATGTGAGGAGGACAAATATGAGGTTTGAAGCCGTGATTTTTGACCTGGATGGTACACTGCTTGATTCGATGGATGTCTGGGAGAAGATTGACATTTGTTATCTGCAGAAGCGTGGACTGCTGGTTCCGGCAGACTATGTGACTGAAATCTGTGCCCGCAGCTTTGAGGAAGCGGCGCAGTATACAATAGACTTATTTGGTCTTTCCGAAAAATCGGAGGATATCATCAGGGAATGGAAGGAGATGGCTGTTTATGAATATACCCATCATGTGAAACTGTCGCCATACGCATGGGAATATCTTATAGAACTTAAAAAACGCGGCATGAAACTGGCGGTTGCCACAGGGCTGCCAGGAGAATTGTTCCTTCCCTGTCTGGAACATAATTCTGTTTTGGAATTGTTTGATATTCTCTGCTCTACGGATGAAGTAAAACGTGGAAAAGAGTATCCGGATGTATTTGAACTTGTGGCGCAGAGGTTAGGGGCAGCCCCACAGCACTGTCTGGTCTTCGAGGATGTTCTGCCGGCTGTCAAAAGTGCGAAGCAGGCCGGAATGCTGGTATGCGCTGTATATGACAAATATTCTGCCCGGTACAGGGTGCAGATGGAGCAGACGGCGGATTTTTACATAGCGGATTTCAGAGATGCCCCCTTACCAGATGCAGATTTCGAGGAAGAAAATGATAAGGAGTGAACAGAAATTGAACAAAGCAGGGGTTAAATTCGGGATAATCTTAATCATGACAGCCATGTGTCTGGCGGGATGCTCGAAAGAGAAAGCGTTTGTTGACAGCTGTGATTCGGAAATAGCGGAGCAGGTAACCAGTATTATGCAGGAATCCCAGAAGGGACGTTATAACCTGGAGAACTGTGAGGTCTTTGTCACGGAAGAGAGTAAAAAGGATGGATATGTGGTTCGGAGAATGACATTCCAGGCAGACTGGAAGCGGGTCAGGGAACCGATCGATGACCCGTTGATTCGGGGGATGCTGCAGGCCAGGGATGAACTGGAATCGCCTGGGGAGAAGGAGGCGGCAGAAAAAATCATCAATGGATATCTCGTGGAAATGAACAGTGAGCCGGAATCGGAAAGGATAGAAACAAAATTCGTTGCACAAATTTCTTCGGGAAACGAAACATTGGAACTGTTTTATCCCTTTGTACAGGAGGGAAAGGAAACGCTGGTTCCATTCCGGGAATATGCGGAAGAGAACTGGTCTGAAGATGCCAAAAAGCGGATGCAGGAGGGACGCAGGCGTTTGATTGATGAAGTTGAAGCCGCAGGGGTAGGGGAAGATGAGGAATCGGACAGAGTTTTCCCTATCGTGACTTCGGAACCGGTCAGTATTTTGACAACCGAAGAAGAGCAGAATTTGCGGGACGAGGCAATGACAGCGGCAGAGCAGTGCAGGGAGCTTTATAAGGAGGCTGAAATTGTGTATCCTGAAACAGAGTATTCCCGCATTGAGGGTTTTTCGGATCAACAGAGGAAAGAAGTAGTGAAGCGGTTGGGCGAACAGGGACTTGTGAGTGTTTCTGATGACATAAATATGGAAAACTATCAAAAAATGCAGGATTTCTATTCTGCGTATGTTTCCGGAAGGGATGCAATGGTTACCGTGTTTAGCGTATACATGGATGGGAACATAGGTGCGCTGACATTTATTCATAGAAACGGGAAAATACAGTCCCATTATGTTTCGATAGGCTGGAGGGAAGGCGGCATACCGGAAATAAAAGGTTTTGGGAGCAATGATCTGGAAGAGATAAGGCTGACAGAGAAAGGGTATTTTATTTATACAAATACGGAAACAATCGCACATGGAAATCTGAGGGAGTATTACAGGGTAAAGCCTTTGTCGGATGAATGCAGGGAGCTGACAAAAAAGTACATATATGGGCTTAGCTTTGTGAACTATAATATGCTTGTGACAAACTGGGACGCCAGCAACGTGGAAGAAATATTAATGCCATGCATGTTTGAAGACATATATCCAATATATACAGATGAACCTTTTAAGACAGAGGGCGGGTTGATACCGGCAGAAATATATGAACGTGTTATGACAACCTGTTTCCCGGTATCCGTAGAACAGGTGAGGGAACATTGCGGCTACCGTGCTGATGTGGACAGCTATGAATATGAAATGATATTTGCAAGGCAGTTTCCGCCTTTTGGGGAAGTGGTAGATTACAAACAGGGTGAGGATGGGACAATCACACTTTATGTTGACGGAGTCTGGATCGATTACAATTCAGATTATGCTTTCACAAATCAGATTGTAGTCCAGCCATTCCCGGATGGAACATTTCGGTATCTATCGAATACGATCGAACAAAAAGAACTGGAACTGCCGCGAGTAGAAAAATGAAGGGCTGGACTGTCAATACTGGATGCACTGTGCATTGATATGGAAACTGCAGCTGTGGCCCATGCCTGTTATCTGAACAGGATTACGTTTATTGCTGTCCGTTCCATTTCCGATAATGATAAAGAGGTCGGGCAGGAGGCAATCAACAGAAATTATGATAAGGCAGTACAGCGGTCTTATCAATTTGTTTCAGCGATGCTTGAAAGAATCAGGTAGGAGAACGCCGCACGGCAGAGATGAGCTGTCAAAACCGAATGTTCAGAGAGTAATTATGTTTTGTCTGGCGTTGGAAGAAAAGGGATATATTTGGCAATATTGGCGCAGTTGCTTTACAGGAATTAAAGATAAAGAATAGTTGTGATCTATATAATACGAGGAGGTTTTATCATGCAGGTTTTACAAGCAGAACATCTAAAAAAGTACTATGGGGAAACTCCCAATGTTACCCGCGCGGTGGAAGATGTATCTTTTTCAGCAGGCAACGGGGAATTTGTTGCCATAGTTGGTACTTCCGGCTCTGGGAAATCAACCTTGTTACATATGATAGGGGGATTGGACATCCCAACTTCCGGTTCTGTTCTTGTCCAGGGAATGGAACTTTCGCAGATGAAGGATGAAAAACTTACCCGTTTTCGCCGCCGGAATATAGGATTTGTTTTTCAGAACTATAACCTTGTTCCAATTTTGAATGTGTACGAGAACATTGTTTTGCCGGTGGAACTGGATGGTGGCACCGTGGACCGGGATTTTCTGGACGAGGTGGTTCATGTGCTTGCGCTGGAGGATAAGCTGAAAAGCATGCCGAATAATCTTTCCGGCGGGCAACAGCAGCGTGTGGCAATCGCAAGGGCGCTGATTACGAAGCCGGCGATCCTTCTTGCTGATGAGCCGACCGGGAACCTTGACAGCAAAAGCAGCGCTGATGTGTTGAGGCTTTTAAAACTCACTGGAGAAAAGTTTAAGCAAACTATTGTAATGATTACCCACAATAATGAGATTGCCCTTCTTGCGGATCGCATTGTCCGTATAGAAGATGGCAGGATCATGGAATAGGAGGCTTTTGCAATGGTATCATTATTTGCAGCCGGTTCAGGCAGAATCATCCATAGTCTGGCGGACAAGAGCATCCGGGCAGACAGACGCCGGAATTTTTTTCTTATCACAACGATTGCTCTTGCCTCCTGCCTGATCATGTCACTTGCCCTTTATATTTTTGGAGGAAGTTATCAGACCAGGCAGTTCTACAGGGGGCGTTTACAGGCAGCGGTACTTTTTGTGGAACCGGAGCAGTTTGCCGCCTTATCAGAAGATAGTAATATAGAAATGGCAGGATTGTCGCTTGCCGCACCATTAAAAGAGCTGAGGACTGGCAGGGACAGACTGAGTGTGAGTTATTGTGATGAAACGGCATTTCAGATGTACTCTCATGAACTGATAGCCGGACGGCTTCCCCAAAAGGAAACAGAAATCGCCATTGCTTCTTCTTATCTTGAAAAACAGGGAATAGAACCGGTTTTGGGACAGTCAGTTTCCCTTGACCTGGGGACGGACATTCCTGAAATGTACACGGTCTGTGGACTGGTGAAGGATGAGGATGCCAATAATGCATACGAAGCATTTGTTTCCCAGGCAATTGTTGAGGAGTATTTTTCCGGTACGAAGATTCCGTATTCTGTCCTGATACGGATGGCGGGCAGTGAGAATATGGGGATGGAGGAATTGGAACAATATATACTTGGCGCTCTGGAACCTTATGGTTATAACGATTCAGATATTGCATTCAGTTCTTCTTATTTTACTACTTTTGATAATGCGTCCAGTAATGCACTTCTTACAGCAGCAATCAGCGCTTTGATTCTCATTGCCTGCGCTGCGGTTATCTACAGCCTGTTTTATATATCTGTGACAGGAAAGGTGAAGGAATATGGGAGGCTGCGGGTGATCGGCATGACCCAAAAGCAGATGAAATGTCTGGTACGCAGGGAAGGGCAGATGCTGTCATTGCTTTCCATTCCTCTTGGTATCATCAGCGGCGGAATTGCCGGGTATCTGCTTATCCCCGGGGGTTGGTATTGGCCGAATACAATTAAATTTGCGGTGATTACCGCCCTTGTGATGGAAATAACGGTTATGCTGTCTATACGGAAGCCTGTACGGATTGCAATGCAGGTTTCCCCGGTGGAAGCAGTCAGGATCACCACTATGACAGATATAAAGAAACTGGGAAACACGAAAAAGCTGTACCGGAAGATTACGCCGTGTTCCCTGGCAGGGATTAACTTTTCTCGTAATGGGAAACTTCCGTGCCGCCATCCGTAAAGCGCACATCACCCAGGGAGGGGATGCTGTTCCCTTCCCAGTTCTCCA
>QXWR01000033.1 GCA_009911065.1 Clostridiaceae bacterium | reverse complement strand
CAACCTCTTCTGGTCTGTCCCATAACATCTCTTTCTAACTGCAAAAACAGAATCCTCACCCAATCCTCACATTCTTTCCCTCAAAGGCAAACCCATACCTTCGTATTCGTTCCGGACAAATTCCCCTTGCCTCCAAAGCTTCCCCATACTTCTTCTCCTCAATCTGCTTTAACGCTGCTTTTACGGTATCTTCCAGTGTTTTTTCCCGCCTTGGATTATATACCTTAAATTCCAAAATAATCGCCGGATCTTTCCTTTCCTGAGGCTCTAACATCACATCATACCGGCCAAAGCCGCTCTCTCGGTTGGAAGTGATTACATATCTTCCTGCCAACTCCACCATCAATCCAAGTACAAATCCATGGTAGAATCGCTCTGGCTCCGCTTCCTCCAAAGCGCCTTTTCCTGTATCAAAATAACTAAACGTCTTCATGGCCACCTGATTCATATAATGGTTCATAGCTTCCACATCATCCATAAGTAATGCCTTAATAAAATCATTATACGCCGTCCGTTTTTCCGAAAACCATCCTTCGATCATTTCCCCAAACATGATCCGGACCTCATAGTTGGTAAGAGACAGCTCATAAATATTCCTTCCTCTTATGAAATCAAAAGTATAGGATTTTACCTTTAAATATCCACTGGCCAAAAGAAGACTCCAAATAGCATTTTCCTTTTTGCCCAACTGATCAAACACAATCTGTTCATCCATTCCAACCTGCAAACTTTCTCCTTTTAGCAAATCTTCCATGGCAATCTTAATATCGCGGTCTCCTTCTTGTATCAGCTTCCCCACCAAACGGTTGCTGCTGGTGTTCGCCCAGTAGGCAGAAAATTTTCTTTTATCTAAATAATTAATTATTGACCAGGGATTATAAATATCCTCCCGTTTTCCAAAAGTAAATCCATCATACCAATCCTGTACCGACTGTTTCTGTTCTAATAAGTCATATTCCCTCAAAGATTTCCATACTTCCTCCTGGGTAAAACCAAAACAAGTCTCATATTTTTCCGAAGTAGTTGTCACCACCTCTAAATTATTCAAATCCGAAAAAATCGATTCCTTACTCACCCTAGTTATTCCAGTCATAATCGCCCGGTCAAGGTCTGGATTTGTCTTAAAAGCTGCGTTAAACAATCCACGAATAAATCCTGTCAGCTCTTCCCAATACCCACCAATATAGGCTTCCTGCAGCGGTGTATCATATTCATCCAGCAGAATAATCACCTTTTTCCCATAATACCTGGCAAGATAATGAGATAATGCTTTTAAAGAATGAGCTGCCACGGTATCTGACATTTCTAACGATACCAGGTTAAAATATTCCAACTCCCCCTCTTTTAATATCCCTTCTGTTCGTAGAAAATCATATCGGTTGTATAAATCCTTAATCAGAATACAAATTTTTTCCTTCACTCCTGCAAAACTGGTCTCTTTTACATCTGCAAAACTTAAGAAAATCACCGGATAAGTTCCCTGCAGCTGTCGGTACTTCTTCTCCTCCCATATGGATAATCCTTCAAACACCTCTCCCTTCCCGGCATATTCCACCGAGAAAAAACGCCTTACCATATCCATGGTCAAAGTTTTCCCAAAACGCCTAGGGCGGGTAATTAATGTTACTGCATCTCCATTTTCCCACCATTCCTTTATAAATTTGGTCTTGTCCACATAATAATAGTTATTTTGAATCATCGCTTCAAAGCTCTGAATCCCAATCCCCACGGTTCTGGCCATTCTTCCCATTCTCCTTACCCCCCAACTTTTTGTCTGTTCTTTCTCACTTCACTTCATCTTTCTCTCATTATAACAGAATCTATCCTTTCCTTACAAGGTCTATGGATTGAATCTGCATAAAATATCCGTATTGCTGTTCCTCTTCTTACCATATTCTTTTGAAAACAAAAAAACTCCCCCTGACAAAAATTATCAGAGGAAGTACTTTACTTTTGCAAGCAATGAACCACAAGTGTCATACTTATAGCAAGATATTTAACTCCGGTAAAAACTTATAATCATTCCTGTTTATCCATTCCTGTTCTTCTGCCCTCTACTCACTCAAATACGCCTTCTTTACCGAATCATCATTCATCAGTTCTCCCGCATCTCCACTTAACACGATCTTTCCCGTTTCCAGTACATAGGCTCTGTGGGCAATGGACAGTGCTTTTTTTGCATTTTGTTCCACTAAAAGAACTGTAGTGCCATCACGATTGATGTTTTGAATAATGTCAAAAATCTCATTGACGTAAATGGGGGACAATCCCATAGAAGGCTCATCCATCACAATCAGTTTCGGATGAGACATGAGCGCACGTCCCATGGCAAGCATCTGCTGTTCTCCGCCAGATAAAGTTCCGGCCAGCTGGTTCTTCCGCTCCTCTAAACGTGGGAAACGGTTGTAAACCACCTTTAAGGTCTCCTCAATCTCTCCCTTATCCTTTCGGGTATAAGCGCCGAGCTTTAAATTTTGAAGCACAGTCAGCTGAGCAAACACCCGCCTTCCCTCTGGCACATGGGCCATTCCCATGGAAACCAGTTTATGTCCCGGAAGTTTTGTGATGTCCTTTCCGTCATAAACAATATTTCCCGCCTTTGAGGGAATCAGTCCGGTAATGGTCTGTAAGGTAGTGGTCTTTCCAGCTCCGTTGGCGCCAATCAGCGCAATAATTTCTCCTGGATTCACTTCAAAAGAGATTCCCTTAATGGCCTGGATTACGCCATAGAACACTTCCAGTCCCTTTACTTCCAGTATAGCCATACCAAATCCCCTCCTACTCTCCAAGATAAGCTGTGATCACTCGTTTGTCATTAAGCACTTCTGACGTCTCACCGAAAGTCAGCACCTGACCGAAATTCAACACGGTCAATTTCTCACAGATTCCGGAAACCAGCTTCATATCATGTTCAATCAATAAAACCGTCATATCAAAATTGTCTCGCACAAACCGGATGGTTTCCATCAGCTCTGCTGTCTCGTTGGGATTCATTCCAGCCGCTGGCTCGTCCAGAAGCAAAAGTTTCGGCTCCGTAGCAAGCGCGCGGGCAATTTCCAACTTTCTCTGCTTGCCATAAGGCAAATTGGACGCTTTGTAATCCCACTCTTTGTCCAGATCAAACACCTTTAAAAGTTCCATGGCCCGCTCGTCCATCTGCTTTTCCACTTTATAAAATCTTGGCAGACGGAAAATCCCCTCCAAAGTGGAATATTTATAATGATTGTGAAGTCCAGCTTTCACATTGTCCAACACACTTAATTCCTTAAACAGAC
Organism: Clostridiaceae bacterium; assembly: GCA_009911065.1. GTDB lineage: Bacteria > Bacillota > Clostridia > Lachnospirales > Lachnospiraceae > Brotaphodocola. The sequence goes on along the minus strand of QXWR01000033.1, from coordinate 61,450 downwards.
GGATATTTTGAAAGGTACGGGCCACGCCTTCCTGGTTAATATCAATGGTCTTTTTCCCGGTAATATTCTGCCCGTCCAGAAGAATGGTCCCTGTATCCGGCCGGTACACTCCGGTCAGCAGATTGAATACTGTGGTTTTTCCGGCTCCGTTCGGGCCGATTAACCCATACAGCTGCCCTTTCTCAATGGTTAAGCCAAAGTCATTTACTGCCTTTAAACCGCCAAAGGAAATGCCCAGGTTTTTCACTTCCAACATAGCCATATTATGCAGCCTCCTTTGCACCAGCGCCTTTTTGTTTCTTCAGCTTATCCATCAGCACAGAGCGCAGTTCAATGGCCTTGGGGCTGGAATTAAACAGCATCATAACAATCAATACCACCGCATAAATCAGCATTCGATAGTCATTTAGTCCCCGAAGAAGCTCTGGAAGCAAGGTCAGCACCACCGCCGCAATCATAGAACCACGAATGTTCCCCAGTCCGCCCAACACCACAAACACCAGAATCATTATGGACATATTGTATCCGAAATTTTTAGGCGTGGCAGCCAGCGTTGACAGATTATGAGCATACAAAACTCCGGCCACTCCGGCCAAAGCAGCTGAAATCGCAAATGCCATAAGCTTATACTTTGTAATGTTAATCCCAATGGATTCAGCGGCAATCCGGTTGTCCCGAATGGACATGATCGCCCGCCCGGTCCGGGAATAAATCAGATTCTGAACAATAAACAAAGTCAGAAGAAGCAGCCCTATGGCAATCAGAAAAGTGGCGGCTTTGGGGGTTCCGGTAATTCCCTGCGCTCCTTTGATAATCACCACTCCAGTCTCATCCATTCCAAGAGACATGGTATCTTTGATGGAGAAATGAAAACCTTTCTGGTCTAAACCAATATACATCACATTAATCAGATTCTTGATAATCTCGCCAAAAGCCAATGTGACAATAGCAAGATAATCTCCCTTCAGCCTTAAAACCGGAATCCCAATGAGAATCCCGCACACACCAGCCATAGCCGCGCCGATGAAAATAGCCAGGAAAAACCGCACCTGAAGATTTGGCAGCACATTCTCCATACATTTGGTAAAAAATGCTCCGGCAAAAGCGCCTACACACATAAACCCTGCATGTCCCAGGCTTAGTTCCCCCAAAATCCCCACCGTGAGATTTAAGGAGACTGCCAAAATCGAATACATACAAAGAGGAACTAAAATTCCCTTCAAAAGGCTGGTCAAATGTCCGGTCTTATCTAAAATCTGAATCAAAATCCAACAGCCTGCCACAATGGCATATGTGATACCGTTTTGCATTCGTACTTTCTTCTTATTCATCAGGGCCACCTACACTTTCTCATGAATCTTCTTGCCAAGGATTCCCGTAGGACGTACCAGCAGCACCACAATCAGCACAGAAAACACAATGGCATCGGAAAGCTGAGAGGATATATAGGCTTTGGAAAGATTTTCAATTACACCCAGCAAAATGCCGCCGATTAATGCTCCTGGAATCGAACCAATCCCGCCAAACACAGCTGCCACAAACGCCTTGATTCCCGGCATGGAACCAGTGTACGGAGTCAGGGACGGATAGGTGGAACACAACAAAGCTCCTGCCACAGCCGCCAGAGCGGAACCAATAGCAAAGGTAATGGCAATGGTCCGATTCACATCAATTCCCATCAAAGTGGCGGCTCCGTTGTCCTCAGATACCGCAAGCATAGCCTGTCCCACCTTGGTCTTGTTAATAAAAGAAGTCAGACCAATCATAATGACAATACAGGAAATAATCGTCACAATGGTAACGCTGGAAATGGTTAGGGCGCCGTCTGCCAGTTTCAAATTCGGCAAAGTAACCACAGAAGTAAACTGACGGGCATTGGAGCCAAAAATCAGAAGCGCTACATTCTGCAGCAGGTAGCTGACCCCAATGGCTGTAATCAAAACCGCCAGAGAAGACGCACCCCGCAAAGGACGGTATGCCACCCGCTCAATCGTCACTCCCAAAATGGTACAGACCGTCACTGCTGTCAAAATCCCCAGCACCGGCGGCAGGTTCAGGGTGCTGACCACTGTAAAAATGGCAAACCCTCCCACCATAATAATGTCCCCATGGGCAAAATTCAGCATTCTCGCAATTCCATACACCATAGTATAGCCCAAAGCGATAATGGCATAAATGCTGCCCAGGCTGATTCCATTGATCAAATACGACAGAAAACTCATGAAACCTACCCCTCTTCATCTTTTCTCATAAAACCTGTCAAAAACAGAGTTCCAAGCCATTGTCACCTGCTTGGCAAAACAAAATATAAGTCGAATTATAACATAGGAAGAACCAATGTGCAAGCAAAAATCCGTCTCCAATGCACTCCAAACCAGTACGACAACAGGGGGATGTCCTCTTCGACCCTCCCCCTGTTGGATACTGCATTTTACTTATATCAACGATTACTGCATCTCATACACGCCGTTGACAATCTTCACAGCCTTAGGAGCCTTGCCGGTCTCGCCAGCTGCATCCCAAGTCATTCCCTCGCCGGTCAAACCGTCAATGGAAATCTCTGTCATAGCTGTCTTCATGGCGTCACAGATGGAAGATGCATCCATATCCGGAGTAATGCCAGCCTTCTCGGCAGCAGCTTTCACTGCGTATACTGCATCATAGGCATCTGCTGCAAACTGGTTCGGCTCAATGCCGTAAGCAGCTACATAAGCGTCTGTAAATGCCTTGCTGCTCTCCTCTGTGGCAGAGAAAGGAGTCAGAAGCATCACACCCTCAGCCAAACTGGTGTCAAAGTTCTCTACGCTCAAAATTCCATCCATGCCGTCCACACCGAAAAATACAGGTGCAAATTCTTTATCACTGGCCTGCTTTAAGATCACAGAAGCCTCCTGATAGTAAATGGGCATAAATACCAGATCTGCCCCAGCCTCTTTTGCCTTGTCCAGCTGTACGGAAAAATCGGTGTTGGTGTCTGCTGTAAAAGCTTCATCTGCAACGATCTCCAGTCCATGATTGGCGGCCTCAGCCACAAAGGACTCCCGGATTCCGGCAGAATATTCTGTGGAGCTGTCATAGATAATGGCAATTTTGGTTCCCAGCTTGTGATCGCCAATGTACTGGGCAGAAGCCGTACCCTGTGCCGGGTCAGCAAAACATACACGGAATACATTTTCCGGAGCTGCACATTCCACGGCAGAACCAGAAGGAGTAATCTGGAACAAATTGTCATTGGCAGACTCTGCCGCAACGGCAATACAGGGTTTGGAAGTAACTGCGCCAACCAAAATCTGCATGTCCCAGTCCTTTAAGTTATTGTAAGCATTTACTGACTTTTCCGGATCATGCTCATCATCCTGAGAATTCATCTCCAGCATAGCGCCGTTGACGCCGCCAGCAGCATTGATCTCCTTCACAGCCAAATCCACGCCGTTTTGCACAGCGATTCCGTATGCAGCCGCCGGTCCGGTCAAAGGTCCGATTACACCCAGCTTAAATGTGCCGCCTTCTGCCACCGGAGCATCTCCAGAATCATCTCCTGCTGCAGCTGTGGTGGTGGAAGTATCTCCGCCTGCTGCCGGAGCTGTTGTAGCAGAAGAATCTCCGGAACCGCCGCCGCAAGCTGTCAGGGAAGCGGTAAGTACTGCTGCAAGTCCTAAACTAACAAACTTTTTCATAATGTTTTCCTCCTCTTTTTCATGGAAACGGTCTCTTGCCCATACAAAAAACCGAGCTTTTTAAGCTGAAAACCATTATAGTCGTATAAAAATCCATTGTCAAGAACTTTTATGCAGGAAATTTAAGAATTTACTATAGTGAAGTTGCACGGAAAGCATCAAGTTGTGGTTTTTTTCGCTCCTAACTTATTTTCCGTTCCCTTTAAAAGCCGTCCAATATTGCTTCGATGCTTCCATATGCCCATCAGAGCAATCGCCGCGGCAATTCCGTAAAATTCCGGCAGAGCCGCCGCCCCAAGGCCATAATCGCCGCGGGAACCAAAAAATACCATCCCTGCAAAAAACAAAATCATCACCAGAATGGACCCTAAAGACACATACCGGGTAATGGCCACCACAGCCACAAACACAATCAGGCACACAAGCATTACACGCCAGTCAGTGGCTGCCAAAAGACCTGCGGAAGCCGCAATTCCCTTTCCCCCTTTAAATCCCATATAAAAGGGAAAATTGTGTCCAAGGACCACCCCAAAACCAGTGTACAAAAGAAATACATACATCATATCCGTCTGTACACCAAATAACTTCCGGGTCAGAAGACAAGCCAGAACCGTTTTGGAAAAATCCCCCAAAAATACAATAAATCCTGCCTTTACTCCCATCACCCGCAGTACATTGGTGCTGCCGGAATTGCCGCTCCCGTAATTGCGGATATCCATATGATGGGCTTTACTGTAAAGATACCCCGTCTGAAACAGACCAAACACATACCCAATTGCCAGACAAATCACACGTTCCATTTACTGCTCCTTTCCGGACCGCTCCCGAATAAGGAATTTGAGAGCCGTCCCCTTAAATCCAAAAGTTTCCCGAATCCGGTTCTCCAGATATCGTATATAAGAAAAATGTGCCAGTTCCTTGTCATTGACAAAAATCACAAAAGTAGGAGGCTTTACCGCTACCTGAGTCATGTAAAACAGCTTCAGCCGTTTGCCCTTGTCAGAAGGGGGCTGCTGTAAGGCTACAGCCTCAGTCATAATCTCGTTAAGCACCCCGGTTGCCACCCTTAAATTCTGATTCTGCCGCACCACGTCAATCAGTTCAAATAACTTTGACAGCCGCTGTCCGGTCACAGCCGAGATAAACAAAATTTCCGCATACTGCATAAACGACAAAATATCCTGGACTTTTTTCGTATATTCATAAATGGTCTTATCATTTTTTTCAATGGCATCCCACTTATTTACTGCAATAATGATTCCCTTGCCCCGGTCATGGGCAATCCCTGCGATTTTGGCATCCTGCTCAGTGACTCCCTCCACCGCGTCAATCACCAGCACCACCACATCTGCCCGCTCCACCGCAGCCACGGTCCGGATAATGCTGTACCGCTCCAAATCTTCCTTGATTCTGCTTTTTCTCCGAAGCCCTGCCGTGTCAATGAATACGTACTCAGTTCCGTCAAAAACCACCTCCGTATCCACTGCATCCCTGGTAGTTCCGGCAATATCCGACACAATCATCCGGTTGGCCCCGGTGATTTTGTTGATGATGGAAGATTTTCCCACATTGGGCTTTCCCACAATCGCCACCCGCGGCCGGTCATCCTCCGCCTCCATAAGCTGTTCTGCCCGGAAATGTTTTGTCACTTCATCCAGCAGATCTCCGATTCCCAGCCGGGAAGCAGCAGACACAGCAAAAGGCTCCCCGATTCCCAAGTTATAAAACTCATACACGTCATTTCCAAATTTCTGAAAACTGTCCACCTTATTCACAGCCAGCACCACTGGCTTTCCTGACCGGCGCAGCATGTCCGCCACCTTAAAATCCGAATCCACCAGCCCCTGGCGCACATCCACAAGAAACAGGATCACATCAGCCGTATCAATGGCAATCTGTGCCTGTTCCCGCATTTGGGACAAAATCACATCCTTGCTGTCCGGCTCAATTCCGCCGGTGTCAATTAACGTAAAATTCATATTCAGCCAGGTGCAGTCCGCATAAATCCGGTCCCTGGTCACGCCAGGAGTATCTTTCACTATGGAAATGCTCTCTCCTGCCAGAGCATTAAACAAGGTGGATTTTCCCACATTGGGACGACCCACAATGGCAACAATCGGCTTACTCATCACTCTCTCCTATTCCTGAAACTCCCCATCTGACCGGTTACATTTTAACCATTCCATAAAATCTCCTCCGGCTCATACCCATGATTAAAGTCCGGGCTTTCTTGGTCTTTCTCTGGTTTTGAAACCCCCAAAATCCCATAAACCAAATCCTGACCGCCTGATTTTACAATATTTACCGGAACTTGTAAAGCATTTTGTACTTCCACACGGGTAATATCGTCCAAAAACACCTCTTCTCCCCTGCGAAACATACAGGATGGAAGCAAAAGCCGCTGTCCCAAATTTTTGCCCTTTAGCTGATTTATTATATCCTGTCCGGTCAAAAGTCCTGCCACAGTAATCTGCTCGCCAAAAAAATCATTCCGGATGGCATATACATCCACTTTTTTCTGTGGGTATTTTTTGGTGATCTTTTCCGCCTGTTTTTTCACATAAGGATAGGCCAGATACCCAGTGGCAATGGATATAATCTCTTCCTGTGGATTTGCCGGAATCGGTTCATTTAGAGCTTCTGTCACCTCACAGTCTAAAAGTCTTAACATCCCCACTCCGTTTTCCAGCTGAGGATACCCATCGTAACGGGAGGCTTTTGGAAGCTCTCTCTCTGCCAAAATATAAAACTCGTCGCTGGCATGGATAAAATGGGTCCCGTTTTCTTTAAAAATCTTTTTCTGCCATTCTTCAATGATTTCCAAAGCTTCCTCCGCCGCTTCTTTGTCAAATGGCTCCAAAGGCTCCAAACCTTCCCGAAACTTGGACAGTCCTACGGGAACCACAGACACGCTTTCCATATACGGCAGATATTTTGCCAAATCTCCAATCGTCTTCCCCAGCTCTTCTTTGTCGTTGATTCCCCGGCACAACACAATCTGCCCGTTCATCGGCACCTTGGCTTCAAAAAGACGGTCCATCCGTTTTAACGCCTCCCCTGCAAACCGGTTATGGAGCATTTTGCAGCGAAGTTCAGGGTTAGTGGTATGAACTGAGATATTAATGGGAGCCAAATGAAACCGGATAATCCGTTCAATATCCGAATCTTTCATATTGGTCAGGGTAATGTAATTGCCCTGTAAAAAAGACAGACGGGAATCATCATCTTTAAAATACAATGTCTCTCTCATTCCCGGCGGCATCTGGTCAATAAAGCAGAAAATACATCGGTTGCAGCAGGATTTATAATCGCTCATCAGTCCATTTTCAAATGTAATCCCCAAATCTTCATAATCGTGATCTGTCTCCAGCTCCCACAGCTGCCCGTCTGCCTTTTCCACCAACATGACCATGCTTTCGCTGTCTGCATAATACTTGTAATCAAAAACATCTTCAATCTCATTGCCATTGATTTTCAGCAGCACATCTCCTGGCTCCAGCTCCAGCTCTTCTGCAATGGACCCTGGTTCTACTGCCTGAATTATATGTCTCTTATTTTTCATGGAACCTTCCTCTCTTGTTCTTTTCTTATCATAACAACAATCCCCTTGTTTGTAAAGGAACGGATTTTTGTTTTTTTTTGCAAAATTCGACACTTCCTATTGACGTTTGTCCTTGGCAAATGCTATAAGTAAGGTAGTGCAGTATTTTTGCAACTCTTTATTCCGAAAGGAGTCCCTCATGGCAAATCATTACGTATTCAACGACATTTTGCCGATTGCCCCCTTAAAAATTGCGGCGTTAGAAAGTTGTCAGACCCTTGCGCGGCAAGTCAATCAACATATTGTTGAATATCGGAAAAATGACACGGAAGAATTGATCCGCCGACAGAAAGATTTGAATTACCGGGGGTATCATGTTGATTCCTATCTTCTCAAATGTGCCTGCCCTCGGTTTGGGTCCGGAGAGGCCAAGGCGGTGATTCAGGAATCCGTTCGTGGCGCAGACCTGTTTGTGATGGTGGATGTAACCAATTACAGCATTTCCTATTCGGTCTGCGGTTATGAAAATCACATGTCCCCAGATGATCATTTTCAGGATTTAAAACGGATTATCGGTGCATCTGCTGCCACTGCCCACCGGGTTAATGTAATCATGCCCTTTCTCTATGAAGGACGTCAGCACAAGCGAACCAAACGGGAATCCTTAGACTGTGCCATGGCCTTAAAAGAATTAGTCTCCATGGGAGTCTCCAACATTATCACCTTTGACGCCCATGACCCGCGGGTGCAAAATGCCATTCCCCTAAGCGGCTTTGACAATTTCATGCCCACCTACCAGTTTGTCAAAACCTTGTTTCGCCATGATCCTTCCCTGCAGATTGACAAAGATCATCTCATGGTGATCAGTCCCGATGAGGGAGCCATGAACCGGGCTGTCTATCTTGCCAACAACTTGAGTGTGGACATGGGAATGTTTTACAAACGGCGGGATTATTCCAGGATTATTGACGGGAGAAATCCCATTGTGGCCCATGAATTTCTTGGTTCCTCCGTGGAGGGAAAAACGGTGTTAATCATTGATGATATGATTGCCTCCGGAGAAAGTATGCTGGATACGGCGAGAGCATTAAAAGAACGGAAAGCAAAAAAAGTCATCATCTGCTGCACCTTCGGCCTTTTCACCGGCGGTTTGGAAAAGTTTGACGATTTTTATGAAAAAGGATATATTGACTATGTGATTACTACCAACTTAAATTACCGTCCTTTGGCCCTTTTTGACCGGGAATGGTATCTGGAAGCCGATATGGGCCGATATTTGGCGGCAATCATCAATTCTTTTAACCATGATGTTTCCATAGAGGCTGCTTTATCTTCTACTGAAAAGATTCAAAAACTGGTCCGCCAATATCAGGCGCAGAAAAAGACAGGTGAGTGATTCACCTGTCTTTTTCTGTCTCTTCCGTTAAATGCTTTAGTTCAGTTTTTTCACAGTCAAAGTTGCATTGACGCCGCTGCCAAGGGTAATCCCCACAGCCAGAACTGCGGACAGCGCCATATCAATCACATCCCCTGCTGCCAGAGTCACAACCGTACTTCCATTAAACAGGGAGCTGGTGGCAACCGACAACAACCGGGAAATTGTTGCACTTGGAATATTCGTTCCGTTGGTTCTTACCGCAAGTGTAATTGTTGTTGCCACTGCTGCCGTCAACGTGGTGGAATAATTAATCTCATACGTACCTGCTTCTGTAACCGTAATACTGTTGGCCGGTGTATAGGTTACTCCGCTTTCTGGCGTAGTTGTTGCAAGTGGAATCTGTGTTGTGCCTCCCACAGTGAGATTCAGCGTTTGAGGCGCTGTGCTGTATAAGCCTCCATACGCCTGGAGACCATTGGCCGGACCGGTTGGGCCTGTGGCGCCTGCTGCTCCCGCCGGACCCGTGGGACCTACTGCTCCTGCTGCTCCTGCCGGACCTTCTGGACCCGTGGGGCCTACTGGACCTTGAGGACCTTCCGGGCCTGTGGGACCTACTGCCCCCGCCGGACCTTGGGGACCTGTGGCTCCTACTGCTCCTGCCGGACCTTCTGGACCTGTAGGACCTGCTGCTCCCGCTGCTCCTGCCGGTCCCGTGGGGCCTGCTGGACCTGCTACTCCCGCCGGACCTTGGGGACCTGTGGCTCCTGCTGCTCCCGCCGGACCTTGAGGACCTGTGGCTCCTGCTGCTCCTGCCGGACCTTCCGGACCCGTTGCTCCTACCGGACCTACGGCTCCTGCGGGACCTTCCGGACCAGTTGCTCCTACTGGACCCTGTGCTCCCACCGGGCCTTCTGGACCAGTTGCACCTGCCGCCCCAGCCGGACCTTGGGGACCAGTGGGACCTGCTGCTCCCACTGGTCCTTGTGCTCCAGTAGCGCCTGCTGTTCCTGCCGGACCTTGGGGACCGGTTGCTCCCGCTGGTCCCTGCGCTCCGGCCGGTCCTTGAGGGCCTGTGGGACCTGCTGCTCCCGCTGGTCCCTGCGCCCCAGCTGGTCCCTGGGGACCCGTCGCTCCCACCGGACCCTGCGCTCCTGCTGGTCCCTGAGGACCCGTCGCTCCCACCGGACCTTGTGCTCCAACTGCTCCCTGAGGACCCGTAGGACCTACAGCTCCTGCTGGACCTTGAGGACCAATGGGACCCTGCATTCCCATAGGACCTGGCGCTCCCATGGGACCCTGAAATCCTCTTGGTCCCTGGGGACCAGGGCATCCTCTAGGACCCCTGGGTCCTACACAACAGCAATTTCCGCTGCATGAATTGTGGCAATAATTTCCTCGTTCACCTGCCATGGAACCAAAATTCTCCCCATTGGCCCCTCCCCCGTTCCATTCCTCACAATTCCAGTTATTCATACCATTACATCCGTTTAATTCTCCTGGAAACATAATATTCTCCTTCCTGAACATAAAAGCCGCCTTACCTTTTCAGAAACTTTCCATCTTTATACCAAAGGCAAATATTGGAAATCCTTCTGTAAATGCTTGGCTTACTATATACTATGTCCCACAATAAATTTGGTTCTTCGGAATTGTTGAAAAACAGTTTCACCATTACTTGCAAAAATAAACCAAAATAAAGCGCTGCCAAAATCGTTGCTTATAAAACTAAACGCATTGTAACTTCAAAAGCTTCCTGGCATTGGCATAAAAAATCTTATCTTTTACCGAATCCTTCAGGACGCTTTTTTGAATTTCCTCGATCCCTCTCTCAATCCCCCAGGATTTGGGTGTAATCGGCAAATCTGAACCAAAAAGAATTTTGTCCTCTCCCAAAATCTCTGCCGCACACCGGATTCCACTCACGCTCATAGAATGGGTATCCACATAAATATTATCTGTATAGTTTTTATAATTTCGAAGGAAATGATCCAAATCGGATGGCTCTGTCACATTCAGTCCTTTTTTGTCCGCTCCATTTTTGTGCATGTGATAAAGCATCTCAAAACGTTCTAACATAAATGGGTACATACCTCCCAGCTGCCCAAGCACCACTTTCAATCCGGGAAAACGATCAAACAGTCCGCTTAAAACCAGACGGCTAATACAAAGAGAATCTTCCATAAGCTGTCCCATACCTGCACACAACATGGAGTCATTCATATATCCCGGCATCAAAAGTTCCTTATCATGAATCTTATACAGACTGCTGAAGTGAATAAATACCGGCTTTCCCAATCTTTCAGCCTTCTCCCAGAAAGGCAGGAAAGCAGGGTCATCCAAAAAAGCCAGCTTCTGTCCCATGTGATAAGCCGTCAAAACAGAAAATCCAAGCGCCCAGTCACAAGTACGCTCCATTTCTGCAAGAGCCTCATCCCCCAGCCGCAGATCAATCAGAGCGGTTGCTCCAATCGATTCAGCATGATTTAACACCGTTTCATGGGCCTTATTATTTAAGTCAGACACCACCTCTTTTGGGGACAATCCATTGACAGCAGCGCTGTCCACAATCTGCACAATGTTGGAACTGTAAGTAATAACGGAATAAGTAATATGATTCTCCTTCATTATATCAATTCGTTTGGAAATGTCTTCAAAAACAGGATTGTTCCAAAGATAAGGCGGACCATAATCTCTATGTCCCGTTTCTTTTGCCCAGGTAAGATAATTGGTATTATAGGGGGCGCTGATATGGTGGGAATGGCAATCAATAATCATCATTTCTTCTCCTTCTTCCAGTTGATAATCAATTTTATTAAAATATGTTCCAGCTGTACCTGCTCCTCATTGTTTAAACAAGAAAAAAGTTCATCCGAAAGAAGCAAATTTTCTTTATGAATCTGTTCTGCCGCCGCTTTTCCTTTTTCGGTCAGGCAAATATTAACATTGCGGGCATTTTTCCTGCTGCGCTCCCTGTGAATATCTCCGTTTGCTTCTATTTTTGCCAAAAGTTCGCTTAAAGAAGCGGAACGAATATCCGTATGGTCCAGCAGCTCCCGCTGAGTCATATCTCCATGGTGGCGCAAAATCGCCAGAATACGGTTCTTCCCCTGATCCTGACCCCTTCGGTGAATAAACAAATGGCTGAGCTTATAGAACAAGGCAAACAACTTATTCTCCGAAGTCTCATGACGAGACTGACTTAAAATCTCGTACTCTTTTCCTTGTTGACATCTTAGATCTTCCATCGGACAATTTTCCTCACAAATTTGACAATGGATAAGAATAACAATCACCTCCCTCTATTGCAAGGTACCTTGTAATAGAAGATAACATATTTTCCCGAAAATGTCAAATACACCTGTTTTTTCCCACAAAAAAAAGATGCTCTGAATCGTTCCAAAGCATCTTCCATCTTATGACCTCACCGGGAATCGAACCCGGGTTTACGCCGTGAGAGGGCGTCGTCTTGACCGCTTGACCATGAGGCCGTAATCCTATTTTATAACCCATCGAGGCGACAAGATTCGAACTTGCGGCCTCTGCGTCCCGAACGCAGCGCTCTACCAAACTGAGCCACGCCTCGACATCTCCCATAGTATAATATAAGATTAGAAATTTGTCAAATGGTTTTTGGAATATTCTGCGAATATTTCCGAAAGGATGGAAAAGAAAACAATCCACCATTATTTTCCCCATCTGGCTGATGACATACCCGAAATTTTATGTTACAATAGCTTTCGAAAAATACATGGGAGGAATCAAAAGGATGGAAGAATTAAGAGCAGAGCACAATTTAATGGAATCACTTCTGACTGCCCGTGAAATCATTCAGCTTATGGATGAAATGCCAGGCGGCCTTCTGATTTACCGTGCAGACGGAAATGAGGAAATTCTCTATGCCAACAAAGCGCTTCTTAGAATCTTCCTGTGCGAAACCATGGAGGAATTTCGTGATTTAACCGGCAACTCTTTTCGCGGCCTTGTGTACCAGGAAGATCTGGAAGAAGTGGAAAAGAGCATACAGGCCCAAATCCGTGAAAATCAACATGACATGGATTATGTGGAATACCGGATTGTCCGAAAAGACGGGATGATACGCTGGATTGAAGATTATGGCCATTTCGTCCATCTTCCTTCCGTTGGAGATATTTTTTATGTTTTTGCAGGAGATGCAACCGAACGAAAAGAACAGCAAATCCTGCAAAATCTGGAATTACTGGAAAAAGAAGAAAAAATACAACGCCTGATTCAACAGTTTAATAATGAGCGGAATCTAATCAATCAGGAACATTTACAACGTCTGGAAGTCATCGAGGGACTGGGAGTCAATTACGAATCGATCCTGTATGCAGATCTTGACACCAACCGGATTATTCCTTATCGGTTAAGCTGCCGTACGGAAATGCAATTTGAAAAGCGCTTTCAGGAGCGGGAGTTTCTCTGGTATATTTCGGATTATATCCAAATGTGGGTCCACCCAGATGACCGTTCCCTGGTTCGCGCCGCCACCTCCCCAGAAGCCATCCGCAGACGTTTAAAGGAAAACAAAGCCTATTCCATCAATTACCGAATACTCTTTCGGGGGGAAATGCAGTATTTGCAGCTTCGCATTGTCAATGTAGGGCAGTCCGGCCACATTTCTCAGATTGTCATGGGATACCGGCGCATTGATAAAGAGTTCCGCAGAGAAATGGAGCAAAAACAGCTGTTAAAGGATGCCCTGAAAAATGCCAATTTGGCCATAACTGCCAAAAACACCTTTCTGTCCAATATGTCCCATGATATGCGCACTCCCTTAAACGCCATTTTAGGCTTTGCGCTTCTGGCCAAGAAACACCTGGATGACCATGGACCGGTCTGGAATTATGTGGACAAAATCGAATCTTCCGGACAACAGCTTCTGGATTTAATTAACAAAGTACTGGAAATATCATGGACCAAAGCAAACCACATTCAGATTTCCGAAAACAAATTTAACCTGTGCAGTCTTATGGAGGATATGAAAGAAAATCTTCTTTCCCAGACATCCTCCAAAAACATTGCCCTTTTTCTTGACACAGAACATGTAATCCATTCCACGGTATGGGGAGATTCGGATAAACTTAGGCAGATTCTCTGGCATCTGATGAACAATGCAGTAACCTACACCCCAAACGGCGGCAGCATCCATTTGTCCGTCACAGAGGAGGAAACCCCAGCCAAAGGATACGGGTTGTACCAATTTGTGGTCCAAGATACCGGAATTGGTATAAGCAAGGAATTTTTGGAGCACATTTTTGAACCGTTTGAGCGGGAAAAAAACACCACCATGAGCGGCGTACACGGTATGGGACTTGGTTTGGCAATCGCCAAAAATATGGTGGAAACCATGGGAGGACAGATTAAAGCAGACAGCGCTCCTCATAAGGGAAGCACCTTTACAGTCACCCTCCAGCTCCCCACTGCTAAGCAGCCGACTCAGTCCCCGGTAAAAGCTATAGACCTAGCCGCCCTGTTATCCGACCAGAAAATTCTTCTGGTGGAAGACAATGAAATCAATCTGGAGATTGCCACAGATCTTCTGGAAGAATTGGGCTTTCACATTGAAACTGCCGAAAACGGACAGATTGCCTTGGAAAAAATAAGCAAGTCCAAACCTGGAGAATTTGCTCTGATTTTAATGGATATTCAGATGCCGGTCATGGATGGCAGACAGGCCGCCATCGCCATCCGCCAGTTAGAATCCCCGGCTTTGGCCAGCCTTCCCATTGTAGCTCTTTCTGCAGACGCTTTTGAAAGCGACCGGAAAAAGTCCATTGAATGCGGCATGGATGCCCATTTGCCAAAACCCATTGAAGTCCCTCTTCTTTTGGAAACCATTATCAAAGCCATCCAAAATTACAGAACTAAATTCCGTATGAGTTCTTTGGCGGACAAGATATAACAAAACCACCGATCTATATTATAAAAAGTCCGCAGCAAAGCAATACCACCGATTGCTCAGCTGCGGACCGTGTAGTTTTCCATAAAATTCATGCAGATTCACAACATTCCTTTCAGCCACTGTCTGGCTTCCAAAAACCATTCATCCTCCGGTCGGGTCATTCGAACATAATTTACCTTTCCAAGAAGTCTGTAAAGATAGCGCTCCTGGTCAGCCTCACAAACCGGTTCCCCCTTGTTTTGAAACTGCAAATGCTCCTTTACCCCAAACCGCCTGCAGTAATAAATCTCCTGCCTTAACTTTCTTCGATACTCCTTAGACGTCTGAGCCTTCTCATTGACTACCAGTCCGGTGACTTTTTGCCTGGTACTAAAAGACAGAATCCGGGTCTTTTTCCGGTTCAGTTCAAATCCATAAACCCCAAGAAAACCTTTCACCTTTCCCCTTACTTCTTTCGGAGAAAAATCTCCGGAAAAAGTAAGATCATCACTGTACCGGCTGTATGAAATCCTTCTCTCTCTGCACCAAGCCTCCATAAATTCATCAAAAGGCTTCATCACCCGGTTGGAAACTGCTGGTGAAGTAGGCGCTCCCTGTGGGAGATATTCCCCGCAGCAACACAGAGAAGTCAGCAGATTCCCCACTGCCGGAGGAAACATCCGCGCCGGAAATACCTGATGGAGTACCATGGGAAAGGTAATATTTCCAAAAAAATCTACAATATCCAGTTTCATAACCAATGGTTTTCCCACATGAATCCGGGCATTTGGCACAATGCCAAAGCTCTCTTTATAAGCGTTCTCTTCTCTGTTTCCCTGCCCTCCCCTTTTGTATAAGACATCCCTGTTTTTCCGGTATGCAGTGGCACAATCCGCCAGAGAAAGCCCATCCAGCACATGGTGGAGAAGATTTCTCTGAACATATTTTAAAAGGGGGTCTGGCGTAAGAAGAGTTCTTGTTTTGCCGGATTTTTTTGGAATTTGGATTCTCTTATAATGATCTTCGGTGTGATTGCTTAAAGCATACAGACATGCCAGGATTTTTTCCTCTGGCCAGTCGCAATCTCCCAGGAGACGAAAGGAAAGCAGCATGGTCCGGACATGATCTTCGGTGCAATAATGCCACAGATCTTTGGATCTGGAAATGGCTGTCCCCTTCATGATAATTCCTCTCCAAACAGCCGTTCCTTCCGGGCAATCATCTCTTCCACCCGCTCCATGTACTGTTCCACATTTTTTACGGTCTCTGCCCGCTCAATCCGATTTTCTCCTGAAATCACCCGTTTTGTGGTAGTGCCAGCCCCACAGCCAATAACCGTCTGCTGTTCTTCCATCATCAAAATGTTATAAATACACGCCTTTTCTGGTTTGGCATACCCTACATTTTCAAAATTGCCGGCCATATTTTTCTGACGGTACAAATAATAGGGTTCCAGCCCCATATCCCTGGCATACTGGGCTGTCATCTGAATCATTTCCTGAGTGTTAATGATCTTATAGTCCTTATAGTCTTCCCTCATGGTATTCAGCCTTGCCGCCCGCTTTACTGCCAGAGAATGGATGGTCAGACTGTCCGGAGCCAGGGCCTTCACCGCCTCCATTGTCTGTTTTAAATCTTTTGCATCTTCCTCTGGCAGACCCACAATCAAATCCATATTAATATTGTCAAACCCCAGCTCTCTGGCCAGAAGAAACTGCTCCTTTACCTCTTCCACCTTATGGCGGCGTCCAATCCGGTCCAAGGTAGACTGATTCATGGTCTGAGGATTAATGGAAATCCGGGTCACACCATACTTTTTCAAAATCTGAAGTTTTTCCCTGGTAATGCTGTCCGGACGTCCGGCCTCCACCGTAAACTCCAGGGCTTTGCCACAATCAAAGGTGTCCGTCAGCTTTTTCATCAGCTTTTCCAGCTCCTGTTCCGGCAGAGAAGTTGGAGTACCTCCTCCCACATATACAGAGGAAGGATGTTTTCCCGCTTTTGCCGCCACATAATCCAGCTCCAAAAATAAAGCATCCAAATATTCTCCCAGCCGTCCCTGCCACTTTTCAATGGGGTAGGAAGTAAAGGAACAATAAAGGCAGGTGGTGGGACAAAAAGGAATCCCCACATAAAGACTGTACCCTTTTTCTATCCCCCAACAATCTGGCTTTTCCAAAGTAAGCTCTTTTACCTTTCCCAACAGTTCCCGTTCTTTCACAGCAATCTCTACGCACAGCCGGATTTTCTCATCGCTGGCAAAATAGTTTGTCTTCATAAAATCAAAGATCTCCCGTTCCCCCATCCCCTCTTTCAAACAGGAAAGGGCAATCTTTGCCGGACGTATTCCGGTCAGAGAACCCCATGGCAGACTTTTGCCGGTCAGTTCCTTTAAAATCGCATAAAGTCTCCGCTTAATCTTATTTTTGGCCTCGGTCCGATTGTCATAATCCACAAAAACAGGTTCGTCAAAATGATCTAACTCCCACTGCTCTGCCGGGGAGTCTCCCCAAATCAAAGTGGAGTGATCCCCGCGAAATATCATCTGCATCCGAAACTGGTTCCGGCTTTCGTTGACTCTTCCCACCAGACACAGCTCCAGCCCCGGTATCTCTTCATACACAAAATCTCTTCCCGGAAAAAACGCCATCAACAGCTCCCGGATATCCTGCTCATACGCATTATCATTCAATAAAATTCCAATCATAATTCCGTCTTCCGTTTTCTCTCCCTCTTACACGGTCTTTTTGTGAAGCTTTTACTGTTTGTCTATTTTCCTCCTCCGTACATGCGAACTGGATTATATCTTCTCTCCCGCCCAATGGTGGTTCCCTCCCCATGTCCTGGAAAAACCTTTGTCTCTTCCGGCAAGGGGAGAAGCTTCTCCCGGATGGAAGAAACAATTGCTTTCTGGTCTCCTGTAGGCAGATCGGTTCGTCCCAGGGAGCCGGCAAACAAAGTATCGCCGCTGAAAAGTACCTGCTCCGACGGAATATAATAACAGACCGAACCAGCCGTATGTCCTGGGGTTTCCAATACGTTCCATTTAAAATCAGCCAGAGAAAGCTCATCTTTTTCCTTTACTAGAACATCCGCACACACAATGGTTCTTTCCGTTCCCATCATTGTGCTTAAATTCATGGACGAATCCTGCAAAAGCCGGTCCTCCTCCCTTCCGGCGTATACCTGACAGGAAAAAGCCCTGCAAATATCCTCCACAGCCAGAATGTGGTCAAAATGTCCGTGAGTCAAAAGGATTGCAACTGGCTTTACCTGAAGTTCCCGGCACTTATTCAGCACAAAGGCCCCGTTGTCTGCCGGGTCCACCACCACAGCCTCCCGGCTTTTTTGGTTGTAAATCAAATAACAGTTGGTACTCACATCTCCTAACACAAAGGTTTCCATTCGAAAATCACTCATCACTTTCGCTCCTTTTTGATTTCTCCCAAACCAAAAGAAAAAGCGCTGGCAGCGCTTCTCCGCACCTATCCGGCGGTCCGCTCAATATCCAGCACTCCCTCAATCTGCCTAATCTTATCCGTCAAACGGTTCAGCTCCTCTTTCCCATGAATATCAAAAGTCATGATAATGGTTGCCTTTCCCTGCTTGCTGGTTCTCACATTTATAGAGGTAATATCAATCTGCCTCTCTGTAAACACTTTGGATATATCTACAAAAATTCCAATTCGGTTGTTGGCATAAATCTGAATCTCCGTGGAATACCGTTCCCGGCTTCCATCCTCCCCGGACTGCTGCCACTCCGCGTCAATCAATCTTACCCGCTCGTCCTCTGGTAAGTTGATAATGTTAATACAGTCCGTCCGATGAATGGAAACGCCCCGGCCTCTGGTGACAAATCCCACAATCTCATCTCCCGGAACCGGACTGCAGCAGCGGGAAAACCGCACCGCCACGTCATGAATGCCTCGGACCACAATTCCGCTTTTGGACTTTTGGGAAACCGGCACCCGGGAACTGATGTCACTTAGACCATCTAAAATATTCTGATCTGTGACCTCACTTTTGTTCTTTTTGTCCCGCTCGTCCAGCATCTTGTTAATGACTTGGCCTTCTTTTAACCCTCCGTGTCCAATGGAGGCCAGCACCGAATCCCAGTCTTTAAAGGCATACCGCATCATAACCTTATGCTGAAACTCCGGCTTGTTTAACTCAGGAAAATTAATTCCCTTGGCCTTACAGTACCGGTCAATCATTTCCTTGCCTTTTAAGATGTTATCCTCTTTCAGCTCAGTCTTAAACCACTGATTGATCTTGTTTCTTGCCTGAGTGCTCTTAATCAGCGTCAGCCAGTCCCTGCTTGGTCCCTTAGAGTTCTGAGAGGTGATGATCTCAATCTGGTCTCCGTTCTGAATCACATAGTCAATGTTTACCAGCTTTCCGTTGACCCTTGCCCCCACCATCTTGTTGCCCACAGCGCTGTGAATGGCATAAGCAAAATCAATGGGCGTGGAACCGCTGGGCAGGTTTTTCACATCCCCTGACGGAGTAAAACAGTACACATTATCCGAGAATAAATCCAGATCTCCTTTTACCAGACTTAAAAACTCTCTGGAATCGTCCGTATCCCGCTGCCACTCCAAAATCCGCCGCAGCCAGCTCATCTTGGCTTCCTCGTCCCCTGCCGCAATCTTGCCGCTGCCGCTTTCCTTGTACTTCCAGTGAGCCGCAATGCCATACTCTGCAGTCCGGTGCATCTCAAAGGTACGAATCTGAATCTCAAAGGGCTGTCCTGTGCTTCCAATAAGGGTAGTGTGCAGGGATTGATACATGTTGGGCTTTGGCATAGCAATATAATCCTTAAACCGGCCGGGAATCGGCTTATAAAGCTCATGAATCACCCCAAG
Organism: Clostridiaceae bacterium; assembly: GCA_009911065.1. Classification (GTDB taxonomy): domain Bacteria; phylum Bacillota; class Clostridia; order Lachnospirales; family Lachnospiraceae; genus Brotaphodocola. The sequence continues at coordinate 42,087 of QXWR01000033.1, read as the reverse complement.
AGCCGCATAACAGTCCTTCACCGTATCCACAAGAATCCGGACGGCAAACAAATCATAAATCTGGTCCAGCGTCTTATCCTGATTCACCATCTTTTTGTAAATGCTGAACAGATGCTTCACCCGTCCGCCCACACTTGCCTGAATGTCCGCCTCCATCATGTGGCTTCTCACGTCGTCCACAATGTCCCGGACAAACTGCTCTCTGGTGTCTTTTCGCAAATTCACCTTCTCCACCAGCTCGTGATACACTTCCGGCTTTAAAAACCGCAAAGACAGATCATCCAGCTCGGTCTTAATCCGGGAAATGCCCAGACGGTCTGCAATAGGCGCATAGATTTCCAGGGTCTCTCTGGCTTTTTCTTTTTGCTTTGCCGGCTTCCAAAACTCTCCGGTCCGCATATTGTGAAGCCGGTCCGCCAACTTAATGATAATCACCCGAATGTCCTTTGCCATAGCAAGAAACATCTTCCGCAGGTTCTCTGCCTGAATCTCCACCTTATCCTTATCCCAGGACAGCTGGGTCAGTTTCGTAACCCCGTCCACCAAAAAAGCCACCTCAGAACCAAACTCCCGTGTGGTATCCTCCAAGGTCATAGCCGTGTCTTCCACCACATCATGGAGAAGTCCTGAGGCGATGGTCTCTTTATCCATCTCCAGATCTGCCAAAATAATCGCCACACACAAAGGATGAATAATATAAGGTTCCCCGGACTTGCGCTTCTGATCTTTATGTGCATCTGTGGCAATCTTGTATGCTTTTTGAATCATGGTAATATCATCCGAAGGGTGATACTTCCGAATGGTTCGAATCAATTTCTGGTATAATTCCTCCGGACTGGTAAAATCCGCCGGATTCTCCAGCTCGATGTCCATTTTCTTACCCGTAGTTTCATTCGTCATAGAAAAAGCCACCTTTTCTGAGCATATTTTCTCTACATTATAATTATTTTTGACAAAAAATGCAAGAGGGATTCTGAGCTTTTCGCAGAAACATGGTTTTTATGCCTTTTTATGACGGTCGATTCCACTCAAAGATACACTGTCAGCCATCCTTATTCCATGGCTTCTCTTGCCACAGACAGCATCAGTTTAATGCGGTTTTCCTGGTTTACCTTGGTCGCTCCCGGGTCGTAATCTATAGGCACAATATTGGCCTTGGGATACAATTCCTTAATCCGGTGAATCATCCCTTTCCCACACACATGGGTAGGCAGGCAGCCAAACGGCTGGGTACACACAATGTTCTCATACCCGTGGTTGATTAGTTCAATCATCTCAGCAGGCAGAAACCATCCCTCTCCCATACGGTTTCCCACGCCGATTAACCCTTCTACCAAAGGTTTGGTGGATTCAAAGCTGGAAAGCTGGGTAAACACCGGATACCGGTCCACACACTCCATAAATGCCTTTTCCACCTTCTTAAAATAATCCAAAAGAAACGTGGCAATGGCAAGTTTTGTCTTGCTTCCTCCATATAACTTCACATCCTGAATCCGGGCATCCACCTTAAACATGAGAAATCCCAAAAGCCCCGGAACCATGACCTCACAATCCTGCTCAGCCAGAAATTCCTCCAGGTTATTGTTGGCAAAGCTTGCATATTTTACATAGATTTCCCCCACGACTCCCACCTTTACCTTGGGAATCTTATTCATGGGAATCTTTGCAAAAGAAGCAATAATCCGGTTAAAGTTCGCTTTCATGGCTTTTAAGGCAAAACCTCTGGAACGTTGAAACTGGTCCGTAATCCGTTCCACCCATTTTTCAATCAACTGATTGGCCTCCCCTTTTTTCACCTCATAAGCCTTCACCTGATTGCTAAGAAGCATAAGGAGATCCCCATAAATGACAGCTGCAATGCATTTGCGGATAATGGGAATGGTCAGGGAAAAACCGCTGTTATATTCCACGCCGGAAAGATTAAAGGAAATCACAGGCACCTGATTGTAACCCGCCTTTTCCAGCGCCTTCCGCAACAGATGAATGTAGTTGGAGGCACGACATCCCCCTCCGGTCTGCATGATCAAAAGAGCCGTCTTATCCACGTCATATTTTCCACTCTCAAGAGCATCCAAAAACTGTCCGATCACTAAAAGGGCCGGATAACAGGTGTCATTGTGAACATAACGCAGCCCCAGCTGTTTCATTTCCGGGTTTGCTGACCGTAAAAGCTCAAGTTTATAGCCCTCATTGAGGAATACATATTTCATAATCTCAAAATGAATCGGAAGCATATCCGGCACCAAAATGGTATAGTCCTTTTTCATTTCCTTTGTAAAAATGATTCTTCCGTTTCTTGCTCGCTTGATCTTTGCCATTTCTCTTTCCCTATCGTCTCATTAATCAATCTTTTTATCCAGAGCGGCCAACAGACTTCGAAGCCTTACCCGCACTGCTCCCAGATTGGTGATCTCGTCAATCTTAATCTGGGTGTAAATCTTTCCGCCCTTTTCAACGATGCTGCGAACCTCGTCGGTGGTGATGGCGTCCAGTCCGCACCCAAAACTTACCAACTGGACCAACTCCATATCTTTTTGGGTACACACATATTTTGCCGCCGCATAAAGCCTTGCATGGTACATCCACTGATTCAGCACCCGCACCGGGAACTTATGCACCAGATGGCTGATACAGTCCTCTGAGATGACGGACACCCCAAATCCATTGATCAGCATGTCAATTCCATGGTTGATCTCTGGGTCCACATGGTAAGGACGCCCTGCAAGAACAATAATCCGCCGCCCTTTTGCCCGCGCCTCCCCGATAATTTCCACCGCTTTTTTCCGCACCCGCATAAGAAAACGGTCCCGCTCCAAAAAAGCCCGGTCACTGGCCCGCCGGACGGCCTTCTCATCGATTCCGTCAAAATATTTCCCCAAAAGCTCAGTCATTTTCTGTGGGAAGAATTTCCGTTTGTGGGGTCCCACATAGTCATTGATGAAAACTGGTTTGGAGTCAAATTTCATGTTGGCTGCAATCACCTCCGGATAGTAGGCCACCACAGGACAGTTATAGTTATTATCTCCCAAACCTTCGTCAAAATTAAAGCTCATACAGGGGTAAAAAATGGCATCCACCTGCTTTTCCTTTAAATACTGAATGTGGCCGTGAAGCATTTTTGCCGGGAAACATACCGTATCACTGGGAATCGAATGCTGCCCTGCCAGATACAACTCCCGGTTGGAAAAGGGCGAAACCTCCACGCCAAATCCAAGAGCAGTAAAAAATTTATGCCAGAAGGGAACCAGTTCATAATAATTCAATCCCAAAGGCAGCCCGATCACTTCCCGGCGTTTTCCCTTTACCGAAGCATATCCAGCCAAAAGTTCCTGCTTGTACTTGTAAATGTTGTGCTGCGAGTCGGAGGAACGCTTTGTTACCGGCCGCTCACACTTATTTCCGGCTATGTATTTCCTTCCGCCGGAAAACGTATTGACACTTAAAAGACAGTTGTTGCTGCACAGGCCGCAGTGAACGTTTTTCACCTGATGGGTAAATTCCGAAAGCTCTTTCTCGGTCAGAATCTGGCTTCCTTTCTTTTTGACCCCCTGCCGCTCCATGGCATGAAGGGCGCAGCCATAAGCTCCCATAAGCCCTGCAATCACAGGCCGGACCACAAAAAAGCCCATCTCCCGCTCAAACGCCCGCAAAACCGCGTCATTTAAAAAGGTACCACCCTGAACCACAATCCGCTTTCCCAGCTCATCCATGCTGGCCGGACGAATCACCTTATAGATGGCATTTTTCACCACACTGATAGACAGTCCAGCAGAAATATCTTCTGTGCTTACCCCATCTTTTTGCGCCTGCTTTACAGAGGAATTCATAAACACCGTACACCGAGACCCTAAGTCCACAGCATTTTTAGAAAACAATCCCAGCTTTGAAAACTCTTGTGCCGAATAGTGAAGCGCCCCTGCAAAAGTCTGTAAAAAGGAACCGCAGCCAGAAGAACAGGCTTCGTTTAAATAAATATTGTCAATGGCAGAATTGTGAATCTTAAAACACTTCATATCCTGACCGCCAATGTCAATGATAAACTCCACATCTGGCATAAACTCTTGAGCTGCCTTTAAGTGAGCCATGGTCTCCACCAGACCATAATCAATGGAAAAGGCATTTTTAATAATGTCCTCCCCGTATCCGGTCACACAGGCCCCTTGGATTCGGATATTCGGACATTCCTTGTAGACTCCCATAAGATATTCCCGCACAATCGGCACCGGATTGCCAGAGTTCGACAGATAGGTGCTGTCTAAAATCTCCTTGTTCTCTCCAATTACCACTGCCTTTACCGTAGTGGAGCCAGCATCAATGCCAATCCAGGTTTTTCCCTGATAGCCCTTTAAAGTCCCATAGTTCACATCTGCTTTTGCATGTCGTCTCTGAAACTCCTCATACTCTTTTTGGCTCTCAAAAAGAGCTGGCAGAGTCTGAAATTCATTGACCGCCTCATATCGGGAAAGCCCTTCTGCCACCTGCCCCAAATCCACTGGCTTTTTGGCACAAAGGGCAGCGCCCAAAGCCACAAAATACAGGGAATTTTCCGGACAATGCCCGTTTAATCCAAGGGCTTTGTCAAAACTTTTCCGAAGCTCCGGCATAAAGGTCAGCGGGCCGCCCAAATACAGAACGTTTCCCTCAATCGCCCGCCCCTGGGCCAATCCTCCGATGGTCTGGTTGACCACTGCGCCAAAAATGCTGGCGGAAATATCCCGCTTGTCCGCTCCCTGATTGATCAGCGGCTGAATATCGCTTTTGGCAAACACACCGCATCGGGAAGCGATGGTGTAAAGTTTGGTACACTCTCTGGCATAGTCATTCATCTCGTCTGGGGTAATGCCTAAAAGAGTGGCCATCTGGTCAATAAACGCCCCGGTTCCTCCGGCGCAGGAGCCGTTCATTCTGGCTTCCATGGCCCCTTGGAGAAAAATAATCTTAGCATCCTCCCCGCCCAGCTCAATGATCACATCCGTATCCGGAGCCTTCTCTTCTGCCGCAACCTTTGTGGCATATACCTCCTGAACAAAATCCACCCCACAGCTCTCAGCCATTCCCATACCAGCGGAACCAGAAATAACCAGAGAAAATCTGGTATCTTCCGGAAACTCTTTCCGGACTTTTATGAGAGCTTCTGCGGTCTTTGCCGTAATCTGTGAATAATGCCGCTCATAGGCAGAATACACGATTTTTCCTGAATCATCCAGGACTATTGTTTTTATAGTTGTGGAGCCTACGTCCAATCCAATCTTCAAGTTCTTCACTCCTAATGTAGAAATCTAAATCACATTCTATTGTTATATCACGAAAGCCGATTTTCCGCAAGAAAACCATGATCTTTTTTACGAAATTCAAAAATTTGTTACTGCCAACCAAAGACATACCAATAAAGCAGCAAGAAAATTTCCACTAAAATCCCATCTCTGCCAGTTTTTTCACCAGTTGAATATAAAACTCCAACACATAAAATCCCCGGTAATCCTCTCTGGTCAGATCAATCATGTCCCCATGGGAGATTCCCCGCAAATATGAGTTTTTTAACACCCCCTGAAAATTGGTCCAGCGGGCCGATTCTGCTGTCACCAGCCCGTCGTTGGGACCATCCAGCTTTTTTAAAATCCAATAAGGAATACACAATAATTTACTGCTAGCTCCATGTTTCATCAGGCTGGCATAACTTTGATAATACACCCCTTCTCCATCTGGATATTTTTTGTTAAATTCGTTCATATAACTGCAGGAAAGCTGGCGGCTGGCCACATAAGTATTCGGATTTACATCTCCAAACTTTCTGAAATACCGGTCAATATAACTGCTGATCTGCCGATATACAGGATCTGGCAGACCCATAAGAAAATCCACCAGCGCCGAACCGTGATGAGGGGTGTTGATGGTGGTAAGACTGGCCACATAAGGAGCCATCGACAGTTGGCTGATCAAATACCTGGAATCCAGCCCGCCTTTGGAGTGGGCAATGATATTTACCTTTGCCGCTCCGGTTTCTTTACAGACCGCAAGAATCTCTTCTTTTAAAGCCGCCCCATTGTCCTCTATGGTCCCCCATGCCTCCTGATGTCCGTAAAAAACCTTTGCTCCGTTTCTCACCAGCTCTTTGGGTATCCTCCCCCAGTAGTTAAAATAGCGGTAATCCCGAAAGCCAACCCCGTGAACCAGAAGAAGCGGATATTTGGTTTCACACACATGCTGCTCCACCCGCACATCATCCAGACGAATTTTGTGAACATTGTGGTCAATCTCTGCTCTTGCCAGACCATTTACATACAATGCCAGACCGTAATTGAAAACCGGAATCCACATAAGGCACCAGACAATTAGCCTTTTTCCAATCCGAAGCCGCCGGCACACAATACAAAGGCAAAAAAGAGACAAAAACATTCCAACATAACAAAAAAGAAATGACACCAAAGAAAAAACAGACGCCCCATGACGGATATATCCAAAAAAATCGGAAAACACGGAAAAACGCCTCATGTTGGAAATCATCCAGATTCCAGTCAGTGGCACCAAAATCAAAAAAACAGTCAGTGCTGCCGTCAAAAAACGCAGCAGCAGCAAATGACATCGCCCTGCCACGTCCGCTGCTGCACTTGCAGCTTTCTCCCACCTATCCTTTTTCATCTTCTCCTCTTTTCTCACCCACTTTTGCCTTTCCTTTGGCACATTCTTGGATATATTCCAAAAGTTTTTCTCCAAATATCCGTTCAAACTCTTTTGGTGGAGGAGCTGTAAAAGACTTTCCTCCCAGTGCCTTTATGGGACCGGACATTCTGGGAAATACCATTTGAAAGCCGTGAAGCATCTGGGAGTTTACCCCGAATTTTTCCTTTGCCGCCTGATTGACTGCCGGATCTCCATACTTGTAATCTCCTACAATGGGATGTCCAAGAGAAGATAAATGGGCGCGAATCTGATGGGTTCTGCCGGTTACTAGCAACACCTTTAACAGCGTGTATCCATCCTTATATTCCACCGGCTCGTATTCGGTGCAGATCAAAACCCCTTCCTTCCCTTTTGGAAGAATCTGGACCTGGTTTGTTTTCTCATTCTTAACCAAATGTCCCTCCACTCTTTTTTTCTCCTTTACCTTTCCCCAAACCACACAAAGATAATACTTATGGAGAGAGCGGTCCTGAAACATTTTAGACAACGCCTGCAGTCCGGCCAAAGTCTTTCCTGCTGCCACCAGCCCACTGGTATTCCGGTCCAGCCGGTTGCATACAGACGGGTGAAAACAGCGCAGCTCCTCTCTGGTCATCTGACCAGAATCCAGCAGATACTCCTGCACATACTCCACCAAAGATACATCGGTGTCTTTCGCCTTTTGGGAAAGCATTCCTGCTGGTTTGTTAATGAGAAGAATGTTCCCATCTTCATAAATAATATCCAGCCCTGCTTTTCTCTCCGGAATCTCAACTGGAATTTTGGAAAATTTTTCAATGGTCTCCTCAGCCAGAAACATCCGAATTTCATCTCCTGCCTGAAGCTTTTCCGGACCATCGCACTTTTTTCCATTTAAGGTTATATTTTTCTTTCGCATCATTTTGTAGAGAAACCCTTTTCCCGCCAAATTGAAATATTTCCCCAAAAACTTATCCAACCGCTGTCCGGCTTCTCTCTCTCCGATTGTGATGCTTCTCATGTCTAGTCCCCTTCCCTTCTAAAGTATGGATCAAACTAGGAAGAAGCTCTTTTCCTGGAATCATCTCCAATCAATACGTTCTTCCCGCTGAAAGCAAATCCATACTTACGTATTTTATCTTTTGAAACTCCCTTTTCCACAAGAATGGCTTCATATTGCTGCTTGTCAATCTGCTTTAGCGCCTCTTTTACTGTATCTGTCAGTTCCTTTTCCTCATCTGTGTCCTGTACTTTAAATTCCAAAATAATTCCTAAATCCCCCTGTTTTCTTGGCTCCAGCATCACATCGTATCTGCCAAACCCGCTCTCTTGATTGGAAGTCAAAACAAACCGGTCTGCCAGTTCTACCATAAGACCTAGCACAAATCCATGATAAAAACGTTCCGGTTCTTTAGAAGGATTCTTCCCAGTATCAAAATAGCTAAAGGTGGTCATAGCCACTTTATTCATGTAAGTATTCATGGCCTTTCCATTTCCCTCCAGCAATGCTTTGATAAAATTATTGTAAACAGAAGCAGCATTGTCAAACCATTCCGCACCATGTTCCGAAACATAACTTTTACCTCAAAATTTGTCAGTTTCAATTCATATTCCTGCTTCCATTCTCCGAAATTCGTCATGTAAGCCTCAAACTTTTCTACTTTTAAATACCCGCTGGCAAGGAGCAAACTCCAAACGGCCGCCTCCTCATTCAGCTGGTCATAAACAATCTGTTCATCCATCTCCGTGGTAATACTCTCCCCCTGTAAAAGACGTTCAAAAGAAATTTTGAGATTTTTACTTCCTTCCTGAATCAGCGTTCCCACCAGACGGTTGGAACTGGAATTTGTCCAGTAACTGGATAAGGTTTGCGTCTTAAGATAATTCGTAATAGACCAGGGATTATAAATCTCTCTCTGTTTTCCAAAAATAAAACCATCATACCATTGTTTTACCTTTTCTTTATTTTCTGACAGTCCGTATTCCTCCAAAGCTTCCCATACTTCCTGTCTCTTTTCGCACCACCTCAAAATCCTGGTGTCCAACTCCCACTGCACGTCCCATATGAGACAGCCCCTTTCTGACCGGATTTTTTCATTGTCTTTCGACACACTCTAGTATAACGAATTTTTTCATAAAACACAAACTTTTCTTTTCCATGACAGAAACTTTCCATCACCTAACCCCCTTTACACAACGCAAAGCAGCGCCACAAAGTCCCCATAAAAAGAACGGGGGAACGTTTTCATACACATTCTCCCGTTTTTTATGAGGACTTCTTTCCATCCCTTAACATGATAGCACTCATTTACATGGACAAACTTTTCAGCACATTCCCTTCATATTCTATGGTTCCATCCTCATCCCCATCTGCTGGCTTTAAGCTTTCCAATCGTTTAAAAAAACTTTTCTCATCCCACAAAATCCGGATATTGGGTTCCAGGCGACTGGCCTTAAAAAGCTCGTTTAAAGCCTTCTCTGCTTCTTTCGCCTTTCGGTTTTTTCCTGTGCAGTAAGCATACACTCCATGAGGATGGACTGCAATCGCATCCATGGGCAGTACAAACTCTTTTGTGGTAAGAATGAGATCATAGAGAATTTTGCATTTCTCTTCATAGGGAAGAACCTTCTCATAAAATTCCCTGGGCGGCGTCCGGTAACGCCAGGATGCCAAAAGAGGGGACGCCATATTTGCCATAGGAAGAACCGTTAAAATCGCCATGACCGTCAAAATATTTTTTGCTGCCGGATTGTCTGTGAACCATCGGCCACCCAGCTGTGCAAGAATAGCCGCCACAAGTACCAAAGTAATTACCAAGCGAATCTGACGTATCTTATCCCGATATCCATATTGTCCTTTTTCCCGTTTCATTCCGAAACCTCCGGCTTGTTTTGGCTGCCGGATTTGGTTTTATCAAAACCAGACATACCTTCCATCCCCCAAAGAAGCAATCCATGGGGAATGATTTTGGACAAAACAAAAAACATCTTAATTCCCATCCCATAGACGGAAAGTTCCTTGCCCATCATACTCTCCTTTAAAGCCTTTTTGACCACCTTTTTACAATTGGCCATAACAAGTTTTTTATAAAAAGGAAAATCCCCGGCCATGCCCTCCCGATCAAAAAATTCCGTGTTTACGGGTCCTGGACAGATGGAAGTCACCACAATATCTCTGTGCTTCAGTTCCTGGTTTAACGCCCGCCCAAAGCTGATTACAAATGCCTTGGTCGCTGCATAGACGGCAAATCCGGGCTGGGGCAAAAATCCTGCTGCCGAAGCAAACAACAAAATCCTTCCATGATCGGACATAAAGGGAAGAACCACATGGGTAACGCCGCACAAAGCTTCACAGTTTAAGCGCACCATGCCAGTTTCCTCAAGAAGATCTCCGTCACCTACATTTCCCAAATTCCCATATCCGGCGGCATTTACCAGAATGCTCACCTTTGGTTTTCTTTCTTTTAGCTCCCTCCTAAGTATATCCAAAGCATTCTCCTCTGTCAAATCCAGAGGAAACACCCGCAAGGGAACCGGAACCTGCTTTCTTAGCTCCTCCAGTCTTTCCAGACGTCTGGCAATCACCCATATCTCCTGGATTTTCTTTTCTCCAAATCGATCTGCGATCTGGATGACTGCCTCCCGCCCCATACCGGAGGAAGCCCCGGTGACAATTCCAATCCTCATTTCCTTTCTCCTGCCTTTCCCTTGTGTCTGTTTTTCTATTCTACAGTAATGGATTCATATCGTTCCCCGTAGATTACCTTTTCCATTGCCTCAACTGGATTGTAGCCAAAGCTTTCCAGAATCTGTTTGAAAACCGTCACCGACTGGCCGCTTGCCAACTGCACCCCTTCCCGGCTCTTGTCAGCATGAAACACATCATGTCTGCTGTTTACATTCCAAAAAATGATGTCCGGAATCCCATAACCGTTCGCCTTAAACCGGGCCTTCATCTTGTCGTAAAAGCTCCACTGACGGTTTCCGCACCGATCAATTTCCATATCTGAAATAACCACAATTCCTTTTGGCATTTCCTCTGGCGGTACATGGTCTTTCATTGCAATGTCCAACACCAAGTCAAAGGCTGCTTCTAAGTCCGTATTCATTCCCCATGGCGATTTCACCACGTGCATGACTTTTTGAAACAGAGTATCTCCCTTTAACGGAATAATGGAAGGCGTACCGCTGAAGGTCATAAACAGGTTATGGTATTCTCCCACATTCCTCTCTGCAAAGTAAATGGCAAGTCCTACAGATGTCGCCATCGGCCTGCCTGCCATAGATCCGGAGGTATCTGCCATTACAAGCACATTGACCCCTTTTTTTATATAATCTGGCAATGCCTTCCACTGTGCTTCCAGTGTCCGGTTTTCGCCCTCTCGTCTCAACATATATTGTTCCACAATATCATAGGGATATAAGACGCTGGCATTGATCTTTGCCTCTCCCTTTTCAACCAAAGTCAGATATGCTTCGTAGCCAGCCGGGTCATGGCGCAAAAAGGCTTTATTGTAAATTCTCATTGCACGGCTGGGAACAGTCGAATAGGAAATCTTATCCCACTGACCAGCACACATCCGCGCCTCCACCACGTCAATCTGTTTTCTCATGCTGCGGACAATCCGCTTAAAATTGTAAACCGGGTAGCCCAAACGCTGCGCCGTTAAAATTCCCAGTTTCCGGGTATTTTCTGAACTTGCATCTGCAGTCTTAATCCATTTTGCCAAAAGTGAAATCGGATTCCCCTGATGTAAATTCCTTAAATCCTCCTCAAACTGCTTTTTCATTGCAGCCCACATCTCTTCTTCCAGCCGCGTCCCAATCAAAGTATACAGATCATCGTATCTTCCATATACCCCAATCAAATCCAGATTAGGCCGAATTGCCTCCGGGTAATGGTTCGCAGCATATTTTAAAATTGTGCGGAACGTTTTTCTCTCTCCCAGCCCTTCCCGGATGTCTCGCCCATAAAACAAAATTTTCACAGCTGCCAACGGTTCCTGCCTGTATGCCTCTGCAAACAGCGTGTGAATCCGGTTATCGTCTGCTTCCCTTAAAGAACCGATGGCAGCAAAAAGATCAAGCCTTGCATCCCTGGTGGTATTGAGCGCCACAGCGCCATTTTCGGTCCGGGTGAATCTTCCCTCATTTCTCATTGCATCTGCGAAACTCATACGCCCCTCTCTTTCCCTGGCTTTTCCAAAGGGTACTGCCAACTTAAAGCTATCTCACCCACAACAAAGAGCCAACGCCCCTCCTGGAGAAGGATGGATTCGAACCATCAAAAAACTGTCCTGGATTGTGAAATTATTGCTGTCAATATCACAAAACATGATATATGTTTTCAACTACAGCGCGTCTGCCAATTCCGCCACTTCTCCCTAATAACACGGGGAAACATCAATTCCCCGGCTTTTTTCTCATTTGAGATTTTTGATTCTTTTTCTTCCCTTTTGGCCTTTCCGGTGGGGAAGAAGTTTTTTTGTCCATTTTCCTTGGGGGAATCAGACAATTTTTTCCAAACCCGATCAGATCTCTCCGCCCTGCTTTTTTTAGGGCCTCTGCCACAAGTTCATAATTTTTCGGGTCCCGGTACTGTATCAGCGCCCGCTGCATGGCTTTCTCGTGGGGATTCACCGGCACATACACCTTTTCCATTGTCCTGGGGTCTAAACCGGTATAATACATACAGGTGGAAACCGTGGAAGGGGTGGGATAAAAGTCCTGAACCTGTTCTGGCATATAGCCCAAATCCCGCAGATACTCAGCCAGCTTTACCGCTTCCCCAAGGGTGGACCCTGGGTGGGAGGACATCAGATAGGGAACCAAATATTGTTCTTTGCCCAGCTTTTTGTTCATGGCCTGATATTCTCGTACAAACTGTTGGTAAACCTGATTCTTTGGTTTCCCCATAGAGTCCAGCACCACATCCGACACATGCTCCGGCGCCACCTTCAGCTGCCCGCTTACGTGATACTTGCAAAGTTCCCGCAAAAAGTCCCGGTTGGAATCTGCCAAAAGATAATCAAACCGGATTCCAGACCGGATAAACACTTTTTTTACTTTTGGCAAAGCTCTTAATTTCTGAAGCAGTTTCATATAGTCCTGGTGGTCTGCCTGAAGATTTTGGCAGGGTTTTGGATACAAACATTGTTTTCCCTTGCAAGTCCCTTTTGTCTTCTGCTTTTCACAGGCAGGCAAGCGAAAATTGGCCGTAGGACCTCCCACGTCATGGATGTATCCTTTAAACTGGGGATCTTCCGTCAGTTTCTTTCCTTCCTCCACCAGAGATTCATGGCTTCTGACCTGAATAATTCTTCCCTGATGAAACGTCAATGCGCAGAAACTGCAGGCCCCAAAACACCCTCTGCTGCTGATTAAGCTAAACTGAATCTCCTTCACAGCAGGCACCCCGCCCAAAGCTTCATAGGAAGGATGATAGCCGCGCATGTAGGGAAGGCCATAAACATCATCCATCTCAAGGGTGGACAATGGTTTTGACGGAGGATTCTGCACCACATACTCCATATAACTGCGACCACCGTATGGTTCCACCAGCCTTTTTCCCGTAAAAGGATCTGTGTTTGCGGTCTGTATCCCAAAACTTTTGGCATAGGCCCTTTTATCCTTTTTCATCTCCTCGTAATCGGGCAGCAGCTCATAATCTTCCACCTGTTTTAGATTCCGGGTCCGGTAAACAGTGCCGTCTATAAATGTAATCTGTTCCACTTTTAGTCCGGCGTCCAAAGCCTGGGCAATCTCCACAATGGAATGCTCTCCCATGCCATAGGAAAGAAGGTCTGCCTGAGAATCCAAAAGCACAGACCGCTTTAACCGGTCCGACCAATAATCATAGTGAGCCAGCCGCCGAAGGCTTGCCTCAATGCCTCCGATAATGATGGGAACCTCTTTGTAAACAGAACGAATGAGATTACAGTACACCACCACCGCATAGTCAGGCCGTTTTCCCATAATGCCTCCAGGGGTGTATAAATCCTCCCGTCTGCGTTTTTTGGACACCGAATAATGATTCACCATGGAATCCATATTTCCCCCGGATACCAGAAACCCCAGCCGCGGCCTTCCAAGAGCTTTAATGCTTTCCCGATTCTTCCAGTCCGGCTGAGCAAGGATTCCCACCCGAAAACCATGGGCCTCTAAAAGGCGGCTGATAATGGCAGTCCCAAAAGAAGGATGGTCCACATAGGCATCTCCCGACACATAAACGAAATCACACTGTTCCCATCCCCTTGCCTCCATGTCTTCCCGGCTCACAGGCAAATAATCACCCATTGGGCTTTTCCTCCTCAAACAACTGGTCGAAACTTTCAATAAAATAGTCTGCCAGCATCCTTTTTTCCGGACCCATGTGAGCAGAATAGTCGTCTTCCACCCCGCACACGGTCATACCAGCGGCTTTTCCGGAACGAATCCCTGCAGGCACATCTTCAAACACCATGCACCGCTCCGGCTTTACCCCCAACTGTCCGGCTACATACAGATAAACATCCGGCGCCGGCTTTCCTGCCGCCACCTCACAGGCCGTTGCAATCACCTGAAAATATTCCCGGATTTTCAGAACATCCAAAACCTCGTTCACCAAATCCCAGCCATTGCTGGTGGCGATTCCCATCTGGATTTTCTGCTCTCTTAAATAATCCAGAAAACGCCTTACTCCCGGCTTTAACGGTACTTGTTTTTGATATTTTTCCAGGCTCATTTCCACCCAGGTCTTTTTGATCTCCTCAATGGAATCAGGAATTTGAAACGTTTTCTTAAAATAGACTGCGGTCTCGGAAAAACTCATTCCTTCAATCTCCCTTTGGAGAAATTCCGGATAGGGAATATGATACCGGCCCAAATATTCCACGTCAATGGTTTTCCACATCCACATGGAGTCCACCAGCGTTCCGTCCAAATCAAAGATTACTGCATCCATGTTCGTCAACGCCTGCAATACTTCTGGTCCCTGATTTTTGGACTTCTGGAATTTCTGAATATTGGTCAATCTCTCAATCTCCTTTTCTGTCAACCTGCGGTACTGTCCCGGCAGCAGCGAATCCTCCAAAGTCAAAGGTCCCATGGACATTCTCTTTAAATATTCCACCTTGCATCCCATGGCTTCAAACATCCGTTTTACCTGATGAAATTTGCCTTCCTGTATGGTTAAAAGAACCGGAATGCCATTCTCCTGCCCAAACCCTTTTGTTAAAATCTGCAGCTTTGCCGGAAGCACTTTCGTCCCGTCTGTCAGGGTCATTCCATCCGCCATCTGCTCTTTGGCATTGTCCGGCAAAGTTCCTGACACCTGGGCAAAATAGGTTTTGTCCACATGTTTTTTTGGCGAAAGAAGCTGGTGGGCCAGCTCTCCGTCATTGGTCAAAAGAAGCAGTCCTTCGGTGTCCAAATCCAGCCTTCCCACAGGAAACAGATCTTTTTGATTTTCTTCCTCCAAAAGGTCCACCACAGTTTTGTACTTTTTATCTTCTGTGGCAGACACCACCCCTTTTGGCTTATTCATCAAAAAATATCGAAACTGCTCAAAAAGAACGTTTTCCCCGTCAAAAAAAACTTCATCCACCTTAGGTTCAATCTTTCGCTCCGGACTTTTTTCCATTTGGCCGTTCACCTGAATCCGTCCCTTTCGGGCTGCCTCCCGAATTTGAGAACGGCTTCCTTTTCCCATGTCTGCCAGAAACTTATCCAGCCGGATTTTCTTTTCCATTATTGCCACCGCCATCCTGGATAATATTTGTTCTTGAGTCCGCTGCCTCCGGCTTTTGCCCAGCCTAAGGGAAAGCCATCCACACACACTAACACCCAGCCTTTTAAAAAGCTTTCTCCTTCTTTGAGAAAAATGCTTTCTCCTTTCAGGTAACGAATCACCCGCTCATCTTCTCTGTCCAGACAGAGACACTGGGCAAAATCCTCTTTTTTTAATGCCATAGCCATGGCCTGGGACGGTTCAAACCGGTTCTTCTTTATGGTTCCCAAAAGCAGCCCTGTGCGCAGAAACCTCAATTTCCATGCAGGATTTAGCTTCTCTGGCAGCAGATAAATCTGCCCCTGGCGCACCATCATCCGCTCCCGGTCCAAAGGGCGGGAGTAAAGACGCTCCCAGTCTTTAAAATCACTGTCCTTTTCCAGGGATAAAACTTCGCTTTTTTCAGAAAGTTCCCATCTCTTTTTTGGAGTTTCCCGGACCGTCAACCCGTCCGTCCCGGAAGTCTTTTTCTTTTCCAAAAGGGCTACAAAATGTCCCTCCCCAAAAACCATATGAGGATACAGACGAAGAACCGGCTGCCCATTCACTCCCCTTTTTACTCCCGAAAAAGCAGGAATGGGAACCATCTCCAAATCTGGTTCTTGGTCCAAAAGCCACTCCACGTTCCCCTCGTTCTCCTCCCTGGAAAACGTACAGGTGGAATACACCAGTCTTCCGCCTGGTATTAACATTTTCACAGCAGACGTTAAAATTTCCCGCTGAAGAGGCACATAATGCTCCGGACCCTGATTCATCCAGCTTTTGATTAATTCCGGCTCTTTCCGAAACATTCCTTCCCCGGAACAAGGTCCGTCCACCAGGATTTTATCAAAATATCCCTCAAATACCTGGGCCAGTTTTTGGGGCGGTTCTGCTGTGACACAAATGTTTGAAAGTCCAGCCATCTCCAGGTTTTTCAGCAGCGCCTTTCCCCTGGACGGACTGATGTCATTGGCAACCAGAAAGCCTCTGCCCAAAAGGTCTGCCCCCAGCTGAGTGCTTTTCCCTCCTGGCGCTGCACACAAATCCAGCACCCGCTCCCCTGGCTGTACGGAAAGAACGGCTGCCGGAGCCATGGCACTTGGCTCCTGTACATAATAAAGTCCGGCGTAATAATAGGCATCTTTTGCCGGATGACTTCCAGGCTGGCAATAATACCCATTCTTATTCCACAAAACCCTGTGAATCTCCCAGGGACAAATTTTCTCCCATTTCTCTGGCGTGATCTTTTCCGGATTTATCCGGATTCCCTGAGCCGGGGGCTTGTCATAGGCATCCAGCCAAAGGCCGTATTCTTCCCCTGTCAGTTCCTTCATGCGCTCCAGAAACAATTCCGGCAATCTCATCAGTTCACCTGTTCTCTTCTTCCTGTTCCCGTCTTGTTTGGCGTTTGCAGGAACTATTTTACGTGGAATGTCTTCCTTCTTTTTCTCATACAATAAAGAGAAAGCAAAAGGTTCCAACCGGTAACGAACCTTTGATTTGAAACGGAGGCATCAATGAAAAACCAGTCAAAAACCAGCCTGCCATCTCACCTGTTTTCATGGTTCTCCCGCAGTCTTATTGTCCTTCCCATCCTGCTGTTAATCCTTCTGCTTCTTTTCCCTTCCCTGTCCATACAGGGGGCATGCAATGGCATTCTTTTATGGTTTCAGGTGGTTCTCCCCACCCTGGCTCCTTTTATGATCTGCACTTATATGATCACAGCCCTGGGAGGAATCCGGCTTCTTATGAGTCCTCTCTCCCCTATTTTTGCCAGTCTGTTCCACCTGACCTTATCTGGGTCTTACATACTGCTGTGCGGCCTTTTGTGCGGCTATCCTTTAGGCGCCAAAATGTGCGCAGATTTTCAGAAAAGAGGCGCTATCCGTCCCAAAGAAGCTGCCTATCTTCTTGCCATCGCAAACCATCCAAGCCCCATGTTCCTCCTTGGATATGTAAGAACTACACTTCCCCTTCCTGTGTCTCCTGTGCTTCTTCTCACCTGCCTTTATCTGCCGATTCTGCCCCTCTCCCTTGTGGCCAGACATCTCTATGGCATTGACGCTGTTTTCAAAAGCAGATTCTTCTCCCGGCCCTGGCTGGGCGCTTCCTCTCTGGCTCCCGCAGACAGCCACCTGGAAAATCCGGTCAAGAAAATGTCTCTGGAAGAAGCCATTGGCTCTACCTGCCAGACCATGGTCCTCATTGGCGGTTACATCATGCTTTTCTCCATCCTTGCCGCTTGGATTCAGGCCCTTCCCATGATTCCTCCCGTCCTTCGGGCCGCATTTACCGGCATGGCAGAAATCACCACAGGCATACACAGTCTCTCCACAGCCCTGCCCCCTGAAAAGGCGCTTCTTCCGGTCATCGCTGCCACTGCTTTTGGGGGGCTTTCCGGTATCTTTCAGACCCGCAGCGTCATCCGGGACGCAGGACTCTCCATTCGCCCCTACATTGGATGGAAAATTGCCCATGCCTGCCTCTCCTGCCTTACTGGGGCGCTCCTTCTGTCTCTTGTGTAGCTGCCATCCCGCCTGCTAACTCCCCCCGGTTGGCAGTCACAATGTCATAAGTAGACTGCATGGAAGTAAGGTACTCCTGAAAACGTCCCTGCGCTCCTTCCATGGAATGGACAATGATCGTCTGAAGGCTCTTTAACATCTCGTCGGTATAGCTGATCGAACCTTGCCGGATGCTGTCTGCATCTGCCACTGCATTGTCAATAATCACCTGGGCCTGTTGTTGCGCCTCCTCCACAATCTCATTGGCCTTGGCATATGCCTGCTGCATAATCTCATGTTCGTTCACCAGCTCATTGGTCTGCTCTGTAGCCTGGGCCAGAATGGTATCTGCCTGAACCCGGGCTTCTGAAATAATGGCATCCTGGTTGCTGATAATCTTCTGATATTTTTTAATCTCATCTGGAACCCGCAGCCGAAGTTCCACCAAAAGTTCCTCTAACTCCTCTTTGTTTACCTGTATTTTCGTATTGGACAGCGGAGAAAACTTACAGCTGTCAATATATTCTTCTATCTCACTGATCAATTGCTCTATTCTGCTCATGCTTCCCTCTCCTTCACTTCTATGAAAGCTCCACCACCGAAGGGAAATCTAATGATTCTTCAATTTCTTCACTTTCTCCTCTACCCGCCTTGCCACTTCCGGATGGAGAAATGCTTCCAGCTTCCCGTGAAAGAAGGCGATTTCCTTCACGGTTGTGGAGCTTAAATAGGAATATCTCAAATTTGTCGTCAAAAAAATCGTATCAATATCTGGCGCCATAACCCGATTGGTTTGGGCCATCTGAAGTTCGTATTCAAAGTCAGTAATGGCTCGAAGCCCGCGGACAATCACATCCGCATGGCATTCATGGACAAAATCAACCAGAAGTCCGTGAAAAAAGCGCACTTCCACATTGTCCAGATGGGATGTTATTTCCTCTAACATCTTAACACGTTCCTCCACAGAAAACAACGGCGTTTTGGAATTATTATGCAAAACTCCAATGATTACATGATCCATCATCTGAGCGGTCCGTTCTATAATGTCCATATGTCCTAATGTAACCGGGTCAAAACTTCCCGGGTAAACCGCTGTTGCCATAATTTCCTCCATTCCACACCACTTTCAACCATTTTTCAGGTAAAATCCGATTCTTTTTGGTGTATAAAAACGTGTTTGTTTGTCTTATAAATCTTTTCTTTCGCCAGAGCAAATCCCATCTCTTCCAAATAAGCAAAAGACTCTTCCAGCCGCGCCTCCACAATCACTGTGCATTCTGGATTCATCAGCACAGAATCTTTCAACTTTAAAAGCATCTGCTTTTCCAGCTGATGCCCGTAAGGCGGGTCCATAAATATATAATCAAACCGGTATTTTCCTTCCAGACGTCCCAGGGCCGTCTGTGCATCACAGCACATCACCACAGCCCTCTCCTCTAACCGCGCTGCCTTCAGATTCTCCCGAACGCAGCTTGCAGCCGCCCGGTTTTGTTCTACAAAAACGCACTGGGCCGCTCCCCGGCTCAATGCCTCTATTCCAATTCCGCCGCTGCCGGCAAACAGATCGAGAAAACAGCAATCTGCCAAATCATACTGCAGCATATTGAAAAGGGTTTCCTTGATTCGATCTGTTGTTGGTCTGGTATCTAATCCTTCCACGGTCTTTAGTAAAGTCCGTTTTGCACTTCCGGCAATCACACGCATAGTCATTCTCCTTATTTGTTCCATTTCCCATTATAATATCAAATTTTCCGATACACAAGCACTTCTTCTCTAAATTTCAAATTTTCCTTTGATGTCAGCATAAATTATAATTGAATTATAAGCCGGATAATGGTAAAATATTTTTGCGATCAATCAGTACTTGCTACTTAAGCGTGCAGAACCGCACAAGAAAAGGGGGCTTAAATATGATCAGTTATTCTTACAGCAAGGAAATGAGCCGGGATAATTTTACATTATGTGAATTTGACCTGGAACGAATCAAAAAAATGTTTTCCAAAATATTCGAGTCTTACAATCCAAAGGTGAAAAGCGAAGTATTTGATTCTTTCTGTGAAGATTTTTATGATCTTGCCAAAGAGATTCATGTATCCAATGAACGAATCTGGCGGATGATTATGACCGATATGCTTTTCAACTACGATGAAAGAGGATATTTGGAAGCGGCATCCACAGACAATGCCATCAAGAGAAAGCAGTTTGCCATTATCGCAAATGTTGTGACAGGAAAATTGAGAACCAAAATCTGATTCATGGTTCAGAAAGCGGGAATGGGAAACACTTCCTGCAGGAAACTTTTTCCTGTGGGAAGATCCATGTAAATGACAATTTCAAAAATAACCGTTGGGATTATAAATCCAAAAACAGACGATAAATCCAAAGGAGGCAGCGAAAACTTATGGGATGGAAAAAAGAGGAATTTGGTACACTGGAAAACGGCGCACAGGCAGATAAGTACACTCTGACCAACCAAAACGGACTTTCGGCGTCTTTTACCAACTTAGGCGGTATCTGGCTGTCCATGATGGCCCCGGACAAAAAGGGCAAACTGGAAGATGTTGTATTGGGGCGGGCTTCTGTAAAAGACTGTTTGACCTTGTCAGGACATTTGGGAGAAATTGTAGGCCGCAATGCCAACCGAATCGGCCATGCCGCCTTTACCCTAAACGGAATCACCTATGGCCTTACCATTAATTCCAGCGGCCGGGACAATCTTCACAGCGGTCTGGATTACTACCGCTGCCGGCTGTGGGATACAAAAGTGGAAGATACAAAAAAGGGTACCAAAATTACCTTTTCTCTCTTCAGTCCAGACGGAGATCAGGGTTATCCTGGAAATGCCAACATTGATGTTAGCTATACTCTGACCGAGGACAATCAGGTGCAGCTGGATTATCACATGACTTCCGATGCAGATACCATTGCCAACTTTACCAATCACGCCTATTTTAATTTAGCTGGTCATGACTCTGGAAGTGTGGAGAATCAAAAGATCTGGATTGATGCCGATTATTTTACGGTGACAGATAAAGAACTGATTCCTACCGGCGAACTGGTTTCGGTAAAAGGAACTCCCATGGATTTCACTCAGATGAAGCCAATCGGGCAGGATATTCATGCTGATTATGAACCTCTCGTGTTTGGCAAAGGCTATGACCACAACTGGGTGTTGAATCATCCAGCCGGAGAACTTGCTTTGTCTGTGAAAGCGGTGGATGAATCCAGCGGGCGAATGGTGGAGGTTTACACCGATTTGCCGGGAGTCCAGCTCTATACTGGCAATGTGCTGGACGGCGCCGGAAAAGACGGCGTGGAATATGGCTTCCGCCATGGCTTCTGCCTTGAGACTCAGCATCATCCAGATGCCATTAACAAACCACAGTTTCCGTCTCCTGTTTTAAAAGCCGGCGAGGAATATCACACGACTACCATTTATCGTTTTACCGTAATCTAAAAGGGGTTTCAAATGAATCCAAAAGCCTTGTGTGTCCTTTTTTCTAATTTCTGACAAATAACGAAAAAGCTTCTAGTGTATTATTTTTTGTGAGGCATATACTATGAGCGTAACAAAAAACAAACATGTCATGGGGCAGAACCTTTCCTTGAAAGCCTGCCTTGTGGCAGGCTAACAGAAAAGGAGGACCTTAATCATGGCAAACAGATCTTCTAACAGAGCTGAAGTACCGGAGGCAAAAGAGGCACTGGACCGATTCAAAATGGAAGTTGCACAGGAGCTGGGCGTTCCCTTATCCAACGGATATAATGGCAACCTGACTTCTGCCCAGAACGGTTCTGTAGGCGGCTATATGGTTAAGAAAATGATCGAGGCACAGGAAAAGCAGATGGCCGGTAAGTAAATCCCCGACCAAATGCTGGTAAACAGAATTTAAAAAAGGTCTCCTGGCGAAGGATTGTTCTTCGTCAGGGGGCTTTTTACTTTTCATTTTCATCTGGCAAAAAGCATTTTTCAGATATGCTCTAGTATGACCCACACCAATTACCATTATGTTTCGCGCAGGATAAATTTTCATCCTGCAAGGCGGAGGAGGGAGGCGATGCGGTGGCATCGTTGACCGACGACAACGAAGCAGGGGGAAATTTAGACAAGCGAGACATATGGTTAATTGGTGTGGGTCATACTAGTGTTCCATCCGGACAGAAAATGGAGCACAGTACTTCGCTGCATTCCTCTTGAAATATTCGTTCACGAACGGGAACTTTGAAGCCGTTTCTGCATTGAAATTTTATCTTCTCTCCATGCTTCATACAATTCCTGGTTTTCTTCCCACAGCGCTCTTAATTCGGAGTTGTCCGAAAGAACAGCATCAATCGCCTTTACCGCTTTTTCCTTGAGGATAGAACAATCAACACATTTTTCCAATGTAGCCCATTCAAAGTTATCTTCTTCATCCAATGGATACGAAATGCCATTTATAACACTGTCAATTATTGCGGCTGATACCAAAGCATATTGCCCTTCGTCATAATCCACATATTCGGCTTCTATAACTGCATCCAAGTACGTTTCCATATCAGCAAACCTATCCGACGACGCTTTCAGATCAGCCAAAGCATCACATGCAGTATCATCATCAAATATACCTTAATTCCATGCACCCATATCATTTTCCTCCGTAAATACACATTTGGTATTTTGGGATTATACCATAATTCTCCGCCCTTTTTGGCGCAAAAATACCATTAATAAAAGATTCAAAATCGCAAGTCAATAGATCCACTGTCCTAATATAGTCTCTTTTTAGTTGCAATTTGTCTTATTTCTGCCTTATGCCACGATGGCACAAAGCCAACCTGTCTCACAGCTTTACAACACTTCCACCTTGCAGGAATGCTCCTTGGTCTTTGTACTGTAACTAATTCCCACAGCTAAAATCCTTCCTGTATACTTCGGTTTCTCCCCCAATTTACCCTTGAATCGTAACGCATAATTCTTATCTTTGATCTGTATAATGGCTTCCTCCGGCGTGCTGTCCACCTTCAATTCCAAAATCAATGCGTCTCCATTTTTCCGTTTCGGATAAAAGATAAAATCCACATACCCCTTGCCCCCTTTATCCTCACGTTCTACACGGTATTTATCCCTAGCCGCCAGATAGACCAGATTCACCACGGCTGACAGCTCAATCTCGCTATTGTATGAAAAAATGGGCGATTCCGTATTGTGGGCAAACTCCAAAATCTCAGCCATAACCTCCGTCTCTCCACGCAATGTCGCCGCCAGCATTCTCTTGGACTCATTGGCCAGCCGATATACATATCCCATAGACTCCTTACTCATAACAAGCTCCTTAAACTTGTCCATCAGTTCTTTATTGGGAATAAACACCTTCCCCTCTATATAAGTAAGCAGGCCATAAATCACCATAGCCGAATAAATTTCATCCTTTGTATTCAATTCCATAGAGATAGCCGCATAATTTTGAATCTCCGCTTCCACCCCTTCGTCGGCAATCATCAGAACCAGGTCATCCCGAATATCATCAATATTATTTTTTACATAGAAAAATATCTCGTCATAAGGCCCGGAACTGGTCCAATAACTTGCCAGCTGGTTATTGACCAGCGCACACACCACAGAACGGGGATTGTACAATCTCTCCCCTGCAGCCGTATGGTATCCATCATACCACACCCTTAACTCTTTCCGTGTAATCTTCGGTCTTTTTGTTGTCTTAAGGTAAATGTCAAAGAGACGGTCCACCTCCTCTTCCACAAATCCAAAATAGCCACTGAACCGTTCCATCACTGTCATGTCATACTCCACAAACATGTTCAGTTCCGAACCACTGGAATATTTCGCAATCGGAAGTATTCCGGTCATATATGCGAATTTTACATACGCCTTATCCTTTAAAAGCGCCTTCAAAAAGAGTAGATATGCCTTTTGATCCTCTTTTTTAATAAAAGACATATGGAATACAGCATCCCACTCATCAATTACAAAAATAAATTTTTTCCCTGTTTTCTGAAAAATATTTGTCAATAAATCCCATACTGATATTCCCGCATCTGTAACTATTTCCGAAAATTCCTCTGATAGATCCCGCTTCAGGCTATCCAGTATCCGGCTGATATATGCATGATAGGAAACACAATTCTCCGGGACTTCACTAAAATCAATATAAATAACCGGATACTGATTCAAATGTGTATCGTACCATTCTGATTGTGCAATCTCTAACCGACCAAAAATATCTCCTGCTTCTTCTGCTCTTCCCAGAAATGCCGCTACCATGTTTGCCATAACACTTTTCCCAAAACGACGCGGCCTCGTAATGCATAAATATCTTTGCCCATCTATTTCAACCGCTTTCAGGACATCTTCCAGAAGCAATGTTTTATCTACAAAAAAACGTGTATTAACAATTCCCCTATACGATTCAAGAGGCACTCGACTGTCCAAATATTGTCCCATGTCTGCCTTCCTTTCCCAAAGTTTTAAATATCACCTGTTACTACCATCTATCTTATCATAAAAAGACGGCCAATACAATTTTTCTTTATTGTTCCATCTACCTTATTGCTGTAACCAAAACATTTCTCTTTACCTGCAGTTTTACATCCTTTACCAGCTTTTCTCCTCCGTTATCGGTTCTCTCTTAGCCGCCCCGCAATATTCCAGATAACGAATATTCACCGTCTGCCAGAAATAAGGCGCATACCCACAGTAAAACAGTTCTTCCACTGTATACTACCTCTCTTCATCCTTTTCTTCCTTTTGATCAGTCTCAAAAAATACACTTTTTGGAAATTTTTTATCTTTCTTCCTTCTCTATCTCTTTCTCTTCCTCCCTCCAACCTTTCGATAAAAAGAAGATTTGGACATATTACACAACCGAGCTGCCTCCTTTCCTGAGATTTCTTTTGAAATCCATTGTCTGCTCACATTCCGGAAATTATCTGGAAGAGGTTCTTCCGGCCTTCCAAACCGGACCCCCCGCTGTTTGGCTGCCTCGATTCCCTCTTTCTGTCTCTGCCGGATACAATCTCTCTCGTTTTCAGCCACAAAAGACAGCACCTGCAACACAATATCACTTAAAAATGTTCCCATAAGGTCCTTTCCTCTCCGTGTATCCAAAAGAGGCATATCCAGCACCACAATGTCCACTTTTTTTTCTTTTGTCAACACCCTCCATTGTTCTAAAATTTCCTCATAATTCCTCCCCAGCCGGTCAATGCTTTTCACATACAACAAATCATCCTCTTTCAACCGTTTCAGCAGACGGTGGTACATGGGACGGTCAAAATCTTTCCCTGACTGTTTGTCCATGTAAATATTCTTTTCCTCCACCTGCATTTCATTGAGAGCAGCCATCTGCCTGTCTTCGTTCTGTTCTCTTGTGCTGACCCGCACGTAACCATATGTATTCCCCATTACTCCTCCTTACTCTTTTGAATCCACGGTGTTTCCTGTTTCCAGCAAACCACCCCTTAAGAGGGTGTTCAGTAATTTCTTTCTTAATCCCCTGCTCACTCCCTTTTCGGTAAATACCAATGAAATACTCTAATTATATGTTTTTTTGTTCATTTTACAATATTACAGAGTTTATCAAACAAAAAAACAGACTCCATTGTGAAATACTCACAATAGAATCTGCTTTCCACCTTTCCATTCCTTCTATGAATCTTCGGTCCATCTTTGCAGACTAAACCAAAACACGACTCCATCTTTTACATTTTCCACCCCACAGCTTTGATGATGGGCGTCCAAGATGGCTTTCACGATAGACAGGCCAATTCCGCTCCCACCATAAGATCTGGTTCGGGCCTTGTCCACTTTATAAAATTTGGTCCATAGATTCCCTATATCTTCTTCTGGTATGGGATTTCCCGTATTGAACACCCGCACCACCACCCTCTCTGGATACGCCTCGGTCCATATGCGGATAATGCGTTCTCCTTCCAGATGATTCATGGCATTGTTTAAATAGTTGGTCATAACCTCCTCAATCTTAAATTCATCTGCCAGCACATACAAAGGTTCCTGAAAATCAAACATTACTTCAGCGTCCTTTTGTCCCAAAAGAATACGAACCGAACCAAGCAGATCGTCAATCAGCCCATGAATGTCAAACCGCTCTAAAACCGGTGTGTCGCTTCCAAATTCCAAGGCGCTTAGGGTCAAAAGCTGCTTCACCATTTTGTTCATTTTCCCAGCCTCATCCACAATCACCTCACAGTAATAATCCCGGCTTTCCTTATCCTCACACATCCCCTCTCCCAGTCCTTCTGCATAACCCTGAATCAGAGCTATGGGAGTCTTCAGTTCATGAGATACATTGGCAATAAATTCCTTCCGCATTTCATCGATTTGAATTTTTTCTTCTATATCATGCTGAAGCTGCTGGTTGGCATTTTGCAAAGCTCCAATGGTTTCCTTTAGTTTATCCGACAAAGTATTCATGCTGCGTCCAAGAACGCCAATCTCATCTTTGGAAGTCCCCTCGTATTTTGCCTCAAAATCCAACTCAGACATCCGCTTGGACAATACAGCCAGACGCATGAGAGGATTCGTCACCCGGTTGGTGACAAAATACATTAAAATACTTCCAAAAACCAGTGCAATCAATCCCACAAAAGTCGTAAAACGGTTTGTCAGCATCACACTTTCCCGAATACTTGCTAATGGCATGGACATAATAAACAAAGTGCTGTTGTCCGATAAAAATCCCCAGCTTTCCATATAACTGGATCGAAACCGGGTATCATAGTTACTTTCTATCACATAATTTTCATGTCTCTTTAAAACCAATGTTCTTTTTCCCGGAATGCCCAGCACATACCGCTGCACTTTCTGAACCAGATAGTCGCTGTCTCTCCCGGCTCCTAAAACCGTGGCTCCTGTATTGCTGTCAATTAAAACCATGTTAATATTATTTTTATCCCCATACTCCCGAATGGTTCCAAGAAGTGTCTGCTCCAGGTTCTCCTCCGGTAAAGTCTGTGTTCCGTCTTCCTGGTCAATCTCTGCCTGTGGAGAAGGCGTTTCAAACTCCTTTTGTGTATCATCTGGAAAAATTTCTTCCTGCCGATGTCCCGGCGACCGACTCCAAATCTCCCATTCAGACTGCAGTTCTCCGGCAATCACATCCCCAATCGACACTCCATCTATCGTCTTTTTCATTACTACAGCATCAATAGCCTCATAGGCTTCTTCCATTTCTTTCCGCTTTTCATCCACATAATACCGCTCTAGCCACCAGTTGTTAATGGCCCATACAGCAAACAGCACTGTTGCCATAAGCCCAACAAAAATCAGCATAATCCGATGACGTATGGAATGCTTTAAAGAGCTTTTCATTGATTCAACCACCTCAATATTTATCCTTCCTTCTTACAATCGCTTCTATTCTTTTATATCACTTATTTTTCATTATTTCCACCTGTTCTTCACGATTTCACATAATCTACATAATTGCCTCTTGTTATTGCAGCTCTGTCTTACATAGACAATCATAAAAAAATAAGCATCCCAGACCGCCCAAAGGTTCTTTCTGAACTTTGGGTGTTTTACAAAAAACAGGTATATGAAACACCTGTTTTTTATATACAAATGTTTCTCATTTTTGGGTGTTTCTGATATAATAGTATTAGCATAAGATAAGGCGGTGATTGATATGAGATACCATGAAACCAACAACTATTCCTTTTTATTAGGAAACAACCACTATGTATATGACCACAAAGAAGATGAGGATAGCCTGCACCTTTTTATAAAATCTAAACCACATAGCTGTAAACGAGTTTAACGATCGCTTATGCGATCATCACTCGACCCATCAGACGCCGCCAAGCCTGCTGATGGGTCTTTTTCTGTCTCTGCCTTATCCCACTTTATGTAAAGTTTACACTTCTGGACTAATGAAACCAGCCCGTTAAGGCCACCCACAATGCCCGCAAAGATACTCACAACTCGGCTCATGACTTCTAAGAAGAACATAGACCACATCCTCCTTTCTCTGGTGTTTGCACACCTGCGGCACGAACCTAAGTTGTCTTAAGTCCGTCTCGAAGGTGTGCATTCTCCAAATAGGGAGTGCTGCCCGCTTTTCTCTGATGTAAGGCTATTATAAGGGATTTAGGAAAAGAATGGAATACCTAAAAGAATGTAATTTGTCGAAAATAAAAACTCACCGGAAGCTTCAACCTTGGCTATGTCAAGGTTAAAACCTCGATAAAATCGAGTCTGCTTTCGATGAGTTTAAAGTTAGTTTGGTGTCACGTCAAGCTGCATCAATAGTCACTGGACCATACATAATTAGGATTGTACATCCAATTTACATGATCGCCAGTAACTGGACTATCCAAATGTACAAGTCCATTATTCGATTCGTAAATTTTCCCATCTACTCGTATATAGGCTACCGCATGAGTCCCAGAACCATAAACGGTTGACTTTAGACCCATAGCTTTTGCTAATGACATAGTTGTCATTGCATACTCCTCACAGATACCTTTTCTCGAAATCAATACCCTATAAACAGCATTATGATCATAGAAATGATTACCTTTATAATTAGATTCTGACTCAAATGTATAAGGTATTCCCTTCATCGCATCCCAAACCGCATGAACTCTCTGCATCTCAGACATGTTTGCAAAATCCATACCGTTCAGCCAGTTACAGAACCAAATATACAGTTCCTGTTCGGTTGCCTTCTGCTCGTCCGCACCATAACCAGTTGGCTCCTCATACATATCCATCTGGCCAGTCAGCATTGCGTGTACATTCCAAGTACCAATTACTGTTATGGTGCCCATTGTATCAGCAGTCGTTTTCCTAAGTCTCAAGTTCCACTCATCAATCTTACCTGCCAACGGATGCGCTGGGTCATAATTGGCACTGCGGTTCACGTTGCTATTGATGGCGGCTACATTCTGCGTTTGAATCTCGCCATTTACAGTCCAGGCTCCGTCTGCATTTACTGTATAGCCTTCCACCGTTATATCCCTTGCAAGGATTCCAGTATTGTCAAAATAGTAGCTTTCTGCTACACCGTCATTGTTCCCGTCTATCCAATACCAGCTATTAACAATATAATTCCCGTTGTCATTGTACTTCCAGTTTGTTCCCTCCTGCTCCCAGCCTGCAAATGAGGTCATGCTTGTAGAGGCTGCCAGGATGATTGCCATTGTCGGGGTTGCTATTTTCTTTTTCTTCATTATTGAATTTCTCCTTTATTTAGACATAAATATCTAATTTTTATCTGTTGGTGAATAATTTTATAGAAATATCTGTTCGCTTAAATTATTGTAACTTAAGGGCATCTTGAACAGTCCCGTATACTGCAACACTCTTAATCAGAGATGAGTCAAATTTATCTCTCAGGCTAGTAGGTACAACATATCCACGCTCCATGAAATAGTTATACTCATCACCAAACCCATCATGATATACATCATAGATATAAAAGTTATTTTCTCTTCCAGATGAAGCTGCATCATAACCAAGCCATACTCCATTGATGTTGAACACAGGATACGCATGGTTTACTACATCATTAGCCATTATTGCTTCCAAGCCAACACAATGTGCTAACAGATTGGCTGCAGCCCAATATCCACTACATGCGCATTTCTTATTAACTAAGCAGTTATATGCACCTCCATAATTCTCATCATAATCTGCCTGTTCAATCCATCTCGCAATGTGGCAAGCCTTTTCATAATCAGATGCTGTCTTCCAATTTGGGAATGCCCTGAAAAAGTCGCGGATATTGTTAGCCAAAGCCTCAGCCTTTGCTTCATCTGCAGAACGAATCACAACATCTGTCCTCCCTGCCAATTTAGCAATAGCAAGCATCTCATCATAATCATTAATAGAATAATAATAGCTTAGATTATTCGACTCCTTTGCCTTTTGTAATCTATTTGCATAACCCTGATCGTATCCATAAGTCCAGTTTTGATAAAAATTAGACCAATATAATAAATCCGAATCCATCTCATTCTGATGTGCAAAATTCAGTCCAAGCTGATCTAACATACCTGCCAGCGGATACTGTGAATCATAGTTTCCAGTATTAGCTGCTTCACCACTATTATTCATAGCCACGATCTTAGTCTGAATGGTTCCATTCACAGTCCAGGCTCCGTCTGCATTTACTGTATAGCCTTCCACCGTTGTATCCCTTGCAAGGATTCCAGTATTGTCAAAATAATAGCTTTCTGCTACACCGTCATTGTTCCCGTCTATCCAATACCAGCCATTAGCGGCATAGACTCCATTGTCATTGTACTTCCAGTTTGTTTCCTCCTGCTCCCACCCAGCCAGAGCTGTCATGCTCATGGATGCTGTTAGAACCCCTGCCATAAAGACTGTTAATACTTGTTTCCTCATATTTCTTCTCCTTCTTTCCGTTGATACATTATCCATTGTCAGATAACAATGATCTTATTTTACTACTTTCAACCTCACTCATCAACTCTTTTATTTTTAGTTAGTAAGCTATACGGATACCATATTTGCTCTTTCATCATATACCATTAACTCATAAAGTTCAAGGAGTTTTTACTGATGAATGAAGTAAAAATCCGTTCAGACAGCAAAATCAGTGTTGGCGCAAATATCAAACGGATCAGGCAGGCCAAAGGTGTCCGGGCCTTTGACCTGATCCGTGAACTGCAATTACAAGGCCTCAATATCAATAAACAACGGTACTACAAGCTGGAGCATGATCTTGCAAATGTCTTTGCTTCGGAACTCGTTGCCATTGCGGAATACTTAGGTGTCGACATTTCAGAGTTATTTAAACAATAGGGATAATAGTTCCGGGTTTCTTCCATGCCTTTTCTTCATATTCCCTGATCTTTCTTGTCAGGGACAGGCTTTCTCTGTCTAAATCGTTGTTGATTCCTTTTTCAAAAACAGTTGGTAAGCCAGGTAGAACGAAATTGTTTTCCTGCTCCTTACGGGATTCTGTAAGAACATGGTGCATTTCTGTTTTAAGCCCGTTCAACTCCTTTGGGTTCATGAATTCCAGTTCCACGGCAATTTCCTCCGCCATATCTGTATCATTCCTAAAATCATATATCTGCCCTTTCTCCTGCAATTCCTTCATAGACAATTCTCCTTTGCTGTTATTGTCGGTTTCACTATGGCTGATTTTTTTTGATTATATCTGGTTCTTCCAGGGTCGTGAAGCCGGGAGTTTTCATAAAATTCTCAGCCAGGGTCTGTACATATTTTTGGAGGTCTGTGAAATCTGTTTTGGTTTTAAGGATTTCTCTTACCAAGTCCGTGAAAAAGCCTTAATATTTCCAGGATTTTATGCTATACCCCGAGTTTGCCACTTATAAGTTCCAAAATGGAGTCATAACGGCTCCATTTTTACTGTAACTATGCAGATTTTCTAGTGTTTATGCGGCTTGTGAGATTTTGAGAAAATATACCTACATTTATGACCTACATGAAAATCTTTATTCCGGTTTTTATGCTTTTCAGTCCCGCTCTCCGGTATAGTTTTGCGGGAATGCTTATGCCAAAGGAGTCAAGGACCAGTTTCAGGTCCGGGTCATCTACATCCATGAAGCGATACAGTTCTCCCGACAGAAGGTCTACCTTCCATTTGTTTAGGGCTTCCTGCAGTCTATGCCCGTTAAGCCCGGTGCTCCAGTACGCGTCAGGATCTAACGGTACGTTTCCAGAAGATATCATTCTTTTCTGGATGATGCGCAGCATAATCAACGCGATCATGCAGATTAGCAGGTGTGCTGTCACATGTTCCAGTGTCCGGACATAAAGCGGGCGGGTCTCCAGGTCCCCCTTCATTACCTGGAACTGGTCTTCAATCTGTGTTAGTCCATGGTATTTACCAATGACTTTCCGGGCATCCAGGGTCAGTTCCGATGTGACGATCTGGTAGTAGCCGAGGCTTTTCCTATATTCCGCTATCTTGTCAAAATCAAAGAAATATTTTTATTTGGTTTTATTTAGCAAGTGGCAAACTCGGGGCGCCAATTTCTCCATTTTCTAATTGAGAAACAAACGCATTCATGCTATAATGGAATTGTATAATTGAAAAGGAAGTAGGATGCGACTTTCTGATAGATGCCCTCTAGTCTTACGAAAGAGGGTGGTGCCCATGAGCGTGATGGAAGTTTTGACATTATTGCTTGTTATTTTTGCGGCTCTGTCTTACATAGACAATCATAAAAAGAAATAAGCATCCCAACAGTCCAAAGTTAGATGCTATTTCTTTTGCAATATCAATTTAACTGAGGGCAATCGGACTTCGTGTCCGATAAACCTTTCTGATTAGATTATACACCAGAGCCGCTTGTTTTTCAAGTGACTCTTTTTGACTTTATAGGAAATTCCGATTTTCGAGAGAATAAAAAAGAATAAGAGTCCATCGAACATATGTTAGATAAACTCATGTCTGGGTATAACAATAAGACGACACTGTTTAGAAGATATAAAAACCTTCCGAGCCAACCTCATCACAAAATAAGTCATCTTCATTTAAGAAATAATCCATATCGAGAAGGTCCTCCTCGCTCATGCAGCGAATGTCCTCAAAAGTCATCCCTTCCGGTGGGTTATCCATATATTTTTTGCTTAGTTTCTCCGTGCTTGGGTTCATAAGTATGTCCTCCTTTAAAAGGAGTATACCATAAAAACAAGAAAGATTGCGGTACGCCACTGGTTAAGGTTTGCGTAAAAACGGTGCTTTTCACGGGAGATTGCTCGGTGGAGTTTTTGATCGATCTCCCGGCGGCGTGCATAAATGCCGCCATAACGGATCATTTTGTAATGCTTTTCGGGGATATGGCGGATGAGCCGCTCAATAAATTCCATGACAGGAACCGTCTCCAGCACATATTTGTTATCTTCATGCCGGTTGTAGTGAAAAGTGACAAAATCCCCGTCATAGTGATCGATCCGGGAAGTGGCGATGACGGGCCGTCCCAGGTAACGGCCAATGTATTTCATAACAGATTTCGGGTCGCATTTGTTTGGCTTTGCGTAGACATAGAAACCATTTTTGTGCTGCCGGTAGCAGCGGGACTTGGCCTTTTTAAAAGAGGGGCCGATCCTGGATTCTGATATGCTCCCCTTATAGTAGACAGACAAAATAATAAAACTGTCACTATAAGGAGGAGCATATTTTATGGGACAACATTCAAAATACTCTTTTGAGATGAAACTGGCTGCCGTCACAAAATATCTGGAAGGAAGCTGTTCAACAGAAAGCATCGCCCGAAACTTGGGAACGAATGGAGCGAGAATTATCGAATGGGCAACAATCTATCAGTCTTTGGGGGCCGAAGGACTAAAAACCACCCAAAAGCTCAGCACCTATTTGGCGGAAACAAAATGCAGGGCTGTCTGCGATTATCTTTCTGGCAAAGGGACGTTAAGGGAAATCCAGAAAAAATATGGAATCCGTTCAGATAAACAGTTACGGAATTGGATTATGAAGTATAATGGTCATGAGAATCTAAAGTCTTCTGGAACAGGAGGAACCAGTACCATGACCAAGGGAAGAAAAACCACATACGACGAACGGGTGGAAATAGTAAGATACTGCATTGAGCATGAAATGGACTATGCCCAGGCAGCCGAAAAATATCAGGTATCTTATCAGCAGGTTTATCAATGGATAAGAAAATATCAATCAGATGGCGCCCCAGGACTTGTTGATAAAAGAGGAAAAAGAAAAACAGAGAATGAAATGTCTGAATTGGAAAAGCTGCGTGCGGAAAACAGGCTTCTTCAAGCGAAAAAACGAAAAGCGGAATTGGAGATTGCATTCTTAAAAAAACTCGACGAAATCGAAAGGAGGCGGTTCTAAGCCAGGTACAAAATGAAATGCTCTATTTGGCAATACAGGAAATATATGACGAACAGAAATGCTCCATATCCGAACTCTGCGAATTGGGAGGGATTCCACGCTCTGCCTATTATAAATGGCTTAACCGGAGGGTCAGTGCAAACGAAAAATTTAACCAGGAATTATGCACCTTATTAAAGACGCTTATGAGGAAAAGAATGGAATTCTGGGATACAGGCAGATGACAATAAAATTAAACCGGGAAAATGATTTTCATGTTAATGAAAAAAGGATTCTTCGCCTTATGAGAATTTTACAGTTAAAATCAGTATGCAGGCGCAGAAGAAAAAACTATGTGAAATCAACACCAGAAATCGCAGCAGAAAACATTCTTAACCGAGAATTTAATGCTGACCATTTCGGAGAGAAATGGCTGACAGACGTAACGGAGATGAAGTATGGGATCAATGGGAAAGCATACCTGAGCGCCATTTTGGATTTGGCAGACAAAAGTATCGTTTCTTTTGTTATTGGAAGTTCAAATAATAATGCTCTTGTTTTTGAAACCTTTGATATAGCCCGTCAGGAACATCCAGAGGTAAAACCGCTGTTCCATAGTGACCGGGGATATCAGTATACCTCAAAATCCTTCCGTAAAAAACTTGAGGAAGCAGGAATGACGCAGAGCATGTCAAGAGTATCCAGATGCATAGATAATGGTCCAATGGAAGCGTTCTGGGGGATGTTGAAATCCGAAATGTATTATCTAAAAAAATTTCATGCCTACGATGAGTTAAAAGAAGCAGTATGTAATTACATAGACTACTACAATAATCACCGGTATCAAAAACGCCTAAACTGTATGACACCGATAGAATATAGAAAACATTTAACATATGCAGAATAAGAATACTGCCAACCATAAAAATGTGATTGGCAGCTAAAATTTTTGTTTTTTCCACTGTCTACTTGACAGGGAGCGGTTCACTTCTGCACTCCCGACATTTAGTGTTTCATAATGTAAATAATTAACCACATTACATATCT
This sequence comes from Clostridiaceae bacterium, assembly GCA_009911065.1. GTDB lineage: Bacteria > Bacillota > Clostridia > Lachnospirales > Lachnospiraceae > Brotaphodocola. Next base: position 7,348 of record QXWR01000033.1, on the reverse strand, counting down.
TTTCTCATACCATATTTACATTTATATATTCCGCCTTAAATCTATCCAATTTCTTCTTTGTATAATTCACCAGAAACTTAACCGCTACTTCTGATTCTACAAGTCGTCCAGAAAAAACAACACCATTACCACCTTGTCCTAACCGATTATTTTTAATGTCTATTTCAATATGACCAAAAGTACATTCTACCCCTTTATTATCTTTTATATATTTAGATAATACACCCTCATTCATCTCCGTTTCATCAACAGTATATTGATATAACTCATTCATAAGTTTCTGCAATTCACTTTTTAATTTTTTCTGCTCTTCAGTTTCTTGTAAAATAGTAATAAAATTAAAAACACACCAACATAAACATTCATAATCTTGTTCCTTTAACAAGTGTGTCCATATATCTTGAATCACATAGTTTTTATAACTTACTTCATACTCACCTGAATACAATAACTTTTTACTTGCCGATAATTTATTAAAATCCCACCCCATTTCATTATAAAATTCAACTATATCATCCCCTAGATAAAACCAATCTACTTCCCACTTTTCTCCGTACATTTCCAAAAACTCATCTTCACTTATTCCACGATCATAAATAAAATCTTGTCTGGTCTTTTCTTCACGTTCTATATACTTAATATATGTATTCTTAAACCTGACAGCATAAATATCGCATAAACCTTGATTTTTCAATCCTTTAAGAAATTGTTCCTTCTCCATATTAATCACTCCGATTTTCTTTTAGTAACTATAAATGAGCAAATTTAGAAAATTGCACAATAAGTTTATGCCACTAAAGCCATAACCTGCTCAAAGCCAATTTGTCTTGCCCCACACTGATAGATGAACCGGATCCGCTCTTCCTGGATATGACTATGGATATAAGCATAACCATCCTCAAAAGGCATGGCTTCACCGCATCCGATATACGCAGTCAAATGGGCCAGAGACATCTATTCCGACATTCACCGCACAAACAGCTGGTACGACATGGTGTCCTCGAAGAATGTCCCGCAAATGTCCAGGAGGGCCTCATTGTCCTTGAACAGATAATATGTAGTGACGAGGAAGTGTAACATCTTCCCGAAATAAAAAAAGTAACTTCAAACTATTTGAATCATCGTGGATTTACCTGTATACTAAGATTGAGTACTCTTGGAAACTCAAACCTCTTGGATTTACTTGTTTTTTTGAATTTTTTCTCAAAAACTCTTGACAAATCTCCCAAAATATAAGAATTGCGTGTGCTTTAATATTTTCTTTGCTGTTCATCAATAAATCCAGATCAGAGAATCAGGAAAAATGTACTAATCTTCATTAATGTCCCATGTTTGGTAGTCTCCTGACGCCAAAAGGATGGAAAACCATTCCCCACTAGAAAGCCAATCCCCATCAGGAAAGCGTTCATTACTAAGATATCCATCCCCCACCCGGTAACTTGCCATTGGAAGCCTGAAGACAGAATCTAACATCCCACTCGAAGCAACAACGTGCCGCCCCGACGCTGGACTTTCGTAACCTGTATTGTCGTAAAACGCCCTCAGTTCCATCCCCTGCTCCGGGAAATTATTAAAGAATGCACTCACAGGGCCAAAATAATCACTAACACAATTTGATTCTAAATCAGTGCTAAAGGTAATCGTCTTTCCTTTGTACTGCATGGAATAAACGGGTCCAAACATATCCTGCCTTGGATATACCGGTTCAGTCTGCGTCCTCTCAGGAAGCAGATCCAGGCCGTTTCTTGTATTGGCAGCCCTATACAACGTCTCATCAATCGTAATCTGCGGCCAGCTTTTTCCATCCGTCACCGCCCCTGCGGCTGGAACCACAGCATCCTGCTGATGGCCTTTCTCTCCCAAAGCCTCCGTCATCAGCAACTGCACTCTGCCACCTAAATTCCATGCGCCGTCTGCGTTAACCCATACCGCCGGATTTCCATCCGGCGCATCCATATCAGTGCGGAGATAGCCATCCTCACCGAAATAATATCGCTCTGCTATTCCGTCAGATCCTCATCAATCCACAGCCAGGTGGAAACCGGGTAACTCCCATCCTCTCTGCCACCGCCGGCCATTTTCATCTGCAATCCACTGCCCTGCAAAGGCAGGTATTGTATTTCCTGCAAAAAGGACACCTGCCAGCCCAAACATGGCTGCTTTTTTACAAAAATTCTGCTTCTTCATAAATCAAATCCTCCTTATTTGATTGCGTATTTTGTGTTGATTTGTTTCTGAAGTTATTATACTTGACCGTTGAAAGTTTGTACCACTAAGAAGCCATAGAATCCCAGTATTCTTCTGACTCTTCCTGTAGTCCTTGAATTATTCGCGTTATGCATAATTCGGGCTTTTGCGCCAATAAGCGAAAAAAATGTTTCCGGAAATAGTGCATAAGAGTGGCTTCCGAAACCCTTCCTTGGGAAGGTGTCCTCTGGTAACGGATCTGGTCAGAACGGATCTTTCCAATATTATAAATGGAAAGACTCTGCAGCAGCCCCATTGCAATGCAGGACAGTGCCATATACATTTCGGTGGCACGTATAGCTTCCAGTATTTTTTTCGGGGACTTTTCATCTTCCACTCGCTCCAGGGGTGCCGGATTCCCTTTCTTCTGGTAATAGCTCAGCCTTGGCATGTGCTTTGACCAGAAGTGGTAGTAGAACGCGCCAACCTGCTGCTTCAGTTCCCGGAAGGTGCATTCGATCCGGAACCGGTAACTGTAAAGCCGGATAACAAACAGCGGATCCAGTGCCAGACAGGTGATTGCCAGAATGCTCTGGATTCCGTTCACTTCCACCAGCACAAACCTCAGTTCCTGGTACAGTTTCTGCCCCCATAACAGGTCGATACAGTAATAGCGCAGGGATTCTTTCCTGCCATAGAGTTCAATTTCTGCCTGCTGGAATTGTTCGTTACGGGAGACGAACAGTTCCTTCAGATGAACAGCAGCTCCCTTTTTTGGGGCCGTCCCCTTCCGGGTCTGCGCAGGTCGGGCTTTTCAAATGCGGTACAGGACTTTTTGGCCTTGGTAATGATTTCTATGCGTACATCCCCGCTGCTGTTAAGGACTCCCAGCTTTTCAAGCGCTGGAACCGTGAGGAAATATCTGTCCAGCAGGAGCAGGGAATTCCCAAAAGTAAGAGCGGCACGATAAGTGTCTTCCACCATCTGCACCACATGGGAAGCCTCACAAACCGATGCACCTTTCCAGTCCCTAGCAGCCTGAAGACCGTCATGGAGCCGAATGTTCAAAGGAATACAGGCCCAGTTTCGTACTCTTCCGGCCAGAATATCAAGCCCGCCGAACATATGCCCATGGATGTATTCCGGCTTTGCAAAGTTTTCTGATTCTTGGAACAGCTTTTTGACTCCCGGCATACGGCGTCCTTCCTTTGGCTGTTTTACTCCGTCCCCCACAAGGACGTGGTAGTTTCCTTCCTTGTAGAGGGGAGCATACAGCCTGACAGCGGAGAACCAACGTTTACGGATCTCCTCCAACGACCAGGAGGATGCCCTAAAAAAATGCAGCATGGAATCATAACAGCCCAGGTTGAGTGCAAGGTCACGTATGACAGAAGTGACACCCAGTTTATCGGAACGGAGCATAAGCCCTATGGTAATAGTAACAAACCAGTTAAACGCCGCTTTGCGTGAAAAACAGGATTCAAAGAAACACAAAACATTTTCAATAAAATTTAGCATGATCGTATGGTAAACCACCGAAATGTATGGTAAACTCATACATGGAATAACTCTTTCAGTGGTTTGTATCTTTCTTAAGGGTGAGAACTTAAAGATACCACAAATCCATACGAAAGGGTTATTCTTTTTATTAAAAACTTTCAACTCTCAAGATATTTATTAAAGCAAATAATTTCAATTATAGACTTCAGCGTTTGTTATTATACAAGCGCACCCTCCTTCACTATTATATTCAATAGTAAGTAATGTACAATTATTTAATGGAATATCTAATTCAGTAAATAATGGAGTTTGTTTATCAATTGGCTTTGATGTATATACGACTTGATCATCGGCTTTTACAGTAAGTATTCCTTTGTTTCCCATCCTAGCAGCATTACTAACGGCGACAGAAAATTTAAATAGTGAATATTTTCTATCTAAAACATAGGTTATGTAATGATATGAGCTGTGGCTTGTGTCCATATAAAGTATATTGGAATATGTTTTTCCAAATGAATCTATAGCTGAATTTTGAATATTACAATTTGCCTTATCCATTATAAATTTATCAAATAAATCTGATTTATCAGAAATAATCCTTCCAACATATACTGTATCATTTTTTATCGTTAAGCTATCACTTTCCTCTAACAAACTATTTATAAAATCTTTGGAATAATATTGATTCCCCTCTATCGTAACCATTGATCTATTTTTATTTATCACTTGCTCTTCACCATGAATAATCAATCCTATATCCTGAAATTGAATTGTTGGAATTAAAGATATTTGTTCGTTTGATTTTAACAATTCCAATTTTTGTTCTTCATTTTCCGATAAAAGTACTTCATAGTTAGATTTGTATTCCTCAATTTCTTTCATAATTTTATTCATTTCAATTTCTGTTATTTTTTGTCCATTATAATAATATGTATTTGAGGATCTTCCAAAAACAACCCCCATTCCTGCACATACAATTGCTACTATACTTTCAATAAAAAGCCTTTTTTTATCCCATGTTAAAAGTTCCATAGTTATGTCCTCTCTAATATCCCAACCCGGATAAACCGGAAAAGTTTTTGCAATTCCTCCACGTTTCAAGTACAATAAAGAAAAATGTTGGAGGATGTGTTCATGTTACTTACGGATAAATATGCTGACAAGATTTATGGCACAATCACTTGTTATGACCGCATGATCATCCAGGGTTATATCCCCGGATGGAGCCATGCCGAAGGTATGACTGGCTTTCTGAACGCCAACCATATTCGTATTTTTGATTTCTCAAATTTTTCCCAGCCCCTTACGGAACAGATCCGCACAAACGCCCAACGCATCGCAGATGAAAACGGCATTGATTGTAGTGGTCAAGCATTTTTGTAACATTTAGTTCGAAAAATTATCCTTTCGTTCGTGCTTCAAACGGAGTCTGTCCGCCATTATACGAATGGGGACGGATATGGTTGTACCATACAAATACATATCTGCTTAACGCTTCATCCAATTCCCATTCCGTATAAAAATGGTTCGGATAGATTCGCTCATTTTTTAATGTGTTATAAAATCTTTCCATCGGTGCATTATCATAGGGACATCCCGCCTTACTCATACTTTGTATCACCTTTTTTTCTTTGCAGTAGGATACAAATTCCCATGATGTAAACTGGCAGCCTTGGTCACTGTGCAGGACCAGCCCCTCCTGTGGATTCTCTGACTTTAGTGCCTTCTCCAGCGCCTTTTTTGCCAATTCAGTATTGATATAGGTTCCGTTTACACTTGCAACTATAGACCGGTCATATAAGTCCAAGATACTGCAATTATATCTCATTTTTCCATTTGCCAGTCGGATATAGGTAAAATCAGTACACCATATCTTGTTTTTGGTCTCTGCTCTAAAATCCTGCTTTAGAATGTTGGTAAAGATTTTATTTTTTGCTCCCCTTACATACCTGGGCTTTTTCCTCATGACAGCGGCATGTAAGCATAAATCTTTATTCATATATTTATGAACCGTTGTTTTGCTTAAACGAATCCCTTTGCGCAACAAAAAGATTCTCATCACTCTATGACCCAGGAGGCGATTATTGTTGTAATAGATCTGTTTTATTTCCTCTTTGACTTGATTTTTTTGTTGTTGGTATGCAGCTTTGCGCTGTTTCAAATAATTATAGTAAGCATTAGGAGAAATTTGGAACTTTCTAAGAAGCAACGCAGCCCCAAAATCGTTTTATATTGATCAATGAAGCGATACACCACGAATCTGCTTCCCTTGCAAAGAATGCCGCGGCTTTTTTAGGAAAAGGTTCTCCTTTTCCAGTTCTGCGATTCTTTTGTGAAGATCCTGGATTTCTTTTGGGGAAAAGACAGGGAAATTTGTAGTATGTGGTTGTGAGATCTGGCATTCTTCGCTATATTTTTTTACCCATCCGGAAAGGGTTGACTTGGCAACCCCATACTCTTTTTCAAGAGAAGCATAACTTTTCCCTTGGATATACTCTTTCACTAATTGCTTTTTGAATTCTTCGTTATAGACTTTGGCCATGCTGCTGGTTCCTCCTTTGTTCATTTTTATTATACCTTATCCGAACCAATTGTTACAACTTTAGTATACCAGAACAGATATCGAGTTCATTCGTAAGCTTCAGGCTTTCCGCTAGGATGACCGGATTCAGGAAATTATTCAGAAAACCGGAAAGACCGAAGGGCTGATCCACATCTTTTCCGCCATGGAACAGTGCAATACTTATAAGCCATGGCATGACAAGCAGACAGGCAAGACATTCCTTAAGTTTGACCAGAGCAAATGTCTCCACTATATTTCTATTTTATGGACAAAGAACTTGGGCTCTGTTACCTCCGTGTCCCTACCTGGGCGCCTTTTCGCTTGCAGTTCTATATGAATGGTCATAACCTGCTCGCCCATAAACTGCAGAAGAAGGATATTACTTACCGCATGCAGGATAATGCCCTCCTGGAAATCTCGGATGTCGAAGCCGCCCAGAAACTCTCTGACTGGATCAATCCAGAAGACCTCCATAAAGTCCTGGATGCTTTCGCAAAACGCTATTGTCCAGTCCCTGAAACGCCCGGTCTCAGCTACACATGGACAGTTCAGCAGATTGAGTGCGCAACAGACGTCATGTTCAAACAGCCGGGTGACCTGGAACCCCTTTATGATGAGATCATCCGGACGGCAATTTTTACGATAAAGCCGGACAACATCGCCACATTCCTGAAACAACGTATTACCTATAACTGTAAGAAGGAAGTCGGAACCAACTATAACCAGCGTATTCTCGGTACGAGGATCAAACACCACATAGGTGATGTATCAATCAAAATGTACGATAAATTCGGCTGCGTCTTACGGATAGAAAGCACCTGCAACGATATCGGCACTTTCCGGGTAAAACGGAAAGTGGAACACAGGGACGGCAGCTCATCGGAACAAAAGACCCCGTTGAAAAAAAGTATTTACAGTCTGTATCAGCTGTTTACAATTATGAAGGCTGCAAACTACTGGATCTATGTCAATACGTTGGACAAAAAAAGTAGAAAGATTATGCTGCTTTTTTTAGTTCCTCATCCTCCTTTTGCTGTGGTGTCAAATAACCAATAGAGCTATGTATCCGCTTACGGTTATACCAGCCTTCTATGTATT
>QXWR01000032.1 GCA_009911065.1 Clostridiaceae bacterium | reverse complement strand
AACAAAGAAGAACGCTTCCAGGTATGATGCCTAAAAGCGTTCTTTTTTCATAGGACTTTTTTCACAGCCCCTTTTTTATCACTTCCTCCACCATACCATCCAAACTGAAAACCTTATCCCTTCATCTTAGGTTTAAAAGCCAGAGAACCTAAATATCCAAAAATAATCGCCCCGGCAATTCCCGCTGAAGCAGCAGTAAGCCCTCCTTTGAAAATCCCAAGAAATCCTTCCTCCCCCAAACTCTTGGCAACTCCCTTCCACAAGGTATTCCCAAAGCCAAGAAGAGGCACAGATGCTCCGGCTCCCGCCCATTTTGCAAAAGGCTCATAGATTCCCAGCCATCCAAGAATGGCTCCGGTCACTACCAAAAGCACCATCACTCTTCCCGGCATAAGCTTCGTCTTATTTAAAAGAATCTGTACCAGGGCGCAGATGGACCCTCCCACTAAAAATGCTTTCACCAATTCCATTTTATTTTCCTCCCTTTCTCTCCAAAATCACTCCATGAGCAATTCCGGGAATGCTCTGTCCCTCGTTGTAGCTCACTGTGGAAAGAAGCGCTCCAGTGGGAACAAAAAGCACCCTTTTCCAGGTTCCCTTTAACATTTCAGGAAGAATCCACGCACATAAAGTCACTGCCGCACATCCGCAGCCGCTTCCCCCAGAATGGGTGTCCTGTTTTTGATTATCATAAATATGCAGCCCGCAGTCCGTATGTTTTCCGGTCAGATCATGGCCCTCATTTTTCATAAAATCCAGCAAAATTTTCTGTCCAACCTCTCCCAAATCCCCGGTGATGATCTGATCATACCAGTCTTCATCCACACCAAAATCCTTAAAATTCTGCATAATCGTATCCCAGGCAGCAGGAGCCATGGCAGCACCCATATTCATGGAATCTTTTGCCCCCAAATCCACCATCCTCCCGGTGGTGATACCTGTGATTTTCACCTGGTCCTCGCTTCCATGAGCAGACAGAACAAGTGCGCCGCAGCCAGTAACCGTCCAGGTGGTACACTTTGGACGTTGATTTCCATAACCCAAAGGAAACCGGAACTGCTTTTCTGCCGTGGCATAGTGGCTGGAAGCCATGGCCATGACTTTATCCGCCTGCTTTCCATCAATGCACATAGAACCCAGACTTAATGCCTCCCCAATGGTGGAACAGGCCCCATAAAGGCCAAACAGAGGAATCTCCAGATCTACAGTTCCAAAAGAAGTGGCAATCAGCTGTCCCAGCAAATCTCCCGCAAAAAGATAACGAATATCCCTTCGATGAATATCCCCTTTCTCCAAAGCCAAATCTGCTGCCTGTTTCTGCATGGCAGATTCTGCCTGCTCCCAGGTCTCTGCTCCAAACATGGGATCTTGTTCCACCACATCGATCCCCGCTCCAATCGGCCCTTCTCCCTCTTTTTTTCCTGCTACACTGGCCATTCCTATAATGTAAGCCGGATGCTCCAGACAAAGACTTGCTTTCCCTTTCTGCATATTCCTTTCATCTTCCTTTCTCTACAGTCCAAAAAGCTGTCCATAAATGATAAAACGATTTATGAACAGCTTTTTCAGCCGCATATTTGCTATTTAATTTCTCCATTTTTTTTGCTGCTATGCGTCTGGCCTGCAAAAAACGAAAAGACGAAAGAATTTTTTAAAAATGCCTCTCCACCTCAAACCGCTCCAGCGCCACTTCCTCGTTTTCCCCGATTCCGGCCTTTCGCTTGGCAATTCCAATCTGCTCCTGTATGGTATCCACTCCGTCCAAATCCGGCAAAAGCAATCCACGGTTTCCCTCCCTGGACACAATGATTCCGTACCGTTTTACATCCAGCATCTCCGGAGAATCCACTGGTTCCACCGGACCAATCACATCCACTGTGATTGTCAGCCGATCCAGTTCCTCCGGCTCAATGGGAGAAAATCGGGGATCTCTGGCAGAAGCGCTGATTGCATTGTGGATAATCTCCAAAGCAAGAGATGCCTCTGCCGGCTCTATGGTTCCGATGCATCCCCGCAGACTGCCGTTCTCCTTAATGGAGACAAACACGCCCCCTCTCTTCTGATACATCTCCTCCAAAAGCCCTTTCGGCGTCTCGATCACCTTCCCGGTGCGGGCATATTCCTCAATGGTTCTGCGGGCAAGGGCCACATAAATATCCTGCTTTTCTACCTGCTCCCGGACTCTCGCCCTCTCCTTGTCTTCGTGAAGCTCCTTAAAGTTCCGGTCCGGCTGCTTTCCCTCTGGAAGATACTCGCAGACTCCATAACCCACGCCAAAAGGTCCCTCATAGGAAAGACAGCGAACCTTTGTACTCATCCGGTCTAAGGTTCCCGCCATCATCACCAGCGTGCGATGGCCGCATTCTCCCGCCTTGTTGCAAAGTTCCTCCGGAAAATCCAAAAGACTTCCAAAATCCCCTCTTTTTAGAGCATCCATCACCTGCCGGTCATACTCTGGTCCCTCCTTTTGAAACCCATAGGGACCATCTTCCTTGAGACAGTGGGACAAATCTCCGCTGGCAATAACCACAATCTTTCTCCCTAATCCCTCCGCCGCTTTTTGGATACACTGCCCTACCTCATAATGCTTCATCAAAGACAGTCCGGACAGCCCAATCCGAACCAGACGATATTGGTTCCATTGCTGATTGACAAAATACAAAGGCACCATGGTACCGTGATCCAGCTGACAATCCGTCTCCCCGTCGGTTCCTACAGGCAGCTTCTCCTCCTGTGCCAGACCGGTAAACTGTCTTACAAATTCTGTGTCATAGGCAGCCGAAAATCTCACCTGTCCTACGCCAAATCGTCCAAAATCCCCTTTTGCCCCCTCTCCTGGAGACACGTGAAAATAGTTGGCATACATTACCTGATGGGAGGAGATCATCACAATGGTCTCCGGACAAAGCTCCCCAATCCGCTTGGCGACTGCCTGGTATGCATCAATGGTTTTCTGAATCCTTCTCTCCTGGCCTTTTCCCACCTCCGGTATAATCAGAGGAGGATGGGGAACCACAAACGCCCCTAAAATCCCCATAATGAAAAACTCCCTTCCTGTATGTGAAAAACCAATTCATCCACAATTAGTTTTCCCGCATCTGATAATGAATGTCCTCATCAATCAGCTCCAGCATCATATCGGCAAAAAGAGGATCAAACTGATTGCCCCTGCCCTTTTCAATCTCTGCGCGCACCACATCTTGGGGAAGCACATCCCGGTAGCTGCGGTTGGAAGTCATGGCGTCATAAGCATCCGCCACCCCAATGATTCTTGACATCTCCGGAATCTCTGTCCCCTTTAAGCCGTCGGGATAACCACTCCCGTCATATCGCTCATGGTGCCACCGTGCTCCTAACACCAGTTCCGGCAGCTCGGAAATATTTTCCAAAATCTCCGCCCCCACAATGGGATGGGTCTTTATGATCTCATATTCCTCATCGGTCAGCCGGGTGGTCTTATTGATAATCCGGTCAGGAATACCAATCTTACCAATGTCATGAAGCAATCCTAAATAATAAATATCTCCCTGGTCCTTCTCTGATTTTCCAAGCTTCTTTGCAATCTTCACCGCATAATCCGCAACCCGGGTGGAATGGCCCTTGGTATATTTGTCCTTTGCATCAATGGTCCCTGCCAAAGTTTTCATAATCTGAGAAGACAGCCGTTCTACCTTCTCCCGCCGTTCTTCCGCAGTTCTTGTCTGCTTAACCACCTCCCGCTGCAAATCTTTTTGCAGACGGCTCAGCTCTAAAATACGATCTACACGGGAAATCATAATGTCTGCCACAAAAGGCTTTACAATAAAGTCCTGTGCTCCTTTGCGGAATCCCTTGACCTCGGTCTCCCGGTCATTGTCCGCAGTCAGGAAAATCACCGGAATATCTCGGTATCTTGGCTCTGACTGAAGATAATCCAAAACCTCATAGCCATCCATCTCCGGCATATGTAAATCCAGAAGAATCAGATTGGGAAGAGCCTTCTCCAAGAACACAAGAGCCTCCCTGCCAGATTTCACACATTCAATCCGGTACCTTTCTTCCAGCATCTTCTCTGCAATCCGCAGATTCATCACGTCATCGTCAATCACCAGGATACATGCCTTTTCTTCCTGAATCTGGGGAAGAGCCGTTATGCCTCCGGAAGGTTCATCCAAAGCCTCTTGTATCTGTTCCATCAGACGACCGTAATTTTTCATCATGGCGTCATGGCTGGAATAAATATCCAAAATCCGCCCTTCCTTGGAAGCCATCTCCATCTCTTTTGCCTGGGCGGAAAGCTCCACCGCTCCAATGGATAAAGACGTGCTTTTTAAAGCATGGACCAGAATCCGGTAGTTATCCCAGTCCTGTCTGTCATAGCAGCCCTGAATGTCGTCATAAGAGCTGTTATCCAGGTAACACTGAAGCATTTCCTCATAAAATTCCTCGCTGTCCGCAAAGTAAGACATTCCTGTAGCCACGTCCAAAAACGGAGAGATCCGCGCCAAAAAAGGAAGTCTTACTGGTGTCTCGGAAGACGAAACCATCCCTTCTTCCTCCTGAGAAACCTCCCATTTTTCTTGCACCAGTTCCTCCGGCAAATATCTTCTCACCATTGTGCTAAGAGGTCTTGGACTGATGGGCTTTGGAAGGTAATCGGTAAAACCAATTTCCCGGTAATGAGTCTTGGCGTCTGGAATCATATTGGCAGTAAGCACAATTATCGGCGTGTCGGGACACAGATTCCGCTCTTGTATCTGCTTTAACGTTTCGATCCCATCCAAAACCGACATCACATGGTCCAGAAAAATAATGTGATACAGATTATTTTCCAGTTTCTTTAAAGCTTCCTCACCATTAAAGGCTGTGTCAATCTGAATCTTGGTATTTTTTAACATTCCCCGGACCAAATCCAGGTTCATCACATTGTCATCCACAACCAAAATTCTCGCCCCTGGAGCAGCAAACTCTTCTTCCATCCGGTTTGTAAAAATAGGACTGTTATCACTGCTCTCCAGCTTTCCAATGGGTTTTGGATCAATTATTCTTTGCCGGATACCAAAAGAAAAAACACTTCCCTTATACCGTTCACTCTCCACCTTCAGCTGGGTTCCCATAGAATCCAGAAGGCGAATCACAACCGGAAGTCCCAGCTCGGTTCGGTTTATGTCGCAGGCTTTTCGTCCTCCTGCCCCTAAAAAGCTTTTCCGAATCTGGTCCACTGCCGCTGAATCCATGCCAATACCGCTGTCTTTTACCTCTACCAAAAGTGTGCCGTAATCCTTTGGCTCTCCCTCCTTTGGACTCTGCCACCGAATCAAAAGCTCCACAAACCCTTCCTGAGTAAATCGAATGGCATTAGACAAAAGGTTATTTAACAGCTGAGTCAGCCGGATGGCATCCCCGGATAACTTCTCCGGCATGTTCTCATCAATCTTCAAATGGAACTCCAGATTTTTCTTCTCTGCATTGTATTCTGCATAAGAAATCACATCCTGAAGCACAGATAAAGTAGAATATGGGGCTTCCTCCAGTTTGAAAGTCCCATTATCCATGTTCATAAGCTCCAAAATATTATTTACCACCAGTGAAAGCGACTTCCCTGCCGCCTGTATTCCGATAGAATAAGTGGCGGTATGACTTTCCTTCGTCTCCCGTAATATCATCTCGTTATTTCGAATAACTGCGTTAATCGGGGTGCTCATTTTATTGGACATCTTTGCCAGAAATTTCATTTCAGCCTGCTTCTCTGCCAATCCGGAAGCTGTTTTGTCTGCAAGTGCCATACATTTCCTCCATTCATTTCCCTAAAAAATCAGGTGTTTTCTGATTGCCCCACATCTTTTTTTCTATTGTACCAAAAATACCGAAAAAAGGGAACCTTTTTTCAAAGAAAGTAAGGTTTTCTTTTTCAGACATGGGATGAATGATCAAAAAGGAACTCGCCAAACACCCGGTTGCTGATATCAATTCCATGGTTTGTCAGACGGACCCAGGGAGGATTTATCTCAATCAACTGCCATTTTTCCAGCTTTTCAAACACCGGTTCGTAAAGCTTCCACATATTCCGGCCAAACCTCCCAAGGAAATCGTTTCCTGACACGCCCCGCATCATTCGAAGCCCCAAAAACATAAACTCTTCCATCTTCTCCTCTAAAGTCAGCTCCTTAATATCTCTGGCCGCTGCTCCGGCTACCTTTAGATCTAACGACAAATATTCCCGCAGTTCGGTTACATTGTGGTAACGGAAACCGCCAATATAGGAAGAAGCCCCCAGTCCCAGCCCCAAATAGTCCACACCAGTCCAGTATCCAATGTTGTGGCGGCACTCATATCCAGGTCTGGCATAGTTGGAAATCTCATACCGGCCATACCCCTGGGCGCCTAAAATACTTCCGGTGAGACGATAAATCTCCCGGTCCGTATCCTCATCTGGAAGGGGAGGAAGCTCCATCCGGCGGTTTCTGCCATCCCCAGGCAGAATGCTGCGGACCGGCACATCGATTTTCCCGCTCTCTCCTTCCTCCCCATACCATTCATAAAACAACGTGCCTTCTTCAATCATCAGGCTGTAAGCCGAAATATGCTCTGGCTTTAACATGATCACTTTCTTCAAAGTATTTTTCCAGGAATGGGCATTTTGTCCTGGGAGGGCAGACATCAAATCCACGCTGATATTGTTAAATCCAGCCTGTCTGGCCCGCTGATAACTTTTCAAAAAATCGTCAAAGGTATGAATACGCCCCAAAAACTTCAATTCATGATCATCCGCAGACTGCAGCCCCAGACTGATTCGGTTGATTTTGCTTTCCCGGTACACCTCCAGCTTCTCCATGGTCAATGTGCCTGGGTTGGACTCAATGGTGATCTCTGCATTTTCCGCAACCGAAAAACACTCATGGATTACAGCAAACAATTCTTCCACAAGCTCCGGCGGCAAAATGGACGGAGTGCCTCCGCCCACAAAAATGCTGGTAACAGAGCTGTCCAAAAAGCAGCGGCTCTGACCATAGATTTCCTCAATCAGCTTATCCATATAATCCCGGTAGGTCCGCTCAGGAACTGCAAAAGAAAGAAAATCGCAGTAAGCGCATTTTCTTGCACAAAACGGAATATGAATATAAAGCTCTAGTTCTCGTTTATTCATCATCTAATTTCAGCACACTCATAAAGGCTTTCTGCGGAATTTCCACACTGCCAATCTGACGCATCCGCTTTTTGCCCTCCTTTTGTTTTTCCAACAGTTTCTTCTTCCGGGAAATATCGCCTCCATAACATTTGGCCAGCACATCCTTGCGCACTGCCTTCACAGTCTCTCTGGCGATAATCTTCCCGCCTACTGCCGCCTGAATGGGAATCTCAAACAGATGGCGGGGAATCTCCTCCTTTAACTTTTCACACATCTTTCTGCCCCTCTCATAAGCCGAAGCCCCATGGACAATAAAAGATAAGGCATCCACTTCCTCCCGGTTCACCAAAATATCCAGTTTCACCAGCTCTGCCTGCTCATATCCCTTTAAATCATAGTCAAAAGAGGCATATCCCCTAGACCGGGATTTCAAAGCGTCAAAGAAATCATAGATAATCTCATTGAGAGGCAGATCGTATTTCAGCAGCGCTCTGGTTTCCTCCATGTAATCCATGCCCTTGTACACGCCTCTCCGCTCCTGACAGAGGGTCATAATGGCCCCCACAAACTCTGTAGTCACCATGATCTCCGCTGACACAATCGGCTCCTCCATATAGTCAATCTCCGTTGGGTCCGGCATGTTGGTAGGATTGGTCAGTTCCATCATCTCCCCGTTTTTCTTGTGAATGTGGTACACCACGCTGGGAGCTGTGGTCACTAAATCCAGATTGTATTCCCGCTCCAGTCTTTCCTGAATAATCTCCAGGTGCAACAGTCCCAAAAATCCGCACCGGAATCCAAATCCAAGGGCAACGGATGTCTCCGGCTCAAAAAACAGAGAGGCATCGTTTAGCTGAAGCTTCTCCAAAGCCTCCCTAAGGTCATTGTATCTGGCTCCATCTGCCGGATAAAGTCCGCAGTACACCATGGAAGTAACCTTCTTATATCCAGGGAGGGGATTTTTGCAGGGGCGGCCTGCGTCTGTCACCGTGTCTCCCACCATGGTATCCTTTACATTTTTAATGCTTGCAGTCAAATATCCCACCATGCCGGCGCTTAATGCTTCGCAGGGAATAAACTGGCCTGCGCCAAAATATCCGGTCTCCACCACTTCCGCCTCTGCTTTTGTGGCCATCATCCGAATCCGGACCCCTTTCTTTACCGTCCCTTCCACTACCCGGCAAAATACAATCACCCCTTTGTAGGAGTCATACACCGAGTCAAAAATCAGCGCCTGCAGAGGCGCATCCGGATCTCCCGTGGGAGCTGGCACCTTGTGGACAATCGCTTCCAGCACATCCTCCACATGATACCCGGTCTTGGCTGAGATCCGGGGCGCATCCTGGGCCTCAATTCCGATCACATCCTCAATCTCCTCTGCCACCCGGTCCGGTTCAGCGCTTGCAAGGTCCACTTTGTTGATCACTGGCACCACATCCAGATCATTGTCCAGGGCCAGATACACATTGGCCAATGTCTGCGCCTCAATGCCCTGAGCCGCATCCACCACCAGAACCGCCCCGTCGCAGGCAGCCAGACTCCGGCTCACCTCATAGTTAAAGTCCACATGTCCCGGAGTGTCAATCAGATTAAAAATATACTCCTTTCCATCCTTGGCCTGGTATACAGTCCGCACTGCCTGGGCCTTGATGGTAATGCCTCTCTCCCGCTCCAAATCCATATTGTCCAGCACCTGAGACTGCATCTCCCGGCTGGTTAAAAGACCGGTCATCTCAATAATCCGGTCTGCCAAAGTAGACTTTCCATGATCAATATGGGCTATAATACAAAAATTCCGAATTTTGCTTTGGTCCATCTTTATTATCTTCTTCCTTTCCTTCTCTCCAGACAGCAGCAAAGTCCATTCCCGTTTACCGCCGCCCCCTGGTTCTTCCTCTCATCTTCCCGGTCCATCCCTTTTTTGCTGGTTCCAAATCCATCCTAGATGAACATACCTAAATGGGCATACCTGAATCGATGCCGCTTGTTTTGCGGCAGGACTTTTAATGTAATATACCATTTTTTCATCCGCCTTGCAACACTCTATCTAAAAGTTCTGCCAGAGGCTCCATAGCGTTCATAGCCTCCTGGCCGCTGTTGGTCTGAGCGCCTACCTCAATCAGGGCTGACCTGGGGCGAAGATGCAGGTTGTACCGCAGCCCCTTCATATAAATTTTTCTGGTATATCCTGGAAACCGCTGTGCTGCGTCCAGCTGCATCTGTAACGTAAAAGCCAGATTCTCTTTCAAAAAAGGATTGGGAAGATAAGCAATCTCTCCCTCAGGCGTCCGGCTCATTCCTTGAAAAAACATAATGTTTGCCGTGGGCTTTCCCCCAACCTCTGAGACCAGATGAAGAGACTCCTTCACCCCGTCCCGGTGCAGGTCTAAAACCACCTGTATAGACGGATTTTCCTTTAAAATTTTGCTGATTCCTTCCAGGGCATAGTTGTAAGCTTTGCTCCGGTCCAGCTTCCCGCCCTTTAAATCATAACTGGATGTATCGTGAATCACATTCCACCCTTTTTCTTCCAGAAGCCGGGTCAGATAGTTTCCGGCGCCCACCACCGTAGCATCCGGATTCTCCGGCCCGTAGTCCTTATAAGTTTCCTGAGAATGGGTGTGATAAATTAAAATCTGCGGATTCTTAGAATCCTTTTCCAGATGAAGATCCGTGGTGATAAGCTCCTCTGCTTTCATCAGATCTCTGGGAGCCGTGGTGGAAGTGTGAACGCTGTAAAAATGTTTCATAAGATAATCATAATCCCGAAGCTTTGCCAATGCCTGCACATTTTCCCCATCCCCATTTTCCGGTGTTTCTCCGGTTCCGGCTGAATCGGCAATCCGATTTTCCCCGCTCTCCTCTTCCTGACTGTTTCCAGATGTTTCCTTTGGTCCCGGACTGTTGTCCTCCTGACTGTCCTTTAACGCTGGATGATCTTTGGCAGAATCTCCCATGTGGTTCCACTTTATGCCAGGTGACATCACTCCTGCGTCTTCTGGTCCTGCATATGTGCTTTCATCCCAAAAAAGGTATACGTATGTATCATACGTATACCTGTAATTCTCATACAAAGCATAAGAGGGATCTTTTCCCCATTGGGGTTCTGGCTTTCTCTCCGGCCAAATGGCAGGGTAACAGCTCCCCAGCAGCACCGTCATTCCCCTCACCAGCCAAACCACCCAGTCACTCAAGCCGGACGATTTCCTTTTTCAGACGTTTCATAATCTTCTTTTCCAGACGGGAAATGTACGACTGGGAGATTCCCAGGAGATCTGCCACTTCTTTTTGGGTCATCTCGTTTCCATCCACATCCTTCAGCCCATAACGCAGTTCTACAATCTTCCGCTCTCTGGGGCTTAAGCGGCTGATGGCGTGTTTTAACAAGCTCTTTTCTGTCTCATCCTCCAAATCCCGATAAATAATATCCTCATCAGTACCCAGAATATCCGACAAGAGCAGTTCATTGCCATCCCAATCCACATTTAAAGGCTCATCAATAGACACCTCCATGCGGGTCTTGTTGTTCCTGCGCAGATACATCAGAATTTCGTTTTCAATACAGCGGGAAGCATAGGTAGCCAGCTTGATATTTTTCTCTGGGTTAAACGTATTAATCGCCTTGATTAACCCAATGGTGCCGATGGAGATCAGATCCTCCACCCCCACACAGGTATTGTCAAATTTCTTCGCAATATACACTACCAGACGCAGATTATGCTCAATTAAGAGAGATCGGGCTTCCTTCTCCCGTTCCGTTCCCAAAAGGGCAATCATCTCCGCCTCTTCCTTTGCATCAAAAGGGGGCGGCAGTATATCAGCTCCGCCTATGTAATGAACTTCCCCCTGTTTTTGCCAAAGCATCGTGGTAAAGGACGATGCCGCCTTAAATTGAAATCGATTTGGTATGGAAACCTTTACTATCATTCTTTCCAACTCCTTTAGGTTCTTTCTCTTTGCTGCTTCTTTCATCTCATGTTTCCTCCCCATGCAGAAGCATCTCATACCGGTGTCCAACCGATAATGGCTTTTGGCTGACTGCCAGCCAGGGACGCTCGTAACGCCGCACCACCTTCCCTTCTTTTTCCACTTCCATAAAGTCAATCCGTATTCCTGGAATCATTCCACATTCGGTTCCAACTGCCCGAAAAGGAATGTAAACCATATTTGGCATTGTTTTACACAAAGGGCGAAACGCCTGACTGGTAATCACATGAACCGGCTGGCCTCCATAAGGCTCATACAGCTGGTTGCCTGTATCCCACAAAGCAGTCACTTTCTTTTCCGCCCCCTGATAAAACAGTTTTACCTGCACCAGCAGACTTTGCTCTCTGGACTTTCTCCCCACTGCCTGTATACACGCGCATACTCCAAAATAAATTCCTGCCGCCCAAAAACACAGAGGAAACAGCCGCCATTGACAAACTGCCCGGGTGCCGGCCAGATACTCTCCGGCAAAAGTCTGTTCTCCCAGTGTACTTAAAATTCCTCCCGCCAAAGCGCTGACCATCCAAAAAGCCACAAGACAGGAGACCAACCGGCGAATTTCCCATGAACTGCGCCAGAAAGCTCTGACTGCAAAGGCAGCCATCACCATGACTCCCCCTGCCCCAACCCAGGTAAGAAACAGCCGTACCCATTGGGTATGTACAGGAAAAAGCAAATCAACACATGCCCATCCGGCTCCCAGTCCGGCAGCCATACAAAGCCTTCCAAAGGAAGCCGGCAGATGGAGAAGCCGTTTTACCATCAACAGCAGCAGATAATCCATCCCGAAATTCACCAGAAAAAACACATCCAGATACAACGTGACTGTCACGTTCTTCTTGCCCCACCTCCTTTTTTCCACCCTATTATACACATATCTTATGGAAATTTTTGTCAAAGACAGACAGATTCCAGAATTTTTTGCATGACAAAAAAAGACAAGAAAAGTAACGGTTGCGATAATACAAATTTTATACTATAATACCTTCAGGAACTGTGTCTGAAAAAAGGGGGAATCCTGCTGCATGCATTTAAAAAAAGACAACATTTATCCTTTGTTTAAAATACGAACTCCCAACTATGTGGATTTTTATATGGAACATAAGAAAAAAATTGACCAGAATGGTCATGTATGGTTCTGCCGATTCGGCAAGAACAACATGAAGGTCCAGTCTCTGACCTCATGCGAACCATTGCTTTTGATGAAAGAATCTGGAAAAAAACACGGCGGAATCTATATTGCGGAGTATGACCGGATGGAATCTTTCGTTCCTTTGTCCGAAACATCCGTACCATCCTATTACAAAACGATTCTCCATCCTCCCTCTCTCTGGTTTCGAATCCTCTCTCTTGAAAAATTCGACTTTCAGCTGCTTTGTGACTGTTTTGTAGGAAATACATCTGGCGGCGACATAGAAAAAATATTACAGTCTATGTGTCCTGCATTCTTTATCCGCTGCACAAAAGAAATCAAGATCTGAAATCCTCCCCATTGGAAGAGCCTTCTTCCTTCTGGCTCCTCCAATGCGTGTCTTTCAGGCTCCGGGCGGTTATGTCCTATCTTTTATTCTTCAGAAAATCTGGTATGTTAATCTGCACATCCCGGTTCATGGGACGGTATGCGGCGGGAGCCGGCGCTCCTTGCGGAACTCCTCCCTGCTGCATGGGACGAGGTCCCTGCTGCCCCATAGGCTGAGGCGCAGTCCGGGCTGTGGCGCTGGCCTCTGCAGCTGCTGCGGCAGAATTTGCTCCAGAACCCTGGAAATTCATTCCGTTTGGCATCTTAGGCTTGTAGCCTCCAAAACCTGCCATAGCTTTGTTGACCGGCGTGTTGACCCCATGACCGTCCAGACCGGTTGCAATGACCGTAATACTGGCCTCATCCTGGGCATTCTCATCATACATGGCTCCAAAGATAATATTAGCGTCATCTCCTGCCAGTTCCTGTACAAAGCTGGCAGCTTCGTTTGCCTCAATCAGACTGATGTCTCCGGAAATGTTAATGATTACATGGGTAGCCCCCTCAATGGTGGTCTCCAAAAGAGGACTGGCCACTGCCTGCTTCACAGCCTCTAAAGCCTTCTCGTCTCCCTTGGCATGTCCAATACCAATATGAGCAATCCCCTTGTCTGTCATAACGGTCTGCACATCCGCAAAGTCCAGATTAATCAGTCCTGGAACATTGATCAAATCCGTAATTCCTTGGACCGCCTGCTGTAACACTTCATCTGCTTTCTTAAGGGCATCTGGCATGGTAGTCCGGCGGTCCACAATCTCCAGAAGCTTATCATTGGGGATAACGATCAAAGTGTCCACGCTGTCTTTCAGCCGCTCAATGCCGCTTAAAGCGTTGGTCATACGGGTCTTGGCCTCAAAGCGGAAAGGTTTTGTCACCACGCCCACAGTCAGGATTCCCATATCTTTAGCCAGACGGGCAATAACCGGCGCAGCGCCGGTTCCTGTGCCGCCGCCCATGCCGCAGGTGACAAATACCATGTCTGCCCCCTTCATAACCTGAGCCAGCTCTTCAGAACTTTCCTCAGCCGCTTTCTGTCCCACCTCTGGCTTTGCTCCTGCCCCAAGCCCCTTGGTAAGCTTCTCACCGATCTGCATGGCAGTCGGCGCCTTGCAAAACTGAAGGGCCTGCTTGTCCGTATTAATGCCAATAAATTCCACACCGGCAATATTCTCATCAATCATACGGTTTACTGCATTGTTCCCTGCGCCCCCCACACCGATCACCACGATTCTTGCGGAGTTTTCCGCTTCATTTATCTTAATCTCTAACAAGACTTTTTCCTCCTTCAACCCTCTCAGATCCGTTCCCATGCCTCACCTTAATAGGAGCTTTCAATCTGGCTTATCTAATATAATATGTGATTTTAATAAAAATATCAACCGTTATTTTACAAAACTTCACAAGTTTTTCTCGTATTTCTTCCTGGGCGGGTCCAAACAAGAGTTTCTCACTTGGGATCCAGGGTATATCCGCTTCGAATATTCGCTTCATCATAATCCTCAAGATGAAGCACTCCTTTCAATCCTTCCAGCTGTGGAAGCATATCATTTAGCTCCGAGATCTTTCCGTTTAAATTCCCACTGTTCCCAAGAAGCACTTCCAAATCCTTTAAATACAAGGTAGTCTCCCCAAAATTGCCATACTGAATCCGGTCGATCTGCATGTCATAGATGGAAAGAATCTGGGTCAGATTCAAAATCTCATCAAACACCTCCGGCCTCTCCACCGGCAATTTCTGGTGGAGAACGATCTGTCCGAACGTCAGACCTGTAATCAAAGGCACTCCCGGCAAGGCTTCATTGGCGCTTTCAATAATGATCCCATCCTTGTCAAAATACATATAACTATTCATATAAGACACATATCCGACTACACTTTTTTCATAAACAATCACTTCCACCTGATTGGGTTTCTGGAAGACAATATCATAGTCCTCCACAAAAGGAATCTTGATATGTTCCTTTAAACGGTCCTGCAAAAAACAAAACACCGTAATCCGGCTCATGGAATCCGGAAACAGAATCTGCTCCATCTGCTCCTTTGTATACCACTCATTCCCTGTCACCTCCACCTTGGAAATACGGATGGAGAACAGCAGTGCCACAATAAGGAGCACTGCCGCCCCAATCCTTATGATCTTTTTTTTCCTGCTTCCTGTTCCCTGCATGGTCTATTCCTCTTCCATTGAAACCCTTGCTCCCACTGCTGAAAGGTCCCTGCAGATATCTTCATATCCTCTGCAGATATAGAAACAGCCATGAATCCGGCTTTCTCCTTCTGCCGCAAGCCCCGCCACCGTAAGAGCAGCGCCGCCCCTTAAATCCAGGGCGTAAACCTCTCCGCCTTTTAAAGGGTATCTTCCGGTTACAAAGGCAGTTCTGTCTTTTATTATAATCTGTGTTCCCAATTTCTGCAATTCTTTTCCAGTGGCAAATCTTTCCTCAAATACATTTTCCTGGATTTGGGAATTGCCCTCGGCCACGGCTGCTACGGAAAGCATTACCGACTGAAGGTCTGTGGAAAATTCCGGATAAGGCCCTGTACACACCTGCACCGGCAAGGGCCGCCCCCTCATAAAGGCCCGAATCTCCTCCCCCCACGCCTCAACCTGACAGCCGGTTTTTCGAACCACATCCAAAGTCCCTTCCATATGTCTTACAGGGACTCCTGTAAGACATATTTCACCTCCGGCCGCCATAACTGCCCCTAAATAAGTGCCTGCCACAATCCGGTCTCCTGGCACCGTAAATTCCACATCCTGAAATGTGTTTTTGCCTTCCACAGTCAAAACATCGGTTCCAATTCCACAAACCTTTGCTCCCAGCCGGTTTAGAAAATCACACAGCGTCTGAATCTCCGGCTCTTTTGCCGCCCCAAAAATCCGGGTAGTGCCTCTGGCTGCGGCTCCGGCCATCAGCACATTCTCCGTGGCCCCCACGCTGGGAAACAAAAGATGCACATCCGTCCCGGATAACCTTTCGCCCGTTACAAAAATCCCATCCTCTTTCGGCTCAATTTTTGCCCCCAGTTTCTCAAGAGCAGACAAATGCAGATCTATGGGTCGCTTTCCGATCACGCAGCCTCCCGGATAGCAGGTCCATGCCTGATGAAGCCGTCCAAGCAGCGGACCCAAAAGCATCACAGAGGACCGCATTTGTCTCCCTTCCCTCTCCGGCACCTTATACGAGCACAAATCCCTGGTATCCAGGGTCAGTTCATGCCCCTCAAACTGATAACTACATCCCAAAGCTTTCAGAATTTCCAGCATACAAAACACATCTTGGATTCTTGGCACATTTTTAATGACTGCCATTCCCTTATGAAGCAGCGCTGCCGCCATAATCGGCAGCACCGCATTTTTAGAACCCTGAATTTCAATTTTCCCCTGCAGGCTTTTCAGACCCTGGACCCGAATAAAAGACAATCCCCTACCTCCTGGTGTATCTGCCTCTACTCTATCCTATGCAGAAAATCCAAAATGTGTCACTGTTTTCCTGCCGGCTCATTTCTCCAGCCGAATCTGGTTCGACACACTGAGCACCATTCCCATCTCAATCATCAAAAACAGCACCGATGTACCTCCATAGCTGATAAACGGCAGGGTAATCCCGGTATTTGGAATGGTATTGGTCACAACGGCAATATTTAAAACCACCTGAATGGCAATATGCCCCATGACTCCCACCACCAAAAGGGAACCAAACAAATCCGGCGCATTGACCGCAATCAGCATAAACCGGTAAATCAGAAACAGAAAAATCACAATCACCAGACCTGCCCCAAAAAGTCCCATCTCCTCACAGATAATCGCAAAAATATAATCGTTCTGAGCCTCTGGCACAAATCCCATCTTCTGAATGCTTTCTCCCAGTCCCTTGCCCATAAGCCCTCCGGAGCCAATGGCATACAGTCCCTGAAGCACCTGAAATCCGCCGTCCCTTGGATAGGCCTCCGGGTCCAGCCACACAAAAATCCGCTCCAGCTGATAAGCTTTTAGAAGCTTGACTTTCTCCATCCAGGGTGCCCACACTCCTGCAGTCACAATAACCACCGTTGCCCCAAGGCCGCACAGATAAAAAGGCCACCCTTTGTCGCATGCCACAAATAACATGAAAAAAGCAATGCCGACAATAATAATGCCAGAACTTAGGTTGTTGGCAGCCACCAGCCCTGCAATGGGAAGGGTCAAAGCAGCCACCACTCCCACGGATCTTAAAGAATTGATTCGCTTCCCCATATGGGTAATCACCACCGCCAAAAGGACAATCAGCACAATCTTTACAAACTCAGTGGGCTGAAAGGTGATTCCTCCGATCTTCAGCCAGCGCCGGCTTCCGTGGGAATCCTTTCCCACCAATGCCACGGAAATCATCAACACATAAGAAAGCACATAGGCAAGAAGCGCGAAACGGGCATACCAGTGGTAATCTAATTTGGAAAGAAACAGGGCGATTCCCAATCCTCCCATGGCAATCTTTAGCTGCCTCATCATGTAGTAGGAAGCATCGTCATGCTGCAGCTGCGCCGTGTATGAGCTGGCGCTGTATATCATCAAAAGGCCGAAAGCCATCAGAAATATAACACAGAACAGCAGGCTGTAATCATAGAAGCGCCTGGGCTTATTCTTTTTTGCCAGATGCTCTCCCTCCTCTCCCATTCCCTCTTGGTTTCCTGTTACAGGTTTCTGACGTACTCCTTAAAGATCTTTCCCCGCTGCTCATAATTGTCAAACATGCCCCAGCTTGCACAGGCAGGAGACAAAAGCACGCTGTCGCCGGAATCCGCATAGGCTGCGCACACCCGGACTGCCTCCGCCATATCTTCCGCGTACATGATCTCATGGAATCCATGGGCATGGGCGCACTCGGCAATCTTATCTCTGGTCTGGCCGATGAGCACCAGATATTTGACCTTTCCGGCAAACTCTGCCACCCAGGTATCGTACTCGCTGTTCTTGTCATATCCCCCGGCAATCAAAACCGTAGGACCTGGCATGGCGCGGATGGCCTGAATGGCCGCATCCGGGTTAGTTCCCTTGGAATCGTTGTAATACCGGACTCCGGCCCGCTCCCGCACAAATTCAATCCGGTGCTCCACCGCTTTAAATTCCCGAACCACTCTGCGAATCACTTCCAGGGAAACCCCCATCTGAACGGCAATGGCGGCCGCCGCCATAACGTTCTCGTGGTTATGCCTGCCTAACAGCTGCATTTCATGAGTATGTACCACCGGCTCTTTTTTCCCATCATGAGCATAGACAATCTGTTCCCCGTCCAGATACATTCCTTCTGGCAGAGAACGCTTGCTGCTGAAGAAAAACACCTTGGGTTTTAACCGTTCACTCTCCCCCAGCTCCCGCAAAATGGGATCTTCATAGTTGAGCACCACCCAGTCCCGCTCTGTCTGATTGACCGTGATCCGCTCCTTGATCTCAATATAGTTCGCCATGGTTCCGTGACGGTTTAAATGATCCGGAGTAATGTTTAAAATGGCGCTGATATCCGGCCGGTAATCCATGATGGTCTCCAACTGGAAACTTGACACCTCAGCCACAGTCACAGACTGGTCGGAAGTGGCAAGGGCCAGCTCAGTACAGGGAATCCCTATATTTCCTGTAACAAACACCTCGTCAAACCAGGCATGTAAAATCGCTCCGGTAAGCGCAGTTGTGGTGGTCTTCCCGTTTGTCCCGGTTATGGCCACCAGCCGGCCCTTTGACACATGATAAGCCAGCTGAATCTCGCCCCATATGGGAATCTTTGCCTCATCCAGCACAGCCACAAAAGGAGCATCCAAAGAGATTCCTGGACTAATAATGGCCAGCTCTACCCCTACCAGCCCAGGTCTTGACAGTTCTCCCAAGAGAACCGTAATTCTGGCCCCCTGGCCAAACCGTTCCTTCAGCTTATTTTTGTCCAGACCCGGATTGCTGTCATAGAGCACCACCTCGCCGCCTAAACTCAGGAGAAGCTTCGCTGCGGCCATGCCGCTTTTTCCGGCCCCTGCCACCAGTACTTTTTGATCGTCCATATTTTTATCCTCCTAATCACAACCCCAAATATGCCAACAGGCAGAGAATTGCCGTAGTAATGGAAAACACCGCCACCACCCTGGTCTCCGACCACCCGCACAGTTCAAAGTGATGGTGAATGGGCGCCATTTTAAAAATCCGTTTTCCCTTCGTGGCCTTAAAATAACTGACCTGCATGATTACAGACAGCACTTCCACCAGATAAATCAGACCGATGACAGGAATAAAAAAGGGCATCTGCATCATAAGTGCGCTGGAAGCCACAAATCCGCCAAGGGCAAGAGAGCCAGTGTCTCCCATAAACACCCTGGCCGGATAAACATTAAACAGAAGAAAGCCAAGAAGACTTCCCACCACTGCTCCGGTAATGGGACTGATACCGCTTCCCTCTCCCAAAGCCACAATGGTCATAAACGTGGCTACCAGAATCGTCACGCTGGTACAAAGCCCATCCAGCCCGTCCGTAAAATTCACCCCGTTGTCCGTGCCTAAAACCACACAAAATACAAACGGCGCAAACCAGATTCCCAAATCCAGGAAGTATCCTCCGTCAAATCCTCCTGTAAAGGGAATCAAAGCCTCATTTCCCACCTCGCCTGAGTTCATCAGATAGAACACAAACACACCGGTAATCACAATCTGTCCTGCCAGCTTTTGCTTTGGATTCAGCCCTTCTGACCGTTTCATGACAATCTTGATGTAATCGTCCAAAAATCCGATTATCCCAAATCCCACGGTCACAAACAGCACTGGGATAATCTTTGGATAGCTCCGGATATAAAATAAAGACGTGATAATAATGCTGGTTAAAATTACCAGCCCGCCCATGGTAGGCGTTCCCTGCTTTTTCAAATGTGCCTGGGGTCCGTCGCTGCGGACCTGCTGCCCGAACTTTAATTTGTGGAGAAACGGTATCACCACTGGGCAGAGAATAGCGCTGATGGCAAAAGCAATAATGATCGCTAGTATGGTTTCGTTAATCATGCTGCACCCCTATTGTTTATGTATCCTATATTTTTTACATCCAATAGTATACGTCTTTTTGCCAGAATAATCAACTATTGATTCAAATGACTTGATACAGATTTTTCCTCTATTCCCAGATAAGGCAGAATATTTTTAAAAATATCAGCAATGACCGGGGCCGCAATGGTTCCTCCGTAGTAGACTCCCTGGGGTTCGTCAATGGTAATCAGAGCGATAACCTGAGGGTCATCGGCAGGCGCAAACCCCACAAAAGAAGAAATATATTTTTTCAGGCTTCGGGGAAGTTTTTCCGAGGTGGCAGTCTTTCCCCCGATGCGAAATCCTGGAAGGGACGCTTTTTTGCCGCTTCCCTCCGCCACCACCTGCTCTAAGACAAAACGCATTTTTTCGCTGGTGTCCGGGGACACAATCTGTTTTGTCACCGGATATTCAAACCGGTGTATGGAGGTCTGGTCCCCGCTTATGGTCTTTACGGCAAAATGGGGCGTCACCCGGTTCCCTCCGTTTACAATACTCGCTGCAGTAGTAATCAGCTGAATGGGTGTAATCTGAAAGGACTGGCCAAAGGAAACGGTGGCCAGCTCCACAGGTCCCATGTTTTCTTTTTTGTGCATAATGGTCCCGGCCTCTCCCGGCAGGTCGATTCCGGTTTTTTGCTTTAAACCAAACTGTTCAAAATACTGATAATAGGAATCTACCCCCAGCCTTTGGCCCACATCGATAAATACTGGGTTGCAGGAATTCATAACCCCCTGTAAAAACGTCTCCGCCCCATGGCCTCCTACTTTGTGACAGCGAATCTTCCGGTCTTCCACAATCCGAAATCCCGGACAGGAAAAGGAATCTTCTAGGGATACTGCCCCTGCCTC
This sequence comes from Clostridiaceae bacterium, assembly GCA_009911065.1. GTDB lineage: Bacteria > Bacillota > Clostridia > Lachnospirales > Lachnospiraceae > Brotaphodocola. The sequence continues at coordinate 45,681 of QXWR01000032.1, read as the reverse complement.
CAGTCCGGCTGCCGCAGTGATAATCTTAAAAGTGGAACCTGGTTCATAGGTGTCGTTGATGCTGGGATTTCTCCACATTTGGTTTAAAAGTTCCTGCTTTTCCCCGGAAGAAATCCCCTGGGGAGCCTCCACATTTAAGGTAAAGGGATCGTTTAGATTAAACTCTGGCACATTGGCCATGGCCATAATCTCCCCGTTTTTCGGGTTCATCACAATCACAGACACTCGGTTGGCGTGTTTTTTCTCCATGGTCTCATAGGCTGCCTGTTCCGCATACTGCTGTATATTCACATCCAGACTGATCATTAAATCATTGCCCGCCACCGGTTCCACCCGGTCTTCAAAGGTGTTTTCCACCTCCACTCCCGCCGCGTCGGTGGTGGTGAGAATCAAACCATTGATTCCCTTTAAATAATCCTCATAAATCACCTCCAATCCAAGGATTCCCTGATTGTCCCCGCCGGTAAAACCAAGAACCTTGGAAGCCAGAGAGTCAAAGGGATAATACCGCTTATAATCCTCATCCACCTTGACTCCGGCCAGATGGTAATCCCGGATTTTATCTCCAATCTCTTTGTCCACATTGGTACGGATAATCTCGCGGGAGCTGCGCTTTTCCACCTTTTTGCGCACTCCTTCCTCAGAAAGTCCCAGCTCGTCACACAAAACCCGAATCACCTGTTCTCTGTCCTTCACCTGATTGTAGATTACCGAGATGGTGCAGACGGTCCGGTTGGTGGCCACCACCACCCCGTTGGCGTCCAGAATCCTTCCCCTTGCTGCTTTGATGGTCCGCTCTCTCTGATGTAAGTCCTCTGCCATCTGGCTGTAGTGCTCCGAACAATATAACATCAGATATCCAAGACGGACCATCAGCCCTGTGGAAGCAAAAAGCAGCAAAAAGCACAATACCGTAATTTTCTTCCGGTGCCGGGTCTGGCTGGGAATCCCCAAAAGGAACGAACTGTCCTGGTCTTTCTTCCCGGCTGCCCCTTTGTATGTCCCGTCAAAACCCATGGCAATTCTCCATCCTGCTTATCAGTAAAATATATGAAGGAGGACTTTATTTAGAACTGTATTTTTGGAAGGTACCCTTTTTCAGCTATTATGTTCTTAAAGGCAGCAATTTTTCACCCCTCATTTTCTTCGGAGGAAGCGCTCTCGCCGCCAGCTCCACTCTCACTGGAAGCCCCACTTTCCTCCCCGGAGCTTTCCAGGGCAGAGCTTTCCCCGGCTCCGCTTTCTGCAGCTCCGGCCGGAAGTTGTCCAGGCACTCCCCTTCCAGGTTCTTCTCCAGACTCTATGTATTCATCTGTCTGATAAACCTTTGTCTCCTGCGGCTCTGTCTCACCAGGAGTCATGGAATTGGTATTGTCTGTGATTCCCTCTCTCTCTGGCAGGGATTCGTCCAGATCTTCATTTTCCGGATCTTCTATGGGGAAAATGTTTAAATAAGGCAAAATCTCTGTCATAATCTTCTGAAACACCCCGCTGGCATAAGAACTGTGAGGCTGCTCATAGCTTGGAACATGAGGCACATCAATCACCACATACACCAGCACCTGGGGATTATGCACCGGCGCAAATCCACAGAAGGAAACCAGATAATTTTTGTTCTGTCTGGGATATTTCTCTGCTGTGCCAGTCTTTCCCCCAATCTCGTATCCCTCCACTGCCGCGGCTTTGCCGGTGCCTTCCGCCACCGTACGAAACAACGCTTCCTTCAGATAATTGGCTGTGCTCTCTGACACGGTTTCCCGCACCAGTTTTGGCTCCACCCGCTTAATCACCGCTCCCTGGCTGTTTAAAATCTGCCGGACTACATGAGGTTCATAGTAAGAACCTCCGTTGATCACCGAACAGTAGGCGGCTGCCATCTGAATCATCGTGCAGTTATAATTCTGCCCAAAGGAGTTGGTGGCAAGAGACGTGGGGTTCATGTTATCCTCATTATAAACCACATTTTTGGTGTCTGCCTCTCCTGGCAGATCAATTCCTGTCTTCGCCCCGAACCCGAATATCTTCTGATATTTGGAAAACCGGCTTTTTCCGGTCATGGCTGCAATCTGCATCATACAGTCATTGCAAGACTGCATAAGAGACTCTGTGACCGTCAGATTTCCATGGCCGCTTTTAATTACACAGTCAATGTCCCAGCCGCCTACAGACTGAACCCCGTCGCACAAGAATGTTTCGCTACCGTCAATGATTCCCTCTTCCATAGCAGCTGCTATAGTAAAAATCTTTTGGGGAGATCCTGGCTCATAAGTGTCGCTGACACAAAAATTCCGCCAAATCTGATTCCATGCCACCTGTTTTCCGAAAGAATCGATTTCATCCGAGGAAAAATGGTCTGTCACCTGTTCTAAGGTAATGGACGTCTCATCTTTGTGCTTCCGGTTATAGGTATCCATGGCTTCCTTCAGCCCAAATTCCCGAATCTCTGCCTGGGAAAAACGGCCCGTCAAATCTCTTGGATTGTTTAAATCAAATTTCTGGCTATTGGCCATGGCCAGCACTTCCCCGTTGTTCGGGTTCATCACCACCACCCCCACCCGGTCCGACCCGATTCCGTCCTGCCAGAGCTGAATATTTTTCTCCACCACATCCTGAATCTTCAAATCAATGGTGGAGACTACCGTATTGCCGCTTGTGGCAGATTTGATCACCCGTTCCAGATTGGAGTCGTCGTTCAAATACCCGTATTCTCTTCCGTTGGTGCCAATGAGATAATCATTATAAGACTTTTCAATTCCCACCGCCCCGTCAATGCCGTCGCTGTTGACAAATCCCACCACACTGCATGCCAGGGAATTATAGGGATAAATTCTCTTATATTCCTCCTCAAACCACACGCCCCGCACTCTCTCTTTAGAGTTATTGGCTGCATTTTTCTCATTCATCTCTTTTTTCAAAGTGTCAAATGCGTCTTTCTGCTCATAGGAAAGCTGCCGCTCATAACGGATATATTGTTTGGAGGCATTTTCCCGGATTAAAGTCCGGATGGTATTGGGATCATAGCCAAATACACTGACCAGAGCCGATACCGACGCTTCCAGATAATTCTCCTCATCGGACATGATCTGTCTGGGGTCCAAAATCAGATTATAGACTTTGTTGGTCATGGCAAGATACGTTCCGTTCCGGTCCATAATATCTCCCCGTTTATAGGGAATCGGCCGGCTTTCGTAGTCCTGCTGGGACAGAACAATCTGAGTATAGCTGGTCTCGTTTTTCTGAATAATATCATAAATTACGTAGATTAATGCAAACAAAGCCAGCGTAATCACGATAACCGCAATCGCCAGCTTTTTCTGCATGTTTCTTGTAAAAGTACGTTTTTTTCCCTTTCTTCCCCTTGCACTATTCTTTTGGGATGTCCTCATACTGCCTTACATACTCACTTTCTGTCTTATCATACAGGCGAACCTGATTTCGGTTGGCATACACCATGCCCAGCTCTTCTGTAGCCACCTTATAGATATAATCCAAATCAATGCTTGTATTAATCCGGGTCTCCAAAGCGTCGTTCTCTGCCTTTAACTGCTCCACGCCTTTCTCCAGCTTTTCAATGTTCGCCAGCCGTGTGGAGATGTCTGACTGAATATGAAGATAATTTACACAGATCACCAAAACACAAAACACGGCCAAAGTCAGCATGATCACATAAGGAAGATTCATATGAAGCGCCTTCTCCTGATTTCGCCACACCGTGTAGCTTACTACCTTCCGGCGGGCCGGCCTTTGTTTCTGCCGTTTCTCCTTTTCTGCTGGTTCCATAACCCTGGCCGCGTTTCCATATACATATTCATGGCCAAGGGGGGCTTTTCTTCTGGCAGCCATATAAAATTCCTCCTTTCACAGGGGATATTCCCCTTTTCAGGCTTTTTCGTCCTTTTTCTCTGTCCGCTCAAAAACCCGAAGCTTAGCGCTTTTTGCCCGTTTATTCTCCTCTGTCTCCTCTTTGGACGGAAGAACCGGCTTTGGCGTCACCACGCGCCCCATGCTTACCTTTCCGCACACACATACTGGAAACTGTTTCGGACAGTGACAAGGTCTTTCATTCTCCCGAAACTTATTCTTTACAATCCGATCTTCCAGAGAATGGAAGGTAATCACCGACAACCGCCCTCCCGGCTTCAAGCGCCGTATCATGGCGTCCAGAGACCGTTCCAGCACTGCCAGCTCCTGATTTACCTCGATTCGCAAGGCCTGAAAGGTCCGCTTGGCCGGATGGCCTTTTGCCGCCTGCATTTTTTTCGGAATCGAATCCCGGATAATTCCCACCAGCTCTCCTGCGGTCTCAATGGGCTTGTTTTCTCTCTCCCGCACAATATTTCTGGCTATATTTCTTCCAAATCTCTCCTCTCCGTAATCCCACAAAATTCTACACAGCTCTTCTTCCCCCAAGGTATTGACCAGATCTCTTGCCGTCTTTGTGCTTGTCTGGTCCATCCGCATGTCCAAAGGCGCGTCCTCCTCCTTGTAGGTAAATCCCCGCTCTGCTGTATCTAACTGATAGGAGGACACTCCCAAGTCCAGATAAATTCCATCTACCTTTCCAATGTCAAGAGAGTCTAACACCTGCTCAAAATTTTCGTAATTGCTTCTTACTAAAACTGCCTTCTCCCCAAAAGGAGAAAGCCTCTTTCCCGCCGCTAAAATGGCGTCCTCATCTTGGTCCAAACCAATCAGACGGCCGCCCTTTAAACGACTTAAAACCTCTTCTCCATGACCCCCGCCGCCTAAAGTACCGTCCACATAAATGCCGTCCGGCTTAATGTTTAAACTTTCCACGGTTTCCTCTAATAGTACCGGTTTGTGTTCAAATGTCATATTCCAAGACCTTCCATATTTTCTGCAATCTCTTCCATGTCGTCATAGGTATTGGACTGATTCCATGCCTCCCGGTTCCAAATCTCAATCCTGCTTCCCACTCCCACCAAAACCGCTTCCTTGTCAATGCCGGCAAAATCCCGCAGCACTGCTGGCAGAAGAATCCGCCCCTGCTTGTCTACTTCGCAGGTGGTGGCTCCCGCCAGAAAAAAACGGGAAAACTTTCGGGCATTGGCATTGGTAAGGGGGAGGGCGTGAAGTTTTTCTTCCAGGGCTTTCCATTCGGTGTTCTCATATACAAACAGGCAGCCATCAAGGCCCTTCGTCACTACGAACTCGTCCCCCAGCTGCTCTCTGAACTTCGATGGGACGATTAAACGCCCCTTCGCATCCACTGTATGGTTGTACTCACCCATGAACATACGCTTCCACCTGCCGCCCTAACAAACCACCCGGTTACCATTTCCCGCCACTTTTAACCACTTTCCACCACTCATAGATTTATTCTAGTATAAAAACAAAAAAATATCAAGTTTTTTTTCAAAAAAAGCGGCTGACTTTTCGCCAGCCGCCGCAATATGTACCTTGTACATTAGAATCCGGACGCAATATATAGTTCTATTAGCCGATCCAACTCCACACTGTTTTGATAGATGGAATCGTAATCTTCCCTCCTTTCAATACTTCCATCCAAACGTTTCCTTGCCGTCTCAATGTCTCTCATCAAATCTTCCTTTGCAGCTAACATACCCTCTTCTCCTTCTTCGTTTTTTCATTTTCTGGCGTTCAATAATCCAAATCAGGACAGACACCAGAATTAACACCAGTGACAAAGCTTGGGATACCGGGATACCGGTATTAAAAAAGATCAACTGATCTGCCCGCAATCCTTCAATCCAGAATCTTCCCAATCCGTAACCAAACAGGTAAACGCACATCATGGCTCCGTTGAATTTCTTGTTCTGCCGATACCAGATCATAAAGAGAAACAGGCCAAGATTCCAGACGGACTCATAAAGAAACGTAGGATGTACCTGAATGTATTCCACTCCGTTTCTTACAATCCGATGATTTAAGATGTCGGCGGTCAACATATTCTCGTTTACCAGAAACAGCTTGATCCTCATGGCAAACAGACTGTCTGTATAGCCGCCAAATGCTTCGCAGTTGAAGAAGTTTCCCCACCTGCCGATAATCTGTCCTACCACCAGCCCCATAACGCCTGTATCTGCCATTGACAAAAATGACTGTTTGTGGATTCGCGCATATACAATCAGCGTCAATACTGCGCCGATTACACCACCGTAAATTGCCAGACCGCCGGCCCGCAGATTAAAAATCTGCAGCAGATTATCCTTATAGTTGTCCCACTGAAAAACCACATAATAAATCCTTGCTCCGATAATAGCAAAAATAATTGCATACAGAGCAAAGTCAAGATAAAGCTCCGGGTCTTGCTCCCGTACCTTCGCATCTTCCTGCGCTACCCAGATACCGACTAACATACCCAAGCCAATGATCATCCCATAATATGCAATTGGAAATCCAAAAATGTTAATCTCATTCCGCAAATGCTTAATTGCAATACCCAGATGTACGAAAGCGATATCTGCACCTTCCATTCCCATTATCTCCTTTCGATGTTTCCTCTATTTTACCGTCAAAATAACTGAAAATCAAACACATTCGAACGACATATTTCTCCATCGTTTGTCACCATTCGACAAGATTCACTTTTTTCAAACAAGATCTCCCTTGCAAATCCCAACATGTTTTTTACATTTTAACCCTCGGATCGTACCTTTACTCCCAAATAAGGTTTGGTCTTTTCATCTTTCCGATTCTATGCTACAATTAATTGGCGTGAAATGCAAGTGAAATTTAAAATTTTTAAGAAAGATGATTACAAACCGGAATGGAATCACCTATAAAACTCAAAAAGGAGAAAAACAAATGAAACTAGGTATCGTCGGTCTCCCCAATGTGGGGAAAAGCACCCTTTTTAACTCACTAACCAAAGCAGGCGCAGAGTCCGCCAACTATCCCTTCTGCACCATTGACCCGAACATAGGAATTGTTACCGTCCCGGACCGGCGTTTAAAGCTGTTAGGGGATTTGTACCACTCGAAAAAAGTCACTCCGGCTGTCATTGAATTTGTTGACATTGCCGGACTGGTAAAAGGCGCTTCCAAGGGAGAGGGCCTGGGGAATCAGTTTCTTGCCAATATTCGGGAAGTGGACGCTGTGGTTCATGTGGTTCGCTGTTTTGAGGACCCCAATGTGATTCATGTGGAGGGAACCGTAGACCCGGTCCGGGACATTGATACCATTCAGCTGGAACTGATCTTTTCAGATTTGGAAATTCTGGAACGGAGAATCGCCAAAACCGCCCGGTCTGCCAACAACGACAAGTCCCTTGCCAAAGAGCTGGCGGTTTTAAAAGAGCTTCAGTCCATTTTGGAAGAGGGGAACCCGGCTTCTGCTTATGAAAGCAGCGACGAAGACCAGATGGCCTTTGTCCGCTCCTTAAACCTTTTAACCTGCAAGCCGGTTATTTTTGCTGCCAATGTGGCTGAGGACGATCTGTCGGATGACGGGGCTTCCAACTGCCATGTAACTGCAGTGCGGGAAATGGCCGCCAAAACCAATTCCGGGGTCTTTGTCATCAGCGCACAGATCGAACAGGAGATTGCAGAGCTGGAGGATGAAGAGAAGGAAGAATACTTAGAGGCCCTTGGACTTAGTGAATCGGGTCTGGACAAACTGATTGCCGCCAGCTACCGCCTTCTTGGACTGATCAGTTTTCTGACCTCCGGGGAAGATGAAACCCGTGCCTGGACCATTAAAGTCGGCACAAAAGCGCCCCAGGCAGCAGGCAAAATCCACTCGGACTTTGAACGGGGCTTTATTCGCGCTGAGGTGGTCAACTACCAAGATCTGCTGGACTGCGGCACTTATGCCAAGGCAAAAGAAAAAGGATTGGTGGGCCTGGAAGGAAAAGATTATGTGGTAAAGGACGGAGATGTAATTCTGTTCCGGTTTAATGTCTGACTTGGTCTCTAAACTGCTGATCCTGCTTCATAAAAAAGGCTGACGCACACGGTTATTCCTGTCTGTCAGCCTTTTCTTTTTATAAATTTGAATCAAACACAGCCCTCTGCCTTGCTCTATCTTATCACAAATATTTTTTCATCATTCTGCAGTCTTTTAACGTGGCAAAATAATCCTGATACGTCTCAGCCCGCCGAATCTGCTCCACTGTGCCGTCTTCCTTTAAAAGCAGCTCTGCAGACCGTAATTTCCCGTTGTAATTATACCCCATAGAATATCCGTGGGCGCCTGTGTCGTGAATGACCAGCAAATCTCCCATCTCAATTTCCGGAAGCATCCGGTCCACGGCAAACTTGTCGTTATTCTCACACAGGGAACCTGTCACATCATACATATGGTCACAGAGAGCCTCCTCTTTTCCTGCCACTGTAATATGGTGATATGCCCCGTACATGGCAGGACGCATTAAGTCCACCGCACAGGCATCTACCCCAATGTATTCTTTGTAGGTATGTTTTTCATGTATGGCCTTTGTCACCAGACATCCATAAGGAGCCAGCATAAACCGTCCAAGCTCTGTATAAATGGCAGCATCTCCCATGCCGGCAGGCGTGAGAACCTCCTCATAAACCTTCTGTACGCCTTTTCCGATGATTCCTATGTCATTGGGCTTTTGGTCCGGATGGTAAGCCACCCCCACGCCTCCAGACAGATTAATGAATTTAGGACCAATCCCAGTCTTTTCCTTCAGCCGGACTGCCGTCTCAAAAAGCACCTTGGCCAGCATGGGATAATAATCATTGGTCACTGTGTTGCTGGCAAGAAAGGCATGTATTCCCAGCTCTTTCGCCCCTTTTTCTTTCAAAATGCAAAAAGCGTCTGCAAGCTGATCAAACGTCATGCCGTATTTGGCCTCTCCCGGATTGTCCATAATCCCATTGCTGACCTCAAAAACACCTCCCGGATTGTACCGGCAGGAAATGGTTTCTGGAATAAAACCCAGCTCTTCTTCCACACTGGAAATATGGGTAATGTCATCTAAATTGATGATGGCTCCCAAATCTCCTGCCTGCTTAAATTCTCCCACAGGTGTATTGTTGGAAGAAAACATAATCTCTTTTCCGGATAATCCCACTGCATCGGACAGCATCAGCTCTGTGGCTGAAGAACAGTCTGTACCGCAGCCACACTCTTTTAAAATATTTAAAATAGAAGGATTTGGCGTTGCCTTCACTGCAAAGTACTCTTTAAAACCCGGATTCCAGGAAAACGCCTCCCGAAGCTTTGCTACATTTTCCCGAATCCCCTTTTCATCATACAGATGAAACGGCGTGGGGTACTGCCGGACAATCTCTTCCAGCTGTTGTTTTGTCACAAATGGTCTTTTTTCCATGTCCCTTTAGTCCACCTCAATAATCCGCATAATATTTGTGTGGGTTGCCGGCTTGTTGCGGCTGATTCGGTTTACCACTCCAGCCGTCACCACCACCACATCTCCGTCCTCAATAACGTTCTTCTCCTTCAAAAGATCCAGAGAGGATTCAATCAGCACATCTGTAGATTCTGCCCGCTTGGCCTGAAAAGGTTTCACACCCCAGTAAATCTGCATCTGGCGAACTGCCGCAGCGCTGGGAGAAAGACCCACCACCAAAACACCTGGTCTCCATTTGGACAGCAGCCGTGTGGTATATCCGGTAATGCTGGGGGCAATGATTACCTTTGCATGTAAGTTGTGAGCTGTGGATACGGAAGAGTAGCACACTGCATTGGAAATGTTGGTGGCATGTTCTGCTGACACCCGTCTTTGACGGTAAGCTCCTGTATCCAAATACTGCTCGGAAGCCTCACAGATCTGCACCATCATTTTTAAAGCTTCCACCGGATACTTTCCTGCAGCCGTCTCCCCGGACAGCATGACCACATCCGTGCCGTCATAAACCGCATTGGCCACATCCGTCACCTCTGCTCTGGTGGGACGGGGATTGCGAATCATGGAATCTAACATCTGGGTGGCAGTAATTACGGTCTTGCAGGCCATATTACATTTGCGGATAATGGTTTTTTGAATGTGCGGCACCTGCTCGGCAGGAATCTCCACTCCCAAATCTCCTCTGGCCACCATAATGCCGTCGCTGGCTGCAATAATCCGGTCCAGATTCTCCATGCCTTCCGCATTCTCAATCTTTGCAATCACCTGCATGGTGGACCCAGACTCTTCCAGAATCCCCTTGATCTCCTCAATGGCATCTGGAGTCCGCACAAACGATGCGGCGATAAAGTCAAATCCTTGCTCAATGCCAAACCGAATGTCCTCTTTATCCTTGTCTGTGAGGGCCGGAAGCTTAATCTTCACCCCAGGCACATTGACCCCTTTTCTCTGGCCCAGCTCCCCGCCGTTAATGACCTTACAGACAATCTCCTCTCCTTTTACCGCCACTACCAAAAGCTCAATCAGGCCATCGTCAATGAGAATCCGATTTCCTGGCTCCACATCCTCTGACAGACCGCTGTAATTAATGTGGCCAATCTTTTCATTTCCCGCAATCTCTCTGGTGGTAAGAGTATACTCCTGACCTTCTGTGAGGGTCACTTTCCCCTCTCCCTCCAAAAGCCCGGTGCGGATCTCCGGTCCCTTGGTGTCTAAAAGGGCTGCCACCGGAATGTCCAGCTCTTCCCGCAATTTCTTCAAAAGGTCCAGTCTTGCCTTCTGCTCCTCGTGGGTTCCATGGGAAAAGTTAAACCGGGCCACATCCATTCCGCCCAAAATCAGAGCCTTCATCACCTCTGGATTGTCACTGTTTGGACCCATGGTACATATAATCTTTGTTTTTTTCATTTTATCCTCCATTTTTCACCGATTTTTATATATTTTTATTCCTCTTTTATTCCTCTTTTTTCACATGCTTATGGGTATAGAGATGGTCCTGACAATACTCATAACTGCCTTCGCATTTGGAGCAGTACCGAAACTCCAGCTCTTCCCCATCTTTTTCCGTCCTGCCGCACACAGCGCACCGATGGCGGGTAGCTCCTTTTGGAAGAATCTTTGTCTCCTTCTGAAACGTCTTTTTCCGCCGGATTTCTTTTGGTGCAAATCGCTTAAAATTCCTGGTCATGAAAAAGAACACGAGCACATTGGCCAGAGACACCACCAGCTCACACCGGGTAGCGGCATTGCCGAAAATAAAACTGTACAAATATACGGCACACTCTGCCACAGCCAGCCATTTGGCCTTTACCGGAAGCACAAAAAACATCAAAAACTGAACATCCGGAAAATACATGGCAAAGGCAAGGAAAATGGACGAATTTAAAAATCCGGTGGTCAGCATCCAGTCCTGCCGAAAAATCACATATCCAAGAATACAGGCAAGGGCCTGGGCAAGCATTCCCATAAAGAAAAACACATTAAACCGGAAAGCGCCCCACACATTCTCCAGCGTCTGCCCCAGGCTGTGATACATAAACAGGGCAATAATGCCAAAAAATATACTGGTAAACCGGAACATTCCAAAGGAAGGAGGGAAAATCAAAAAGGTTAAAAGCCTCCAGATCTGACCATGGAGAATCGCCCTTCCATCCAGAGAAAGATAATTCCCATAAATATTCCAGTACATCATAGGATTTACCACATAGACCGCCAGCCCTACTGCATAGAGAATCACAATGTAATACATCAGATTCGGGATGGCATACCGGTAGTACTTTCTCTCAAATTCATAAAAAAATTTCATCTGCAGCCCTTTCTTTAAAACAGGTTTTTCTTAGAAAAAATCATTGCCACAATCAAAGACAGCACCACCGCAAATCCAAGAACCACCCAAAAGCCATACAGACTTTGGGCATAGGGCATACCTGCCGGATTCACATTCATGCCGTAAAAACTTGCCACCATGGTGGGAATGGACATGACAATGGTGATGGTTGCCAAAAATTTCATGACAATATTCAGATTGTTGGAGATCACCGAGGCAAAGGCATCCATCGTTCCGCTTAAGATGCCGCTGTAAATGTTGGCCATCTCAATGGCCTGCTTGTTCTCAATGATCACGTCCTCCAAAAGCTCCGTATCTTCCGGATATTTCTTGATCTTCTCATTTTTCAGAAGCTTCTCAAACACTACCTCATTGGACCGGAGGGAGGTGGTAAAGTACACCAGACTTTTCTCCAGCTCCAAAAGCTCAATCAGTTCCCGGTTCTTTTGGGATTTGTGAAGCTCCCGCTCCACCACCTCGCTCTTTTTGTCAATCATCCGCAGATACTGCAAATACAAAGAAGCATTTTTATATAAGATCTGCAGGATAAACCGGGTTCTCATATTGGTGTAAAAATCCCGCACCCGCCCGTCCATAAAAGCAGTCAGAACCGGCGTGTCCTCCAGACACACCGTCACAATCGCCTCCTCTGTGGTAATGATGCCAAGAGGAATGGTCACATACCAGTCCTTCTCATTTCGCTCCTCAATCACAGGAATGTCCACTAAAATCAGACTGTAGTTGTCCTCGTTTTCAATACGGGACCGCTCCTCCTCATCTAACGGCGCCTTCACATGGTCTGGGTCAATGTCATACCGGTTTGCAATCTCCAGTATCTCTGTGGCAGTAGGGTCAGTCAGGGCAATCCAGCAGCCGCTCTCCGCCTCATCCTTCTGGTGAATGGTTCCTTCTTCTGTCTTAAAAATCCGAATCATCTCTATTCTCCTTTCCTCTCCCGTTTTGTGGCAAAACATCATTTGCCCGTGCAGACTTCCACCTGCACTGCATCCGGAAAAGGCGAAAAAAAAGATGCTTATCCGAAATCAGATACGCCGCCGGATTTCCGGAAACGGCAGTGCAGGTTTCTGCATTCGTATGTCATCCGCGTCTATGGAATACGCAGGACCACCGTCCATTTATGCCGCCTCCTTTTTTCTGGTTTTTTTCTTCCGTTTCCATTATAGTTTCTGACCGGGGTTTTGTCAAACAGATTGTGTCACTTCCAGCTTCTGCACCCTTATGGTTCACCAGACGCATCTTATTGTCTGTCTATTCTTCTCTATGTTTCCACAAATTTCCCGCAAATCTTAACCGATTTTTTACGGTTCTATAAATTGTATTCTTTTTTATTTTGTGTTACAGTAAACGGTGCCAAATACAGATTAGAAGACAAAAGGAGGCTGGGGATTTTCCCGAACATATGAACATACATTCCAATTCATTAGGAATCGACATTGGCTCCACAACGGTCAAGATTGCCGTTTCCTGTAACAATCAGATTGTATTTTCCGATTACCAGCGTCACTATGCAAATATCCAGGAGACACTTGCCCTTCTGCTGTCCAGAGCCAAAGAGCAGCTTGGGGAGATTATGGTAAGTCCCAGCATTACCGGCTCCGGCGGACTTACCCTCTCCCGTCACCTGGGCGTTCCCTTTATCCAGGAGGTAGTGGCTGTGGCCGCTGCCCTAAAGGCCGAAGCCCCTCAAACCGACGTAGCCATTGAACTGGGAGGCGAGGATGCCAAGATTATCTACTTTACCGGCGGCATTGACCAGAGAATGAACGGCATTTGTGCCGGGGGCACCGGCTCTTTCATTGACCAGATGGCTTCTCTTCTTCAAACAGATGCCATGGGACTCAATGAATATGCCAAAAATTATCAGATGATCTACCCCATTGCAGCCCGGTGCGGTGTGTTCGCAAAGTCGGACATTCAGCCCCTGATTAATGAGGGAGCCACCAGGGAAGATCTGGCTGCATCTATTTTTCAGGCAGTGGTAAACCAGACCATCAGCGGTCTTGCCTGCGGCAAGCCAATCCGGGGGACCGTGGCTTTTCTCGGAGGCCCTCTCCACTTTCTGCCAGAGCTGCGCCGTGCCTTTACCCGCACTTTGCATCTGGATGCCGCCCACATCGTAGCTCCAAACCATTCTCATCTGTTTGCTGCTTTAGGCGCTGCCATGAATAAAGATGCAGATGTTTCCGTCTCTTTAAGCCATTTCATCCACCGGTTAAATTCCAAAATCTCCCTGGATGCGGAACTTCACCGAATGGAACCCCTTTTTATCTCGACCAAAGATTATGAAAATTTCTGTAATCGCCATAAATGCCACAGTGTAAAAAAAGCGGATCTTTCCCAGTATGAAGGGGACTGTTATTTGGGAATTGACGCTGGTTCCACCACCACCAAGGTAGCTCTTGTTGGAGCGGACGGCAGCCTTTTGTATCATTTTTACTCCGGCAACAACGGAAGTCCTCTGGCCACGGCCATCCGCGCCATGGAAGAAATCCGTACCCAGCTGCCTAAAAAAGCTAACATTGCCTGGTCCTGTTCCACAGGATATGGGGAGGCTTTGTTAAAATCCGCATTTCTCCTGGATGAAGGAGAAGTGGAAACCATCTCCCACTACTATGCCGCCGCCTTTTTTGAGCCGGAAGTGGACTGTATCCTGGACATTGGGGGACAGGACATGAAATGCATTAAGATAAAAGACGGCACTGTGGACAGCGTTCAGCTAAACGAAGCCTGCTCTTCTGGCTGCGGCTCTTTTATTGAGACCTTCGCCAAATCTCTCAACTATCAGGTGGAGGATTTTGCAAAGGAAGCCCTGTTTGCCCCCAATCCAACCGACCTTGGCACCCGCTGTACGGTGTTTATGAATTCCAACGTAAAACAGGCGCAGAAAGAGGGAGCTTCTGTGGCAGACATCTCTGCAGGGCTTGCCTACTCTGTGATCAAAAACGCCCTGTTTAAGGTAATCAAAATCACCAACCCATCGGATCTTGGCCGACATGTAGTCGTTCAGGGGGGAACCTTTTACAATGATGCCGTTTTGCGAAGTTTTGAAAAGATCTCCGGGTGCGAGGCAGTCCGTCCAGATATTGCAGGAATCATGGGAGCCTTTGGGGCAGCCCTCATAGCCAGAGAGCGCCACAGCCATGTCCGCAAAACTTCCATGATGCCTTTGGAAAAAATCGTCTCTCTTTCCTATGAGACTTCCATGACCCGCTGTAAGGGCTGCACCAACCATTGCGTCCTTACGGTCAACCGTTTTGAGGGAGGAAGACAGTATGTCAGCGGCAACCGGTGTGAGCGGGGCCTGGGAAAAGAAAAGGCCCGGAAAGAAATACCAAACCTGTTTGACTACAAATACCACCGGATGTTTGACTATGAATCTCTGACTCCGGACATTGCCCCGCGGGGAATCATCGGGATTCCCAGGGTTTTAAACATGTACGAAAACTTTCCCTTTTGGGCGGTATTTTTCCGGGAGCTGGGCTTTTGTGTAACTTTATCTCCCCAGTCTACCAAAAACCTTTACGAACTGGGGATTGAGTCCATTCCCAGCGAGTCGGAATGCTATCCTGCCAAGCTGGTTCACGGCCATATTGCCTGGTTGATCAAACAGGGAATCTCAGAGATTTTTTATCCCTGCATTCCTTATGAGCGAAACGAAACTCCCGGGGCAGGCAACCATTTTAACTGCCCCATGGTCACATCCTACGCGGAAAATATCAAAAACAACGTGGAAGAGCTGGCAGAATTTCACATTCATTTTATGAACCCCTTTCTCGCCTTTACAAGCGAGGAAATTCTCACCAGACAGCTGATTGTGGAGTTTGGAAAAGAATATCAGATCTCTTCCGTTGAGATTCAAAAAGCTGCCCATGCAGGTTGGAAAGAGCTTATAAAATCCCGAACGGATATGGAAAAGAAAGGGGAGGAAACCATTCAGTGGCTAAAGGACCACAACCAATGCGGTATTGTTTTAGCTGGACGGCCTTACCATGCAGATCCGGAAATCCACCATGGAATCCCGGAACTGATTACCTCCTACGGACTGGCTGTGCTGACCGAAGATTCCATTTCCCATCTGGCAGAACCAGAGCGGCCTTTGGTTGTAACCGATCAGTGGATGTACCACTCCCGTCTGTATAAAGCGGCCTCTTTTGTAAAACAAAATGATTTCCTTGACCTGATTCAGCTAAATTCCTTTGGCTGCGGCTTAGATGCTGTGACCACAGACCAGGTTCACGATATTCTTTCCGGGTCTGACAAGATTTATACTGTATTAAAGATTGATGAAGTCAATAACTTAGGAGCCGCCCGCATTCGCATCCGCTCTCTCATCGCTGCCCTCAGGGTCCGGCGTCAGAAACGATATGAGCGCCATGTGGTTTCCAGCTCCTATAACCGGACGGTGTTTACCAAGGAGATGAAAAAGACCTACACCCTCCTTTGTCCCCAAATGTCTCCCATCCATTTTGATCTGCTGGAACCGGTCTTGCAGGCTTTTGGCTATCAGGTGGAGGTGCTGAAAAACGACACGCGCTCTGCCATTGACGTGGGACTCCAATATGTGAACAACGATGCCTGCTACCCGTCTCTCATTGTCATTGGACAGATTATGGAAGCCCTCCTTTCCGGCCGATATGATCTAAACCACACGGCGGTACTGATGAGCCAGACCGGCGGGGGCTGCCGGGCCTCCAACTACATAGGCTTTATCCGTCGGGCTTTGGAAAAAGCAGGTATGCCCCAAGTTCCGGTGATCTCAGTAAACGCCAACGGCATGGAGACCAACCCTGGCTTTAAGATCACCCCGTCTCTGGTGACAAAGGCCATGCAGGCCATTGTGTACGGAGATGTATTTATGCGGGTGCTTTACGCCACCCGCCCCTATGAGCAGACTCCTGGCGCAGCCAATGCCCTTCACGCCAAATGGAAGGCCCGCTGCATTGCCAGCCTGTCCTCAAAATCTGCGGGAATGATGGAATTTGGCCGGAATCTTCGGGGCATTATCCGGGAATTTGACGATCTGCCAAGACGGAATCTGGAAAAACCAAAAGTAGGTATTGTGGGAGAGATTCTGGTAAAATTCTCTCCTCTGGCCAACAACCACATTGTGGACCTTTTGGAGGCAGAAGGGGCTGAGGCGGTGATGCCAGACTTGATGGATTTCCTCCTTTACTGTTTTTACAACAGCAATTTTAAAGCGGAACATTTAGGAGGAAAACAGTCTGCTGCCTGGTTGTGCAATTTGGGCATCTCCCTGTTAGAATACCTGCGCCGGGTAGCCCGCAGAGAGCTGGAAAAAAGCCGTCACTTTACTCCCCCTTCCCGCATCCGGGAATTGGCGGGCATGGCCCAGGATTTTGTGTCTTTGGGCAACCAGACCGGGGAAGGATGGTTTCTCACCGGCGAGATGCTGGAGCTGATTCAGTCTGGTGTGAAAAACATTATCTGCACCCAGCCTTTTGGATGTCTGCCCAACCACATTGTAGGGAAGGGTGTGATCAAAGAGCTGAGGCGCAAAAATCCAGGGGCCAATGTAATTGCCATTGATTACGATCCAGGAGCCAGTGAAGTCAACCAGTTAAACCGGATTAAACTCATGTTGGCCACTGCTCAGAAAAATATGCTGGAATGTGTATAATGCCTTAAAAAGTCTTAGAAAAAGATGTATAAAAAAGAATTTTCTGCTTGCCAAATGCCTGATTATTTGTTATGATAAATGTGTTGTGGGTTCCTAACAGGGGATAATTTGTATGGTTAAGGAGGTGCGATCATGGCTAAATGTGCAATTTGTCAAAAGGCTGCTCACTTCGGCAATAATGTGAGCCATTCCCATAGAAGATCCAATGCGATCTGGAAAGCCAATGTAAAATCTGTCAAGGTTAAAGTCAATGGCGGCGCAAAGAAGATGTACGTATGTACTTCCTGCCTGCGCTCCGGCCTGGTAGAGAGAGCATAAAAAAACCGGTGGAAGACAATTATCAAGAAGTCTTCCACCGGTTTTTTATCTCCGCAAACAATAAAACAAACGCTGTGCCTGCACAGGCACTTGACCAATGCCGCGAAGGTCAAATTTGAAATCTCAATTTCAACAGCAAAATAAGTGATACCCAAGGATTAAACAGGCGATAATAAAAATCAGTGTTGAAATGGTCTCCGGAATGAACAGAAGAAGCGTCATTCCGATTCCAAAACAAAACAGCATCAGCCCAAGGACCCGCTTCATAAGAACCTCCGGCTCTACCTTTTACTGACAGTATATGCAGCCGCCTGCTGTTCCATGCGTTTTCAATCCTCTGCTGCCATCTCTTTTGCCGCTTTCATAGCGTCTGGAGAAATTTCCTTTTTCTTGCCGTCTGTAAATTTGCTCACAAGATCCGGCACCATATCCAGAACTTTTGTAACTGCATCCTGCTGCTTTACATTCACCAGCCGGGTCACGCCGTTTTGAATCACAAGCACTGCGCTGGGACTCATTTTTGCACTTAATCCGCCTCCCCCGTTGTGCTTTCCATTGTCTGCAAAAGACCCTGCTGCCATGCCGCAGGTCACGTCCACCAGGGGAAGAATAATGGCGTCGTCAATTTTAACTGCCTCTCCCACTACAGTCTTAGTGGTCACAAACTGGTCCATACCCCGAAACAGGGCCTCTACGGTTGATGTAAAATGATTCTCTGACATAGCTCCTCCTTCTCGTCCATGAAACCGGACCTATTTTTCCCATCAAAATCCTTTTCCCATTATAAATATTTTTTTAAAAGCTTTCTGAAATTTTTGTCAAACAGCATTTTAAGCCCAATCCACAAAAGGGTTCCTATGCGGATTCTGCCTTTGATCTCTCCTTCCCCTTCTATGACTTTTTCTCCAAATACAGGAATCACTTCCACTTTTTTTGCATAAAAACCATAGAATGGACTGATGAACGTCAGCACCTGCCCCATGGTATAGGGGTCTTCCAATCCAAAACGAACCCGTCCGGAAATCTTTCTCGGCAAAATATGTTTGATTAAAGCAATGATCTGCCGTTTCAGCAAATGAAGCGTATGGCGGTTGGCCGGATCATTCCAAAACTCCTTCAGCTTTTCTTTCTTGTTCTCCAACTGCATAAAGCGGTCTTTTATACGCTGCAGCTTTTCTTTCCACTGATTCTTTATCTTCTGTAGTTTTCCTATGAATTGCTTCTTTATTCCCAGTAATTTTTCTTTCCATGAGACAAGAAGCTTTTTAAGAGAAAACTTCTTCTTTCTTTTTGGGGCCTTTTTCCGTTTTTTTGTTGAAGCTTTGTTTTTAACGTCCTTTTTCTTTTTCTTTGTCTTTGTTTGATTTAACGTTTCAGAGTGAAGTGGTTCTGGCTTCTGGCCTTCTTTTTCGGTCATTCCAGTTGAAGACTCCTCTGTCTTAAAATCATCTCCCCCGTCCCAATCACTCTCTTCCCCGGTCTCATTTTCTTTTGGTTCTTTCCCAGATTCTTCTTTTGTTTCATCCTTCTTTCCAAACACTTTTTCCATGGAAAAAATCCGGATTCCAACCACTCTTACTGCCAGAACCAGCTTCTCCTCATAAACAGCCTTTATAGACAGCACCGGAAACAGCCAGCTCACTTTGGCCCTTCCCGCTGGCTTGTTATAAAAGATTCCTGCCGCCTGATAGCGAACCGGCACAAACAACAAAAGAAGAAGCCCTGCCAGAAGAAAACCCAATATTCCAAGCAGGATAAATCCTGCAATTTTCAGTATTCCCAACACCGTCCATACGGCAGTCAGCATGTTCCCTCCTTAGAGTGCGTCCTAACATTCATCTCCACATCTGACCGAATCAAATCCTCCAGACAAAATCCCCCGGTCTTATGATACAGTTCATCTACAATCTGTCCTGCCACTTTAAGAGCTTCCCAGTATGTGACTGCAACCCCAATGACAAACAGCTCTCTCTGACTGTATGGCAGGTTTTTTAAGAGCGGGGCAGGAACAATCTCAAGAAGATTATTCCCTCTCTCCGGCGGCATAATCACATAAACTTCAGGCAGCAGCTTTCCCTCCCGCAGCCCTTGCAAGATTCCATAACGCCTTTTCTTGGCCTCTTCTCCCATATACAGATGCTCATACCAGTTCATACCCATCCCTCTCCATCAGCTGCATCAAAAGGTCCATACAGGCTTCCTTTTCCGCCGGATCGGAACAACAACTTAAACTGTCCTGAATGTATGCCTGCAGATCATCCGGCGAATTGAGAAATACCGGAAGACAAGACAACGTAAAAGCCATAATGGCCCGCGCCACTGGTTTTGGACAGGAGGAAAATACGGACCCCACAGAGGCAAAATAATCGTCCGCCACCTTTTTTACATCCTCTTTGGTTACATTTTTCCTTTCTCTGCTCTTTTTAAGAGAAACAAAGGTGCTTCCAGACATAAGCAAATCCACCATCTGCCCTTTTTGCCCTGTCTCATCGGCGCTGTCCTCCCAGTGGAAATCCAGCCGCTGGTATTTTTCTGTATACTCTTCTTGGATTCCCTCCAGCTTTGGCAGACGTTCGGTCAGTTCCTTTGGAATGTTTCGGCTGCCTTTTTCATATTGCTGCCACAATCCTTTTAAAATCCCTGCGCCAGAATCCTCTTCTGCTATCTCCCGCACTGCATCCAATCCAGTAAGACACAAAATATACAGATCATTGGCCATTTCCTGCATATGGACCCAATATCCGGAAAGACTGGTCAGTTTTTCAGCCCCGGACATGATTTGAGCCACAGCATGATCATATGCTTCTTCTTTTAAGTCCTTAAAAGAAAGATTCGAAAGGCTGGAAAGGGTTTCATTAAATTCTTTGTATTCTTCCTGGTATCCTTCCCTCAAAGCTGCCATGCTCCCGCTTTTCAGCTGAAACATCATGTCGTTTAGACCTGCCAAATCCGAACCGATGTAAGTCGTCAGACCATCATGGATCATAGAAAAATATTTCTGTTTGGTAAAACGCACCGGCAGCTGTCCTACAATCTGCCCAATCCGCTGGTACTGCACCGCTCCCTCTCTGGCAGAAGCCACATAGCGCATCAAATTCCCCACAAATGCCGATTCTTCCACTGGAAAAATCCTGCCCTTTTTAAATCTGCGCTCCACCCGGTTTAAAACATATTCATAAATCTGAAACCCGTCCGAATACGCCATTACCAGAGAAGCTTCTTTTTGAACTCGGTCCCGGAAATCATCCAGCTCGTTTAACAGCTTTTCACTGTCGCCGGAAAGATACCTGCCCAAAAGGTTCATGTAGGATTCGTCCAGCTCTTTCTGACACGAAAAACCTTTGTCACACCATTCTGGCCATTCCTCAAAATACAAGTATACATTTAAAGCCAGCCGCGTCAAAGCGCAGCCATAAGCCAGGGACGCCTGCCGCTTCCAGTTGTGTGCCATGTCTTTGCCCCTCCTTACCGATACTGTTCCAGAATCGACCGCCGCAGCAGATCCAGCGCCCGCACCACTGCCATCTCACGAACCTTCGCCCGGTTGCCTCTGAACTGATATTTCTTTACTGTGACCTTTCCCTTCACACAGGCAGCGATGTAAACCAGGCCCACTGGTTTCTCCTCGCTCCCCCCGTCGGGACCGGCAATGCCAGTCACAGCCACACAGGCATCACAATCGGTTGCAAACACGCCCCCAATGGCCATCTCACGGGCTGTCTCGCTGCTGACCGCCCCGTACTTTTTCAAAGTGCTTTTGCTCACATCCAAGTATTTCCGCTTCGCCTTGTTGGAGTAGGTGACAAATCCCTCCCGAAACACATCCGACGCTCCGGGAACATTGACAATCCGGCCTGCGATCAGCCCGCCGGTACAAGATTCCGCTGTGGTTACCGTCAGCTCGTACTTCTGCAAAAGCCGCACCACTGCCATCTCCAAAGTCTCCTCCTCCCGCACCGAATATACATGTTCTCCAAAACGGTTTTTGATTTCTTTCACCACTGGTTTTGTCAGCCTTTTTGCCTCTTCCTCGTTTTTCCCCCGGGCTGTTACCCGCAGATGAACCTCTCCGGTCTTTGCATAAGTGGCGATCGTGGGATTGGTCTGCTGATCAATCAAATCCAGCAGCTGGTCCTCCACCTGGCTTTCCCCTACGCCGCAGATTTTAACCATCTGAGAGCGGATCACTTCCGGCTGCAGCTTTTTCAGATAAGGATACACCTGCTGTTTAAACAAAGGATACAGCTCTGACGGAGGTCCGGGAAGCAAAATCACCGCCTGATTCCCGCTTTCCAAAATCAGTCCCGGCGCAGTGCCGTTTGGATTATCCAGAACAATCGCTCCTTTGGGAACCATTGCCTGTTTCCAGTTGTTATCCGGAATCTCCTTAAAAATGCTGTTTTTCAAATAGGCTTCAATCCTCTGCTTGGTGTGGGAATCCTCCCTTAAAGGAAGCCCCATAACCTTGGCACAGACCTCTTTTGTCAGATCATCCTCCGTAGGACCCAGACCCCCGGTAAAAATCACAATATCCGACCGTTTTAAAGCCGTGCGGACCACCTCTGCCAGCCGCTCTTCATTGTCCCCCACCGTCACCTGATGATACATGGACAACCCCAGCGCGGCGCACTGCTCTGCCAAAAACTGAGTGTTGGTGTTGACAATATTGCCTAACAGCAGTTCTGTTCCTACGGAAACCAGTTCTACAATCATTTTTACATTTGTCCTCCTGTAAGCACTTTATGATTTTTCATAATGTAATCTGCCAGTGAAACGATTGTGAGAATCAGGGCAGCCCAAGTACACATTCCTGTCACCAAATGAAGGGCCGGAAGATTGACAATCATCAAAATCACTGCAATCATCTGAAACGTAGTCTTAAATTTCCCCCAATAGCTGGCAGCAATTACAATCCCCTGCTCAGCCGCCACCAGTCTGAAACCGCTGATGATAAATTCCCTGCTGACAATCACAATCACCATCCATGCGGGAAGCTGCCCTAACTCTACCAGGCAAATAAGCGCAGAACACACCAGAAGCTTATCTGCCAGAGGGTCCATAAACTTCCCGAAATTTGTCACCAGGTTATATTTTCTGGCAATCTTTCCGTCCAGCATATCCGTCAGGCTTGCCACAATAAAAATGGAAGCAGCCAGATAGCGGAGAAAGCGGATTTCTCCATGAAACACCAGCAAAGACACCACAAAAAACGGAATCAGAATCACTCTTAAAATCGTCAGTTTATTGGGAAGATTCATGGTATCCCTCCTTGTCTGAACCATCGTACACTTCTCCCATCAGATCGTATTCCAAAGCCCCAGTCACCTTGACCCGGACAAAATCCCCTGACAGAAAAAGCTCTTCGCTGTTTAAAAACAAATATCCGTCCACTCCCGGCCCATCCATGTAGGTCCTTGCCACATAAGCCGGTTCTCCGGATACCTTTCCCTCAATCATCACATCCAGCACCTTTCCCACCATGGCCAAAGACTTTTCAAAGGCAATCTCCTGTTGCAACTCCATGATTTCATCCCGTCTGGCTGCCTTCACTTCCTCTGGAATCGGTTCCGGGAAAGTGGCTGCCGGGGTTCCCTCTTCTGGAGAATAGGGAAATACGCCCAACCGCTCAAACTCCATCTCGTTTACAAATTCCATCAGCTCCTCATGGTCCTCTTTTGTCTCTCCCGGAAAGCCGGAAATCAAAGTGGTCCGAAGGGCAATGTCTGGAATCTCTTCCCGAAGCTTATGAATCATCTGCCGGATGGACGCCTGATCAGTCCGCCTGCCCATGCGCTTTAATATCCGGTCGCTGGCATGTTGTATGGGAATATCCAGATAGTGGCACACTTTTTCCTCGCTCTTAATGGCATCAATCAACTCATCGGTAATCTCTTCCGGATAACAGTACTGAATCCGAATCCAGTAAATGCCGGGAATCTTTGCCAGCCGGTGAAGAAGTTGAGGCAAACTTTTCTTTCCGTACAAATCTACTCCATACAACGTGGTCTCCTGAGCCACTAAAATCAGCTCCCGCACTCCCTTTTTGGCCAGCATCTGGGCCTCTTTTTCCAGCTGCTCCAAAGGCATGCTCCGATAACTGCCCCGAAGACTTGGAATAATACAATAAGTACAATGCTTGTCGCATCCTTCTGCGATTTTCAAAAATCCATAATAACCGCCAGTTGTCAAAATCCTTTCGGTCTCCACCTTGGAAATCCCCTGGGGCAATGGAACAAAAAACGCCTTTTTCCCGGCGGCTGCCTCCAAAAGAGCCTGATGAATCTGATCGTAAGCTGCTGTGCCTACAATCCCGTCCACCTCTGGAATCTCCTTAAAAATCTCTTCCTTATAGCGCTGAGCCAGACATCCGGTGACGAGAAGTACCTGACATTTCCCCGTCTCCTTATATCCTGCCATCTCCAAAATTGTGTTAATGCTCTCCTCTTTGGCATCTCCGATAAAACAGCAGGTGTTGACAATAATCCCTTCTGCTTCCTGTTCCTCATCGGTAAAGGTGTGTCCATCCCGGCGAAGAAGCCCCAGCATATTTTCTGCATCTACCAAATTTTTGTCACACCCTAATGATATCATACATAATTTCATAAAATCTCCTGTAAGGTTCTGTTTATGAAGAAAAAGCCATCTCCGTAAACTGCCTGAGACGGCCTGCCTGCACTTATCCCTCTTTGTGGCTTTCTTCTTCCTGGTGAAGAGAATCTCCCTTTTCCTCTGTCCCTTGGGAAAGGTTTTCATTGTTCAGATTCCCTTTCAGACTGTCCTCTTCCTCCAAATCCATCAGCTCCTCTTCGTCCGTAGAGTCATCTCCAATGATCTTTACCTTGCCTTCATATATCTCCTGAATCGCCTCGGACAAAGGCTTCTTCCCTGCATCTCCTGACATGGGATCAGCAGCCTCAATCAACTGACGCGCCCGTTTGGCAGAAGCAAGCACAATGGAATAACGGCTCTGCACCACCGGATGTTCCCCTGGCTCTACCTCGCTGTTTACTACATTGATCAAATCCGTATAGGATGGATGTAACATAAAAGCTCCTTTCCAAATCCATGATTTTCTGAAATTTTCTCACAGGGACTCTAATTCCTCTTTCATCCCTAAAATCCATTCCCGGCTGCTGCCTGTCCGCAAATGCTGCGCCTGAATCAGCTGGTTCATCTCCTGGACGCAAGTCTTTAAATCATCATTGATCAGAAGATAATCATACTGCTCCATATACTTTGCTTCCTCAAAAGCCCGCCGCAGCCGGTCCCGGATGACTTCCTCTGTCTCAGTCTTTCTTCCCCGCAGCCGTCTCTCCAGCTCTGCTGCCGAGGGAGGCGTCACAAACAAAAGAAGCGCGTCAGGAAAAATCTCTTTTACCTTAAAAGCCCCCTGAATCTCAATCTCCAAAATCACATCCCGGCCTGCCTCCATCTGGCGGGTCACATACTCTTTGGGCGTGCCATAGTAATTTCCCACATAACAGGCATGTTCAATCAGTGCGTCCTCTTGAATCATCTGCTGGAATCGTTCCTTTGATACAAAGAAATAATCTTTTCCCTCTTCCTCCCCTGGCCGCGGCTTCCGGGTGGTTGCAGAGATGGAAAGGGCATACTGCTCCCCATAAGTCTCAAGAAGCGCCTTCATCAGGGTTCCCTTTCCTGCTCCGGAAAATCCAGATACAACTGCCAGTATTCCTTTTCTTTTCATCGGTCTGCCCCTCGCTGCTTATTCAATATTTTGAATCTGCTCCCGCACCTTCTCAATCTCGGTCTTTAACGCAATGGCACAGTTGGAAACCTCCAAATCCTGAGACTTGCTCAAAATCGTATTGGCCTCCCGGTTCATCTCCTGGGCAATAAAATCCAGCTTTCTCCCTACTTCTTTGCCATCTTCCAGTTCCTTGCGGGTGGTCTTAATATGGCTGCGCAGACGCACGGTCTCCTCATCCACGCAGATTTTATCTGCAAAGAGAGCCACTTCCGTCACAATCCGGCTTTCCTCTATGTGATTGTTCTCCAAAAGCTCCTTCACTTTGGTCTCTAACTTGGTCTGATATTCCGTAAGTATGGTTGGAGAACGCTGCTCTATAAAATCAATCCGTTCTTCCATGTAATCAAGCTTGCCAAAAAGGTCTTGCCTTAGCCGCTCCCCTTCCTGAGTCCGAGATTCCACAAATGGTTTTGACGCCTCCTCCAAAGCCCAGGACACCAATTTCCATACTTGCTCCTCGTCCTCCAAAGCTGACTCCATAAACAAAACTTCCGGCATTCTGGCCAGCATGGATACCTTCACATCATTTTCAATTCCAAACTGGTCTTCCATCTTTTTAAAATAATCCATGTACTCAGCCGCAAGAGCTTCATTGTACTTCACGCAAAATTTCTGCTCTGCATAATTTTCATAGCTGATAAAAACATCCACCTTGCCCCGCTGGATGTATTTTTTCAGCAGGCTGCGGATTCTTGCCTCAAAACAATTAAAGCGCTTTGGCATCTTGATGGTCAAATCCAGATACCTGTGATTCACAGCCTTTATCTCTGCCGTGATCTTATGCTCTGGTGTAATGTCCTCAAAACGACCAAAACCGGTCATACTTCTTATCATCCGAATCCCCTGCTCTTTCTATAGAATGAATACAATTACATGCCCCATTATAATTCATCTGGAAAAACAAGTCAACGGGCTTATGGAATATTTACACATTTACTAAGGCGTGTTTGGACATGCTTTCTCCGCATCTTTCAGCTTCTTAATCTCCACCAGAATAATGTCGTCCCCAATCTGCTTCACATCACAAAAGGGAATCACATATTCTTTTTCCCGTCCGAAAATTCCGCACAGACAGCCAGGACCTGGCACGATCAGATGGGTGATGCATCCGGTCTTTTCGTCAAACTCCACATCTCCCACAAATCCCAGCCGCTTACAATCGCAAATATTAATCACTTCTTTTTTTTTAAATCATAAATACGCATAAACACCCCCGCTTTCCTATCTGCAGTCTATGCGTCATTCCCCCAAAAGGTTCCTGAAAAAAGGGAGAGAACCGTTTAAAATCCGTTCTCTCCCTCCTCTCACAAAAAGCTTGTCCGATTCTCTGATTTAGAACAGGGGCACCACTGCGCCCTCATAGGTGCTCTCAATAAACGCCTTCACTTCATCGCTGGTTAAAGCCTCCACAAGAGCCACAATATTTTCGTCCTTCTCATGGCCTTCCCGCACTGCTACCACATTTCCGTAAGTAGTTGCTGCGATTGACTGGGAATCCTCCACAGCCAGAGCCTCTGACACCTTAAATCCTGCTTCAATGGCATAGTTGCCGTTAATTACTGCAATGTCCACATCTTCCACCACACGGGGAATCTGTGCGGCTTCCACCTCATACAGATTCAAATTCTTCGGATTTTCCACAATATCATTTTTTGTAACCGTCAGATCTGCGCCTTCTTTCAGCTTGATCAGGCCCTGCGCTTCCAGCAAAAGCAACGCTCTCGCCTCATTGCTGGTGTCATTGGGAACCGCAACCGTCGCTCCGTCCGGCAGCTCGTTAAGGGAAGCTGCTTTTCCTGCATAAATCCCAAAAGGCTCGTAGTGAATGGCAGCTGCAGATACCAGCTTTGTGTTGTTTTCTCCATTAAACGACTCCAAATACGGAAGATGCTGGAAATAGTTGGCATCCAGATCTGCAGATTCCAGAGCCAGATTGGGCTGAATGTAATCCACATACTCCATAATCTCCAGCTCATATCCCTTTGCTGCCAGCACATCTTTTGCTGCCCGTAAAATCTCTGCATGAGGCGCAGGACTTGCCCCTACTACAATCTTTTTCAACTCACCGGCAGCCGGTGCAGCCTCGCTCTCCTGGGTTTCTTTTGTTTCTGAATCGTTGGAAGCTGCTGTGGTCTCCTTACTCTCTGCTGCTGTGGTCTGAGTCCCTGTGGTCTCACCTTTACCGCCGCCGCATGCAGTCAAAGCTGCTGCCGTAAACACGGTTACTGCCAATGCGATCACTGATTTTTTCATAATTGATTCCTCCTCGTATAAGAATATTGATTTATATGGCATTTGCCAACAGCCAAAAGAACGTTTCCCGCCCTTTTGGGCTGATAAATCACCGAATCCTCTTGTCTCCCTTTTTGGAAAGCCAGGTTCCGATCTCCTGAATAATCTGCACCATCACCACCAAAAGTACCACCGCCACCCACATCAGCCCCGGCTCATACCGATAATACCCATAGTTGATGGCAACTGCCCCCAGGCCGCCGCCGCCGGTAAATCCAGCCATAGCAGAATAGCTTAAAATGGTCGTAACCGCCAGGGCCGCTCCCAAAAGAAGGGATGGCCGGGATTCTGGCAGCAACACCTTCCAGATAATCTGCCATGTGGAAGCTCCCATGGACTTTGCCGCCTCAATTACTCCCCCGTCAATCTCCCGGAACGAAGATTCCACCACCCGGGCAATATACGGAGCCGCTGCAATGGTCAAAGGAATGACAATCGCCGGAGAGCCGATTCGGGTGCCAATGACAATCTTGGAAAGAGGAAGCACAATAAACAGCAAAATCAAAAACGGTACGGATCGTAACAGGTTAATGGCAAGACCCAGAATCTTTTGCAGCCAGGGAATGGGATAGATCCCGTCCGTATCCGTCACCACCAGCACAATTCCAAGAGGCATACCAATTGTATAGGCAAAGAAAGAAGAAAGGGCCACCATATAAAAGGTCTCCCAAATGGCAGTCTTTAACATGGTCATGGTTGCTGCATCATACGTCATATTTTGTCACCTCCTCAAAAGGAACCTGAATGGTCTTTAGATAATTGACCACCCGGTTGGCATCCGACTCTTCCTCTGGAAGCTGAAGAATCATTTGGCCCATGGCAGTTCCTTTAATGTCTTTTGTGGCTGCATACATAATATTCACCGGAACCTTGCAGGCAAGAACCAGATTGGAGATCACTGGCTCTGTGGACTCTCTTCCGTCAAAGGTAATTCGAAGAAGCTTAGAGTCGCTGAACTTCACCTGATTGACTGCATCTCCCAAAATCAGCTGTCGGCCAATTTTGGACTTTGGCTCTGAAAAAATTTCCGAAACGGTTCCCAGCTCTGCAATATGGCTCTGATCAATGATCGCCACCCGGTCACAGATGGCTTCAATCACAGCCATCTCATGGGTGATGACGATCACGGTCACACCCATGGTCTTGTTGATCTCTTTTAACAAGTTCAGGATGGACTTGGTGGTATTGGGATCTAGGGCGCTGGTAGCCTCATCGCACAAAATCACTTTTGGGTTGGTGGCCAAGGCCCTTGCAATGGCCACCCGCTGCTTCTGACCTCCGGATAGCTGAGCCGGATAAGCCTTGGCCCGGTCTGCCAGCCCTACCAGCTCCAAAAGTTCCATCGCCCGCTTTTTCCCTTCCTGTCTGGATATTCCCGCAATCTCCATGGGAAAGCAGACGTTTCGCAGCACGTTCCTTTGGGCCAGCAGATTAAACTGCTGAAAAATCATTCCCATGGACCGTCTGGCCATCCGCTTCTGTTTATCGTTCTGAGCCGCCAGATTCTCCCCCTCAAAAATCACTTCCCCGGAAGTGGGGGTCTCCAGCATATTGATACACCGCACCAAAGTGCTCTTTCCCGCTCCGGACAAACCGATAATGCCAAAAATCTCTCCCCGGCTAATGTCCAGATTAATGTCATCCAAAGCTACCACCGGACCGTTGGCGGTCTTAAACTCCTTCCCTACCTTCCGCAGTTGTATAATGGGTTCTTCCAATGCTATCACTGCTCCTTTCTTTTGGAAATAAAAAATCGCAAACCTGCCAGGGCTTGCGATCTTAAAGTATCCGTCCATTCTTCACCGGAACCATCCAATTCTTCTCACAATCCATGCAGTTATCCAACACTTTTTAAGCATACGAACATGCGGCACATGCACATCATCATGCCGCTCATCCCCATCTTATTCATCTGCAGGCTTGTCCGGTTATCCATAACGATTCTCCATCCTTAAATAAACGAAACCAATCAACAAGAATCTTGTAAAGACCCATGAGCGTATTTTACGCTAACCAAAGGAATTTGTCAAGTTTTTCTTCTCTTTTCTTGACCATCCCCCTCCTTTACCGGGTGGCTGTCAGCTCCTGGGTCCCTACATCAAAGCAAACCGAATCTACCACGCACCGAAGCTCATGGTTATACACCACAATGTTCCATCCCCGTTTTCGTTTTGCCTGTTCCCCTCCATTGATTTTAATGGAACAGTCATTGCCGCTTTCCCCTCCTGCGCTAACAATCTGATAAATTACCTTGCCTTCCCGAAAAGACCCCAGCTCCTCCAACCGCTCTTTTGACATTTTCTCACTTAAAACCCGTCCTGCTTCCACCACTGCAAAATAGCTTTTTTTCTCTTCTTTTGTCCAGTCTGATTTCAGCCCCAATTCTTGCAATTTCTTTTGAATCCCTTCCCCAAGATAAGAACATCCATCCTCCTTAACCCCAATGAACACCGTATACCGGGAATCGTTCAGCATTTCCAGATAATTTTCCATACGAGTTTCATACCGAAGCTGAAAATCCTTCCAGACTCCGTCGCCAAAATCCCTGGTTTCTTCCCACTGATCATCCTTTCGGGAACCCAGCCCGTATTGCTCTGACAACTCCTTTCCCATATAGCTGGTTATCTTTCTGGCTCCTGAGGGATTGGAGTGGGCATTTTTATCTCCCTTGGTGTTGTTGTCGCTCATATCCTGTCCATAATCAAATCCAATCTCTTCATACAGCTTTTTCTCATTAAAATCATAAAATCCAAGGCCATATTTACCTGCATAATCGGCCAAAGCATTGTGCCGCTCCAAAGTCTGCGCCATAGTAGGGGTTTTTATTAAAATCAATTCTGTGCCATGGTCCTGACAGAGACGAAAAATCTTATCCAGATACTCCTTTGCCGGTTCCTGAAAAATCGTCTGCTCCAAATTGTCTGCCGGATTTTGTGTTTCCTTTTGTCCTTGCTTTTCCCTTTCATAATCCGCCTCAAAAGGCGTAAACTCCTGAAACCCGCATTTGCCCCGGTACAGCCAGAATCCCTTTAACTGGGGCACGAAAGCAAACTCTCCCCAGGTAAAATCATTTTCATTCAGTCCCGTCCACCGGCTATGAAAACGGAGATTGGTGAGAAAATAACTTTGCCAAGACAATTCCTCGTTCAAACTGCAGATTGTCTTAACTGCCTCCCATTTTACCAGTCCCCACCGCATTTCGTCAAAAGCCTGACGAGTTGCAATCTCATCCCCTTTACAGTCCCGGAAAAGCTCATAACAGTCTAAAATCACTGCCTTTGGAGACTGGTATTTATAAGCCTCTTTCAGCCAGAAATAAGAAGCCCACAGGCTTTGATGATTGCTTCCCAGGTTATAGCTTCTTACCCCAAAGCCATTATAAAGCTCCTGTGGATTGATTCCAGATGCCGCCTGACTGCTTCCAAGAATCAAAACATCCACGGTCCCCGGCTTCATCCGGTAAAATCCTTTGTAAGTCTCTGTCAGGGGATTGGTCACATTATGCCGGTATTTGAGGGTAAGAGTCCGGTTCACCCCGCCAATCACAATTCCCATCAGACATAAAAACACAATGGACTTTAAAACAAATGCTCCCCGTTTTTTCCTAGTTTCCCTTTTCTGTGCCACAACAAATCCTCCGTCCTCTTTTGTTCTCAAAATCCTCCATAAA
Source organism: Clostridiaceae bacterium (assembly GCA_009911065.1). Taxonomy (GTDB): domain Bacteria; phylum Bacillota; class Clostridia; order Lachnospirales; family Lachnospiraceae; genus Brotaphodocola. Next base: position 14,329 of record QXWR01000032.1, on the reverse strand, counting down.
TAAAATCTGCAGCGTTAAACCCAAACCCATAAGTTCCAAACACCATGATAAATGCCACCGCTGCCAGATAGAGTCCCCACTGAAGGACCAGCGGCTGTCTTAAAATCCGGTCCCTCACATCCAAAGCTTCCTTTTCCTGCGTCTGTTCCACCTTGCAAAGCACCCACAAGGAAATCCCCAGCATTCCCCATTCCTTCCAAGAAAGGCCCAACCTCAGCAGGGAATCGTCGAAAAAAATCCAGGGGTTATACACGGTAATCATTTTATAAACCATGGCAATGCCTTCCCGGAGACTGTCCGCCCGAAAAATAATCCAGGCGATCATCACCAAAAACCAGGTTCCAAGCCGCCTGCACCAGGTCCTCGCTTTTCCTCCTTCTGCCATGTGCAGACGATCATACATCTTATTTTGCAGTCCCTTTGTCAGATCTCCCCCAATCTGATAAATGCCGTGGACCCATCCCCAAAACAAATACTTATACCCTGCCCCATGCCAGATTCCGCTGATGGTAAACACCACAAAAATGTGAACATATTTCCGAAATCTTCCTTTCCGGTTTCCTCCCAGGGGAATGTAAATATAGTCCCGCAGCCAGCTGCTTAAAGAAATGTGCCACCTTCCCCAAAATTCTTTTACCGATTCTGCCAGATAAGGACGCCGGAAATTATCGGCCAGATGAATCCCAAACAGCTCTGCCACTCCTTTTGACAGACACACACAGGATAAAAAATCGGTGTACAGCTGAATGCTGTACAACACCCCTGCCACAAGCACATAACCTCCCTGGTAGGCTTTCCAATGGTCAAACACCTGGTTGACCACAATCGATGCTTTGTCCGCAATCATAAATTTCAGAAAAAATCCCCACACAATCAGCTGCAGCCCTTTGCAAAATTCTTTTTCTTCAAATGGATGCCCTTCATAAAGCTGATTTCCCAGTTGTTCATACCGGGGAATGGGACCTTGAACCACCTGGGGAAAAAATGTGACAAACAAAGCAAACTTTCCCGGATTTCTCAAAGCCTTGATTTTCCCGCGAAAAACATCCACCAAATAAGAAATCATCTGCAAGGTATAAAAAGACATTCCCACCGGCACAATCCATGGATAGGATTTTCTATGTAACAAGGACTTTAAGACAAAATCCCCGTTCTTTGTGACCACCAAAGGAACTGCCAGAAGAAAAATGCCCACAACAAGAAGCCATCTTCCCGGCTTTTTTCCCTCCTTTGCCTTCCCGGCTCTCCCTGATTCTTTCGTCTCATCCGTCAGCTTTTTTTCTTTCTCCCTTTTTCCAGACTCCAATCCGATTCCCAATCCGTATCCAGCCGCTAAGGTAGCAAGAAACACCCAAAAACCTTTTTGTGAAATTTTGTAATAAAATCCTATGCTCCCAGCTAAAAGGACAAGCCACCGGAATTTCTTTGGCAAAACATAATATAATAATACCATTCCTCCCACAAACACATAAAAATACAGTGAAATATAGATCATCTCTCATTATCCCCACAAAGTTATTGTCTGATTTTTAATCCTACAAAATATTACTTTATCCTACTTTATGCGATAAGTCAATACTTAAACCTACAAAATGCTATAGTATACGAAAAAGGAGTATTGTATGAAACCATTAAAAACAAAGGTCAGCGTCACTTTAGATGCCGATATTATTGAACAGTTAAAAATTCTGGCAGAAGCCGATGACCGGTCCTTTTCCCAATACATCAACCTGATTCTGAAAGAATTTCTGACACAAAATCAACTGGGAAATCCACAAACCTGACGAAGGACAGAAAAACTGTCTATTTCCAGCTCCCAAAAATGCGGCCAAACAAATGAAAAGAAACCGTTCTCGGTTATCAGAAACGATTGGTTGAAATTGTCTGAAACAAAAAAATCACTCAAACGCTGATCTTACAAAATCGACGTTTGAGTGACAATAGTTTTCTTTTACTTTTATGACTTCTTACAGGGTGTTTAAAACATCATTCCACCCATTTTCCGTTCTCATCAAACTGGTACATAACTCCCTCTACCTCATAGGCTTCTCCAAAAACCATGCTGCCGTCCTCCTTTAAAAAGTACCAGCCATCCTCCAGTTGAAGCCATCCGGTCTGCTTTGCGTAATCCTTATAATAATACCGGTTTCCATTAATCTGCCGCCATCCGGTTCCTGGAAACAAATCCTGGTAGTTCGCAAAGGCAATCTCTATACACACTTCGCCCTGAATCCCGTCCACCTGCCCTGCATCCGTGTACTGCCAGATGGTCCGGTTGGGAAATTCATTGACCGAAGTTTCATACCGGGCATACCAAATATCATAAGGAATCTGAGATGTGTCAATGTAGGAAGTCAGCCATCGGTGATTCCCATACACCACAGGACGGTATCCAGCCTCTGCTATGACCTCACAAAATGCGTTGACCTGCCATGCCAGTTCTTCCGGCGTCTTCCCCATATCCAAAAGATACTGAGACTCCACATCATAAGCCACTGGATAGGATACGGGATAATCCTTTATTTTCTCCAGAACAAACCGGGCTTCTTCTCTGGCTGTCTCCACATCCATAGCCTGGGTATACAAAAACACCCCGGCGCTGATTCCCTGATTGATGGCCCCCTGCATATTCTCATCAAAGTACGGGTCCAAATCTTCATGATAGCCCAGGCGTATCATGGCAAAGGTCACATGGTCTCCTGCCACCCTGCCCCAGTCAATCTCCCCTGCCCGGTTCTGGTACTTTGAAACGGTAATTCCTTTGGCCACAGCTCCTTCAATGGCTGTCCCATTGGCACGGATAAACTGTCCGTCCTGCACGGTTAAACGTTCCTCCAACTTTCCATAAGCCGGCGCAACTGCCCCTGCCGCAATCTGAAAAATCAAAGCTCCCGTCAACATGCCAATTACCCATCCTTGTCCCATAAACCAGTCATCCCTTTCTTCATCTACGAATGAAAATATTGTACCAGCACTTGGTTTTCTATGCAAGGAAGAATTTATTACAATTTTTGAAAATTCTTTGCAAAAGTGTTAAATTTTATCCTGAAATATTTTTCCGATAGATCAAAAAAATCATTTAAAACATACCATCTAGTGTGGTCAACATCCCTTGCTTTTTACATCTGTCCCAGCAGATAGTTTATAAACTGCTGAGCTGTCCGTCCGGAAATTCCCCCGTGGGAAAGCTCCCACTTGTTGGCCTCTGCAAAAAGCTCCTTTTCTTCTATAGTGATTCCCACCCGGTCTGCCAACTCTTTTACAATGTGGAAATATTCCTTCTGGGACGGCTTGGAGAAACTGATGGTAACGCCGAATCGGTTTACCAAAGACAGCTTCTCTTCCATGGTATCAGACCGGTGTATTCCGCCTCCATGTTCCATGTCATCCCGGTCGCTCCAGTTTTCCTTAATCAGATGACGCCGGTTGGAGGTGGCATAGATTAAAATATTGTCTGGACGCGTCTCCACGCCCCCTTCAATCACTGCCTTTAAAAACTTGTACTCCACCTCAAATTCTTCAAAGGAAAGGTCATCCATATAAATAATAAACTTGTAATTCCGGTTTTTAATCTGAGCAATCACAGCTGACAAATCTTTAAACTGATGTTTGTAGATTTCAATCATCCGAAGACCCTGTGGGTAAAATTCATTGACAATGGCTTTGATGCTGGTGGATTTGCCGGTGCCGCTGTCACCAAACAGCAGCACGTTGTTGGCTTTCTTTCCCTGAACAAAAGCCTTGGTATTGTCAATAAGCTTCTTTTTCTGAATCTCATATCCCACCAAATCCTTCAGCATCACCATGTCCATATTGTTAATGGGGTGGAAAACCACCCGTCCCAAAGAACCGGATGTGATGCGAAACGCCTTGTTTAGTCCAAACATCCCCACCCCGTAATCTCTGTAAAATCCGGTCACACAGTCAAAAAAATCATTTTCATCTTTTGCCTGCTCCAGCTTCACGCTTAATGCCTGCACCTTTTCGCTGACATTTTTATTATACATCCGCTCTTTTTTTCCAATGGCCTGATAATTGGAAATTCTGCGAAAACAGTCTACTCCCAAAACCTCTTCCACCCGGCTGAAATCATAGGCAAACAGTTCTTGGAACGCCCGGAAATCTCCTTTGGCAAAATCATTGACGCTTCCCTCATTGGCCCCTACTTTCTCACAGGTAATGCTGAACGGATTTTCACTGGTAATCAGCAAAAAGGTCAAATAATTATGCCATAGATTTCTGTCAAACCCATAATCTGTGGCTACCTGTAAAAGATGTCGAATCTGAGTATACACGCGGGTCGTCAGCTCTTCCTTATTCTGGCTTCCCTCATCCATCTGACGGACAATATCTGCTAACTCCATCAAAATCGTATCTTCTGGCATGTCGCCGTAAATCAGCAATCTGGAAACAATTCTGTACATCTTTATCCTTCTCCCTTTTGTTTCGGTTTACATGAAAATGACATGGATTCCCTTTTTCTTATGCCATAATGTAAGGTTCTATTTCCTCCCGCAGCTGGCTGCACTCGTCTGCATAAATCCGAAGACTCACCACCTGACCAAGTCCCAAAACTAATATTCCCATCAAAGACTTGGCGTCCACCACCACGCTGCCTCTGGATAAATCCATTGCATATGGGTACTTTTCCACCCGGTTTACAAAATCCGCCACTTCTCTCGGATCTTCAAATTTTACATTCAGCCTGCTCATCCATTCTGGCCTCCTTTTTTCCGTTTTTCTTTTCTTTATGAAACTGCTTGAAACGGTTGTCTCGCTTACTGAAATTTTTGCCAGCTTTATCACTTTTATACGCAAAAAAGACGCGAAGCTAAAACCGCATATGCTCTGCTTCGCGCCACATGATGCGGGTAGCCGGACTTGAACCGGCACGAGATTGCTCCCGAGAGATTTTAAGTCTCTTGTGTCTGCCTATTCCACCATACCCGCAAATATAAGAACCTCTTAATTCATTGATCTCACACAGAACTCTCACTGCTCACCGTGAAATCCTTTCTTAAATCTTAACTGGACAAAACCCACTTCTGTGCGTTTTGACTGCAGCGACCCGGATGGGATTCGAACCCACGACCTCCGCCGTGACAGGGCGGCGCTCTAACCAGCTGAGCCACCGGGCCAGATCTTTCTTAATACAGTTGAAAAAGTACTTACAATGGACCTTCGGGGACTCGAACCCAGGACCGACCGGTTATGAGCCGGTTGCTCTAACCAACTGAGCTAAAGGTCCGAAATTTCACTGCCAATGACCCCAACGAGATTCGAACTCGTGTTACCGCCGTGAAAGGGCGATGTCTTAACCGCTTGACCATGGGGCCACAAAATGCCGGTCGCCATGGACCAAACTCCCCGAGTAGGACTTGAACCTACGACAGCGCGGTTAACAGCCGCGTGCTCTACCGACTGAGCTATCGAGGAATATCAGCGAACAACGAGGGTATTATACAACACCAATTTCATTCTGTCAAGGAATTTCGCAAAATTTCCCAAAATTTTTCCTGTAAGATAATTATCCTATTGCATTAAGAACTCTTTTATCCGTAAAACATTCTGGTGTTTCGTCAAAATCCTCTGCCATAGAAATAAATTCATCCGCTAACGGATTTACCGTTCTGCGAAATGTAATATTATTACTTATAGAATGCTTTGTCTGCTCTTTTTTCGAAGCATATTTCAAAAATCTCATAAAATCAATTACCTGCTCTATCATATCTTCTGGAAGGTCTTTCGCTTCCCTGACTAACGTATCATACGCCATAAAAACACATCCTTTCAACTATATCCATATTTCATATATGTTAAGAATGATATGGAAATCCTCACACAATACAAAATATACTTTCTGCTACTTCATAATTTTATACTATATCAACTAAATTATAACAAACCAATACTGGGAAAACAATAAATTTGTGATCAAAAAATTGTTGGACTATCAAGTATCTCTCCACGAATCCCGTTAAAATTTAATGGTTCAGTTCACACTCCCTTAGTAAATAGTATGGTAATCGTATGATTTCTTCTCAAAACCACGAAATTCCCACCTCAAAATAGACAGAAAATAGAAAAGAATCATTGGTTCAGACAATACAAAAAAATAAAGACATTTCAAAGAATAATTTCCTTGAAAAGCCTTTATTTTAATCACTTCAGAGCTGCTAACCAGAATCGAACTGGTGACCTCAACACTACCAATGTTGCGCACTACCTACTGTGCTATAGCAGCATCTCTTTCTTTTGTTTCGTTCCTCTCGAACGACCTTTTATATAATACCACGGCATTCTTCTTTTGTCAACTATATTTTACGTTTTTTTCATTTTTTCTTTGACAAATAATTTTATGGTGTTTTACACGCTTTTAAATCAGCACAATAACAGGACAAACATCAAAAAAGGAACAGGAAAATATTTTAATAATACCTTCTCCTGTTCCTCACTCAAGCCCTCTGCCCTTTTTTAACCCCAAACGTTTAAATCCTCCCTATCGTCTCTCCGACGCTAAAAACGCCCTTCCTGTAAACACTGCGACAGACCGGGGACGCATGATAAAGCTTCCCTCAATACGCACCTCGTCCTTTTCATCATAACAATACCGCCCCATACCGTCTCCATAAGTATTGACGCTTAAATACCAGGCCCCTCTCTTATGAAGCTTTGGCAATGTAATCTCCACATTCTCCCAGTACGTGTTGACTGCCACATACACCAGATCATCTGCTCCCTGGTCCTTGTCATAGCCAGCAAAGCTTACTCCAATGGTTTTCGCATCTCTGGGAATCTCCATAATATCTGCATTTACATCATGGGTATGAATAGGAGCCATACCACAGATTGCATCTGGCATTTTCCCCCGAATGACCGGATGATTGTGACGATAATGAATCATAAACTTGAAAAACTCAAACAGCTCCCGGTTCTTCTCCAAAAGTCCCCAGTCCAGCCAGGAAATCTCATTGTCCTGACAATAACTGTTATTATTTCCGTATTGAGTATTCCCAAACTCATCTCCTGCCAGAAACATAGGTGCGCCTCTGCTGCACATTAACACGGCGCAGGCATTCCGAATCATGCGAAAGCGCAATTCTAATACCTTTGGGTCCGTGGTGTCCCCCTCGACCCCACAGTTCCAGCTTCGGTTATCGTTGGCCCCGTCTGTGTTGTTCCAGCCGTTGGCTTCGTTGTGCTTTTCGTTATAGGAATAAAGATCGTACAAGGTAAATCCGTCATGGCAAGTGATAAAATTCACGCAGGAATTGTAACCTGCATAGCTGCCGTCGTAATCTGGGGAAAATCCTCCATATAAATCCCCTGATCCGGAAATACTCCAAGCTGCATTCCATGCCTCCCAGCACTCTCCTTTCAGATAGCCCCGCAAAGCATCCCGGTACCGTCCGTTCCACTCTGCCCAGCGCTTTTGAGCCGGAAAACGTCCCACCTGATACATACCCCCTGCGTCCCACGCCTCTGCAATCAATTTGACATTTCCAAGAAGGGGGTCATGAGCCAAACTCTCTAAAAGAGGCGGCTTGTTCATGGGCGAACCATCTTCATTTCTTCCCAAAATGCTGGCTAAATCAAATCGGAATCCATCGACCCGGTAATTGATGGTCCAATAGCGAAGACATTCTAAAATCATCTGTCTCACAATGGGATGATTGCAGTTTAAAGTATTGCCGCATCCGCTGAAATTAAAATAATTTCCTTCCGGCGTCAGCATATAATAAACTTTGTTGTCAATTCCTTTAAAGCAAAAAGTAGGTCCATATTCATTTCCTTCTGCAGTGTGGTTAAACACCACATCCAGAATCACTTCAATTCCATTGTTATGAAGCTCCCGAATCAGTTCTTTTAACTCGGTTCCCTCCCGGTTATACTCTGTGGTGGATGCATAATTGCTGTTTGGCGCAAAAAAACTCACCGTGTTATAGCCCCAATAATCCAAAAGCAGCTTGTCTCCCACCATCCGGGAATTCATGGTCTCATCAAATTCAAATATCGGCATCAGCTCTACTGCATTGATTCCAAGCTCTTTCAAATACGGAATTTTCTCCCGGATTCCTGCAAAAGTACCTGGAAATTGGACTCCTGAGGAAGGATGATAAGTAAATCCCCGCACATGAAGTTCATAAATCACCAGATCGCTTAATTTTTTGCTGGATTGAGGCATATCTCCCCAGTCAAACTCATCTTTGACCACCCTGGCATGGTAATGTTTTACCATCTTTTCTCCCCAGACCTCCTGTCCGGTCACTGCCTTGGCATATGGGTCAAGCAAAATCGCATCTTTGTCAAACAAAAGCCCTTTGTCTGGCTGATACTCTCCGTCAATCCGGTAAGCATACTCAAACTCTTCAATTTTCAGGCCAAATACAATCATGGAATACACATCCCCAACCTTATATTCATCCGGAAATGGAAGAATGGCATAAGGTTCTTCTTCTCCTTTGTGAAACAAAAGAAGTTCGCAGGAATGTCCGTTTTGGGTGTGTACCGTAAAATTCACCCCCACCTCTGAGGCGGTCGCGCCGTTGCTGTCAAACAAACCCGGCCTTACCTGGTATCCTGCAATCTCCCCCATAGGAACAACGGAAACAGGATAATCCAACGTTAGTTTCTGGCTGTACAGATTCATATATTACCTCCTTTGTTTTTTCTGTCTTTCAGACAACCCGACAGCTTTACATCTTCCAGACAGAACGGCAGTCTTTCAACTGCCAGAATTTTGTAATCGTACATGGATCAAACATGTCAGAACTTTCATTTACCCATCTAAATCAGAGCATTGCCAAAGCTGAATTTCCTATACATCAACCATCTTAATCTTTTTCACTCACGCAAAACCGCGCCCCATACTGCTCATATCGATGTATAAGTTTAGCATATTTCATCTTCTTATTCCATGTATATATCTCCTGAAAAAGATGGCAAAATCGCCTTTTTCCCATTTACAGATTCTTTTTTCACCCCTGTTTCCTCTCGTCAGAAAAATGTTTTGTCATGTGGTATAACGGAGGAAAACATGGTATAATCGCTATGCCACAAATCTTAAAACAACGTGAGTAACGGGAGGAAAAAGCATGAAAAAATCAATTATCCTTATGTTTGCAGTGTCTATAAGCATGATGGCCACAGCCTGCGGTAATTCTAAAGAAACCAAAGACGCCTCTTCTGCCGTCCTGTCAAATGCCAATGACGCCGCAACAGCCAAATCACAAACCCAAAGCCAAAAACCTCTTCCAGAATCGGAAGAATATTCTTCTGCCGATGGTTTGTATAAGGTGACTTTGCTAAAGGGGCTTACCCAAAGCGATATGCAGATACAGGCCAATTCCAGTATGATGGGTCTGGAAGGAGGATCTTCCCGCTCAGGATTTTCGGGAATTGCCATGGGAAGCCCCAAGGGAAGCGTTCCTGGAAATCCGGCACAGATGGAAAGTCTGAACGATTATGCTGACCATCTGATTCACCTGACTTTTAAGGGTTCCGGCGTTTCGGTTGACTGGAACGATATAGATGCAGAAACCACCCAAGGCGCTGATTTGTGTCTGGCAAGAGAAGGAGTGGCCAAATCAAACGGAACCAAGGGAAGTGCCTATATTTATTGTGCAGAAACCGCTGACAGTTATTATGGACTCCTCCTTATTGGCAGCGATGATGATGTAAATGAGGCCAGAAACGTTTTCTCTCTGGAAATCATTGAAGGTCAGGCCGCAGACCGGGGCAGCAAAGGTTTTATTTCCAGTATGACCGCTGCTTTGGATACGGTCAATGGGTCCAGCATTATGGAAACCGTCAAAGCCCTTCACGATATGGGAGCAGATACCAGCCAGCTGGATGCATTGGCCTCTCAGGCCAAACAGTCCCTTGCCGAAAGCTGGGGCATTGAGGATGCCGCCGCACTGATGGAAATGGCAGACTGGCTTATGAAAGAAGGCCACAACCAAGGGGCCATGGAGTCCTTAAAAAAGTTTGACCCATCCAGTATAGGGGACCGGGATTCCTTCAAAAAGCAGCTGGAAGAGTCAGGGGAGGAGGAAGATGTCTGCAACAGCATTCTTGCTGCCTATGACGCCTGGAGCGCCTATGGCGACGCTGCAATCTCTGCCTGGGATTTAAGCCGGGTGAATACGATTATGGGGTTTGGTTATGGTGCCGGCTACTGCACCTACGAAGAAGCCATGGACAAATGCCTGGAAGCGGCCAAAAAGGCACAGGAATCTTTCCGGTCCTGGGAAGATTTTAATCAGAGCTATCTAAATGGTTATGCTTACTGGACCGGCGAATCTTTGGACGATTTGGACAGCAGCGCCGGAGACCGGGCTGAAATTATAAAAACTTTACATTCCCAGAACAACGGCCCATTTTCAGTGGACTGGAATATGGAACTGAAAAAGGATTGGTAAAGTATAAACTATTTATTAAAAAAGTGTTAAAAAAAATCTTTACACTTGATTATCTTTTCAAATCGTTCTATAATGATTTCGGTTTTATGATTCATTATTTAAGGGAGGATAATCATGTTAAAACTCAAAAAACTGGTAGTTCCGGTTATGGTAACTACTATGGCGCTGTCTGCGCTGACTGCTTGTGGCGGTAAGGACGAACCTGCCGCTGCTGATACTACGGTTGCTGCTGATACTACTGCTGCCACAACCGAGGCAACCACCGCCGCTACCACGGAAGCGACTACGGAAGCCACAACCGAGGCAACGGAAGCTGAAAAAGCTGCTGCTGGCTCAGTTGATGAATACTTAGAGCAGGTAGATACCATGAATAAGGCTGCGGAAGAGTTTATTACCATTTCCATGGAATTTATGCAGCTGGCTCAGGAAGACCCGGAGAACACAGATGCTCTGGCTGAATCCATTGAAAAGACCCGTGCTACCAAAAAGGCTTTTGTTGACTTTGCCGCTCTTGACGCAGTTCCGGAAGGACTGGAGGAAGCCCATGAACGTCTGGCCAAAGCTTCCGCTGACTATGCCGATACATTGGAAGTATACTGCGATGTACTTCTGGCAAGCATCAAAGGAGAAGATCACGAAGCTATGAATACCATCCAGGATGACTGGACGAAGGTGGCCACAGAGTTAAGTGAGGCCATGGCTGCTGCTGAAGAAGCGGCTGACGCATTAAAGTAATCTTGCAAAACCCCCCATTTTATTAGATGGGTGCTCGTAAAAAATAAGCGATACTTGGTCTTTCGACTGGATATCGCTTATTTTTTTATCCTGATGTAAATCATACGGTCTATTTTTCTTGTGAATAACTATCGAAGGATTCACACTTTCGTGATATAATTGGTATTAGAATTAGAGTTTAAGGCAGATGATAATGAGGTTTAAAGATGATGGATATGCAAAAAAAACAATGGCAGGCAATTAGCTTATTTGCAGGAGCAGGTGGTTGTTCGTTAGGCTTCAAAAATGCTGGTGTTGACATTATAATTGCTTTTGAAAATGCAAAACCTGCTATTGCAACTTACAATGCAAATTTTGGAGCAGATCATTGCCATAATGTCAATTTGGAAACTTGCGATTTTCTCCAGTTGAGGCATGAACTCGGATTACAACATGGAGAATTAGATTTAATTATTGGTGGTCCTCCATGTCAAGGATTCACAACAGCAGGAAATCGTTTTTGGGATGATCCTCGTAATCAATTAGTACAAAACTACGCACAAGCTCTTGAAGTTTTTTATCCCCGATGGTTTATGATGGAAAATGTAGAAGGAATTTTGACAACGGCTGCAGGTACTTATATTGTTGAATGTATAAAGAGAATGATTCGTCTTGGATATACAGTTTATTTAAAAAAGATGTATTTGCAAGAATATGCAGTACCGCAGAGAAGGAAACGAGTGATTATCGTGGGAAATCGAGAAGGAAAAGATTTTGATTTTCCAGAACCTGTCGAAAAAGCTTCTGGTGCGATATATAAAAAATCCTCATTTACTTTACGAGAAGCAATAGGCGATTTAGAATCATGTGACATACCTGAAATTGATCATGTTCGAAAAAAAGAAACGGGGATACAGTTAGAAAGAATCACAATGCTAAAGATTGGGCAAACAATGAGGGACTTACCAGAACATTTACAGCACCATTCATTTAAGCGCAGAGCATCAAGAAGAGTATGCGATGGAACTCCTTCGGAGAAAAGAGGGGGTGCGCCTTCTGGCTTGAAACGGTTATCATATAACGAACCGTGCTTGACTATAACAAGTGCTTCCCCTTCAGAATTTGTCCATCCTACGCAAAACAGAACGCTTACAATTCGGGAATGTGCTCGAATACAGACTTTTCCCGATTCTTTCAAATTTTATGGAACGGATGCACAGAAAATACTTCAAATTGGGAACGCAATCCCTCCTGTTTTTGCAGAACTAATGGCAAAACAAATGATTCGATGTGATGGAAATTCATCTAAGGAAATGTTGCCATCTTTGGCAAAATTTGATGTCACCAAGGCAACAGCCAAAAGTCCAGCTTTACAAAAAACCTGCAGTATGCTGAGTACACTACAAATTCCAACATATAAATACGCAAGAATGGAGGTATGACGATATGCCAATAACCCATCAGCAAAGGGTTTTCTATAAAACATTTTCGCAACATGGTTCTGGTAATGCTCTGGTGAGGTGAAAATCAAACCTAAAGATGTTGTGTTGCTTGTACACATTGCGTATTTGGACATTTTTGAAAGTGAACCAATATGGTTTTCTGCGCCGTTTTGTAAACTTGCCAAAGAAAGTTTTTATACAATTACGCCAAAAAAGAGTTGCACAGCTTCCAAATGTATCGATAGAAGAAGCCATAAACTATTTGCAGCTCTCTGGATCTACCAATACGGAAAATGTGATATACCTTTACCTGAAAAACCTCTCAGAACTTTGGCGTAGACGATTCAAATTTTACAATATTTTAAAAACTCAGCCATTCCCTTTAACCGAACAAATAGGACCACGATGTCTGTTGGAATATGGAAACTGCGAGGATACATTGCTGTTCTCTTGGATGAGTTGGCGCAAATTTATCTATGATATTGATAATCGAAGCGCTCAAGAAACCGGATACCTCTTTGAACCGATTTTAGCCAGTTGCTTAGGTGGAGAAGTCGATATCCCATAGAAATTCCCCTGTAAAGCGAATGGATGATAATGGAAATCCAACAACCGAAGGGCGCCAGATAGACTGCTATATTGAGGATTCCAAAGAAGCGTATGAGTTAAAACTTCGCGTCACAATCGCAGCCAGTGGGCAAGGTCGTTTTAGTGAGGAAATGAGTTTCCCTTATGAGGCAAGAATCGCTGGTCTTACTCCTGTTCTTATAGTTTTTGATCCAACACCATCTGCGCTTTTGGACCGCCTAAAGACAAAGTATGTAGAGGAAGGTGGCCGATACGCAATAGGCGAAGATGCGTGGAATATGCTTACCGATCAGGCAAGAAAAGAGATGGGCAAGTATATTATTAAGTACATCAAGCCACCTATAAGTAGAATGGACGAAATGTGCCTTGCGATTCCAACTAATATTCATCTTTCTGTATCAAAAAATAATATAACAATTAGTGATGACACAAAAAATCATTACAGTATCCTTCGAGACGAAGTTACTGAATAATATTTCGTGTCTTATAATAATTCACAAAGAAAGAATGATCTATAAAATTAACATATATCTCAACCAAAACGGCTGAACGGAAATCCGTCATTTAACGATTATATCTTCCATCAAAAAAACTTTTTCTTTTTTCAAAAAAACAGTTGCATTTTTTGGAAAATGTGGTAGAATGATCTACGGAGGCATAGCTCAGCTGGGAGAGCACATGCATCACACGCATGGGGTCGCAGGTTCGAGCCCTGTTGTCTCCATTATCTCTGCCGTTAGGCGGCAGAGATTTTTATTGCAATCTTTAGGAAAATTAAATAGATGGGGACATAGCTTAGCTGGGAAAGCGCTACGTTCGCAACGTAGAGACCGCGGGTTCGAATCCCGTTGTCTCCATAAGAAAAGACTTTGAGAAATCGAGGTCTTTTCTTTTTCGTATGATAGTATTGATTTTTTTTCATGTTTCGTATATGATATGCACTATAAAGGCAAATGATTAAATGTAGATTCTATCCCGGCGGAAGAAAATTAAACGAAAGGAGAATGTTATGGCAGACGAAAAAGCCCGGAAAGGGTTTTTATCTGCTGTCCTAAAACTGAATCCAGAAGACATAATAGAAACTCGGCTTTTAAATACCAATCTTCGGAAAACTCATGCAGAGGATAAATTGGGAATACTTGACGTCCGGGTTCTTATGAATAA
>QXWR01000031.1 GCA_009911065.1 Clostridiaceae bacterium | reverse complement strand
AATACATAGAAGGCTGGTATAACCGTAAGCGGATACATAGCTCTATTGGTTATTTGACACCACAGCAAAAGGAGGATGAGGAACTTAAAAAAACAGCATAATCTTTCGACTTTTTTTGTCCAACGTATTGACATAGGTCCACTGTTCCCTTTCCTGCCGGTTGCGGTATTGGTCTTTGTATTGGTGTTTGCGGTTGCTGTAATAAAATTTGGAAAAAAAGAAATGAGGTAAATAATGATGGAATGTAAAAAACTGAAAACTTTAAGCAAGGTTTCGCTGGTTATCAGCGTCTTTCCGCTGGCAACCTTCATCCCCGTGTTTCTTAAACTCACGCTGCCGGAAGGGGTAAGCACGGCTTGGGCGGGTGTCAATATTGCCTGTGTTGTGGCAGGTTTGATTCTCTCAATTATATGCGTCAGGAGCAATGAAAGCCGCAGCCTTGTAAATATTGCGTCAACAGCTATCAGTGTATTTTGGTGTCTGTTGATGGCTGGTATTGCTGTCCTGGGATTGATTTTGACTTTCGTGCAGTAAGTGAGGAGGAAATCCCGTTTGTAAAGGCATAAAAAGTTGTACAGCGCTGAAATGAATATCGAATAATCATCTGCCGCATGGCGGTAAAAGAAAAAAACTGCGGCTTGTGACATTTCTGTGAGAATTGGCTGTTAGACTGACGGTATTACAGAAAGGATGGTGCTTACATGAGTATTTTACAAACAATTGACCTCAAAAAATATTACGGCGCGGAGCCAAACATCACAAAGGCGCTGGATGGCGTGACACTCTCCATTGAACAGGGGGAATTTGTCGCTATCGTCGGAACATCTGGCAGCGGCAAGTCTACCCTGTTAAACATGATGGGCGGTCTGGATGTACCGACCTTGGGCAGCGTCAAGGTAAAAGGAAAGGAGCTGGCCAGACTGAATGACGAACAGCTTACCCTGTTCCGCAGACGCAACATCGGCTTTATCTTCCAGAATTACAATCTTGTCCCTGTCCTAAATGTCTACGAAAATATCGTCCTGCCCGTGGAACTGGACGGCGATGCCGTAGATCGGAAATTCATGGATGAAGTGGTGCATCTTCTGGCCTTGGAGGACAAACTGAATCATATGCCAAGCAACCTGTCCGGCGGACAGCAGCAGCGCGTCGCTATTGCCCGCGCCCTCGTTTCCAAGCCCGCCATCGTCCTGGCGGATGAACCCACGGGCACTGTTAAGTTAGTAGAACTATGATCATAAAAAAGAAATGCCCGTGACGTGCTGGTCATTGTCCATTCTGATTTCGGAGATCACGGAGCGCCAGAGGGTTCTTTTTTCTTCCCGTTCCAGGCTGTCATAGATGGTTTTGAAGTCCCGGGAAAGAAGGTTCTCTATTGCCGCAAAGTCTGGGCGCTGATCTGCGGCAGGTTCCGGCTTTTCTTCCAGCATGGCGTTATATTTGTCATAGTCCCGCTTGTATTCCTCTATGTCGATTAGATCATTGACATATAAATCCTTAAGCCTGGACAGCTTCCGGCGGACAGCGGCCCGGTCAACGGAGGCGGCGGCCTTCCGGCGCTTTTCTTCCTGCACTTCCCATTCCAGGCGGTATTTTTCCAGTTCTTCCCCCAGGTGGTCAAAAAGCCACTTTTCCACCACACCTTCCTGTATTTCCCGCTTGTGCGGACACCTGCCCCGCTGAAAGTGCTGGTTACAGCGGTAATAATAATAACCCCTTGTGAAAGCCCCTACTAATTTGTGGCGGCATTCCTCACAGACAAGCAGGGAAGTGAAGAGGAACACCCGGCCAGTGGGTGTGCTTTTTGCATTGTTTCCCAGGAGTTTCTGTACCCGCTCAAATTGTTCCGGGCTGATCACCGCCTCGCAAAAGTTATCATTGTACCTGTCGTTTTTGTCGTATACACCCATGGCCAGTTTATCCCGCAGCATACGGCGGAATGTGGCGTCACACCAGTTCACCCCATAGGTATCCCGGATATACTTTATTGTGCCCCGCTGGGAAATAGTGGCCTCAAAATGGTTGAAAGCGTCCTGCAAGATAGCCGCCTTTTCCGGGATAACCTCAAAATGTTTCTGATCATTCACCCGGAGCCAGAAGGGGCAGGACCCGGAAACCACAGTGCCGTGGCTGATTTTGCTGTCAAATACAACGGCAATTCTTTCACCGTCAAGATCGGCCTCATTCTGGGCAATAGAAAGCCGCAGGTTAATGTACAATCGCCCGCTGGCGGTGGTGGTGTCGTATCCTTCACCGTCATCAATGGTTTTCCAACCACACCTATGGGCTTCCAGCACTTCCATGACCTTGTAATAATCCGCCACGGAACGGAACCAGCGATCAAGGCGGCAGAACAGCAGGAAATCAACGCCGTCCCGCTTAACTAAATCCATCATGCGGAGAAATTCCGTCCTTTTGTGCATGTTCTTCCTGGCTGTCTTTGCGGCGTCAACGAAGACCCCCACGATCACCCAGCCCCGTTCCCGTGCGTATGCTTCCAGTCGTTCCTGCTGGGCTTCCAGCGATAAACCTTTGATTTTTTGTTCTTCTCCCGATACCCGGATATATAGAGCCACACGCAAGGCGGTATTTTCGGTTTTTTTAATCATACTATCACCTTTGATTGCCTGTCATTTCCCGCCCCTATGTGGTATACTATAGGGGCAGTGGTATGTTGTATCTGGTAGATCATATATTTCTGCACCGTCCGGGAGTGTTCGCAGCACCCCCGGACATTTTTATTGCTTTCCTGGTTATTCATTTGCCTGCCCGTCCGGGGTTCCTGTGAAGTGTTAATAATGGATAATATTGTTGTACGCCTGGCCAGAAAGGACCGGCCATGAGAAAAAAATACATATATTACAGCAGAAAGCCCTATGTATACGCTATCTATTACCGCAGCAGCAATACGATCTATATTAACTTGGACTTCAAAGGAACCACGCAGATTATCATTTTCAAATGATACAGCAGGCTGGGCGTCAACTGACCTGGGAGCCGGGAGACTTAACTGGCGGGAATTGTCCTTCCAGTTCTTCCGGCGTTTCGGGCACACCATCAAGCCCAGACGGTCCAGGCGGCCCCAAAGCTGGGAACCTGGCCTGGAAATGCTCCCAGACCTTGCGCCGGATTTCCGGGTCCAGTTCAAAATAGGCTTTCATAATCTCTATTTCCTGATCAGTGCCGTGGTGGTCACGGACAAACTGGTCAAGGGAGAACGTGGGTTCCGCCGTGTACATAGGGCCGGAGCCGTCCCGGAGCCAGGTTTCATTCAAGCCATACGCCAGGCAAAGTGATTTAATACTGCCGTCTGACACATTACTGCCGGATTGTTCCATGTAGCTGACCCCGGACTGAGTAAGCCCCAAAGCAGTAGCAAGTTGTCGCTGGTTCAGTCCCAGCACGTCTTTTCTAAAATACTTTATCCGTTCATTGATTGTCATTTTTTCACCCCCTTCCCATGCCTGTGCATATAGAATACCAGTCACTTGTCAAAAAGTCAATACAAACGATAAAAATGTTGTTGACAAATACAAGTGACTGGTATATTATTGAGACATAAAACAAGTGACTGCTAAAAGTACACAAGTCACTGTTAAAAGGGAGGTGAGAAGGGAACATGGTAGAAACATCAAGGCCGCTGTTTATCTCTTTTGCAAGCAAGATCACAAGAGAGGGAGAAAACGGGGAACCCGTGGGGACGCTGGAAGTATTCACGCAAATACAGGATTGCCCGGTGACAGATGAAGAATTGCTGGAAATCAAAAGGATACAGGCGCAGGCGGCGGAAAAGATTGACGCACTTTTCAAAAAATAATGCCCCGGCATAAGCCAGGGCAGGCAGGTTCATTCCTGCTTAAAAACCATAGTGGAGCCGCATTTTTTGCAACTTCCATCAATGGTGCCAGTGTGCGGATAATATATGACTTTGCGAAGTTTGTTACAGCCATAGCAAAACCACGAACCGCACTCTAAAACAGTAGGCTTCCCCGTCTTGCTGTCAAAAACGGGAAGACAGACACCTACACCCAAAGCAATACACCCCCTTCCCTCTATAGTCCAGCCCGGCACGGCTGGCAAGTACAGTATAGCAGAGGGAAGGGGAAATGGAAAGGGAGGTGAGAGGGTGGACGAACAAACAAAAGCCTTTGCAAATGACATTATAGAGCAGTGCCAGAAACAAGGGCTTTCATTCCAACAAATGGACGCATTACTGCTAAATCTTTCAGTAAAGCTACAAAACGCAAAAAAAGAACTGGCAAAATTAGCAGTAGAAGAAACGGCAGTGAGACTCAAACCGTTTTAAGAGTTTCCAGCACGGCACCAGGAGCCGGAGGGGCAGCAGGCGTGAAAGCCTGCGGAGCGGGTTCAATCCCCGCCGGGTGCAATAGGGACGCCACCCAAAGGAAAAGGCACTGCAAATGGCAGCGGTCATGCCAGCTATAAAGCATGTAGACGGTCAACAGGTTTTCGGGCAGGCGGCTTTTAAGGTGAAAGCGGCAGCGGCAGTGCCAGAAAGGAAGGTACAGAAAATGGTAAAAAAGAATGAGGCAAACAAAATGGCAAGTGCTGGGCGGACTGAAACCATGATACCCCAGGACAACAGACAGGAGGCCGTGGAAGTCCTGGACTTTCTGCGGACCCTGGAAGACGGCGAAGAAAAAGAAATGCTGGCTTTCCTGCGGGGCGTACAGTTCGGCAAGCGTATGGGGGCTGGCACTGCCGTGGCAGGGTAAGGGAGGGCAGCAGGCATGGCAGAAATTGAAGTAAAGGGCGTATTTAATGCCCAGGCTTTTTTCACCGCCCTGGCGGCGATTTTGTCAAAACGGGAGCGGGTGAAAATAACGGTAACAGTGACAGAGAAAGAGCGGCCCGCAGAACCAGTGCGGGCCGCAGGATAGGAGGCGGCAGGGTGAAAGAAAAAGTGGCCGTATTGGTCCTGTGGATTTTTTCGGTCCTGGGAATTGTCTTCCTGGGCCAGATCGCCAGGGCGGCACTGTCTTCCCGCTTTCCAGGGCAGGAGGACACCCAGGGCACCGTCACCGTGTATCTGAATGACGGCACCGTCTGGGGATACTATGGGGAAGTGTCGGTTACATATGACAGGACCGGCTGCCCGCAAGTGACCATGAAAAACGCCTGGTTAGAGGGAAGCACACACCCGGATTTCCAGGTGGACGGACTGAAAGGGGAAGGCAATGCGGACGAATAGGGGGCAGAGGGCATGAAGATAGGGCTTGTGGACGTTGACGGCCATAATTACCCCAATATCCCATTGATGAAAATATCCGCCTGGCACAAGGCCCAGGGTGATCATGTCGAATGGTATCACCCCATGTTTTCCGGCCACATGGACAAAGTGTATTTAAGCAAGGTATTTTCCTTCACGCCGGACTATACAGCGCCCATATATGCGGACGAAGTGGCCAGGGGCGGTTCCGGGTACTGCATAGAACTGGAAAACGGGAAAGAGGTATACAAAAGAGAGCGTGACACGCTACTGCCCCCGGAAATTGAACACATTTACCCGGATTATAGCCTGTACCCGGAGAAGACCCGGAACACGGCATACGGATTTCTGACAAGAGGCTGCCCCAGGAACTGCGAATTTTGCCATGTAGCGGCAAAGGAAGGGAAGTGCAGCATAAAGGTGGCCGATTTGGCGGAATTTTGGATGGGGCAGGAAAAAATTGTGATCTGTGACCCCAATATTTTGGCCTGCCGGGACTGGGAAGACCTGCTGGACCAGCTGATCAGTTCCAGGGCGCTGGTGGATTTTAACCAGGGCCTGGACGTGCGCCTGGCCACGCCGGAAAAGATCGCCATGCTGAACCGAATACGCATGAAATACGTTCATCTGGCATGGGACCGGCCGGAAGATGATCTGGAAAGCGATTTTGAACGCTTTGCACGGCTTTACAAGAGAAAATCCCCTGTATACAAGGAAGTCTATGTGTTGGTTAATTTCAACAGCACACTGGACCAGGATTTTCACCGCATATATACCCTGCGGCGGCTGGGTTTTGACCCATACATAATGATCTATGACAAGGAACACGCCGCCCATATATACAAGCGGATTGCCCGCTGGGTGAACTGCCGCCCGATTTGGCGGAATTGCCCACGATTTGAAGATTACAGAGATTGAAAGACGGGAGGCAGAACAGAAGGTGGTTAATTTCATAAAAGACGCTGACTGCACCAAAGACACCCCGGTGGTGTACGGCTGGCAGGAGCGCCCCATATATGGCCGCCAGGTGCGCTTCCGCCCCCGTGTCCCTGGGAAGCGGAAGACGGCCACGGACAAAAAATCATACCTGCCCCGGCTGTTACCGCTGGAAAACTATGATCTGATCATTGTCCTTTTTTCCGGCGGCAAAGACAGCCTGGCGGCATATCTGAAATTGCTGGAATGGGGAGTGCCCAAAGAAAAAATTGAACTGTGGCACCATGACATTGACGGCGGGCACCCGGAACGGCGCATGGACTGGCCTGTTACCCAGTCCTATGTGGAAGCCTTTGCGAAGGCAGAGGGGGTCCACCTGCGGAAGTCCTGGAGGGTGAACGGGTTCTGGGGCGAAGTGTACCGCCAGGGCGCTTCCTGGCCTGTACAGTATGAAGATGACGAAGGGCAGACGGCCACGGTGCCGCTGACTGAAAAGCAGAAAAGAAGTGACGAACTGCGGGAAAAGATACTGGAAGGGATAGCAGAGGAAAAGGACATACAGGAACTGAAAGAATACGGCTACAGAATGAAATTTCCGGCGAAAGCCGGGAGCCTGGCAACACGCTGGTGCAGTGCCTATCTGAAAGTTATGGTGGCGGAAAGCACTATCCGCAATCTGGAAAGTCTTTCTGATCTGGAACTGTTAGGAAAAAGAATGAAGTTTCCCGCAAAGAGCAGCCCGCAGTCTGGGCGCTGGTGCAGTGGGGCGCTGAAAATGCAGGTACAGGGCAGCGTCACGGCGAATTTGGAGAAGACAAGAGCGAATACCAAAATTCTGGTGGTATCCGGGGAACGGAGAGGGGAAAGCAGCTGCCGTTCCAAACTGAATGAAATGGAATTGCACCGCACGTTTGCATATAAAAAGGCCCGGCGGCTGGTCCACCAGTGGCGGCCAGTGATAGACCATAGCGAAAAGGATATATGGGAGATCATCAAAAGGCATAAAGTGACCCCGCATTCCTGCTATAGGGCGGGCTGGAATAGGTGCAGCTGTATGATGTGCATATTCTCCCTGCCCAAACACTGGGCGGGAATACGGGATATATTCCCGGAAGAGGTGGAGGCGGTGAAACGTGATGAAGAAACGCTGGGCTTCACCCTGGATAATAAAAAAGACCTGGAAACCTATATAGGCAGCGCTGAAAGTTGCGTCTACTGGGACCGGGAGGCCATAGAAGAGATCAAGACAGGGGTTTTCCCTGCGGAACGCATGTATACAGAAAACTGGCGGTTCCCTGCCGGAGCGTTTGGAGGGGCAGAGGGCGGGCCATGTTAATACCAGGAGGGCAGCAGGCATGAAGGCATACATACCAGAGGACGCCGGGCCGGGCTGGTGGCGGGATATTCCCGGATATGATGGGAAATACCAGGTGAACCGAATAGCTGACGTGCGCCGTGTCTTCCCTTCCGGCCTGGTGCGGGATATGACCGCATACAGGAAGAGCGGAAAGAAATTCCGGCAGAGGCTTTTTGTCAAGCTGACGAAGGACGGGAAAAGCACGGAAGTACAGCTTTTAACGATCATGGCCGTGACCTGGTACGGGACATGGCCGGAAAACAAGGTGCCGTATCATATCAACAGGAATATCTGGGACAATCGCCTGGAAAATATCGGGTTCATTGACCGGGTGAGCCTGGGCAGGCTTACGGGGCACATGAGCAGCAAGAGGAAAGCCGTCTTTAAAGTTGACAGAGACGGCAGGGAAGTGGAGGTTTACAGATCGGCCAGGGAGGCGGCGAAAGCTAACCACATGAGTTATCAGACTGTACTGGACCGGTGCAACGGGAAAGTGAAGAACCCCTATGCCCTGGACGGCTTCACATACCGTTTTGAAGACGCCGGGCCGGGGAGAAAGAAAACTGTAACAGAATGATACCCCGCCAGGGGTTCAGATAAAAAATGAATGGAGGGCAAGACAAATGGTAAGAAGACAGAAACTGATCATCAAGGACGAAAGAGGGGTGCCCAACTATATGGCGGCATTCTCCTGGACCGGCAGCAAGGACCCGGCGCAGGCCCCGCCCATGTTCGTGGTATGCGGGGAGGTTGTGGACGCCATTCTGATTTCACAGTTTCACAACACCAACATAGAGGGCATACCGCATTCCCTGCCGTATCGGGAACCCTGGACGAAGATTGATCTGGACAGCGCCGCCAGGGCCTGCCGGGCGAAGGGGGAAGGCTGGCACCTGCTGACCAATACGGAATATGCCTATCTGCTGGCGGAAAGCCGGGACCTGGGCACGGAGCCGCACGGGAACACGGAAGGCGGCAGGGATTATGATTTCCCGGAGGAATGCGGCGTTACATATGACGGACGCCGGACGCTGACAGGGCTTGACCCGGTGACGTGGAGCCATGACCACACGGAAAACGGCGTGTATGGGCTGAAAGGGAACGTCTGGGAGATGGTAACGGGCTTGCGCCTGCAAAAAGGCCGGGTGGACTATATCCCCAACAATGACGCCGCAGTGGTAAGCATGGCCAGCGACAGCGCCGCCTGGCAGCAGGCGAAGACGGAGGACGGGAAGACCATCTATCTTTCCGGCGGTAACGGCGTGACGATCACCACGGACCAGGCAAAGGAAGACTGGGACGGGGCGCACATGCGGGACATACGGCTTGACGGCCTGGAAAGCATACCGCAGATCATTTTTGACCTTGCTATCCTGCCGCCGGACTACAAAGAGCGCAAAGACGGAATATATGTGGACAGCGAACTGGCAGAAGCTGTGCCGTTCCGGGGGTCGAGTTTCCGCGACACTTCCAACGCCGGGGCGTCCGCTGTCAATCTGAACGACCCCCGTTCTAACGTCGCTGTGAGCATTGGTTTCCGTTCCGCTTTGTACGTGAAAGACTGGAAACAGATCACTGGCAAACTGATCGGGGCGTGATAACGCCCCGCAGGAAGCCGGGAAGCAAGAAAAAAAGCCTTGACAGTGCCGGGAAACACGGTCAAGGCTTTTTGCCAACAGATATATAAATCACACTTATATTGTACCATGTTGGCAGGAAAAAGGCAAGCAAAAATCCGGGAGAATGCCCCGGAAAGCGGGCTTGTATGGGGTATTAACATTCTTACCATACCAGAAAAATATAGTGGCATGAAAGCCGGACTGTCAACAGGTGAATATAAGGGAGTAGTACAGGAGGGGAGAGAAGACCCCCTGCTGGCCTGGTAAGAATACCCCTGCCCCTGGTACAAGGGAAGGCAGGCAGAAAATGTTTTATCGGGAAAAGAAAGTGGACTGCCGGGATTACAGAGAAGTGGACATAATACCCAGGACAGACAATGCGGAAAGGGCAGTCAAGGGGAAGAGGGGGAAGCGGCAGAAGGTTACAGAGCCGAAGCAGAAAAATCTGAATGATAAAAATGCAAGGCGGTATCTGGTACAGCTGGGGAATGGCAATTTTGGCATAGGTGATCTGCATGTCACCTGCACATACGCAAAGGGGACGCTGCCGGAGACAGAGGAAGAGGCGGAACGGGTGGTGGGGAATTACCTGCGGCGGATTGCCTACAGGCGGAAAAAGCTGAAACTGCCCCCTTTAAAATACATACTGGTGACGGAATACGGGTACAGCAAGGACGGGGACAAGATCACCAGGATACACCACCACATAATCATGAATGGAGGCATGAGCCGGGACGAAGTGGAAATGATGTGGACCGCAGAGCGGATAAACTGGCACAAGTACGACACGGACCCGGAATATATGGACCAGGTGGGGAAGCTGGGGTGGGTGAATGCGGACCGTCTGCAAGTGGACAAAAACGGCATAGAGGCCCTTTGCATGTATGTGACAAAGAACCCCAATGGGAAAAAGCGCTGGTCCTCTTCCCGGAACCTGGAACGGCCAGTGAGGCAGCCGGACGCAGATCACAAGTACAGCAAAAAGAGGGTGGAAGAACTGGCAAAGTCCAATGATCTGGGGAAGGTGTATTTTGAAAAGCAGTTCCCGGATTATACGATCAGTGAAGTCAAGACAGAATTTTATGAGGAAACCGGGTGGCATGTTTATCTGAAAATGTGGCGCAAGGCAAAGAAGCCGAAAAAGAAAAAACCGAAAGGGAAGGGAGGGAAGCAGAAGTGACGCTGGGAGAAATGCTGAAAAGGGCGGTACACAGTGACCGTCTGATCATACGGGAAGCGGACGGGCGGGAGATATACCGGGGCTATGTGGCATGTATGCAGTACCACGGAGAGATTGACCCCGCCAGGGAAGTGAAGCAGTTCGGCCTGGAAACGGACATTTTCCGCAGAGAGAACAGGGGGAAGTACCTGGGAGGCCAGAAGGAACCGAAAACGGCAGTGGCGGCGGAAAGTATCAGTGATTTCCAGTTCAGTGATCTGGAAATGC
Source organism: Clostridiaceae bacterium (assembly GCA_009911065.1). Taxonomy (GTDB): domain Bacteria; phylum Bacillota; class Clostridia; order Lachnospirales; family Lachnospiraceae; genus Brotaphodocola. The sequence goes on along the minus strand of QXWR01000031.1, from coordinate 56,153 downwards.
TGATCTATACCAGGATTATTCTGGAAGGGCAGGCATGATGAAAGAGCCGGGGAAAGTGAAGCTGACAAAAGAAGATAAAGAGAAATTTGCCAGGGAGGCAAAGACACTGGACCCCCTGGAATTTCTGGCGCTGTCAAGGTTCATAAATGATTATAAGGCCAGGTTCACAAAAGCGGACTTGAAATTTCTCAATTCCCATTTAGGACGCCGGGCGGAACGTCTCCTGCGGAATGTGGTTGAAAATTTCAGCTTTGATGACAGGCCGGAAAGGAAAGAAGATGGCGAAACGGCAGGATTTTAAAAGGGCAGGGGGAAGGGATACCCCCAGGAAGCCGAAGCGGCAGAGGGGGAAGCGCCCCACGCTGGCAGGCACCCCGCCCCTGGGATACCTAAACAGTTTTTACTGCCCGGTATGCGGGGACCACCTGTTTTCTGTCTATGACGGTGATCTGGCAAGGCCGGACTATCATTTCCGGGTATCTGACGGCTGGAATTATTGCAGCAGGTGCGGCCAGGCGCTTGACCTGGGGGAATTTAAAGCCAGGAAGGAGGAAAAAGGAAGTGGGCAGCAGGATAACGGTGATCTTGTCTTTACATGATCGCTGGTGGAAGAAAATGGTTTCCAGGGAAAAACTGCTGGAAATCAGAAAGACGTATCCCCATATAGCGCCGGAGGAATGGCCCCTGCGGGTGCTGGTATATATCACGGGCGGCGTGGGGGTATGCGGGGAATTTAACTGCCCCGGAGTGCAGAAGATCAGGACCCTGCCGGAGGTGCAGAGCGTATGCGGCACGGCGGGGGAATACAACGTACAGGCGGCCAGCTGTCTGAAAAAAGAACAGCTGAAAAAGTACGCAGGGGACAGCGGCAGGCCCATGTGGGGCTGGATAATATCCGAAGTCCAGGAGTATGAAAAGCCCGTCCCCCTGGAAGCATACGGCATAAGCCGCCCGCCGCAGTCGTGGCAGTATCTGAAAACGGAGGTAGAAAAGTGAGAGGACACAGCAAAGAAGAAATGATAATGGCTTTTAGGGCTATTCTGCGGAGCGTGAAGCGCCAGGGCATAGAAGACCTGCTGGCCTGGCTGGAAGCAACGGACTTTTACACGGCCCCGGCCAGCACGAAGTACCACGGGGCGCATGAATGCGGCCTGCTGGAACATTCCCTGGCTGTATATGAAAACCTGTTAAAACGTGCCGTGGGGTATGATCTGGACAGTATCGCAATAGTGGGGCTTTTGCATGACGTGTGCAAGGCGGATTTCTACACGAAGTATACAAAGAACCAGAAGGACGCAAACGGGGAATGGCAGCAGGTGGAGTGCTGGGGGTATGATAACCAGTTCCCGGCAGGGCACGGGGAAAAGTCGGTTATGCTGATTATGCACTATATACAGCTGACGGACGAAGAGATCATGGCCATTAACTGGCACATGGGAGGTTTTGACGCCAGGGCCAGGACGGACAGCCATAGTCTTTCTGACGCCTGGGCAAAATACCCGCTGGCCGTCATGGTCCATCTGGCGGACATGGAAGACACCTGGCTGGCCGGGAATGGAGGAAAGACGGAATGAACAGACGCAAACCACGGACAAATAAAAGCTGGCAGGCAATGAAGAATAATGCCCAGGGCCATTTCTTTGAAGGCTACATAAGCGGCGCTTGTGGGTATTACAAGGACACCGGGCGGGCAATCGTGGAGAAAATCCCGGAACCGTTCAGAACGACAGGCACGGGCAGGGACGGGACTTTCACGGGCCGTTTTATTGCGAATGCGCAGCCGGATTTCATGGGCACCCTGCGGGGCGGCCAGGCGATATGCTTTGAAGCGAAGTATACCAGCACGGACAGGATTTTACAGTCCGTGATCACAAAGACCCAGTGGGACAGCTTAGAACGGCACTGGGCAGCAGGCGCAATGGCCGGGGTATGCGTGGGAATTGGTGATGTGTTCGGCTTTGTACCCTGGGGCACCTGGCGGAAAATGAAAGAAATTTACGGGCACAAGTACATGACGGCGGCTGATCTGGAAGCCTTCCGGGTAAAGTTCAACGGCCATTGCCTATTCCTGGACTATAAAAGCGAACTGGCCCAGGAGGAAATGGCCCGCCTTGCAGATCGCCATGAACGCCAGGTGAAACTGGAAGCCGTTCTGGGAGAAGAGACGGTGGAAAGGATTATTGATATTATCGAGGGGCAGGACGAAGAGAAGCAGGACGCATTCCTGGAAACCACCCTGGAAGCCGCTATATGCGGCGCTGACTATACAGAATGTGAGTGTATAGAGGATATGGCCAGGGTATACGCCAGGTGGTTCACGGAGCGTTACGGGAATTAAGGGGGCGGAGGCATGGGGCTGACTTTAGGGAGTTTGTTTGACGGCATAGCTGGCTTTCCGCTTGCGGCGTCCAGACAGGGCATAGAAACGATCTGGACCAGCGAGATTGAAGAAAACTGTATTGACATTTCAACCAAACACTTTCCGCAGGCAATCCGGCTGGGGGACATAACCAAAATAAACGGGGCGGAAATTCCCCCGGTGGACATTATCAGTTTCGGCAGCCCGTGCCAGGACTTAAGCGTGGCCGGGAAGCAGGCCGGGCTTTCCGGGTCCCGTTCCGGGCTATTCCTGGAGGCGGTGCGGATTATACGGGAAATGAGGGCAGAGACAAATGGAGAATACCCAAAATATATTATCTGGGAAAACGTGGCCGGGGCTTTTTCGAGCAATAAGGGAGAGGACTTCCGGCGGGTCCTTGAAGAGATCACAGAAAGCAATATTCCAATGCCTGCAAGTGGAAAGTGGGCGGCAGCCGGAATGGTTGGAGTTAGGGGACCAGGGGGGGGAATTGCGCACTACAGCATGGAGAAGGCTTGACGCTCAATTTTGGGGAGTCCCCCAACGTAGAAAGAGAGTGTATCTTGTCTGCGATTTTAGAGGCGGAGACGCCGGACAAATACTTTTTGAGTGCGAAAGCCTGCTGGGGTATCCTGGAACGGGCACGGAAGCGCCAGAAGGAAGTGCCGCTGATCTTGAAAATAGCGCTGCTGGAACGGATAGCGGAGGACTGGCAGAAGAGCCAGACGGCCAGCTGACACTGGATTTCGGCAGGACGGCGGACAGGATATATATAAACGCAAAGAAAAGCGTCACACTGATGGGCAGGGCTGGCGGTGGCGGCGGGAAAACGGGGCTTTATCTCCTGCCCGTGTATACCATAGCCGGGAACGTCATAGGGCGGACAGGAATAGGAGGCGGGAACCAGCTGGGGATTAACCAGGATACAGCCCCCACACTCACAACGAATGACCGCCATGCCGTGGTGTATGCGGCAGGTATGCTTCACAAGGCAGGCCCCAAAGCGGGAGGACTGGGCTACACGGAAGAAAAGACGCCCACGCTTATGTCTGGGCAGCAGTCCGCCGTGGTGGTGGGATACACCCAGAACGGATATGCGGAATTTAAAGAGGGCGTGGGGACGCTGAAAAAGAGCCGTGGGGCAGCAGGCGGCGGCAGTGAAACCATAGTGGTGGAAGCCATAAAAAAGATTGCCCAAACGGTAAAATATCGGGTCCGCCGTCTGACACCGACAGAATGTGAACGCCTGGACGGGTTCCCGGACGGGTGGACCAGGTACGGGGCCAGCGGGAAAGAAATGTCCGACAATGCAAGGTATATGGCGCTGGGAAACAGCATTGCGGTTCCGTGCGCCGAAAGGGTTTTTGTAGGAATATGCAAGGCGGACAGGGAAAGGAGGGGCGCAGGTGGAGAAGGAAGACCAGGCACATGATATCAGGCCACGCTATAAAGGGGTATGTGAGGCTTGCCAGGGTGATCTGTATACATGCAAAATTATTGCCCAGGCGGCAGAGCCTTATATTCCGGGGCACGAAACCCGCCAGGACTGCGGATTTTCCCCGCAGCAGATTTTGAACCAGGGATTTGAGCGTGAGACGTGGGAAAACTTTATAGCGAAGATGAAGGGAGGCAGACAGAATGGGAACGGACATGAAAGGTTATGAGGTAGCATATAAAGGCCGGGTGTACCCCGCCCTGGAAATGCACATGATCTGGGAGGGCAGCAGGCGGCGGGAAGAGGGGGAAACCGGGTTTATGCCCGCCCCCACGTTTCTTGACGTACTTGTCATTAACGAGGACGGGGAACCCCGCCTTATCAATGACGAAACCCACATGTTCCGCTTTATGCGGATAAAGACAAAGGGGGAAGCCCATGAGCATGATTAACAGCACCATGAAAAAGATCGTCCCGGAATACGGATACATAAAAAAGGCCATGCCCCAGGTGAACGCCGGGCGGCAGAGGGAGAACAAAACCCCTGGGAATAAAAAGCCCCGTCTCTTGACGGAGCGGAGCCAGAACGAAGGAAAGCCGGTCCTGCGGAAAGGCGTGTCTGTAAACCAGGCCGCAAGGAAGCTGAACGCATATGAGGCCACGGGGCTGACCCCGCAGCAGGTTCTGGACTTGATGGAGAGGGAACGGAACCTGACCCGGAGGGTGGAAAAATTAGAGGGCTGGGAGTAGGTGGAGACAATGGCGGAGAGAGCGCAAAGGGACTGCATAGCCTGCCCGTTTTCCTGCCGTGACAGCATAGCCTGTCTGGCCTGCCCAGGGCAGCAGGCGGAAGGGGAAGAGGCCCAGGAACTGCGGGACATAGCGGAAGTGTTGAAGATCACGGCGAACACGGACGGCAATATAAAAAGATCAATGGAAGCCATTCTGCGGATTGCGGACCGGCTGGAAAGAGGGAAAGGACATGACAAAGGAGCAGGAAAGACAGTATAAGCCCAAAATAATACGGGGGAAGATCAATATACCATACAGGGATTGGAAGGGATACAGGGAAGAGTACCAGGGCCAGGGCTTCACGGTGAGCGATTACAAGAATATGCAGAAGGCTGATCAGTATTTCAACGGCCTGGAACTGTACCTGTCTTCCTGGGATTATGACCATCACAGCAGCTGGCACCTGTATAACTGGGATAAAAGCATTGACGAAAGGGTGAAGCTGGCCCTATACCATGCGGAGCAGTTCAGTCCCTTCCCCGCATACCGTGATGACTTTGAAGGGTTTTGCAAGGACTGGGAAACCGAACAGTATGAGCCGGGCGGCACATATACGTTTACCCATGACCAGGTTGAGGTTTTGGAGGTATTACAGGAAGAGGAAAACAATATTGACCATGAACGGGTCCAGAAGGCGGTAAGGCAGGCCAAAGAGGCACAATATCAGAAGCGGCGGCGGGAACGTGCCACAAAGAAGAAATACCGCCCCAAAAGGAGGAAATAGGGAAGATGGCAAAGAAGAAAAAGAAGCACCATAAACGGAAGGCGGGAGCGCCCCAGAAGGCTTTCCGGCAGCAGGCGGCACCCAGGCAGGGAAACAGCTGGCTGACCCAGCAGCTGGAACTGTTAAACAGGATACAGCCCAGAGTGGCGGAAGCGGTGGAGCGTGAGAAGCGGGCCAGACAGCGGCAGGCAGGACAGGAGGCGGAATAGTGCAGAAAGCGGCATTTATGGCAGTCTGCCCTTTTGAACTGGGGGACACCATCTTGAAAGACGGCATAAGAAAGACCGTCACGGACATATTGACGGTGCATAGCCTTAAGACTGGCCAGGTTGTCTTCCTGTATGAACTGGACAACAGCGGGCACCAGGAGCAGATCAGAGGCAAGGTGGAACGTGTGGGAGAAACGGCTTTCCGTGTTACGGAAGTATAAGAGTTGCACAAATATACTTCCGTAACTTTGTGCAAGACGCCTATTGAAAATATACTTCCGTAAGTATATAATTGAGGCATAACAAAAACAGACCACACGGAGGGAAAAGGAATGGAAAGAGTGAGTTTTGCGGAGTATGAGGCGGCAAAGTTAGAGATCATCAAGGGCAGGGAATACAAGGAGTATACCGACATGGACGAATACGGCAGGAACCATAAAACGTTCTGCTGTAAGGACGGGAACACGTTCTGGGAGATCACGGAAAACGGCGTAACGGAATTTTGGAGTACAAAGCACAGCGAAAGCCGCAAGTATGTTGCAGAGGCCCAGAAAGAGGAACCGAAGAACGCCGAAGAGCGGAAAAAGGTATATACCAGACTTTGCAAGTGGCTGTACTGGTTCGCTGATGAAATGTTCAACGAAGAGGAAAGAGGGGAGAAGGCCCAGGCGGAATTTGAAAAGGAGTGCAGGGAGAACCCCGGAAAGCAGGTTATGTACATTGACACCAGCACGAACAATGCCAGGGTCATGAAAACCTGCATGAAGGAAACCAGGGACGCTATTAACTTTATCAGAAACCCGGAAAACGATATAGAGGACTGGCAGCTGGCTGGTATCACCGCAATGCTGGACAAATGCAATGAAACGGGCACGGTCCCGTATGACATACCAACGGCAATTAAAGGGCTTTTGTGTATGCACATTCTCTGCGAAGGGAAGTAAACAAACAAAATAAAGCTGGGCTAACGGCAAAACGGGCAGAAAGGTGGTAACACATGAACGGAAAGGAAATGCGGGTTTTATCTGTAATCAACTTAAAAGGCGGGGTGGCGAAAACCGTTTCCAGCGTGGCTATTGCCTACATTCTGGCGGAAGTCTTCCACTTCCGGGTCCTGCTGGTGGACAATGACAAGCAGGGGGACGCTTCCCGTGGCTTGCGCCGCAGAAGCGAGGACGGCAGGGGCATTGCGGAGATCATGACCGCCCGCCGCCCGGAAATGGCGCAGCTGGTACAGCATACGGATTTTGAAAACCTGGACATTATCACTTCCAACATGAAACTGTTAAAGGCAAATTTGGAAGTGCTGCTGGACCAGTCCAGGGCGCAGCAGACCAGAATAGGGAAGGCGCTGGCAGCAGTGGCGGACCAGTATGATTTTTGTGTGATCGACAATGCGCCGGACATAAACATTTCCACCATAAATGCCCTTGCCTGTAGCAATGACGTGATCGTCCCCCTGGAAGTGGACGACAACACCACGGAAGGGCTGGCGGAACTGGCGGAGCAGATCGAAAGCACCAGGGAGGATTTAAACCCCGGCTTGACGTTCAGAGGCTGTTTTATCACTAAATTTGACACCAGAAACGAAGCACACGCCCAGGGGGCGGAGAAATTGAAAGCAGATGGGAAATACCCCATGTTTGATACAAAAATCAGAGCGTCAAGGAAGGTAAGCGAAAGCACATTTGCCAGGCTTCCGATTTTCTTATATTCCCGCCGGTCCGCCGCCTCTATGGACTATTTGGAACTGGTCAAGGAATATCTGAAAATGCTGGAAATGTGACCGATTTGGACACATAAAGGAGGGAAGGAAAGATGGCAAAAAAGACGGCAAAAAAGACGGGTTTTGATTTGCACCAGTTATTAAACGAGAGATCAAGGGCGGAGGCGAAAAACGGCCAGGAGAAGAAACAGGACGGCGGGCAGCAGGCGGAGAACATGGAACAGCTGACCCTGGACGTGTATGATCTGATACCGTCAAAAGAAAATTTCTACAGCACGGAAAACGTGGAGGATTTAAAGCGTTCCATCTCCCTGGTGGGCATATTACAGCCCCTACTGGTGAAGAGGGACGGGGACAAATACCGCATTAAGGCCGGGCACCGCCGCCGCCTGGCCTGCATGGCCCTGGCGGACGAAGGGCAGGAAAAGTTCCGCTTTGTGCCTTGCGTTATCCGCCAGGAGACGGAAGAGGAAAAGCAGGGGAACATAAACGCCATTCTGGACCGGCTGACGTTAATCTTTGCAAACGGCTTCCGGGAAAAGACGGACTGGGAGAAGATGGAAGAGGTATTGCAGACGGAAGCCCTGGTGGTGGAACTGCGGAAGGAAGTGAGCCTGGAAGGCCGGACCCGTGCCATACTGGCGGAGTTTACGGGGATAAAGGAAGCGCAGCTGGGGAGGTATAAGGCAATCAAGAATAACCTGTGCCCCCGGCTGATGGAAGAATTTAAGGCGGACAATATAGGCATTTCGGTGATCTATGAACTGTCCGGCCTGTCTGCCGAATACCAGGAAAGGGCCTGCGAACTGTACCAGGAAAACAACGGCCTGACGATCAGTGACGCCAAAGCGCTGAAAAGGCAGGAAGAGGACGCCCAGCAGATACCGGGGCAAATGGAGTTTGGGAAGCCGGAAGGAAAGCCGGAAGGGCAGCAGGCGTGGCAGGAGGGCCGGGAAGCCGTCCAGGAAGCCCAGGAAGCCGTCCAGGAGGGCCAGGAAGGCCGGGAAGAGGAAGAGGCCGAAGAGGAAACCACCCAGGAGGCAGAAGAGGCCCAGGAAGGCCGGGAAGAGGAAGAGGCCGAAGAGGAAACCACCCAGGAGGCAGAAGAGGCCCAGGAAGCCGTCCAGGAGGGCCAGGAAGCGCCGGAAAAGGAAGAGGCGGGGGAAAATACCCAGGAGCCGGAAAAAACCCAGGAAAAGCCCCAGGAGAGCCAGGGAAAAGTGGTGTATGTGGAGCGGCAGCAGGAAAAAGTGCATGGCTGTGCGTTCTGTCACCCCCACCACCACCGGGAAATCAGTACGGCGGAAGGAAATGTATTGCTGGCCTATGACCCCGAAAGCCATATGATACAGATAATCAGTAAAGTAACCGGGGACGTGGAAAGCATTGTCTTCCATTGCTGTCCAATGTGCGGCAGGAAACTGGAATAGGAGGCGGCGGAGATGGTAAAGGTGGAACATGAAAATTTCAGCGTGAAGCAGATTGCCCGTTCTGGGCAGTGCTTCCGCTTGAATGAGATTGAAACGGGAGTTTTTGAGGTGATCGCATACGGGAAGCGCCTGCACATAATCCAGGAAAAGGACAATGGGCCGGTGGCGCTGTGCTGTAGCAGGCAGGAATATGAAACCCTGTGGAAGCGGTATTTTGACCTTGAAACGAATTACCGCTATTACATAGACCATATAGACCCGGACGATCATTTTCTTTCCAGGGCGGTGCAGGCAGGGGGCGGAATACGGATACTGCGGCAGGAACTGTGGGAAACAATGGTAAGTTTCATTATATCCCAGAATAACAGCATACCCAGGATAAAGAAGAGCATAGAAAGCCTGTGCGTGTCATGCGGAATAGCCCATGGTGAATTATTTGAGGGCCGCCAGTGGTATGAGTTCCCCAGCCCGGAAAGCCTGCTGGACGAAGAGGCCATGGCCCCGGCAAAGCTGGGGTACAGGGCGAAGTACATAGCCAGCCTGGCCAGGAACGTGGTGGACGGGGTGGTTAATCTGGAAGACCTGGCGGCAATGGAGCCGGAAGAGGCCGGGAACTATCTGAAAAGCATATATGGAGTGGGCGCAAAGGTGGCGGCATGTATCCAGCTTTTTGCCCTTCACCAGCTGGACAGTTTCCCCATTGATACCTGGATAAAGCAGATCATAACGGCGGAATACAACGGAAAGTTTCCCGTGGAGATGTACAGTGGATTTGCGGGCGTTATCCAGCAGTACATTTTCTATTACGCCAGGAAAGGGCAGACAGATGAAAATTTGCAGGGAATGCAAAAAAATAAAACACATTGCGAATTGTGCGGAAAGAGATTGAACGGCAAATGGACCATCATTAAAAACCGTATCAATGGAAATGAATTGACTATATGCAAAGAATGCGTGGAAAAGTTCGGATTTTAACAAGGTGATTTTACGGCATGGCTACTGGGGGCGGTAGTCATGCCTGTATGGCTTCAAGGTATCCGCCGTAAACCAAAACGGAGGAATGAGCAATGGCAGCAGAAATGAAAAAAAGCATGGTAATTGAGTTGCTGACCTTTTACCGCAATATTGACGGGGAAATCCGCCTGTATAAAGCCACGGTGGCTGATCTGGAAAATTACTATGAGCCAACGGGCGGCCAGAGCATGGACGGACAGCCCAGGGCGAAGTATAACGTATCCAGCCCGACAGAAAACACGGCGCTGAACCTGCCGGAAAGCCTGCGGGAGGATATAGAGTTTTACAATTCAAAAATCAATGTCCTGTACAGGCTGAAAACGGAAATCCTGCGGGAAGTTTCCTGCCTGGAACTGAAATTCAAGAGCATTATTACAGACTATTACCTGCACGGCCTTAAATGGGAGCAAGTTTCGGCACGGAACCATTATTCTGAACGGCAGTGTAAGAATATCCGCAATACAGCCGTGGAAAATCTGGCTGGCAAGTTTGAAAAGAACCCAGTTATTGCAGGTTTCAAATTAAAGGCATAAAGATTGCCCGCCATTGCCCGTTTTTTCTGCTATAATGGCAAGTGAAGCAAAGGTGGAAGCCTTTGAAGTCAAGCCCCCCAGAAATGACAGGCTTTGTGAACAATGTTTCCGAAGTCTGTCATTTTTACTATTTCCGCACACAAGGGGAGGTTGAAAGATTGAAAACAAACGAAAGGTGGTGATGGAGCCATGGGAAGACCACGGAACCCGAAGCGGGACGAAGCACGGAAAAAATACCTGGAAAGCGGCGGCCAGATCAGTACCAAAGACCTGGCGGCGGCAGCAGGCGTCCCGGAAAACCGTATAAGGAAATGGAAGTCACAAGACAAATGGAATGATGAATTAAAAAGCAAGCCCAAAAAAAGAGGGGGCCAGCCAGGGAACCAGAATGCTGCCGGAAAGACCCCCGCAAAAAACGGGAATAAAAATGCCGTAACCCACGGAGCGTTTGCACAGGTGGGCATAGAGGACATACCAGAGGACCAGGCGGAGGCAATCAAAAGCATGGAGCCTGGCGAAACTATGTTGCGAATGAATGAGGAATTACAGGGCCTGCTGGTGCGCAAGGTATATTTAACAGGGCTTTTAAACCAGTATACGGCCCCAGATAAGCAGGGGGAATATTATACGGACAAAATAGTCCATATGATTGTACCCATGTCTGTAGAGGATAAAGCCCAGGCAGAGGGAATGGGGGTGGACATAGGGCAGGCCACGGACCCGGAGGGCGGGAAAGAGTCCATGAAAACCGCCATGAAAACCGTCATAAAATCCAGCCCTTTTGACAGGGCTATGAAGGTGGAGGCTGAACTAAACAGATTGAATGGCCGTATCATCAAGCTGTTAGACAGCATGAGGGCGCAGGAGATGGAGGCCCGGCGCATTGAGTTGGAGAAGCTGAAATATGACCTTGCGAGACAGAAGGCAACGGGAGAATTTAACATTGACCCGGCGGACGGAGAAGACGGGGAGGAATAGGCCGCCCGCCGCCGGGGCAGTAGGTTCTTTCAGCGCCGGGACGGCCTGCGGGTACGGCGACGCCCAGGCCCGGCCTATCCGCAAAATGAAAAAAACCGTTTCCGGCTTCCGGGCGGCGAAAAAAGAAGGGGGTGTACGAAAAAAATGAAGCTGTATACAGCCGCCGTGGTGGCAGAATGGCTTGACATATCGGAACGGCGGGTGCGGCAGTTGCGTGATCAGAAAGTCCTGGAAGAGGCCAGGCCGAAGCTGTACAGGTTGAAGGATTGCGTACACCGATATATTGACTTCCTGCGGAAGGACGGGACGCCGGAAGGGGCCGTGGACTATAACCAGGAGCGGGCAAAGCTGGTGCGGACGAAGAGGGAGCGGCAGGAACTGGAATTGCAGCTGGAACGGCGGGAAGCCCTGGCTGCCAGCGAAGTGGAAGAGGTTATGACAGACATGCTTTTGCGTTTCCGGCAGCGGGTGCGGGCAATCCCGGTGAAGCTGGCCCCGGCGCTGGCAACGGAGACGGACCAGACGGAAATATTTATGGCGTTAAAGCAGGCAACGGACGAAGCGCTGGAAGAACTGGCGGATTTCGACAATGCTTTTTCTGCCGTGGAAGAGGGTGGAGAAGACGGAGAAACACAGTAAAGCGATATTCAAGCGGATATTTGCGAGGTTAAAGCCGCCGCCGGAAATGGCAATGTCGGACTGGGCTGATCAGCACAGGAGGCTTTCCCAGGGCGCTTCCGCCGAGCCTGGAAGGTGGAGAACCGAAAAAGTCCCACACCAGAAAGAGATCATGGACACCATATCAGACATTAAGGTGAAAAAAACCGTGGTCATGTCCTCTGCCCAGATCGGGAAGACGGAAGGGGCGGTACTGAATACAATCGGGTACTTTATGCACTATGACCCCGCCCCCGTGCTGATTATGCAGCCCACAATCCAGATGGCGGAGTCCTTTTCAAAAGACCGCCTGTCCAAAATGCTACAGGATACCCCGGCATTGTCTGGCCTGGTAAACGAAAAAGGCAGGAACACGGGAAACACAATCCTGGAAAAGATATTCCCAGGCGGGCACATCACCATGGTGGGAGCCAACAGCCCTTCTTCCCTGGCTTCCCGCCCCATACAGATACTGCTGGCGGACGAAGTGGACAGATACCCGGCCACGGCAGGCAAAGAGGGGGACCCCCTTTTCCTGGCGTCGGAACGTCTGACCACGTTCTGGAACAGCAAGGAAGTATATGTGTCCACCCCGACAATTAAAGACGCTTCCCGGATTGAGATTGAATATCAACATAGTTCGCAGGGGGAATGGAACGTGCCGTGCCCGGAATGCGGGGAATTGCAGCCCCTGGAATGGTCCGGCGTGGTATTTGACAAAGATGATCTGGACAATATACAGTATTGTTGCGCAAAATGCGGGGTCATATCCCCGGAAGCGGCCTGGAAAAAATGCTTTAAGGACGGGGAATATATCCATGCGGACCCGGACAACCCGGTGAGGGGGTTCCATCTCAATGCCCTGGGTTCCACGCTGGCGCAGTGGAAAGACATAGTAAGTAAATTCCTGCTGGCCAATGAGGAAAAGAAAAAGGGCAATATAGAACCCATGAAGTCCTGGACCAACACGAAAATGGGGCAGACCTGGGAAGAGGAAGGCACCCAGGTGAATGACGAAGAACTATTGAAGCGCCGGGAACGCTATAACTGCGAAGTCCCGCCGGAGGTGCTTTATTTGACTGCCGGGGTGGATACGCAAGATGACCGTTTTGAAATTGAGGTGGTGGGCTGGGGGCCGGAATATGAGAACTGGGGCATACAGTACACTGCACTGTACGGGGACAACAGCAATATGCGGAACCAGGTATGGGCTGATCTGGACGCCTTCCTGGGGCAGACCTGGCAGAAGCCGGACGGCACAAAGCTGAAAATCATATGCACCTGCATAGACAGCGGCGGGCACCGCACAAACCAGGTATACAAATTCTGCAAGCCCAGGTTTAACCGCCGTATCTTTGCGATTAAGGGCAGCAATGACAGTGCGGCGGCCTATATCCAGAAGCCCACGAAGAACAACAGAGAGCAGGCGTATCTTTTCACCCTGGGGGTGGATACCGGGAAAAGCCTGCTGTTACAGCGCCTACAGGTAGAGCAGGAGGGGCCGGGGTTCTGTCATTTCCCCAAAGAAGAGGAAAAAGGGTACAATGAAGACTATTTTAAGGGGCTGACGGCAGAAAAGCAGGTACTTGTATATAAGATGGGCCGCCCGTTCTTTGAATGGCGCATAAAGGACAGCGCCCACAAGAGAAATGAAGCCCTGGACTGCCGCAATTACGCTTCCGCAGCGATTGAAATAGCGGGCGTCCCGCTGAAAGCGCCGGAAGCGCCGAAACAGCAAACAGCGCCCCCGAAGAGAAGGAGGGGCAGAAGGACAAGTGGAGGTATTTTATAATGGCAATCACATTATCTATAGCAAAGACTCATCTTGACGCATGGCTGAAAGCGGAACTGGAATGCACAACGAACCAGTCATACACGATAGGCAGCAGGACACTGACAAGGGCGGACCTGGCGGAAATCCGGGAAACAATCCGCTACTGGCAGGGCATGGTCACAAAGCTGGAAAACAAGGCGAAACACGGCAGCAGGAATGCCGCATACAGGATTATGCCCCGTGATCTGTAAAAGATTGCCCGCCATTGCCCGCTTTTCCGTGGTAAAATCATATCGTCAAAAAAGGTTAGAGGAAAAGGCACCCATTAAGAGGTGCTTTTTTCATGCCCTGGGAGGTGAGAACGATAAGCATTTTTTCAAGAGTGGTTGACGGCATAGTGGCTGCCGTAAACCCGGAAAAGGGACTGCGGAGAATGGCGGCACGGCAGAAGATGGACATTTTAAACAGCGGGTACGGGAATTATGGTGCCAGCCAATATAAAAAATCAATGGCCGGGTGGCTGTACAGCGGCGGGTCCGCCCGTGAGGATATAGAAGACAATCTGGACGTGTTGCGCCAGCGTTCCCGTGATCTGTATATGGGCGTGCCCCTGGCAACGGGGGCAATCAAAACCATGCGTACAAATGTAGTAGGGCGGGGCCTGCGGCTGAAACCCACGATTGACCGGGAAGTCCTGGGCATGGATACGGAGACGGCACACGCCCTGGAAAGGCAGATTGAACGGGAATGGGCGCTGTGGGCAGACAGCCCGGACTGTGACGCCGCCCGTGTGGACAATTTCTGCGAATTGCAGCAGCTGGCGTTCATGTCATGGCTTATGTCCGGGGACTGCCTGGCGCTAATGCCCATGAAACCCCGGAAGGGGCAGCCCTATGATCTGCGGATCCGGCTGATCGAGGCGGACCGGCTTTCCAGCCCCGGCGGCTATGACACCATAGACGATCATATCATAGGCGGCGTGGAGACGGACAGCACGGGGGAGGTGGTGGCATACCACTTTTCAAAATACCACCCTCTTTCCTACAGCGCCGCCCCTGCCGAATGGGTCCGTGTGCCCGCATACGGGGAGAAGAGCGGCAGGCGGAACGTTATACACATTATGACACGGGAGCGCATAGACCAGCGCCGGGGCGTCCCGTTCCTGGCCCCCGTGATCGAGGCGTTGAAGCAGCTGGGGCGGTATACGGACGCTGAACTGGTGGCGGCAGTGGTGAACGGCCTGTATGCCGTATTCATTGAAAAGCAGTCCACGGAGGACGGCCCCCCGATAGGGTCCAATGTATCAGAGGAAGACCAGGTGGACGCAGAGGACGAAACCACCATAGAGCTGGCCCCCGGTGCGGTGATTGATCTGAACGAAGGCGAAAAGGCCAACGGAGTGGCACCAGGCAGACCGAACAGCAATTTTTCCGGCTTTGTGGAAGCTATATGCCGCCAGATCGGTTCCGCCCTGGAAATCCCCTATGAATTGCTTTTGAAGACGTTCACGGCCAGTTATTCCGCAAGCCGTGGGGCGCTGGAAGAGGCGTGGAAAATGTTCCGCATGTACAGAACCTGGCTGGCAACGGATTTTTGCCAGGTGGTATATGAGGAATGGCTTGCGGAGGCGGTGGCAAAGGGGAGGATAGCGGCCCCTGGTTTCTTTTCTGACCCCCTGTACAAAAAGGCGTACAGCAGGGCGGAGTGGAACGGACCGGCAAGAGGGATATTAAACCCGGTGCAGGAAGTAAGCGCCGCTGAAAAGCGGGTAAAGAACGGATTTTCCACAAGGCAGTCTGAAACCATGGAAATGACAGGTTCGGATTTTTACGCCAACGTGGAGCAGCTAAAGCAGGAAGAAAGCAAATTAAAGGAGGTATCAAACATTGCCACAGAACAGAAACCAGCCCCGGCAGCAGGGGCAGAACCCCCTGGGGGAAACGGAAAATAAGTTTTGGAATTTCGTTCCGGGAACCGACACAAAACCCCCGGAACTATTGCTGTACGGCCCTATAACCAGTCAAAAAAGCTGGTGGCAGGATACAGTGACCCCCGCCTGGTTCAACCAGGAACTGGCCGCCCTGGGAGACGTGGCAGAAATCATTGTCCGCATTAACAGCGGCGGCGGTGACGTGTTCGCCGCAAATGCCATTTACACCCGCCTGCGGGACCTGGACGCAAAGATCACCGTAAAAATAGACGGGTGGGCCGCCAGCGCCGCCACAATCATTGCCATGGCGGGCGATACTATAAAGATTGCGAAAAACGGACTCTTTATGGTCCACGATCCTGCTATGTCGGTATGGGACACATTTAAGGCGGAAGATTTCGAGAAGATGGCCCAGGAACTGCGGGTGATCAAGCAATCTATCATAAACACATACAGCATGAAGACGGGCAAAAAGCCGGAGGACATAGCGGAGATTATGACGGCGGAAACCTGGTGGACCGGTGACAAAGCTGTGGAAAACGGGTTCTGTGATGAACTGATGTTTACGGAAGCGAAGACGGTCATAGAGAACGCCAGCAAAGTGGTGGTCAATTCTGTGCCCATGGATTTGACAGGGTTTCACACCCTGCCGGAAAAGTTGTTGTTAAACCGCCCAAACAATCCGGGCAGTTTGCAAAATAAAAATGAGATTAAAGGAGGAAAACAGATGGAACCGAAAGAGACAATCAACACGGTTTCTGCCCTGGAAACTGCATACCCGGATTTGGTGGCCCAGATCAGAAACAGCGCCGCAGAGGGAGAGCGCAGCCGCATTAAATCCATTATGGACAGCGCCCCCAAAGGTTTTGAAAAGATCGTGGAAGACGCCATGTTCACGAACCCGGTTGACGCTGGCCAGGCGGCGCTGAATATCATCAAGGCCCAGAAGCAGGCGGGAATACAGGCATGGAGCGGCATGGAGAATGACGCCCAGGCGTCACACATTTCTGACGTGGAGCCTGGCAGCACGCAGATGGGCGGCGGCAGTGACGGAAAGAGCGTCTATGACCGTGCCATTGACGAAGTTCTGTAAAAGCAGACAGCAAGAGAAGGGAGGAAAAAGACGTGGCAAATTTAGTGGAAAAAAGAAGTTTCACCCCCCAGAAGTTTTATGCCGGGGAATTTCCTGTGGTGAGAGACACGGGGACGGCAGGGGCGGCGATTGCCCAGTATGACATGATCATGACGGTTACGGACGAAGAGGCCGGGACCGTGACGCTACAGCCCGCAACCACGGCAGGCATTGACAACGTGGTGGGCATTGCTATCACTGCGGCGGCGAAAGATGAACCTGTGGTGTATATCATGACCGGGGAAGTCTTTGCGGACGCCGTGAACATGGGAGACATTGACGCCGCAGCGGCAAAGACGGCGCTTAGAAAATTGTGCATTTTCCTGGTGTAAATCGGGGAAATCAAGGCAAGAAGGAGGAATGAAAATGCCGAATACAGTAAGTATTTATGAACCCAGAACTATGATGGGCGTTATCAAGAAACTGCCGCCCGTCCACACCTTTTTCCGTGACACGTTCTTTCATAACACCAGAACGTTTGTAACGGAAAAGGTGGATATTGATTTTTGGAAAGGCAACAGGGCAATGGCCCCGTTTGTGAGCCGCATGGTAGGCGGGCAGATCATGCCCGGCAGCGGATACGAGACGGACAGCTACACCCCGCCGCTGATCGCCCCCGATAAAGTTACCACGGTTGACGACATTATCAACAGGCAGCCGGGCGAAAGCCTGTATTCCGAAAGGACCCCCGCACAGCGGGCAATCATTAAAATGCGTGACGATTTCGCAGAACTGCAGGACGGCATTATCCGCCGTGAAGAGTGGATGTGCGCCCAGACCATGCTGGGCGGAAAGATCATGGTAGTGGGCAAGGGCGTGGCGGACGTGATTGATTTTGGTTTCACAAACAAGATCGACATTTCCAAAGACGCAAAACAGAAGTGGAAAGGCGGCAGCGCCCAGAGCAAGTATGACAACCTGGTGGAATGGCATGAGCGGGTACAGAAGGAAGGCTTCACAAACTGCAATATCTGTATCATGGCTTCCGACGTGGCGGCGGAGTTCATCAAGGACGAAAGTATCCAGAAAATGCTGGACGTGAAAAATTACGCCCTGGCGGTGATCAGACCCGAAAAGAAGGAAAATAATGTCACCTACATAGGGACCATTCATGAACTGGGCCTGGACATTTACAAGTACAATGAATGGTATCTGGATAACTGGACGAACCCCGCAAAACCCGTACAGCTTCCCATGGTTCCTTTCGGCACCCTGTTACTGGCCAGCACGAATGCCAGGTATTCCAGGCTTTACGGCGCTATCAACAGGCTGGACCAGAAGACGGAAAAGTGGGAGACGGTGGAAGGAACCCTGGTGCCGGATACCTTTATCAAGAAGCGCCCGGACCGCCGTTTCCTGTCCCTGCAATCCGCCCCTATCCCTGTGCCGCATGAGGTGGACAGTTGGCTGGTGGCAAAGGTATTCTGATGGATTTCAAGGCCCAGTGTGACGCCGATATGGCGGTATTCCACAACAGCGCTGAATTTGCCACGGTGGCGGGTTTCTGGTATGACAGGGCATGGTATGAAGCCCCCGCCGTGCTGGACCATGAGGCGGCGGCAGAGCGCCAGAGGAAAAGCAACGACAATGCCCCAGGGGTTTCTGAATTGGAAGTCCTGGTTTATGTGGCGCATAAGGATTTAGGATTTATCCCGGAAAGAAACCATGAGTTTGCCATAAAGGTGGCGGGAGTCACCCAGGAATACAATATTCTGAAAGTGGACTATGAGGACGGGGAAATCATACTGGAACTGGGGGCGTATATGGAATGAACGGCGTGGGAATAGAAATCAGTGCGGAAACCATGGAACGGGTGCAGACGCTGCTGGCAAATGTCCCTAAAGGGGCGGAAAGGGCGTACATGAACGCCATAAACAGGGGCCTGTCCCGTGTAAAGACTGCCGCCTGGCAGGGGATAAAGCAGGTATACACCGTACAGGCCGCCGCCTTGAATGCGGCCACAAATACCAGGATACAGAAAGCCAGCACGGGAAACCTTGCGGGCTTTGTTCGTTTTGCCGGTTATAAAATCCCCCTGTACAAGTTCAAGGTATCCCCCAAACAGCCGGGCGGGAAAAAGCTGGTCCGTGCCAGCGTAAAGAAGGGCGGGGGCGCTACATTTGAAAGCGCCTTCATGAAAAGCGGCCATATAGGCGTATTCGAGAGGGAAGGCAGAAAGCGCCTGCCTGTATCGGAACTTATGGGGCTTTCCGCCGCCCAGATGGCCGGGGAAGAAACAGTGTCCAGGCAGGTACAGGAAGAGGCGCAGCGGCTTGTGAATGAACGCCTGGAACATGAAATTGACAGGCTGCTGAATGGATACGGGGGGTAAAGATGACACCTATTGTATTACTTGACAATCTGGCAGAGTTTGCGAAGAAAAAAACGGCGGACATAATCCTACAGGTGCGGGTACAGCCGGGGGAAGAGGGAAAGGAACGGGCGGCGGAAGTCCACAAAATGCGCCTGCCGAAGAAAGAGGACAGCACGCAGCGTATACCGTACATTCTCTTGCAGATCATAACCGGCAAGGACGGCAAGAACGAGCGGAACCAGCCGGAAAGCACATGCCAGATCAGAATAGTGGTGGCTACTTATGCAGAGGACCAGGGCGTGGGCAGCTATGACGTTCTGAACGTGATCATGAGATTGCGCACGGAATTGGAAAGAAACAGGATACTGGCGGAACAATTTGTCTTACAGGACCCGCTGGAATATCTGATCTATCCAGACGACTATACCCCGTATTATTTCGGGGAGATGATGACGAACTGGTCCATACCAGAAATCAAACAGGAGGTTGAAGAAATATGGCAGTAAAAAGCGCAAAGAAGGCCATAGAGGCAGCAGGGCTTCCCACGGGAACCCTGGAAGAGGGCCAGGAAGCCGTCCAGGAGGGCCAGGAAGCGCCGAAAAAGGAAGAGGCGGGGGAAAATACCCAGGAGCCGGAAAAGCCCCAGGAAAAGCCCCAGGAGGGGCGGGAAACGCTGGTGTATGTGGGGCCGTCCCTGCCCAGGGGAATGCTGAAGCAGAACAGCATTTTTGTGGGGACCAGGGAAGAGGTTGAAAAGAGCCTGGAAGAGGCCATGAAAAAATACCCCATGGCCAAAAACATGCTGGTGCCCGTGTCGAAACTGGCGGAGGCGAAAGTCAAGATTGCCAGCAAGGGAAATATCCTGCACAAATACTATGCGGACATTGTTTCACTGATCGGTGCGGAATTTAAAGAGTGACAGAAAGAGAAGAGAAAAGGAGGTAAAGAGAAATGGCAGTAACGCATGGCATTAACACAAGCAAAAAGGCCACAAGCGTTTCCGTCCCCGTCACCGTGGCTTCCGGCGTCCACTTTGTTGTGGGCACGGCCCCCGTGCAGATGGTGGGCGGGAAAGCCAATGAAGTGGTCATGTTGAACAGCTATGAAGAGGCGGTACAGCTGCTGGGGTATTCTGACGACTGGCAGAAATACAGCCTCTGCATGGAAGTGTATTCCGCATTCATGCTGTATAAGATCGCCCCTGTCTTTGTGGTGAACGTACTGGACCCGGCAAAGCACAGGACGGAGGAAAAGGCCGCAAGCTACACCCCCGTGGAAAACCGGGTGGAACTGCCCCTGGAAGTGATTGCGGACAGCGTAAAGGTGGAAAACAAGACAAAGGGGGAGGATTTCGAGGTATTTTATACAGACACCGCCTGCATAGTGGAGTTTATCACGGACATTACCGGGGAAGTGAAGGTGTCAAGCATGTCCGTGGACCCGTCCCAGGTGACGAAACGTGACGTGATCGGCGGGCATGACGTGACCACCCATGCCATAACGGGGCTGGAACTGATTGACAGCACTTTCCCGAAGTACACCATAGCCCCGGATTTGATCGTGTGTCCGAATTGGTCACATGACCCCGAAGTTGCGGCGGTTATGTCCGCAAAAGGGGAGAATATCAACGGTGTATTTCCCGCCATGGCCATGATTGACCTGGCAAGCACGGACAATGACGGCGCAACGTATTACACGGACGCCCCGGCACTGAAAAAGCGCAACAATTTCAGCAAGACTAACCAGATCGTATGCTGGCCCAAAGTGGCGCTGTCCGAAAAGATTTTTGATTTTTCCGTCCAGCTGGCCGGGTCCATGACGGCTACAGACAACAACGGTGATCTGGGAGGCGGGACGCCCTGCGAAAGCGCTTCCAACAAGTCTTTACAGGCGGACAGCACGGTCCTGGCAAACGGCAAGGAAGTCACCCTGGACGTGCAGCAGGGGAACTATCTGAATGACAACGGGATTGTGACCGGATTGAATTTTTACAACGGTTTCGTATCCTGGGGGAACTATACGGCATGTTTCCCGGCAAACACGGACCCGGTTGATTATTTTTACTGTATTAACCGTATGTTCCGCTGGGTGGCAAAAACGGTGGTGCTTTCCCACTGGAACTATGTGGACCGCAGCATGAAGCGCCGCCTGTTAGACGCTATTTTACAGGGCGTCAATAACTGGCTGAACGGATTGACGGCAGAGGAAAAAATACTGGGCGGGCGTGTGGAAATGCTGGAAAGTGAGAACCCCTTGACCGCCCTTATGGCCGGACGTGCAAAATTCCATGTCTATCTGACCCCGCCCGCCCCTTTACAGCAAATGGACTGGGTGCTGGAATATGACACGTCTTATCTGACTGCCGCCCTTAAGGTGGCATAAAAAGAACAGGGGAAAGGAGGAAAAAGATATATGGACCAGATGGTGACAAACTTTGCGGTTTACGAGGACGCCACGGAGTACCTGGGTCTTGCGGAAGTTGAGTTCCCGGAGATCGGGTTTCTGACCGAAGAGATCAGCGGGGCCGGAATGTCGGGGAAAATCGAGGCGATTGTGATCGGGCACCTGGAAGCAATGACAGTGACATATAGCTTCAATACGGTTTCTGACGCCGCTATCAAGCTGACGGAACCCCGTGTGCATAACATTGACTGCCGGGTGGCGCAGCAGTTGCAGGATAAAAGAAGCGGGAAGGTTAGCCAGGAAAGCGTCAAACATATTATGCGGACCATGCCGAAGAAATTCAAGCCTGGCAAGGGGGCGATTGCAACCCCGGCGGAAGCAAGCGGAGAACACGCTTGCTATTATTATGCCATGTATAAAAACGGCGTAAGAAAAATCGAACTGGACCCCGTGAATTTTATCTGTTTCATTAACGGGGTGGATTACCTGGCAGAGGTAAGAAAAGCCCTGGGGAAATAAACCAGGAGGCAGCAGGACACGGCCAGCGGCAGAACGCCGCTGGCTTTTCACACTATAACCATAACAGGAGGAATAAAAGATGGATAACATGCAGGTACAGGGAACCCCCATGGGACAGGAAGAGCAGATGGAGCAGGAAGAGATCAAAAAGGCCCAGGCGGCGGGCGTGATTGATTTCAACAAGAAGGAGGAACCCGAAAAGTCGCTGAATTATACCCACAAGTTTGCGAAGCCCACGGAGATCATGGGGAAGAAATACGAAAGTCTCACTTTCTACTTTGAAGAATTGACGGGTGATGACGTGGAGAACGTGGAACTGGAATTGCAGCAGCGCAATATTGTGGTTCTGTCTGCGGAAGTGTCTTCCGCCTTCCAGTCTGCGATTGCCGCAAAAGCGGCGCACATGGCGTCTGATGAAATCCGGCGTCTGCCCCTGCGGGATTACATGAAGATCAAGAACGCCGCAAGAAATTTTTTGGTAGCTGTGGGCTACTAAAGACAGAGCGGCCCGCAAATTTTCTGCGGAAACAATCGTATAGGTTAGCAAGGCTTTCTTATACACCTGTAGATTACTGGTTAAATCTGCCCCTTAAGCGCTTTTTCGCATGGATTGACAGCGTAAACGAAGTGACGAAAGAGGACGCAGAGCGGCAGGACCAGAAGTAAGGGGGTGGAAAGAAAGTGGCTGGGTCACAAAGGGAATATGAATTGCTTTTCAAGCTGAAAGCAACCCTGGGCGGGAATTTCAGCAGCACGTTCAAGACGGCAGTTGACGCCCAGAAAAGGCTGGCAGACAGCACGAAGCAGATCAATTCCTTGCAATCCAAAATTGACGGATACCAGAAAGCCAGCAGTGCCATAGAGAGGAACCGGGGGAAGCTGACGCAGCTGACCGCCGAACATGACCGCCTGCAAGCGGAATTACAGGAGACGGTACAGAAGAAAAAAGCACTGCAAAGAGCCATGGAAACGGCGGAAGCGGAAGGGAACATTGAAGACTATAAGCGTCTGCAAAATGAACTGTCCGCAACAGGCCGGGAGCATGACAGGCTAAAGGAGAAGCTAAACGGGAACAAAAGCCAGATACAACAGACCACAGCCACGATAGAAGACCAGGAAAGAGCGCTTGACAGTCTGGGGCGGGAACTGCGGGAAGCCGGAGTGAACACGGACGATCTGGAAGGCGCAAACCAGCGCCTGCAAAAATCCTATGACAGACTGAAAACGTCGCAGGCGAATTTACAGAGGCTGAACGAAGAGCAAAACCGAATAAAGGAAAGCATATCCAGCACCAAAACCCAGCTGCTGGGAACCGTGGGCGCTTTTTCTGCCGTGGCGGCGGCACTTTATGCGGGACCGGTGCAGGCGGCGCAGAGTTATGAGACGGCGCTTGCGAAGGTGTCAACGATTGCGGACACCCAGGCGGTGCCGCTTGAAAAGTTCTCCCAGGAGATCATGGCGCTGTCCAACAGCACGGGGGTGGCGGCCACGGCTATTGCAGAAGACGTTTACAACGCTATTTCTGCGGGCCAGAAGTCCGGGGACGCCGTTAATTTCGTCACAAATTCCACCATGCTGGCGAAGGCCGGATTTGCGGAAACGTCACAGACGCTTGACGTACTCACCACCATTCTGAATGCTTATGGCATGTCTGCGGATAAGGTGGGAACGGTTAGTGACATGCTGGTCCAGATACAGAACAAAGGTAAAGTGACCGTGGGTGAATTGTCTTCCGTTATGGGCAAGATCATTCCCACGGCCAATTCCTACAATGTGTCCCTGGAACAGCTGGGCGCAACATACGCCATAATGACTTCCAAAGGTATTGCCGCAGCGGAAACCACCACCTATGCAAACTCTATGCTGAATGAGATGGGGAAGAGCGGCACCACGGCAGACAAGGCCCTGCGGCAGGCAGCAGGCAAAGGCTTTGCTGATCTGATGGCCAGCGGCATGTCCCTGGGCGACGTTCTGGCAATCTTGCAGACGGAGGCGGAAAAGAGCGGCAAGACAATAGCTGACATGTTCGGCAGTGCGGAGGCCGGGAAGGCGGCAGTATCTTTGCTGTCCAACGGCGTGGACGGGTTCAACGCCAGCGTGGCGGACATGATCAACAGCACGGGCATGACCCAGAGCGCCTTTGATAAGATGGCGGGCACCACGGAAAACAAGATGGCGAAGGCAAAGAACAGTATCACGAATTTGGGTATTGTTTTGGGCCAGAACCTTTTGCCCATTGTGGGGAACGTGGCGGACAAGGTGGCCGTGCTGGTCACGAAGGTGGCCGAATTTGCCCAGGAAAACCCGAAGCTGGTTCAAACCGTCCTTAAGGTGGCGGCTGGCCTGGCGGCCTTCAAGATCGCCGGACTGGGCGCAAAGCTGGGTTTTCTGCACATTAAAAGCGGCTTCACCACCGCAAAGATCGTCCTGGAGACGTTCAAAAGCAAGGCGGCGCTTGCGCAAGTGGCAAGCGCCGGGCTGGTATCCAAACTAAGGGCAGCCGGAAGCGGTATCATGTCTATTTTCGGCGGCATGGGTTCCGGCCTGGGGAAAGTTGCGGGGCTGGTATTAAAGCCGTTTTCCCTGTTAGGCGGCAAGCTGGGCGGCATATTGTCCGGCCTGGGGTCGGTGATCGCCAAAAGCCCGCTGGGCAGCATAGGGAAATTTATTACTGCCGGATTTGGCAAGCTGGGCGGCGTGATTGCGCCCATAGGAAACATATTTAAAAAAGTCCTGGGGCCTATAGGGAAGATAGGAAGTTCCCTGCTGGGACCCCTGGGAGGAATAGCCGGGAAACTTTTCCCCGTGGTAGGCATTGTGACTGGCGTGATCACGGCAGTCCAGCTATTGCGGAACCACTTTGACGAAGTGCGGGCGGCAATAGGCCGGATATTTGGGGAAGGCGGCCTGGCGGTATTTGACAAGATCGTGGCCGTGGTTACAACGGTAGGCGAAACGATCAAGGGGGTATTTTCAGACGGGAACCTGGGAGCGGCCAGGGATAAGATAGAGGAAATTTTCGGAGCAAAAGGGGCAGCGGTATTTGACAGTTTTATCAATGTCATAAATTCCGTAAGAAGCACCCTGTCCACGCTGGTGGGATTTATCACGGAACATATTGTGCCAGTCGCAGAACAGATACTGTCTGTGATCGTCACAAACGTGATACCCGGAATTTTAGGCGGGATACAGGCAGCGGCCCCGGTCATCATGCAGATCGTGCAGTCCATAGCGGATTTTATCGCAGGCATTATGCCGATTATTGGTGACTTTATCGCAGGCATTATGCCTGTGATCAGCGAGATCATCACCTTTATACAGACCTATGTACTCCCGGTTATCCAGGAAGTGTTTAACTTTATCGTGGCGGAAGTCCTGCCCTTTATTGTGCAGGGTATCCAGACGCTGGGGTCCATCATTACCACGGTTCTTTCCGCAGTGCTGCCCGTGGTCCAGACGGTTTTTCAGACCATATGGTCCATCATACAGCCGATTATGCAGCAGATACTGACGGTAGTACAGGCGGTTCTTCCGGCGGTTTTGTCAATTTTCCAAAACGTGTTTAACACAATCGGAAGCATTATCAGTGCAGTGCAGCAGGTTCTGGGCGGGATTATCCAGTTTATAACTGGCGTATTCACGGGAAACTGGTCACAAGCATGGGAAGGCATAAAGTCTATTTTCGGCGGTATCTGGGACGCCATTCTGTCCGTCTGTAAGGGCGTGATCAATGGCATAACGGGTGCCGTGAATGTCGTTATCCGTGGACTGAACTGTCTGAAAGTGCCGGACTGGGTGCCGGGAATAGGCGGAATGGGAATAAATATCCCGGAAATCCCACAACTTGCGGTAGGGTCACGGAATACGCCGGATACTTTCATAGCTGGCGAGAAAGGCCCGGAACTAATCACCAACATGCCGGGCAGGACCGTGTACACGGCAGCCCAGACCCAGCAGATCATGGAACGCAGCCGGAGTGCGGCGGCTTCCGTGGCAGGAGCGGCAGCGCAGGGCATTCCAGCGCCCATGCCGCAGGTACAGACGGCCAGAGCGCCGGAAGTGATCGCAGCCGGAGGCGGGGGCGGTTACACCATAACGCTGCATAATTCCCCCACAATCGTGGTGGACGGAAACAGGCCAGACGATCTGGACCAGAAACTGGAAGAGAATAACAGGAGACTTTTGCGGGAGTTTGAAGAGGCGGTCCGCAAAAAAGAAGATGACGAAAGGCGGTCTGATTATGAGTAAGGACAAGACCTATACCACAATCCAGGGGGACATGTGGGACAAAATAGCCCATGAGCAGATGGGCAGCACCCTGTATATGGATAAACTGGTCAAGGCGAATATCAGACATGCCGCAACCTTTGTTTTCCCTGCCGGAGTGGTTTTGACCATTCCGGCGGTGGAAGACGAACCCAGTATACAGCTGCCGCCATGGCAAAGGGGGATTTTAGAATGAGTGAAGCCCGCCGGGTGGAATTAAGGCTGGAATTTCTTAACATTGACGTGCCGGACGATCTGGCACGTCATTTACTGAAAGCCAGCTACACGGATAACGAAGAGGACAGCGCAGATGATTTCCAGATGGAGTATGACGACATGGAAAGAAATCTGAACGGCGCATGGCTGGAAGTAAAGCCGACAATCGTTAAAAGCACCAAACAGGTACAAAAGCAGGTAGCACAGACGGAAGTTATTAACTATGTGGTAAAGCGTGGGGACACACTTTCCGCAATCGCCCTGCGGTATCTGGGGAAGGCTTCAAAATACCCCCAGATTGCCCAGGAAAACGGCATAAAGAACCCGGATTTGATTTTCCCCGGCCAGGTTTTCCGTATCACCACAGGGGGGCAGGTTTCCACAACGGTGACAGAGGTACAGGAGACAACCACAATGGTGTCCCAGCCCCGCATGGTGAAAGTCACGCTGGTGCAAAAGAACTGGAACGACACCGGGAAAAACGGGGTGCTGGAATGCGGGACGTTTGAAATTGACAGTGTGGACATTTCCGGGCCGCCTTTAAAAACGGCGCTGAAAAGCACGTCAATCCCCTATACGTCCACTTTCCGCATGATGAAGAAATCCCGGAACTGGGAGAAAAACAGCCTGCGGGCGATAGGGCAGCAGATTGCCAGCGAAGCGGGGTTTAATTTCCTGTATGAGTGCAGCGACAACCCGGAATATGACAAAAAAGAGCAGGTACAGCAGTCTGACATACGATTTTTGCAGGATTTATGCCATGCAGAGGGGAAGGCGCTGAAAGTTACGAAAATGACCATTGTTATTTTCGACAAGCAGGAATATGACACGAAACCCGTATCCAAAGTGATCACATACGGCAGCAGTGATATTATTTCCTTCCGCATGGGCACGAACCTAAAGGACGCAGCATATACAAGCTGTCATGTGTCCTATACCAACACGGAGAAAAAACAGACCATTGAATATACATACACCCCGGACAGCATGACAGGGACCGGCCAGGTGCTGGAAATCAATGAGAGGGTGGCCAACACCGAAGAGGCAAAGCGCCTGGCAATGAAGCGCCTGCGGGAAAAGAATGCCCAGGAATTTACATGTAGTTTCAAGATGACGGGAGACGTTCAGCTGGTGGCGGGTATCGTGGTAAGGCTGCAAGGCTTCCAGCAGTTTGATAAAAAATACAGGGTCAAGAGTGCGAAGCATAGCCTAACAGGCGGATACACCACGGACATTGACCTGGTGCAGATTTTGGAGGGCTATTGATGACGGCGCAGAAGGAAAAAGACATTTTAGAGGTTTTAAAGAAGATCATACGGATAGGCACCGTACACGCTTATGACGCCAGCACACGCATGGCCAGGGTCAAGTTTGACAACCTGGGGGGTATCATATCCCCGCCCATTAAGGTGCTGACACGTCCCAGGGCGGTGGTGCCTGGGGAAAAAGAAAAGACGGGAAATAAGACGGACAAAGCGGACGGCCATTTCCACGCCGCCTATGTGACGGACTGGAACCCCAAAATAAATGACCAGGTGCTGTGCCTGTATTACCCGGACGGGGACGGATACGTTTTGGGGGAGGTGTAGAACGTGGCAAAAATAGGGACGTTTGGAGGGCTTTCTTTTGCGGTGTCCTCTAACAAGGTTAGTACATTTGATGATCTGAAATGGGACACTTCCGCCGCATACGCAACCCATGACAGGCATTTACAGCCGGACCTTTTGGAATTTCTGGGGCCGGACCCCGAACAGATCACGTTCAAGATGAAGTTCAGCGTATTTTTGGGGGTAAACCCTTTAAAATCGGTGAATGACCTGCGGCGCATGGTCCGGGAAGGCACGGCGGAACGCCTGGTGATAGGCGGCAGGGTGTACGGTGATTATAAATGGGCAATCACCAAAGTGTCCAGCGCCATGAAAACATTTGATAACCGGGGGAACTGCTGGGCGGCGGAAGTGACCGTGACGCTGAAAGAATACGGGAGAAGGTGACAGTATGGAGGTTTTAAGGGGTGACGGGAAACTGCTGGAAAACATTGACCTGGACCCGCCGAACAAACACCAGGAAGTATTGCGCAACATTGCCATTATTCTGGATACCGTGGCAGGGTCCGTCCCCATGGTGCGGGGCCTGGGGGCAGATGGGCCGTTCCGTGGCCGCCCGCTGAATGTGATTGAAAATGAGATCGTGGCGCATGTGTATGACCAGATCGAAAGGTATGAGCCACGGGCGATTATAGCGCATGTGACAGTTGAAGCAGACCACACCACGGGGCAGCTGATACCTACAGTAGAAATAGAGGGGGTGCGGGAAGATGGATACTAAAATACAATACCCGGAAATTGAGTTCGTGGAAACGGACGTGGAAACGATAGAAAACAGCATGATCGCCCTTTTTGAATTGATGTATGAACAGGAGACGGGGAAAAAGAAAAAAGTATATCCGGCGTCCCCGGAAAGGCTTTTTATCTCCTGGGCCGCCGCCGTGATCGTACAGCAAAGAATTTTAATCAATGAGACGGCCAAAAAGAACGTTCCCAGGTATGCGGAAGGGAAATATCTGGACAGCCTGGCGGAGCTTTTCAAGGATACCCCACGCCTGCCCGCTTCCCCGGCCATAGCTGTTTTTCGGTGCTACATATCGGAGGCACAGCCCCAGAGTGTCATTGTCAAGGCGGGCACAAGGATAAGTTTTGACAGCAATATCATATTTGCCACGGTGGAAGATTTGGAGATCAAGGCCGGGGAAACCTATGGGGACGTAAACGGCCAGTGCCTGACGCCTGGGAAAGCCGGAAATGATCTGGCAATAGGGCAGGTGAAAGAGATCATGGACACCTACGATTATTTTTTCAAGATAGAGAACATCACCCGGACCGTGGGAGGGGCGGACGAAGAGACGGACGCCAGCTATTATGAACGCCTGCGGGAGAGTATGGAGAGTTTTTCCACGGCGGGGCCGATAGGGGGCTATATATACCACGTCAAAAAGGTGTCCCCGGCCATAGCGGACGTGACGGCCACAAGCCCGGAAGCAGGCGTGGTGGATATTAGAATATTACTGCAAGACGGGAAACTGCCCACGGACGCCGTGATCAGCCAGGTGGAAGAGGCATTGAACACAAGCGAGGTAAGACCGCTTACAGATAAAGTGACAGTATCAAAACCCATAGAAAGCCCGTTTGAGGTTGACGTGACCTATTACATACCACGGTACAGCCAGGCCAGCAGCAAGATCATTGAGGGGGCGGCGAAGGAGGCAGTAAAGAACTATATCACATGGCAGACCGCCAAAATGGGCCGGGACATAAACCCTTCCCAGCTTAACAGTATGCTGATGGCAGCAGGCGTGAAGCGTGTGGAGATCAGAAAGCCCGCCTTTGCGGTGGTGCCGGAAACCTATGTGGCCAGGCTGGAAGGGCAGCAGGTAGTGATGAATGGGGGGATTGAAGATGAATGACATATACAGCACGGACTTTTCCGATTTTCTCCCCGGTGCATTAAGGCATGACCCCAAAATGATTGCGCTGGCCAGGACGCTGACGGACCAGCTGCTGACAGTTAGCGGCAATATGGATAATGTGCTGATCTACTCCCGATTTGAAGAACTGCCGGAAGACCTGGTGGACATACTGGCATACGATATGCACGTTGACTGGTACGATTACAGTTACCCTCTACAGGTAAAGCGGGACATGGTAAAGAACAGCGTAAAGGTTCACAAAAAAATGGGCACAAAATACGCTATGGAAACAGCCCTGGGGAGTATATGGCCCAAAAGCGAAGTAGAAGAGTGGTTTAACTATGGAGGGGAGCCACACCATTTCCGTGTTGTCTGTGATGTGACAGAGGACCGCATAACGGCCAGTTTGGCCCAGCTGGTGAAAGCCATACGAATGTATAAACGCCTGTCTTCCCATTTGGACGGCATTGTATACCAGACAAGAATAGACTGCATTATCAGAACGCATACGGACTATATCGTCTATAAAACGCCTGTGACCGGGCGGCTGAATGCGGGAACATATCCATACAGAAATATAAAAGGCGGCATGGCAGGTGCCGCCATTATTGTGGGCACGGAGGCGGCAGGCTTTATTTTTTCTGTGCCGCAGGCCGGAACCATACCGCAGCGCAATGTTATTTTTCGGGGGAATGAGGCCCATATAACGGCGGAAACAGCCCTGGAAATCGTAAAGTACAGAAATGTGCCTGCGGGGGTCACGGAGGCCGGGAAGATACCCCAGAGAAACACCAGGGGCGGCAGCGCTGACACGGAGATCATGGCGCAGACCCAGGCAGAGGGAAGCACCTACACCGTGCCCATTGCGGGGACAGTGCCGGGCCGGAATATCCAGCAGCAGACAGCGGGCGGGAATGTTTCCGGGCAGGCAGAGGGCACGGGGTTTAAATACAATACAAAACTGTGCGGAAGCCCCCGGAGATTATAGGGAAAGGAGGAAACCACCATGTTGACACCGCAGGCATTTGCCGATTTACAGGTTTTTCTTGATGACGTGATTTCTTATGCCGCCGTCACGATAGACGGGAAAACGGAGAAATACCCGATTTACCGCCGGGAACACCTGGAAGACGGACATACTGCTATATTTATCCAGATCACCCCGGAAAATGCGGCGGGTATGACTGTCCAGGAGGTACAGCTTTTCAACAAAAATAACCAGCCGTGGGCAGTCAAGGCGGAAAAAATCCCGCTGGAAGAGGTACAGGAAGGAGTGCTGTATCGCTTCACATTCAAATTTTTGGAAGAGGAGGTGTAAAAAATGTATGTAGAACAGATATGGCTTGACCATGTGACGGAGTTTGAAAACCGATACCGGGAACAAACGAACCCGGACGGGACGATCACCCACCTTCCTGTGGAAGGGACAGTGATACAGCAGGGGACCCCGCAGAACGGGAAAAATTTCAACCACCTGGAATGCGGGGTTTCGGAAGCCCACGCACTGGCTGGCCTGCTGATGATCTCACGCATACACCAGGCCCAGAAGCTGGACGATCTGGCCGGGGAGACAATCCAGGTGACACTGACCAATACGGAAACATACCCGTTCAATACCAGCCAGAAAACCGTGGCGCTGGGCATAAACCGGAATAATGTCAATTATACCGTGCAGGCGGAGATTGTTTCCGTGTCCGGGGGCTTTGTGAACGGGGTGGAGATCACGGACAAACTGGTCAACGGCTTTAAGGTAAAGTTTACCGGGAGCGCCAGGGAGGCAGTCATTAAATTATTTGTGAAAGGGGGCTTTTACAGTGGCTAATATCCACATTAAAACCGAAGAGCGCAGGCAGCGGGAAGCGGCTGTACTGCGGTCCTATGGAGTGGCAGGCAGGGGGACCCCGGAGCAGCGGGAGGCCGCCGCCATTATTGCGGCCAGAAGCCGTGAAATCATGAAGGGAGGAAACAGGAATGGCAAATAAAATCAAGGTAGTGGAAAAGACGCCCGGCATTCACCTGGGGTATTCCGTAACCAGTGAAAGAATTACCTTCACTTATGGCGAAGATGAACTGACCGTGAAGGTATCCGCAAAGGAGCGGGACGAAGAAAATATGATTGACATTTGCCTGGACGCTGACGGGGGCTTGATCAACGGCGTGGCCGAAAAGTCCCGGAAGTATGCCGCCCAGGTGGTCATACCGCCCCGCCGTTATGTAGAACAGGAGAGCGAACAGCGCAATGAGGACGGGGAAACGGTCATGGTCCCGGTTCCCGTGCCGTTTGACATGGCGCTTTGTACGCTGATTTTATGGGGAATGGAGGAATAATACATGCAGAATTTTGATGATCTGGCCCTGGCGGTGGCGTCTTTTGGGCCGAATAACAAGGTTATTTTTGATGATCTGGGCCTGCCCTCTATCATGGTAGGGGTGCCCAAAATGACATATGCGGACATTATCACGGGCGGGACCCAGGAAACGCTGCCCTGGTGGATTGTGGACGGCGTGGAAAAGGAAGTGATCTGGGTATCTAAGTACCCGAACATTATCAAGCATGAGCGGGCGTATTCTCTTCCCATGGTGGACCCGAAAGCAAGCCTGGATTTTGATGCCGCCCTGGCCGCCTGCCGGAAAAAGGGGAACGGCTGGCACCTTAACCAGAACGGGGTTTTTGCGGCGCTGACCCTGTGGAGCCAGAAAAACAAGACAGTCCCCCGTGGCAATACTAATTATGGCAAGTGCTATACACACGCCCATGAAAGAGGCATTACCACCTATAAATACCAGAACTATGGCGGAGGCAGGACAGCCACGGGCAGCGGCCCCACAACCTGGTATCATGACCATAGCCCGGCGGGCATTGCTGATCTGTGCGGGAATGTGTGGGAGTGGGTGGCAGGTTTCCGCCTGTATAACGGGGAAATCCAGATCATACCCTATGGCAATTCCATGAAGTCCACCTGTAGCATGGCGGCGGGGTCTACGGAGTGGAAGGCAATCAAGCCGGACGGTTCCCTGGTGGCACCCGGAACGGCGGGAACCCTTAAAGTGGACCTTAAGACGGCAGGCGGAGCGCCGCAGATCGGAATATCCCTGACGAATGTTTCAAGCGGTGATCAGTGGCCGTCCCTGCCCTTCAAGGACCTGGCGGCGGCGTCCGGGGTAAGCATTCCGAAAATTTTGATCGCAATGGGAATGTTCCCGGAAAGCAGCGCTACATACGGCGGAGATCGTTTCTATGCGAGGAATGACGGGGAACGGCTGCCGTTCCGGGGGTCGGGTTTCCACTACCCTTCCGACGCCGGGGCGTCCGCTGTCTATCTGTACCGCCCCCGTTCTGACGTCGGTGTGGGCATTGGTTTCCGTTCCGCTTATGCCGAACTGCAAACGGAAGACTGATAAACTGTGTGGGCTTGCGGTAGCAAGTCCCACACTTTTTTAAAACAGTAAAAAGGAATAAAAAATGGAGAAGCAAAACGCAGCGCCGAAGGCCCCAGGGGAACAACAGCTGGACGGCATAGGAAATAATGCCAAAACAGAAGACTTCCGCATGAAAAATAAGGTGTATGAAATTATCAAGTACGGAAATATTGCGCTGAAAGATTTTCCAAAGTATGAGCGGGCAACGCTGGCCCGTGAAATCCGGCAGTCCATGTATACCATATTGCGCCTGGTGATCACCCTGGAAAACAAGCACTATAAAAAGACCACGCTGGGAGAACTGGACACGGAAGTGGACGTACTGCGGCATTTCATACGCCTGGCGGCAGATGAAGAAATGTACCCGGATAAAAGACCGTGCCTGCCCATGCGGAAATATGAGAACTGGGCGAAGTTAATCAACCACCTGGGCGGCCAGATCGGGAACTATGAAAAGTACGTCAATGGGGAGGCAAGCAAGGAACAAAATAAAGGTAAAAAGGGCAGCCAGTAAAATGGCCGCATTTTTATAGGGAAAGGGCCATTTAATCGGTGTCGTGGGCTGCCGTTCCGGGGGTCGAGTTTCAACAACACTTCCAACGCCGGGGCGTCCGCTGTCAATCTGAACAACCCCCGTTCTAACGTCAATGTGAACATTGGTTTCCGTTCCGCTTAACCCTAAATAAGGCCAGATTTGGTATAGGCTCAAGAGTCTATACCCCGTGCATTTAGGCATAAGGGGTCCTTTTCCTTTCCAATGGTCGAACAGGCCGCAGGAAAAATATATATTGCCGGGAAGACAGTTAGTAAGGCATACGCCCGAAAGCCAGGCGGGAAACTGGCAATTTGTCACGTTCCACGCCGGGGATTGCCTGGCGTGGATTTGCCCGGCCCTTTAATATGAGTTTTGGAGGTATCGCATGAAAAAAATCAAAAATCTTTTCCCGAAAATTTATGATTTTGAAAACCTTTTCTATGCCTACAAAGACGGCATAAAACAGAAACGTGACCGCCCGGACGTGATGGCGTACACGGAAAAGCTGGAAGAAAATCTGATCACCCTACAAAATGAATTTATCTGGAAGACCTACAAGGTGGGGGCATATCGGAAATTTTTCGTATATGAGCCGAAAAGGCGGTTGATCATGGCCCTGGACTTTAAAGACAGGGTGGCGCAGCACGCTATTTACAGGCAGTTAAATCCATTATTGGATAAGCAGTTTATTTTTGACAGTTACGCCTGCCGGAAGGGGAAGGGCACCCACAAGGCAGTCAAGCGCCTGCAATACTGGTTCCGCCAGGTGGAGCGTAAGCCAGGGGAATACTATTATCTGAAATTGGATATAAGCAAATATTTTTACCGCATAGACCATGAAATTTTAATGGACATACTGCGGCAGAAGATCGCAGACAAGGACCTACTGTATATCATGGAAGGCATTGTGAACTGTGAAGATACCCATTTCGGCCTGCCCATGGGGGTGGATATAGGGGACGTTCCGTTCACGGACCTGCTGGCGGAAGTGGGCCTGCCCATAGGGAATTTGACCAGTCAAATGTTTGCAAACTTATATCTGGACCAGTTAGACCAGTTCTGCAAGCACAAACTGCATATGCGGTATTATATCCGCTACATGGACGACGTGATCATTATTCACAACAGCAAGCGGCACCTGGAAAAGGTGAAAAAAGAAATAGCGGCCTTCCTGGAAAGCCGCCTGCACCTACAGTTGAATAATAAGACCTGTATACGCCCGGTCCGCCTGGGCGCTGAATTTGTGGGGTTCCGGGTATGGTCAACCCATGT
The DNA here is from genome assembly GCA_009911065.1 of Clostridiaceae bacterium. Classification (GTDB taxonomy): domain Bacteria; phylum Bacillota; class Clostridia; order Lachnospirales; family Lachnospiraceae; genus Brotaphodocola. Next base: position 21,049 of record QXWR01000031.1, on the reverse strand, counting down.
AAAGCTACGGAAGAAAACCGCAAAGAAGATGATCAAGCGCCTGGAATATGTTTTTGCGGCCTATCATGCGGGGGAGATGGACCGGGAAAAGATGAACCGGACAGTAGCGTCCTATAAAGGTATTTTGAAGCATTTCAACAGCCACGGCATGGCCCAGAAACTGAACGATATATACAGACGGGAGGTGATGGGGAATGCTGCAAATTGACTGGAACGCATTGTGGGAGTGGGGGAAAAACCTGCTGGGACTGCTGGCAGCCGCCGGGATTGTCATTGATCTAACGCCGCATATCAAAATACAGCCGGTCCGTGCGCTTATAGGCTGGCTGGGGAAACAGCTAAACCGGGATATGCAGGAAAAGCTGGATAAACTGGCAAAAGATTTTGAGTCCCACAAGGTTGACAGCTGGCGTTCTGAAATATTGGAGTTCGCCAACTCCTGTATGAACCGCCGGAAGCATACAAAAGAAGAGTTTGACCACATTATTTCCGTGCATGACGATTACGCAGAATATGTGAAAACAAATAAGATCGAAAACGGGCAGGTTGATCTGGCGTATGAGTACATAGAAAAGCTATACCAGCGCTGCCTTGAAAAAAACAGCTTTCTGGTGGTAAGACCAGATGACGAAGACGGGGAGGAATGAAAGAATGATGATACTTGCCTTTTTGGCGGGCTTTATGGCCTGCCTTTTTGTTGTAATGATTTTTAATGCCAGGAACATTGCGGCAGCCCGCAGGCGGCGGAAAAAGGACCGCCAGGAACACCCGGAAAAGAAGATACAGGCCACGAAAGTGATTGTCTTTTCTGTCCTGGTGACGTATCACCTGGCCTTCCTGGTGGGCGTGTGGGTGGTGATCGTAAAGGACGTGTACCAGCTTTCCACCCTGCTGGCGTTTGTGGGGTCCGTGGCCGTCCTGGCAGTGGGTTTCTATTGCTGGAAATCCAAAGCGGAAAACCTTTTGAAAATCAAGCAGGCATTGCCGGATACAATGGCAAGTTTGTCTGATTTCAGCAACATGAGTTCCCAATAAAAAGAAGGAGGTAAAACGTGGAAGAGAAACAGAAAAGGGAGATTTCCCAGGCCGCCCAGAAAATCATTTTTGGGCAGGAAGGCAATTATGGTTCCGTCAATGCCAATGACAACGGGGCCGTGAGCGTGGGGAAGGTGCAGTGGCACGGCGGGCGGGCGCTGACCCTGTTAAAAACGATCTGTGCGGCAGAGGCCAGGGCGGCGTCCATTCTGGGGGCTGCCCTTTATCATGAGATCACCACGGCGGCAAACTGGAACACCCGCACGGTGAACGCCCAGGAAAAGCAGGTGATCAGTAACCTGCTGGTGACAGACGCCGGAAAGAAGGCCCAGGACGATCTGGCGGAAAAGGACGTGTACGCATATGTGGAACACGGGCTGAAAGCCGGCGTGTCTGACCCTGCCGCCCTGGTATACTTTGCTGATCTGGAAAACCAGGGAGGCGGTGGCGCTTCCGCAAGAGTGGCGAAAGCCGCAAAGAAACCCGTAACCCTTGACACCCTGCACAGCGCTGGCCTGGCAGATCGTGTCATGGGCGAGTACAGCACCCGCCGGAATGATGTATACAAGGCGGCCAGGGCGCTGAATTTTGGCAGCCAGCAGACAGGAGGAAATACAAAGATGACAGAACAGGAACTGCGGCAGAAAGTGGCCAGCATTATCACCGCATGGGAAGGCGGGAAAAAGGGAAGCAAAGAACACCTGGAAATCCTGGCAACCTACAATGGCCACGCCCCGCTGGCCCGTGGCTACAGGGTACAGCCCCATGACGCATACTGCGCCACTACGGTGAGCGCCGCATATATCCTGGCCGGGATTGCCCAGTATACCGGGACGGAATGCGGGGTGCAGAAATTCATTGAACTGGCCATGAAAAAGGGTATCTGGACGGAGAATGATGCACACCGCCCCGGCCTGGGGGACGCCTGCTGCTATGACTGGCAGGACAACGGCGTGGGAGACAATACGGGAGCCGGGGACCATATCGGCATTGTGACGGAAACCGGAAGCAATTATTTTGTTGTCACCGAAGGCAATATGGACGGCGGGAAGATCGGGCACCGCAGGTTGAATTATAACGCCAGGTATATCCGGGGATTTATCACGCCGGACTTTGCGGACATTGCCCGGAAGCTGGGCGGCGGCACCAGCACCCCCACGGTATCCCAGGGAGGCACCCAGAAGCCTGCTGCCGGACAGCCCGGCGGCAGCTACACGGTGAAGAAAGGGGACACGCTTTCCGCCATTGCGGCCAGATACGGAACCACGGCGCAGGCCCTGGCGGCCTACAATGGCATTGCGGACCCGAACCGTATTTCTGTAGGGCAGGTTATTAAAATCCCCGGAAATGGCGCTGCAGCGCCCCAGGGAGGCACCCAGAAGCCCGGCGGCAGCTACACGGCGAAGAAAGGGGACACGCTTTCCGCCATTGCGGCCAGATACGGAACCACGGCGCAGGCCCTGGCGGCCTACAATGGCATTGCGGACCCGAACCGTATTTCTGTAGGCCAGGTTATTAAAATCCCGCAGTAAGCGGCAGGAAAAAAGAGAAAGAGAGGAAAACGAGATGGACAACATTATTATGCAGGCAATCACCCTGGGGGTCATGGTGGGCGCTTTTGTATGCGGAAAGTATGTATTTCCCAACATGCCCAAAAACGTGGCGGATAAACTGAATGATCTGGCACCATGGGCCGGAAAGTTCGTGGTATGGGCCAGGGAGTTCATGAAGGCTTCCACGGGCCAGGAGAAAATGGACGCCGTGGTCAAGGAACTGTACAAGATCGCAGAGGAAAAGGGCATAAAGGTGACGGAAAACCAGTTGAAGGCCATTGCCCAGGCGGCGTATGAGGCTATGAAGGCAGGGGAGAAGGAAGCAGGCACCCAGGAAACCCAGGCAATGCATTATAAGATCGGACAAAGAGAAGTGGCAAAAGCCCCCATAGTGAATGTGTTCACAGGAGACGCCCAGGCAGACCGCAGGCAGGCCGTGGCAACGGACAACGTGCCGGAAGGCGCCCTGGAAGAGAACCAGGACGGAACCGTCAATGTATATGGTGATGACGGGCAGAAAGTAGGGACGCTGGAAAAGGAAACGGCTGATCAGTTATCCGTGGGCGTGGAAGTAGTGGTGGAAAGCGAATAAAGCCCCGCCAGACGTGCCCAGGAAGCCCCAGAACAGAGAGAAAGCCCGCAGGTGGTATATTTTACCGTCTGCGGGCTTTCTGCCGTTCCTGGGGCAAACAGGAGCGCCATTCACGCTTCCTGCATTTCGTTCCATACATGCGTCCCCAGTTCTTTCATGGCTTCCGGGTTTTCATTTACGATCATGACGAAAAGAAAGGTTAAGAACTGGGATTTTGTATTTTGCCATTCTTCCGGGGTCATGTTCGGGTCCTGGGCCAGTTTCATTTCCAGAATTTTCTTTGTGATCTCCTGGCCTTCCGGGGTATTCAGTGCCGTTCTTTCCGCTTCCGTAACCTTTTCTACAAAGTCATTGAAATTATTTGCAATCATGTTCGTTCTCCCTTCTTTTTGTGGTGTGATGGGGGCAGCAGTGCCGCCCCCTGCGGTTTATAAGTGTGTGGCCATTCCTGTGATTGCTGTGAAGATACCCTGTAACATATCGCAATAGACGCCTTTTTCCAGTCTGACTTCCTGGGTTTTATCTTCCGTCCAGGCGAAAGTCTTTTTATTCAAGCGGCCCGGCGTGAAGCGGAAGAACCGCATTGTATAGGTGTCGTCCGGGTCCAGGGTGATGTATAAGCGGTTCGCCCTGCTGTTATTTTTGGGGAGGGTCATTCTCAATGTGTTTCCGTCTGCAAGCAGGTGATTTGCCCCGGTCATTGCTAAAAATTTGTTTCCGCCCAGCTGATCAAGAATTGTATTTGCGATTTCCATTTTGTTTCCGTCCTTTCCTTTACCTTATAAGTCTATTATATACTTACGGAAGTATAATTTCAATAGGGAAATTGCACAAAGTTACGGAAGTATATTTGTGCAAGGTTTATACTTCCGTAACAGAAAATAGTGTGGTATACTGTAAAAAACGGCATGGAGGGAAAATTGATGGAAGGTGAAGGAAGAAAATACCCCACGCCCAGGGGGGCAGCGGCCACAAGGGCGAAAAATAAGCACAGGGGAAAGAATTATGACCGGGGAGAACTGGCCCTGCCCAAAGGTATGAAAGCCAGGGTCCAGGAGGCGGCCCAGGCGCAGGGGCAGTCCTTTAATGCCTATGTTGAACAGGCAATCAAGGAGCGATACCAGAGGGAAACAGGCCAGGAAATGACCTGGGAGAGGGAGAAGGAAGAGGAAAGGTGATGGGACGGAAATAAAAGACCCCGGAGGGCAGCAGTCTTCCGGGGCTTTGTATATAGTGCATAGTTCAACAGCTGATGTTTGACGAAAAATTTTGTACATAGGTAACAAATTTCATTTGTACTAACTTAACAGCACCCACCGGCAATCTGGACAGCCGGACGAGCAGCGATGTGCTGGGACTTTTGAAAGTCACCAGCGACAAATTTCATCAGACACTGGTGATGATTACCCATAACAACGAGATTGCCCAGCTTGCCGACCGCATTATCCGCATTGAGGATGGCAGGATTTTTGAGTAAGGGGGTGCTGGCGATGAATGACATTTTATTTGGCAACAACAACGGCGCAGTGATCAAAAAGCTGTCAGGCCGCTATTTCAAATCAAACAAAAGCAGGAATATCATTGCGGTTATCGCAATCGTTCTGACAACCATACTCTTTACCACGATCTTTACCCTTGGATCTGGCCTGATGGACACTGTTCACGATCAGAATATCCGCAAGGCCGGCGGCGAGGGGCAGGCGGTATTAAATTATATCAGCGATGAAGTTTACAACGATGTGGCGGGAAGTCCCCTGATCGACCGTATTGCCTATGCGAAAGCGGTTTCCTACCGGCTGAAAAATCCGGGCCTGGAGCGCTGGCGGTCTGACCTGTGGTATATGGATGATACCGCTTTGGAATTTGCCTGTTACACGCCCACAACAGGACGTCTGCCCGAAGCGGAAAACGAGATCATCGCAGACACAAAGACGTTAAATGCCCTGGGCGTACCGGCGCGGATTGGGGAAACCGTTTCTCTGGTCTATGAAGTAAAAGGAAAGACATACACCACCGATTTTACCCTCTGCGGCTTTTGGGAAACAGACAGCCTGAGCAATATCGGGCGGCTGATCGTGTCGAAATCCTTTGTGGAAGCCCACTCGGATATCTTAACTTATACCTACCCTGTGGACAATGACTATTCCGGTGTTGTCTCCGCCTATGTAATGTTCAAGGGGCAGGGGGATATAGAAGCCCGGCTCCACCAGCTTCTTTCCGAAACCGGCTATATCTGTGATACGATGGGCGGCAGCAGGGAGGACAGCAATTATGTGATTGCCCGTGTCAGCCCGGCTTATCAGAGCGGTGCATTGACGGACAATCCTGCCATGCTGGTTTCCGGCATCGTTGGCGTTGCATTGATTATCGTAACAGGATATTTGATTATTTATAATATTTTCCAGATCTCCGTTATCCAGGATATTCAGTCTTATGGACAGTTAAAAACGCTGGGCACAACAAAGCGGCAGATCAGGCGGCTGATAGGCCGGCAAGCGCTCCGGCTTTCCCTGACTGGTATTCCCATCGGCCTGCTGGCAGGCTTCCTGATTGGCCGGTCCCTGGTTCCCTTCCTGATGAACGGAACGAGTTATACTGTGGATGCCGGTATTAAGGTGACATTAAATCCGCTGATTTTTATCGGCTCCACCGCGTTTGCCCTTTTTACAGTCTTTGTCAGCGTCCGCAGGCCCGCGAAGATCGCCGGTACCGTTTCCGCAATCGAGGCTATCCGCTACACCGAAAACGATACAGCGGCGTTTGGAAAGCGCAGGGCCAAAGACAGGAGATCGACCCACGGCGCAAAGCTCCACTTCATGGCCCTGGCGAACCTGGGGCGGAACCGCAAACGCACAGTATTGGTGATTGTGTCCATGACACTGAGCCTGGTGCTGTTCAACACCGTGTTCACTCTGTCTGGCGGGTTTGACATTGACAAGTACATCGCAAAATTTATGGATACAGACTTTGTGATCTCTAACACAGACTACTTCCAGTACCAGGTTGAAAAAAGCGAAAATGACCTGTCCGGGAGTTTTATTGAGGCCGTCAAACAGAATAACTGCTTTGAGGACGGCGGCAGGCTCTATTCCTCCTGGATGCTGGAAGAACCGTTTTCTACGGAACACAATGCTTTTTTCAGCTATAACAAAGACCTGAATGGAAATCCTTTTGTAAGACTGTATGGCGCGGATGATTTTCTGCTGAATCACATGGAGGTCATAGAGGGGACGATTGACCTGGAAAAGCTGAAATCAGGCAAGTATATCCTGCTGAGTGTGGATTGCGATGATGATGGAACTGTCATAGATAACCCGAATATCAGTGTGGGTGACACGGTGCGGATCAACCATCTGAAAGCGGAGGAACTTTCCACCACCATTACGGACAGCTATGACTTTATCATCCTGGCAAAAGTCCGGGCCAACGAGAACACAGCCACCACCCGCAACACGGGTGAAAGCCGGTTCTATCTCCCGACAGATAGTTTCCTGCCGCTGTGCGATAACTCCCATCTGGTCAATTTCCCCTTTGATGTGAAAGAGGGAACAGAAACCCAAATGGCAGAGTTTTTGAATGACTATATCGACAGCGTGGAGCCGGGTATGGATTTTGAATCTAAAGCAACCTATGTCAGCTCCTTTGATGACCTGACCTCCCTGATCATCACAATCGGCGGGGCGCTGAGCATCATCATCGGTATTATCGGTATCGCAAACTTTGTGAACTCTGTCCTGACAAGCGTTATCACCCGCAAAAAGGAGTTTGCCATGCTGCAAAGCATTGGTATGACCGGCAGGCAGTTAAAGCGTATGCTCTCTTTTGAGGGACTATATTATGCGGTGGGAACGATCATCACATCGGCTGTCCTCGGCGTTCTGTTTTCTGTGGTAGTTGTAAAGGGGATTTCCAGCGGGATCTGGTTCTTTACCTATCGGTTTGTCATATGGCCCATGCTGGTGATCTATCCGTTCCTGATACTCCTGACCGTGGCAATACCGGCACTTTTGTACCGGCAGATAGCTAAAGCCAGTATCATAGAGCGGCTTCGGGATGATTAGACTTGCTATAGGAAAGGAGCAGCAGATGACGCTGAAAATAAGTGTTTAAAAAAGGTGTTTATGAGCATGGGAGGATGAAATCTGATTGCCCTAAACAACAAGGGAAAACATGGTGAAAAAGGTTCGATCCATAAAGAAAAACCAGCAAAAGAAAGTTTTTTGCTGGTTTATTCTAAATTTTTAGAGTTTGGTTGAGAATTTAATAATTGTTCTGCCAAAAAGTCCAATGTATTGAGCAAAATTTTTTGGTTATGAGGACTGCATGATTGGAATTTACCCCAAAATTTTTGCAGTTCTTCATTATCAAGGGATGTTTTTGGCTGAAATAAGGTATTTGCAGGAATACCCAACCGTTCAATAAGTGATGCTAAAGTTTCATAAGTGGCATTTTTTCGCCCTTTTTCAATATCCTGGATGGTTTTTACTGCTAAACCACACTGATCTGCAAGTTCCTGCTGAGTAAGATTGCAATCCTTTCTTGCGGCACGGATACGGTTTCCTAAATAGATTAGTTTATCTATCGGCATAGTGATTCACCCCAAATATATTCTATCGTACCGTTTATGAGATTTACATTCCCTTAATGTATGTATTAGATATATACTAATATGCCGATTTTGAAATTGAATATGTGTGGCCTTGCTGAAAAAAAAAACAGCTTTTTGCAACAAGGCCTAGTTGTATTGCTAATAGCCATCTGTGATTTGCTGTAGGAGTTTGATTCATGGATGGCTTTCACTTTTTGCAACAACAGAACAACAGGTGCTGGCGAAAAAAATTCCAATTCCTTTGCGGCATTACTCTGAACAAAAAAATGTATTACTATACTATTTAAAAATATACAGTAGCACACAATTTTGTTCTGTTCTGCGGGATATTGTAAAAACTTATCTGCAAACAGTAAAAAAGAAAGCCTGTCCGACATTACCGGATATTGTAGTTATTCACTTATATATGAAAAACGTCAGGAAGCATGATAAGCATCTTGACGTTTTGTTTTTTGCCGACATTTTTCGACAGTATGATAGATGCCGTTCGCCACCTTTTCATCCGTACCAAAACGGATGAAAGGAGGGAGAAAATACGCAAGAAAAAATTTTAAAAAATTTTTTCATAACTTCGATTATTTCCGCAAAATTGGTTCTCCTAGGTATGAAAGGGAGAATCAGACACTTTTTACTACGGCTTTCATGCAGAGGGGAGGTGATCCCCTTTGGAACTGACCAGACAGGAAAAGGATATTGTACGGAGAAAGTTCTGTAAATACTGCATTAAGGTTATGGAAGGTGAAGCCCTGTATTATCTGCGGCAATTGGAGAAACAGCAGGAGCATGAAGTTTGTTTTTCAGATTTGACAGCGGAGCAGCAAAATCAGTTAAGCGCATATGATGATCTGTTGGAAATCAATTACTTCCAGGTAATGGACAAGGATGTGCCTGTCCGGGATGAAGATATCAGTGACGCTTTGAAAAAACTTCCGGAGCGGAAACGCATGATTATACTCATGGCATTTTTTCAGGATATGACAGAGCAGGAAATCGCTGATTATTACCATCTGGTGCAGAGTACCGTACATTACCATAAAGCAGAATCTTTGCGGATTTTAAAAGGTATTTTGGAGTAGTACATATGGGACAGAAGAAATATAGGGAGCCGGTTGAGTTTGATGTGATTCAGGCGGCGATACAGGGTGACGCTGATTCTATCAACCAGATCATTGCGTATTTCCAGCCATATATCAATGCCAGGTGCAAGAGAAAATTCAAGGACGAATTCGGGCATGAGCAATATGTGACGGATGAATATATGAAACGTCGGCTGGAAACAAAACTTATAACAAAAATTCTGGATTTCAAAATCCAGGTCTGATTATTCTCTAGGCTTGCCCTTTCAGCCTGCCAGAAACGAAACAGACAAGCGTACCTTGACAAGTTCATATTGAGAATCCCGCAGGATGTATGGAGCAGTGGAGCTATTTAATGAATACGCCATGACTATCTGTATCTGTTACTTTGCGACATCGTGTCGCAAAGTGGCGGGTATTGAAAACGAAGGAATGTTGGTTCGGACATTGAAGTAAAGATACGAGCGATAGATATTTGGTTACTGGCAAAGAGATAGGGGCTTTGCAGCGATGATGCTGTTTCTGATAATGATACTTCCGGAGATAAGCTGCTCCGGTCTGAAAAGATTGCAATTCGTAAGGATGAGCTGCTATTGGCAGTTTTTTCCATATGGTATGGCAAATGGCGCTGTTTCCTGACAGCCGCCTGCAGGATTTAGAAAAGGAACATAATGGACAATCAAAGGATAATATAGTGAAGAAAGGAAAGTCGAGGAATTTAGGATGAACCGGGCAGAATTAGAAGAATTGAAAAAGGTGGATGTCCGTACAGTGGATGTTTCCGCTTTAGAAGATATAGAGAAAATAGAGATTGACAGTTCCCTCTCAGCCGGGGAGAGATGGATGGATTTTGCGGGGAAGGTTAAGAATCCGTTTTGTTTTATCTGTAACGGCATGGTTGTAAAGATTTCCTACTCCGAAGCAAAAGAGAGCCTTGAAAACAAGCTAGTTCAGCTATGCTTGAGTATGGACGGGCAGGGTTTTTGTTAGAGCTTCCTATGGACATTTGCGGTCTGGAATGGTACAATGAGTACGGACGAAGCAGAACCCCAAATAGGAAAGGTTTGACAACAGACAAGACTATTTGAGGTGATGAAATGAATACAAATCTGAATACTGATGTATATGATGCTGACGTTTATCTGCGCCTGTCAAAAGAAGATGGGGATAAGGAGGAAAGCGACAGCATTACGAATCAAAGAGAGCTTATCTTAGAGTTTCTAAAATCCAGGGAGGACATCAGAATCCATGCCGTCAGGGTGGATGATGGTTATTCCGGGGTGAATTTTGTTGAGGTAAGATAACGATACCTTTTTTGCAGAGGGTGTTATCTTACCTCTTTTTGATGTATGTTAGATAGCATAACTCTTTACGTCGGCTCCTATCTGTCTGAAATAGGAGATACTTTCAGTAGGCTTGTCGCCTGTATCAACTCTGCCGACAAAGCTATAAAAGATTTCGATTTTGCGGGTGTTCGTTTCCTTATCCAGTTCGTGAATAAGAATACGGTCAATAAATTCATGGACGTTTTCGTAGGTCAGTTCTTCAATCGCTGTGTATCTGCGTACCAGTGCGACAAACCTTTTTACGTCCGCGCTGCGCTCGGTGGCGTTGTCGATTTCCTGTGACAGCTCCGCAATCCTCCGGGTCAGCGTCTTTTTTTCTTCATCATAGCCGGAAGTCAGAAAAGCAAATTGTTCATCTGAAAGTTTCCCTAAAGCGTTGTCCTCGTAGAGCTTGCGGAATAAGATGTTCAGCTCGTTAATACGGTTCTGCGCCTTGTCAAGTTCTTTCCGCTGCTGTGTCAGCGTCTTTTGTACTGCCTTTGCGCTGCACTCGTTGGCGGTTTCGATAAACTCCTGTTCATGCTCTTTCACATAAGACGTTACTCGCTGCAAGTCTGCAAGGACAAGTTCTTTCAATACGCTTTTGCGGATATAATGCGTAGTGCAGAGCATATCATTTCTTGCCCGGTTGCGGTAGTTGCCGCAAGTGTAGGCGTGTTTCCGTTCAAGCGTCCCGGCTCCGCGTACTGCATACATTTTGTAGCCGCAGTCCCCACAAAAGAGCAGCCCGGAAAACAGGTCAATTTCATCAACCTTTGTCGGGCGTTGCCGGGTGGCAATCCGCTTCTGTGCAAGTTCAAAGGTTTCTTCATCAATCAAAGGTTCGTGAGTGTTGGGGAAGAAATACCTTTTTTCCTCCGGGTTCTTTTTCGTCTTTTTCGACTTATAAGATACCTTGTAGGTTTTCCCGGTTATGGTATGCCCTAAATACTCTTTCCTTGTCAGAATGTCGTACAGTGTCTTATCCGGCCAGTTGTACCATGCGTTGAGCTGTGGGCGGGGGTGGCGTTTGCTCCCTGTCCTGCGGTAGCGCAGTTCCCCGACGGTCAATATCTCATTGTCCCGCAGCCAGTTCTGGATTTCACACATACGGTCGCCCCGTACATACATTGCAAAAATCTGTTTTACGACGTGTGCCGTTTCCGGGTCGGGTATCAGATGATTGCGGTTATCCGGGTCGATAAGGTAGCCGTAAGGAGCTTCGCCGTTGACGCGCTCGCCTTTCTGTGCCTTTGCCTGTTTGACAGCCCGGATTTTCTTTGAGGTGTCGCGGGCGTAAAACTCGTTGAACCAGTTCCGCAGAGGGGTAAACTCGTTATCTTCCCTCGCTGTGTCTACACCGTCGTTAATGGCAATGTAGCGCACTTCGTATTCGGGGAAAACAATCTCTATCAGTTCGCCGGTTTTCAGATAATTACGTCCCAGACGGGAAAGGTCTTTTGTTATGACGGTCGCCACGTTCCCGGCTTCAACCTCATGCAGCATGGCTTGAAGCCCCTCACGCTCAAAGCTCACGCCGGAAAATCCGTCGTCTACAAAAAAGCGTGTGTTGAAAAAGTGGTGTTCGTCAGCATACTTTTGTAAAATCAGTTTTTGGTTCTGTATGCTTTCGCTTTCCCCGGCTTGCATATCTTCCTGGCTCAATCTGCAATATAAAGCGGTAATCTTGTCTGTCTGTAACATTTTGTCCTCCTTTCCGACGACAGACAAGCATGGTATTTGTACTGTCTATATTATACCACATACCGCTGCCTGTGTCATGTATAAAATGTGAAGAAACGCCCTATTTCCGGGCGTTTGCGGGGTTCAGCTCCATGTCCTTGCGAATGAGCTTCTTTATCTTTTTATCCAGTGTGTCCGTTGCGCGTTCACTTGCGGACGAACATACAAGGTAAGTAACTTTTCCGATTTTATGCTCCGTTGTGGTAACGGGCGTCTGGTTTTGCGTCAAAGAAAATCCCCCTTTCTTTCGCAAACATATAATACAGTCTATGAATAGCAGCAAGTCCACTATTCAAGAAAACAAAGGCTTTAATCGGACGGTTATTAGCATAACCTCATGGGAATTTCACCCCGGCATGGTTCTCATGCAGCCCTACCCATTGCCTGCGACGCTCTTAACGCTCGGACTGTGGCTGTAAGGAAGTATCATTGTATATTTTGCGTGTCGTCGCCCGCAAGCCGCTACACTTGCTTTCCGGCGCGGTGTTGGTCGCTCGGCTGTCCGGGCGGGGATAACCTCACCCGGATAGCGTCATGGCGCACCCACCGTATGGCTCGGCGCAAAAGGAACGTATCCGATTTGCCCTATGCTGCGCCGCCGTTATCTTGCGCCGCTTTCTTTGTCAAGGTTCAGAATGGCTTTGCTGCCGCGTCAGCAGCGGAACGGAAAAGGGGGAGAGAGAAAGCGTCCCGCCGCTGCGGTTTATTCCTCTGCCTTAAAGGTGAGGACAGCCATCATCAGTTTTGCTTGCAGCCGTTCCCGAATGTCGTGGTCTACGCCAAAATAGACGTTCCCGCGCTCGTCGTACAGCTTCCGCATGGAGAGGCGGGCTATGTAGCCGCTGAAATGCTGCAAGACAATCTTCATAGCGTCCGGGTCGCCCTTTGTCGCTGCCAAAATGACAGGATAGGGAACAAGGGCTTTTTCCGGGTAGCCGGGTTCGTTACCATTCGTCCCATTCATCAGCATTTTCCTCCAGATATTTTTTTAGCAGCTCAAAAGAGCTTGTCCGCCTGTACTGTATCGTGCTTCTCGACGTATCGAACAGCTCCGCAATCTCGGTGTCGTTCATTCCCTCGAAATAGTACAGGAGTACGGCTTTGCGCTTTTCTTCCGGCAAAGTACGGATTGCTTCAAGAAGCAGCTTCGGCGTGATTTTCTTCCCGGCTCTTTCAAAGGCGATTTCCCCTTTGAAATATTCATCAAAGGTATGAAGCTGCCGCGCTTCTTCTAAGGTCAAGTCGGAAAAGGTAATCTCCCTTGCCTTATGCCTGTGCAGCTCTTTGTGAGCGTCACACGCTTCATTGTGCAGTACCGTATTACAAAACTTCTGGAAAGCGCACTGTTTTATAAACTCCCTGCGATTAGGTTCCACATTCTCACCCCCTTTCTCGTTGGAAAGTTGGTGGTGCTTCCCCCTTTTCGCGGGGCAATACTGCCTTTTGAAAAAAACGCCGAAGATTTTCGGATTTTTTTCAAAAAATTTTTTGAGCAGCAAAATACGCCTGTCCGAAAAGCCCGGACAGACGTATAGGTATTGTAAGCGGTATTCAGATGATTAGACAGTTCATATTGATAGACGTAGTTTTCCCCGGCGGTGGTCGGGCTTTTTTTGATGTGTCAATGACCGTCGGATTTTGTCGATATGGTATGTGCTTCATGGCGGCTACCTCCTTTTAGCCGCCGCTTTTAACAGTGATACCGCGTCATTTCATTAGAAGATAAAAAGAAACGGCGGCTTTGGTTTTTCAAAGCTGCTGCGGAAATCAAAGAACGACAAGCAACAGTTCTGATTTTGCTCCAATATGGTTATTGGGGGCACAAATTAAATCAAAAAAGAGCCGATAACAGCAGTATTTCAAACTGCATATTATCGGCTCTGCGTCTGTGCGTCTGGCTCTTTTAATTAAATTATTTTTGTTGTTTTTTGGCTTTATTATATGTATTAGCTAACTGTCCACAAGCTGCTTTAATCTCTCTACCATGAGAAACTCTCATGGTAACTTCAAGTCCTGTTTGCTCTAATTGATGTTTGAACGCAACCATTTCTTGTTTTTGTGGTGCTCTAATTTTTGAATTACTCGTCGGGTTGTATTGCAGCACGTTAATCATAACATTTTTGCCCTTAAACCATTTTGCAAGTTGCCTTATATCTGAGGAACGGTCATTTATACCTGGTAAAAGCAAATACGCAAATACCACTTTTCGATTATGCCTTTGTGAATAGGACAATGCTTGCTTAACAACATCTTCAATAGCGTACATGTGCATATGAGGAATGATGCAGTTTCTCGCAGCCTGTGTTGCTGCATGTAAAGATATTGTCAACTGAATTTTTAGATGTTCTTCGCGCAATTTTTTTAATTGATTAACTGGACCAACTGTTGATACGGTAATGCCGTCGGTTGGAAAGTTAAGTCCATTTCTATCTCGAAGAATATGGATTGCTGCAATCAAGTTGTCGTAATTGAATAAAGGTTCTCCCATTCCCATAAAAACGATACGATTTACTTTTTGACGTATCAATATGACCTGTTGCACAATTTCAGATGGTGTTAGATTACGAACGAAACCATTGCGTCCGGACTCACAAAAAATACAGCCAACAGAACAACCAACTTGCGTACTTACGCAAACAGTCCCACCATCTCGCCGTTTAATAAAAACCGTTTCGATATACCTGTTGTCTTTCAATTCATAAACATACTTTTCAGTATCGCTACTTTTATAGACTTTTTTTGTTGATATTGATAGATTTTTTTTGTGAAATGGCTGTTTATACAATTCCGCATATAAGGCTCTTGCTTTATCCTCTCCAATTACTTCCGACATTTCTTTGTAAGTAAATCCGTATGGGTCATTCAATATTTCCGTAAGTGTACTTTTAGGTAAGTGTTTCATTTAATATCCTTCCTTTTGTTTTTCAGAGTTTTTGATTATGATTTCTAATTTTTCAACATCAATGATATGTGTTAATTTACATTTAGGGCAGAAAAGAGGAAAATTTCTTAATACCGTATTATAAAATACTTGAACCCTCGTCTTTCCGTTACAAATTGGACATTTTATCCAATATTTTTCAAGCATAATATTTCTCCTTTTGTGCAAAAAAATACAGGTCAATTCTCAACATGAGCATTGACCTGCATTTATACATATAACACTACAACAAAATTAAGGCATAGTTTTTATACTATGTCTATACATCGTTAGTTTTGTTGTATAGCATACGCAAAATAAGCATGACAAAAAAGCCCATATTGAAAATGGGAAAAATCTTTTTTGATTTCAATGCTTATCGAATACGCATGCTATGTAACATAAACATTTCCCCCTTTTAATAATACTATACAAAAAAAGCGGCTAATTGTCAACATATACATATGAATTATTTTGGCTAACTGATTGAATTGTGTAGACATATCCAAGAAGAAAGGGGAACAGTAAAATGTAACAGGGTGAATAACTATGGCAAAAAGACCAGTACCGAAATACGATTTCAAGGCTTTTGGGGCAGCGATAAAGGCGGCGCGGACAGGGCGCAAGGAGAGCCGCAAGAAAGTGAGCGACGAAATGTTTATCTCGCCGCGCTACCTTGCGAACATTGAGAACAAGGGGCAGCACCCAAGTTTACAGATTTTCTTTGAGCTTATGCTCCGCTACAATATATCCGTAGACCAGTTTCTTTTGGAAACGCCGCCAGAGAAGAACACGCAGCGGCGGCAGCTTGACGCGCTTCTTGACGGTATGAGCGATACAGGCATACGGATTGTGAGCGCAACGGCAAAGGAGATAGCGGAAGTCGAAACAGAGGGCAGATAAGAAGTGTCCGTCAGAATTGAATAAGGTTTAGAGAGCGTTGTAATCTTTTTTTGAGGATTGCAGCGTTTTTCTTTTGCGGAAGTTTGGCAAAACCGGGCATAGCTCCGTAGTAAGGCATAAGGGATAAAAACATTCGTAGCAAGCATAGGAAGCGGGTACCCACTTCCGTATTTTCCCCTCCCGCGCTGCGGCGCGTCGGTTGAAAATTGCTTGTTGGGAAGTGTCCCAAACCCTCGGAACGGAAAGGAAAGGAGCGAATACATGAACGGACGCAAAAGAACGGTGCAAATCAAATTCAGAGTGACGGAAGCGGAACGGGATTTAATACTGGAAAAAATGAAGCTCGTACCCACCCGGAACATGGCGGCATATCTGCGGAAGATTGCCATTGACGGGTATATCATTCAGATAGACCATGCCGATATAAAGGCAATGACCGCAGAGATACAGAAAATCGGTGTCAACGTCAACCAGATAGCACGCCGCGTAAACGCGACGGGGAACGCATACCAAGAGGACATAGAGGAAATAAAGGGGGTGCTTGCGGAGATATGGCGGTTACAAAGATTAAGCCTATTAAAAGCACTCTAAGCAAAGCCCTTGACTATATCGAAAACCCGGACAAGACGGACGGAAAAATGCTTGTGTCCTCTTTCGGCTGCTCCTATGAAACGGCAGATATTGAATTTGAATATACCTTGTCCCAAGCACTCCAAAAGGGGAACAATTTAGCCTTTCATCTGATACAGTCCTTTGAGCCGGGGGAAGTCGATTATCAGAAAGCCCATGAAATCGGAAAGCAGCTTGCCGACGCGGTAACAAAGGGGCAGCATGAATATGTACTCACGACGCACATTGACAAAGGACACGTCCACAATCACATTATTTTCTGCGCCGTAAATTTCGTAGACCACCGCAAATATAATTCCAACAAAAGGAGCTATTACGGCATACGGAACATGAGCGACAAGCTGTGTCGGGAAAATGGCTTGTCCGTCGTCGTTCCCGGCAAGGGCAGCAAGGGAAAGAGCTATGCGGAGTACCAGGCAGAAAAGACGGGTACAAGTTGGAAAGGCAAGCTAAAGATTGCCGTTGACGCGCTTATCCCCCAAGTTTCCAGTTTTGAGGAATTGTTGCAGCGGTTACAGGCGGCGGGCTATGAGATAAAGCCGGGGAAATATGTGTCATGCCGCGCCCCCGGACAGGAACGCTTCACCCGTCTTAAAACCCTCGGCGCGGATTATACAGAGGAAGCCATAAGGGAACGGATAGCGGGCAGACGGGCAAAGGCGGCGAAAGCCCCCAGAGAGCAGCGCGGCGTTTCGCTGCTTATCGACATTGAGAACAGTATCAAGGCGGCGCAGAGTAAGGGCTATGAACAGTGGGCGAAAATCCACAATCTGAAACAGGCAGCAAAGACCATGAATTTCTTGACGGAACATAAGATTGAACAGTACGCGGATTTAGTCAGCCGGATTGAAGAAATGGCAGCGGAAAGCGGACAGGCGGCAGACGCATTGAAGGACGCGGAAAAGCGGCTTGCGGACATGGCGGTGCTTATCAAGAATGTTTCCACCTACCAAAAGACAAAGCCCGTCTATGACGCATACCGCAAGGCAAGGAACAGGGAGAAGTACCGCGCCGGACAGGAACAGGCGATTATCCTACATGAAGCCGCCGCAAGGTCGCTGAAAGCGGCGGGCATTGCAAAGCTCCCGAACCTTGCCGCGCTGCAATCGGAATATGAAGCCCTCCAAGCGCAGAAAGAAGCCCTTTATGCCGACTATGGGAAGCTGAAAAAGAAAGTCCGGGAATACGATATTATCAAGCAGAACATTGACAGCATTTTACAGGCAGACAGGCAGCCGGAACGGGAAAAGGGAACAGAGCGCGGATAAGGATAGCAAAATCCCCGCCGCTGTGCTATGATAGGGCTATCAAAAAGCAGAGGAGCGTTGAGCATGGAAAACCAGAAAATGCCGGAATATGAAACCATACGCGCCGCCGTTGCCGGGGAAAAATGGGCGGTGGAGAAAGTCGTGGAGTGCTACAAGGACGAAATCGACAGGCTATCGACGGTAGCGGTCAGACAGCCGGACGGAAGCACGAAACAGGAAATCAACGAAGATATGCGCCAGTCCATCACAAAGAAGCTGATAGAAGCCCTCCCGCAGTTCCCGCTTGAAGAAATGGAAAAGGGAAATGTCAGATAGGCAAAAAAAGAACAGGGCGCGGAAGCCAGTATATGACTTCCGCGCCCTGTCTTTTTATGGGTGCTGTTTTCGTGAATGTTACGCAGTAGAACGCCATTTTTGGGGGTAAAGGTATAAAGTATCGCCTATCCGATTTTCACGCCCGGAAAGCCCTGTAAATCAAGGGATTTTCCGCGCCTACTGCGTAACAGGGGCGCGTCTTTTCCTCATGCGCTCGGCGGCTTGTCTGCGGGTGATACGTTTCCGGCAGACGGGGCAGTATTTGACACTGTTAGAGGTTGACGCAAAGAACGCGCCGCACTCGGTACATTTCTTCTTATCCCCTGTCTGGTAAAGCTCCGCATAAAGCAGCCTGTCGGCGGGAAGCACCGCAACCCGGAACCACTTGCAGAGAAGCGAATAGGAAATGAGCTGCGGACATACGCACTCGTCCCCGTCGTCCAGTAAGATACAGTTCCCGTTATCATAATTGCAGCACGTCCGGCGCACAAGGGCGTTGACTTTCCGGCTCTGGGGCGGCGTCAGCCGCTTAACCCCGTTCATACTTCATCAGCGGCGTAAATGGGAAGCTCTGCAAATTCCGCTTCGGTCAAAGCGTCCACTTTGGAAAGGGTGCGCTTTGCAAGCTCCCGCATATCCGCGTCCATGTAGGGCAGCGCGGCGTTGACATTCTCAATCAAAGCCCGCTTGCCGCCCTCGTTGTAAATGCTCAAAAGGTTTGTTTCTTCAACAGTCAGTCTAATCATGCTCATACCTCCATATCGTGATTTTTTGTTTTTGCCGCCGCCTTTTTCGGGGCGGTCTTTGCCTTGTCTGCTTTAAGCTGCGCCCGGATAGAGGGGCGGGGCTTCCTTATCTCCCTGTCCCGGTTCTCCCCCTTGTCAATCAGCGCATACGTCCCATGTCTGCCCTCGATTTTGGAAAAGGAAAGGGTCTTGTAGGGCAGCATGGAGAAAAGGCGGTCAGTGTCCTTTGTGGCTGCAAGCCGCATGAACGCCGGGGAAAGCTCTGCCATGAAATGGGTCTTGTTCGGGCTGTTCGGCTCGTAATGCCGCTTCATTTCCCGCACAATGCGCCGCGCTTCCGTTTCAATCAGCCCGTCCCGCAAAGCGGCAATATGCGCCTTGAAATCCCCCGGCGAAAGCTGCTCCCGGCTGCGCCGTTCTTCCTGTAAGAGCGATTGCAGCGCGTCCGGGTCGTTGGGTACGGCTTCAAAGCGTTCAAATTTCCCAAGCTGCGGGTCTGGGGTTCCGTCAAAATATCTCCCGGCTTCCTGTACCCTTTCCCCATGCTCATAAATCAGCTTCACCGTATCGGCGGGCAGCTCCTTTTCCTTGACGCGCTCATAATGTTTAGAGTAGTCCAGTTCGTACAGATTGCCCTTGATTTTCCCGCGCTCCTTTCCCGTCAGCTCGATTGCATAGGCAAGAACGCGGTCGCTTGTCTGCTCCATGTAGAAACGCCATGTGTTGTGGGGCGCGGTGTCTTTGAGGAAAACGTCGCGCTCCCGGAAACAGTGCGTCCCGGACGGGCGGCAGAACCACAAAAGTGTTTTGTCCTCCCTGTGGGGGCTTGCCGCCGCCTTTGCGATAATCTCTTTGTCAATGTCTAAGTCGCTCTGGTAAAAGCCTGTGTTCTGCTTCATAATCGCTTCAAGGGAAGCAAACAAATCCATGTTTTCAAATTTGCTCTGTTCCGGCATGGGTCAGCTCCTTTCCAAGTCCTGTGACTTCTGCTTTGCGTTTTTCTTCTGTGCCTTTTCCTTGTCGGCTCTAAGCTGCGCCCGGATAGAGGGTTTCTTTTCCGGCTTCGCTCCCTTGCCGCGCTCCTTGTCGGCTTTGACAGCGTTAGCCAGGTCAACAAGGGAAATCTGCTCGCCCGCCTTTACCTTTGCTTCCAGTTCGTCAACGGTGGGGGTGTTGTTGATGATACCGTCAATCATGTTCCCGTTCTGCTCTGTGGTCTGCTCGGCGGTTTTCAAGGGATTGTCCCGCTGCGCCTGTTCTGCGGCAACGGCAAACGCCCGCGTCCCATTCCCCATAATCAGATACTTTCCGTCGTCCGACTGGTGGTGAAAGCCATATCCGGCGGCTTCTATCTGCTCCCGGCTCATGGCGGTCACATGGAAAGTCCCCCTCGGTGTCTTGACAGTTTCGCCCGTTTCCAAGTCGTCCGGGGTAAGCTGCTTTTGCTCCTGTAAAAACTCCGGCACTTCCCGAAAACCTACACTGTCAACGAAATGCGCCGCGTCCTGTCCGTCCTGATGAAGCACTACCACGTCGGAAACGGAAAGGCTGTGTCCCTTAAAATCTTTGGGGTGGTCGATATTGAAACAGGTGTAAATATCTTCAAGGGAAGTTTCCGGCGCAAGGGGCGCGGAATAGACAAGCTCATAGTTCGCCCTGTCAACCACATTTCCCGCCGCCTGCAGGCGGTCGTATGGCTCAAAGCGGAAATCCCTTGTTTCGTCCCCGCCCTTTATCTGGTAAATGGAAAAGGTGTCTTTGTCCTGTCCGGCGGTCTGCGCCGTTTCCTGTGCCTTTGCGTAAAGCTGCTTCACGTCGCCCTCGGTCAGCTCGCCGCTTTTGAGCTGCCCCATAAGCTCGCGGCATTTCTCCGGCGTTCCCGTATAAAGCACGTCGCCCATTTTCGCCCGCCCGTTCTCCTGTGTCACATAGGCTTGCAAGAGGTAGCTGTTTTCCCGGCTGTCGCTGTAAGGGTTCCGGCGCACTCTGTAAATCGTTTCCGGGGTAAAGGCTTCTTTCGGGGCTGCGCCCGCTTTTTCCTGTGCGCCGGATTTTCCCGGTGCGGCTGCTTCCGGATCCGGCTTCTCCGGCGCGGCTTCCTGTCCCTCTCTGGTGGGCTGCTCCTGTCCGGCGGTCTGCTCCTTGTCCTGTGCCTTTTGCAGCTCCGCTAAGTTCTCGTCTATGGAATTGATAATCTCGGCGGCTGCGCTGCGTATCGTTTCAAGGGAGCTTTTCAGCTCGGACAGCTCCCGCCCGCTGCTCCACCCGGCTAATTCCGATGTTTTATTTATTCCGATAGAGGCGCTAAAAGCGCCCCTATTATGCCTTTGATAA
>QXWR01000030.1 GCA_009911065.1 Clostridiaceae bacterium | reverse complement strand
CTGTTCAATCTTTCATTTTCAAGGTTCAGTCTGTTGCTCTTTGTTGTTTTCTTCATCAGCAGCAACTCATTTATCATATCATACTGTGCGAAGTTTGTCAACAACTTTTTTCAACTTTTTTTATTTTTTCGTTCTAAGCAAATTTTCATTTGTTTTTGAGTGAAAAAATAATCATCTGGAATAGAGCGGAGAAAGAGGGATTTGAACCCTCGCGCCGGTTGCCCGACCTACACCCTTAGCAGGGGCGCCTCTTCGGCCTCTTGAGTATTTCTCCGAATGACGATTCCATATGATTGCGTGTCTCATACTTTGTTGTATTTCCGAAACGCATGGCCTATTATAAGGGAAAACCTACTGCTTGTCAACCCATTTTTTTATATTTTTTTATTTTTTTCTCAAACATGTAAATAAATCAGGATTTTTCCATGTTTTTCCCCTCTTGGGAATACTGACAAACCGCCGTTTCATATAGATTATTCCCTTGAGAATCAATTACTACCACAGCTGGAAAATCTTGTACGGTCAATTTGCGAATTGCTTCTGTGCCAAGATCTTCATAGGCAATCACTTCCGAAGCGACAATCTTTTTTGACAGCAAAGCGCCTGCTCCTCCTACTGCTGCAAAATAGACTCCCTTGTTTCTGATGATTGCTTCTGTCACTTCCAGACTTCTTTTTCCTTTACCAATCATGCCGCCCAATCCCATATCCAAAAGAAGCGGCGTATATTTGTCCATGCGGCTGGATGTGGTTGGGCCTGCGGAACCAATGGAACGTCCTTCTCTGGCCGGCGACGGTCCCATATAATAGATTATATTCTCTGATATATCAAAAGGCAGATCCTCGCCTTTTTCCAGACTTTCCTGCATCCGTTTATGGGCAGCATCTCTGGCTGTGTAAATGGTTCCTGTAATAAAAACATAATCTCCTGCTTTTAAACCACATGCTGTTTCTTTGGTAATTGGAGCTTTTATTTCTTTCTTCATCAATTTTCCCCTTTTTTCAATTATCATTCCTATCCAATGAAAATTAGCATAAACTTCGGGTTTTAGCCAACTATCACAGGGCAAACACAATATTTCAATCACTGCTTTCCAAAGTCAAATACCCCGCTGCAAGCAACGGGGCATAAGGCTAGTATTCCATCAGATCACCCGATGTACATGGCGGTTTACATGACAGCACAAATTTACTGCTACCGGAAGACCTGCAATGTGAGTTGGGTATGTTTCAATATTTACAGCAAGAGCCGTAACCACACCTCCAAGCCCTGCTGGTCCGATTCCCATACGATTGATTTCCTCTAACATTTCCTGTTCCAGCTTCTGAATATAGGAAACCGGTGAAGGTTCGTTTAGATTTCTTGTGAGGGCATGTTTAGCCATCAGCGCACATTTTTCAAAAGTACCGCCGATTCCTACGCCTACCACCACAGGAGGGCAGGCATTGGGTCCTGCTTCTCTCACTGTGGTCAAGATTGCATCTTTTACCCCCTCCAGACCGTCTGCCGGCTTTAACATGAATATGCGGCTCATATTTTCGCTTCCAAAGCCTTTTGGCGCTACCGTAATTTCGATTTGTTCTCCAGACACAATTTCACAATGAATCACAGCCGGAGTATTGTCTTTTGTGTTTTCTCGTTCAATCGGGTCTTTTACAACCGATTTGCGCAGATACCCTTCTGTGTATCCTTGTCTTACTCCCTCATTGATGGCATCCGATAAAGAATCCCCTTCAATGTGAACATCCTGTCCGATTTTAAGAAACACCACAGCCATACCAGTATCCTGACAAATCGGAATCTGATCTTCTTCTGCTATGGAGAGATTTTCCGTTAGCTGTTCTAAAATCTGTTTTCCCAAGGGAGATTTCTCTGTTTTGACGCATTGATCAAAAGCTTGCTTCATATCCGGAGATAAAGAATGGTTCGCCTCAATACACATTTCCCGGATATTTTTTGTAATTTCCAAACTTTGTATGGACCGCAATGAGATTACCCCCTTTCTGGCTCTTCCTCCAAATCCAGCTCCTCGATTCCGTCTCCTTCTGATTTCTTTCCGTCGTCCCGGACTTTTGCAATACTTGCCACATGTACATCGGATTCTGCATCAATATCCATAAGCTTCACACCAGAAGTATTTCTTCCGATAATGGAAATATCGTTTACAGCAATGCGAATCACAACGCCTTCTGTGGTGATAATCATAATATCATGGTCTTCGTGTACAAGCTTTGCTCCAACTATATCCCCTGTCTTTTCTGTGATCTTATAACAGAGAATCCCCTTTCCTCCCCGGTTCTGCCTGGTAAATTCTTCAATGGGAGTTCTCTTTCCGATTCCGTTTGCAGACACTACCAGCATACATTCTCCCTGAGTATGCATCTGCATGGCCACCACCTGATCTCCTTCGTTCAGTTTCATGCCGATTACGCCCATGGACACCCGTCCCGTAACCCGCACATCTGTCTCGTGGAAACGAATACACTGTCCTTTTCCAGTAACCAGGAAAATATCTTTTTCATTGTCCGTGGCTTTTACCTCAATCAGTTCGTCCCCATCTCGAAGAACAATAGCCTGAAGTCCGTTTTTGCGGACATTCTCGTATTCCCGAATCGGAGTTTTCTTCACCATGCCATTTCTTGTGGCCATCAGAAGGAAATCGTGATCATCATATTTCTTCACAGGTATAATGGCGCTGATTTTTTCCCCTGTCTGAAGCTGTATGAGATTTACGATAGCGGTTCCCCGCGCTGTGCGGCTTCCTTCTGGAATAGCATAAGCTTTCAGACGATAAGCCCGCCCTTTGTTGGTAAAGAACATAATATAATTGTGGTTATGAGTCAAAATCAGATCTTCAATGTAATCTTCATCAATGATCTGCATTCCCTTGATTCCTTTACCGCCCCGGTTCTGGCTCTTAAAGTTATCAATGCTCATTCGTTTAATGTAGCCCAGCTTTGTCATGGCTACAATCGTTCTTTCATTGGGAATTAAATCTTCCATGGACATATCGTATTCGTCAAATCCGATGGAGGTTTTTCGGTCATCTCCGAATTTTCCGGAAATAATCAAGATCTCTTCCCGGATTACTCCCAAAAGCTTTTTCTCGTCTGCCAGAATTGACTTTAAATATTCAATTTTAGCCATCAACTCGTTATATTCATTTTCCAGTCTGCCCCGCTCCAAACCAGTCAATGTGCGCAGACGCATGTCCACGATTGCCTGAGCCTGAGCATCGCTTAATCCAAATCGCTCCATTAACTGAAGTTTTGCATTCTGCACTGTGTCCGACCCGCGGATAATACGAATCACTTCATCAATATGATCCAGAGCAATTAATAGTCCCTCTAAAATGTGAGCCCGTTCTTCTGCTTTATTCAGATCGTATTTGGTGCGGCGGGTCACTACGTCTTCCTGATGGTTTAAATAATATTTCAGCATGTCCAAAAGATTTAAGACTTTTGGCTCATTATTCACCAGGGCAAGCATAATCACACCAAAGGTATCCTGAAGCTGAGTATGCTTATAAAGCTGGTTTAAAATTACGCTGGCGTTTACATCCCGGCGCAATTCAATGACAATCCGCATTCCCTGCCGGTCTGACTCATCTCTTAAATCTGTTATGCCGTCAACACGTTTTTCTTTTACCAGCTCAGCAATCTTTTCAATCAATCTGGCTTTATTTACCAAATAGGGCAGTTCTGTCACAATAATCCGGCTTTTTCCATTGGCCATGGTCTCAATATCCGACACAGCGCGTACTCTTAATTTTCCTCTTCCCGTCCGGTATGCTTCTTCGATACCGGCCTTTCCAAGAATGGTAGCCCCTGTGGGGAAATCCGGACCTTTCACGATCTCCAAAATCTCCTCAATCGTGGTATTCCGGTCTTCTTCAATCCGGTTATCAATAATCTTCACCACCGCAGAAATTACTTCCCGAAGATTATGAGGAGGTATATTGGTAGCCATGCCCACAGCAATTCCAGTGGTACCGTTGACCAAAAGATTGGGATAACGGGAAGGAAGTACCACAGGTTCTTTTTCTGTCTCATCAAAGTTTGGTACAAAATCTACGGTATTTTTATTAATATCTGCCAGCATCTCCATGGAGATCTTGCTTAAACGGGCTTCTGTATAACGCATGGCGGCTGCGCCATCTCCGTCTACAGATCCAAAATTCCCGTGGCCATCCACCAAAGGATAACGGGTTGACCATTCCTGAGCCATATTTACCAAAGCGCCGTAAATCGAGCTGTCTCCATGGGGATGATATTTACCCATGGTATCTCCCACGATACGGGCGCATTTCCGGTGAGGCTTATCCGGCCCGTTGTTCAGCTCAATCATAGAAAACAAGACCCGCCTCTGAACTGGTTTCAATCCGTCCCTTACATCTGGAAGGGCGCGGGCGGCTATTACACTCATGGCATAATCGATATAGGATTTTTCCATGGTGGATTTCAGGTCTATATCATGCACTTTATCAAAAACATTCGGTTCCATACTTTTACCTCCGCTTTCAAAACTAGATGTCCAGATTCTGTACGTATTTCGCGTTTGCTTCGATAAATTCCCGCCTTGGTTCTACCTGATCTCCCATCAAAGTAGTAAAGGTTAAATCAAGCTCTGAAATTACATCATCATCCATATTTACCCGAAGAAGAACCCTGCGTTCCGGGTCCATAGTAGTTTCCCAAAGCTGCTCAGCATCCATCTCTCCCAGTCCTTTGTAACGCTGAATCTTATTGTTACTGTCTCTGCCCACTTCTTTTATAATCTGACTTAATTCTTCGTCGCTGTATGCGTACCAGATCTGTTTGTTTTTTTCCAGCTTATATAAAGGCGGCTGAGCCAGATACACATGTCCCTGACGTATTAATTCGGGCATAAACCGATATAAAAAGGTCAACATCAGTGTGCTGATATGAGCGCCGTCCACATCTGCATCTGTCATAATAATAATCTTGTGATAACGCAGTTTTGAAATATCAAAATCATCATGAATCCCGGTTCCAAAGGCCGTGATCATGGCTTTGATTTCTGTGTTGGCATAAATTTTATCCAGTCGGGCTTTCTCTACATTGAGAATCTTTCCCCGCAAAGGCAGAATCGCCTGGGTATCTCTGGAACGGGCAGTTTTGGCTGAGCCTCCTGCAGAATCTCCCTCCACAATAAAAATCTCGCATTTTTCCGGGTCTTTGTTGGAACAATCTGCAAGTTTTCCCGGAAGGGTCGTTCCCTCCAGGGCAGTCTTTCTCCTGGTTAAGTCCCTTGCCTTTCTTGCTGCCGCACGCGCACGCTGAGCCATAACCGATTTCTCACAGATCGTCTTGGCTGCATTGGGATTTTGCTCCAAAAAATACGTAAGCTGTTCACTGACCACATTATCCACTGCGCCGCGGGCTTCACTGTTGCCCAGCTTCTGTTTGGTCTGACCTTCGAACTGAGGTTCTTCTATCTTTACGCTGATAATCGCAGTCAAACCTTCCCGAATGTCTTCCCCGCTTAAATTCTCTTCATTTTCTTTTAAAAGTTTATTTTTCCGGGCATAATCATTCACAGTTTTTGTAAGAGCATTTTTAAAGCCTGCCAGATGGGTTCCTCCCTCTGGGGTATTCACATTGTTTACAAAGCTGTATATGTTTTCCGTGTAAGAATCATTGTGCTGCATTGCCACTTCCACATAAATATTGTCCCTGCTTCCCTCACAGTAAACTACTTTATCGTAAATGGCTGTCTTGCTTTTATTCAGATAAGTGACAAATTCCTTAATTCCCCCTTCATAGTGAAAGGTTTTTTCCTTCTTTTCTTCTCTGTCATCCCTCAGAACAATTTTTAAGTTCTTTGTGAGAAATGCAGTCTCCTGCAAACGTATTCTTAAGGTATCAAAGTCATATACCGTATCTTCAAAAATCTCCGAATCCGGTAAAAATCGAACTTCTGTTCCATGTTGTTCCTTTGGACATTCTCCGATTACTTTAAGAGGATAGATCACCTTTCCTCTTTCATAACGCTGCTGATAGATTTTTCCATCCTGAAAAATCCGCACTTCCAGCCATACGGATAGAGCATTTACCACAGAAGCTCCCACACCGTGAAGACCGCCGGATACTTTATATCCGCCGCCGCCGAATTTCCCGCCGGCGTGAAGTATGGTAAATACTACTTCCACAGCAGGAATACCAGCCTTTTTCTGGATTCCCACTGGAATGCCTCTTCCGTTATCTAACACAGTGATGGAATTGTCCTCTTGAATGGTCACTTCAATTTTATCACAAAAACCTGCCAATGCTTCGTCTACGGAATTGTCCACGATTTCATATACCAGGTGGTGCAATCCTCTTGATGAAGTACTGCCGATATACATGCCGGGACGTTTTCGAACTGCTTCCAGTCCTTCCAGAATCTGAATCTGGTCTGCTCCGTATTCTGCACTCATTCCATTTCCTCCTAGTCTGATTATAATGTTATCCTGGCTTATCTGATGCTTTTTGTAAAGAATTTTCTTTACAAAGATGCTTCATCTGAGCCATTGTTGTTTTCCTGGGTTACGGTTCCACTTACTACTTTAAAAATCCGGTCAATGGGAAATCGATTATTGACAAAATCTTCCAGTCCGGTACAGGTGATCATAGTCTGAATTGGGGCAATGGCAGAAAGAAGATGATTCTGTCGTTCTCCATCCAGCTCTGACAATACATCATCCAAAAGAAGCACTGGATAATCTTTTGTCAGTTTTTTCACCAACTCAATCTCCGCCAGCTTTAAGGACAAAGCGGCAGTTCTCTGCTGTCCCTGAGAGCCAAATCTGCGAATGTCTATGCCGTCAATATAAAAACCAATATCATCTCGATGAGGTCCCACCAAAGTGGTTTTTTGTTTCTTGTCGGAAAAGCGGCTTTTTTTAATCTCTGCTTCTAATTGATCCTTAACTGCACAGGGATCGTAGACAATTTTCAGATTTTCCTTGCTTCCGGACAATTTTCCATGAATCGGAACAATAATTTCATTGAGACTGGAAATAAATTTCTCCCGGTCCTCAATGACCTGTCTGCCGTATTCGGACAGTTGAACATCCCATATATCCAGGGTCTCTTCATACTCAGGTTTTACGGTCAGATCTTTTAACAGCCGATTGCGCTGCATCAAAATCCGATTGTAGGATACCAGTGCATGAACATAGGTTCTATTTAGTTGACATAATTCTAAATCGATAAATCTTCTTCGCTCAGAAGGGCCATTTTTAATCAGATTCAAATCCTCCGGCGAAAAAAACACTACGTTTACAACTCCAAACAACTGGCTTGCTTTTCGAATGGGCAACCCGTTAATGGCGATTCCTTTTGCCTTGTTTTTTTTCAGATGCATGTCAATCCGGTAAGGAACGCCGTCTTTTTGAATCTTCAGTTTTATGTGAGATTCCTCTTCATGGAAGCGAATCATTTCTTTGTCTTTGCTGCCCCGATGAGATTTTGTAGTGCAGCATACATAGAGAGCTTCCAGAATGTTGGTCTTTCCCTGAGCGTTATTTCCGTAGAGAATGTTGGTTCCTGGGCTAAACTGCATATGTAATGCGTCATAGTTACGGTAATTTTTCAATTCTACAGATTCAATCATCATAGCTGTTAATTTGGACAGACTTTCCCTGATAAGTGACTATATCTCCGTTTCTGAGCTTTTTCCCCCGCTGCAGTTCGGTCTGATGGTTGACTTGTACCTTGCCTTCTTTGATTTCATTTTTTGCATCCACCCCAGAACTGCACATTCCGGCCAGCTTTAAAAGCTGGCCCAAACGGATGTACTCGTCTCTGATTTTAATTATTTCCATTATTTGTCCTTTCAAACCTGTCAAGTAGTCAGTTTACAATGAAAACGTCCAATGATTAATCTTCAGCTATAAAATTCACTGGAAGAATCAGATAAATATAATTTCCTTCGTCGTCTTTAAGAAAACAGGGAGATTTGGGATTTAGCATATAAATATCAACCTCCTCGTCGTCAATCACCCGCAGAGCGTCCAAAAGAAATTTGGGATTAAACGCAATCATTATATCATTTCCCGTTTTCTGAGCCTCTACATCTGCATCCATAGAGCCAAAAGAAGAGCGGATTCTCATGTTGACGTTGTTTTCTTCTACTTTTAATATAATGGGTTTTCGATCATTGTCACGAATCATGATCATGGCCCGGTCAATATTGTCCATAAAAATCTTTTTATTTATTTTAATATGAGTATCATAGTCATTTGATAACATATGATCAATCTTAAAGTATTCTCCTTCAATCAGACGGGAAACTACCATAGTATCATTAAATTCAAACAGAATATGATTTTTGCTAAAATAAATCAGTACATCCTTTTCATTGTCTCCTGTGAGGATCTTGCTGATTTCTGAGAGAGTTTTGCCAGGAATAATCACCTTTCTGCTATCATAATTATCTCTTAACAGAATATTGCGAATGGAAATCCGGTGTCCGTCCAGGGAAACCAGCTTTAAAACATTATCCTTTACCTCCATTAATTCCCCTCCCATCATCTTGTTGCTGTCATTGGGAGCAATGGAAAATATCGTCTGCCGTATGGCTTCTTTTAAGGAAAATTGTGAAAGGCAAATGTACTGGTCTTTTTCAATGAAAGGAAGGTAACTAAATTCCTGAGGGTCCCGTCCCTGGATTTTAAATAAGGCGCTGTCGCACTGAATGGTAGTTACCAGCCGCTCATCTGAAACAATGGTTACTTGAGAATCACTGTCTGGCAGTTTTCGTATAATATCGGAAAAGATCTTTGCTTCCAGGGCAATGGTTCCCCGTTCCATAATGGTTCCTTCTACTTTTGTTTCAATACCCAGTTCCATATCATTGCCGGTTAGTTTTATTTCATTAGAAGAAGCATCCATCAGGACACATTCTAGTATATTCATGGTAGTTTTGGATGGAATTGCCTTTGATACAATGTTAATGCCATTCATCAGGGATTCTTTTTGAAATACCAGTTTCATGTTGATAAGTTCCTTTCCGTTTGATAAGCAATTTGTAGAGATATAAATAATATTAAATTCCGTCGTAATCGTAGTAGGGACTGTGAATTTGTGTAAAAGCCTGTTAATCCCTGAATATCAAAATAAATCTCATGTTAAAAAGTCTGTTGATAATGATTCTTAAGGTCTGGTAGAATCCGGCAGTTTTTCCACAAATCTGGGAGTGATACCAGTACGATCCATAGACAACACTGAGTTATCCACCAAATTATACCTGTTATCCACAAAAAAATGTGTATAACTTTTCTGTGGATAAAAGCCTTGATATTCCTTTATTTTTGCCAGATTAAGGGTTATTTGGGGCTGAGTTTCTTCTTTAAGATATCCACAGTGTTTTGCAGGGTGGGGGTTTTTTCAATATCTTTGGAAATTTTTTCAATTCCATGTATAATTGTTGTGTGATCTCTGCCTCCCATGGCCTTGCCGATCTCCTGTAAAGGAACTTCTGTCATATTTCTGCAAAGGTACATGGCAATTTGTCTGGGATACACAATGTCTTTGCTTCGCCTTTGAGAGAGAAGATCTAGGGTAGTTAAGTTGTAATGTTCCGCCACTACCTGTATAATGACATCTGGAGTGATTTTTTTGGAACCGCTGGGGGAGATAATGTCTTTTAAGGCTTCCTCAGCCATAGCCAGATCAATCTCTTTGTTGCTGTTTAGTTTGGAGAAGGCAACAATTTTAGTTAAAGCTCCTTCCAGTTCACGGATGTTTGATTTAATGTTAGTGGCAATGTACTGGATTACTCCATTATCAATATTATATCCTTCAATCTCTTCTTTTTTCCGGAGAATGGCCATACGGGTCTCATAGTCTGGAGACTGGATGTCAACTGTAAGGCCCCATTCAAATCGGGAACGAAGACGTTCTTCTAAAGTTTCAATATCTTTCGGAGGTTTATCCGAGGAGATAATGATCTGCTTTTTTGATTCATACAGGGCATTGAAGGTGTGGAAAAATTCTTCCTGAGTACTTTCTTTGCCTATGATGAACTGAATATCATCAATCAGCAGAACGTCATTGTTGCGGTATTTTTCCCGAAATTCCGTAGTGGAGATATTATTTTTATTTCGGATTGCATCAATCAGTTCGTTGGTGAATTTTTCAGATGTTACATACAAAATTTTTGAGGTTCCATTGTTTTTCAGGATAAAATTGGCTATGGAATGCATCAAGTGGGTTTTTCCCAATCCCACGCCGCCGTATATAAACAATGGATTGTAAATTTCACCAGGGGATTCTGCAACTGCTAGGGAAGCTGCATGAGCCAGATTGTTATTGGCTCCAACGACGAATGAATCAAAGGTGTATTTGGGATTCAAATTCGCATTTTGTATGGCTTCCTGACTAACTTTGCTGTCTTTTTTGCGGATCAGCTGATTTTTGCCTGAGATTTCTTCTTTAATCTGATCCTCCACAGTAAATTCAATCTCACATTTTACTCCTGTAATTTCTTCAATGGCTACTTTTAAGAAAAAACAGTATTTCTTCTTTATATAACCAAGAAAGTTAGCGTCCGGGACAATGATTCGGACAATATTTCCTTTTTCAAAGGAATATAAGCGAAGAGGAATCAGCCATGTGTTGAATGATACATCTGTTATATCATGTTCTTCTTTTAAATAGTGTAAGATATCATCCCATTTAGACTTTAGTGTCTCGATCATATACCCGTCTCCTAAATTATTCTTTGAAAGTAAATGTAGTGTGGTGCTGGTTGTGGATATTTGGGTTTGTTGTGTGGATATGCGAACTAACCCAATCTACATCCATTGTATACCAAAACCCACGGTTTTTCAACGAAAATAGTAAAAAGAAAAGAAAAAATAGAAAATTATCAACAAAGTTATCCACAGATTGTGGATAACTTATTCACAGTATAAACAGGCAGGTGGGGAAAAATCTTGACAAAAGAGGGAAAAACCGATACTATATACAGGAAACATAATAATATGCATTGTATCCTGGGATGTCCGGGAACAGTAGCAGGAGGTCAAAAATGAATATTGAGAGAAAAGATACCCGTTGGCTTACCAGTGTGGCACTTATGATGGCAGTTGTGGTCCTTTTGGCAAATACGCCTTTGGGAATGATACAGCTTCCTATTATTAAGGCGACAACTGTACACATTCCTGTGATTATCGGGGCTGTTCTTTTAGGTCCTGTGGCAGGAGCAATTCTTGGGGCGACTTTTGGTGTGTGTTCTTTAATCAGCAATACCATGGCGCCTACTTTATTGTCCTTTGCCTTTTCGCCTTTTATGAGTATGAGCGGACTTTTGGGGGCAGTGAAGGCTTTATGGATTTCCATTGGATGCCGGGTAATGATCGGAGTGGTTTCCGGATGGGTATGGATTTTACTGAAAAAATTTCATGTAAATCACGGCATTGCCCTTCCTTTAACTGGATTTATCGGTTCTATGACCAACACGGTTTTGGTTATGGGGAGTATTTATGTACTTCTTGCAGGGGATTATGCGTCGGTTAAGTCGGTGGCTTTGGATGCGGTGTGGGGTCTGATTATGGGAACCATATTTACTTCCGGCATTCCGGAGGCGATTGCTGCGGCAATTATTGTGACATTTATTGGGGAAGCATTGTTTATGGGATTTAAACGGCATTCCCGCAGGAAAACAGGAGTTTTTTTGGATAAAAATGCTTGACGAAGGAGCTTGTTTTCTATATAATTGAGAGGATGTCAATTCAAATTCGTCAAATTGAGGCAGCTTAAAAAAGAGAAGTAATAGTAAGAGGAGGTGTTATATATGAAGATGACTTTCCAGCCTAAGAACAGACAGAGATCAAAGGTTCATGGCTTTCGTGCAAGAATGAGTACTCCTGGGGGAAGAAAGGTACTGGCTTCCAGAAGAGCAAAGGGAAGAGCAAAATTATCCGCATGATGAATGAAGGTCACAAGAAATTGTGACCTTTTTTCACAGCAGCAAAGAATCCGGGGATTTGTAATGAAAAGGTTTCCAAGTATTAAAAAGGGACAAGATTTTCAGATTGTTTATGGAGAGAAAAAGTCCTATGCCAATAAGGAATTGGTAATGTATGTAAGGCAGACGGGACAGACGGGCAGGCGGATAGGAATATCAGTCAGTAAAAGAGTAGGGAACAGTGTAGTGAGGCATCGTGTGACCCGATTGATTCGGGAGTGTTTCCGGTTAAATCAGGAACGGTTGACGACAGGGTTGGACATCGTAGTGGTGGCGCGGGCTGCCGCGGCTGTATCAGATTATAAAAACATTGAGCGTGCATATTTGCACCTTTGCGGGCTGCATAACATTTTCAGGGAATCGAAGTGAGCGTGAAAGAATGATTAAAAGGTGTTTGATCCTCCTTGTTCGGGGGTATCAGATTTTTTTGTCTCCTCTAAAAATGAGGACTCACTGTATTTATACGCCTACGTGCTCTCAATACGCCATTGAAGCACTGGAAAAGTACGGCGTAATTAAAGGATTATGGTTGTCTGTCAGGAGGATTCTTCGGTGTCATCCATGGGCAGAAGGCGGTTATGACCCAGTTCCGTAACGTATGAGGAGGTAACAGATTGGATTACTTAGTATTGACCAAAACCGGGGGAATGATTTTAGGTCCGGTGTCCCAAATTTTGGGATGGATTATGGATTTACTTTTTCGATTTACCAGTTCCATGGGAATATTGAATATTGGGTTGTGTATTATTTTGTTTACCCTGGTTGTAAAGGTTTTGATGTTTCCGCTGACGATTAAACAGCAGAAGTCTTCAAAATTAATGTCAGTTATGCAGCCGGAACTTCAGGCAGTTCAGAATAAGTATAAAGGTAAGACGGACAATGAGTCCATGATGAAGATGAATGTGGAGACCAAAGCGGTTTATGAGAAATATGGCACTTCCATGACTGGCGGATGTCTGCAGCTTCTGATTCAGATGCCGATTCTTCTGGCTTTGTACCGGGTGATCTATAATATTCCTGCCTATGTAAGCTCTGTGAAAACTTATTTTATGCAGGTAGTATATGCAATTACGAATACTGCAGCGGCAGCTGATTTAAAAGAGGGGGCGGGAGCCGCCTTACTTCAGTTTGCCGAAGAAAACAATGTTCCTCTTGTTGGAGTCACAAAAATCGGAGATCTGACCGGAGTGGCAGGGGAAGCTCTTGGCAACAAGATGGTAGATATTTTGTATAAACTGAATCCTGAGCAATGGGGTGAGCTTGGAAAGCGTTTTCCAGATGCCGCTACTGTGATTAGTGAAAATTCGGTTGCCATTGAGAAGATGAACGAGTTTTTGGGTATTAATCTGGCAACCAATCCATGGCAGGGAATGACGCCCAATGCTGCTTGGCTCATTCCGATTCTGGCAGGTTTAAGCCAGTGGTTCAGCGCAAAGCTTATGATGTCCAATCAGCCTCAGCAGGATGAGAACAGCACCAGCGCTCAGATGATGAAACAGATGAATGTGATGATGCCTATGATGTCTGTATTTTTCTGTTTCACGTTTCCAGCGGCAATTGGTATTTACTGGGTTGCCAGCAGTGTATTTCAGATTATTCAGCAGTTGATCGTCAATGCTTATCTGAATAAGGTAGATATGGATGAGATGATTCAAAAGAATTTGGAAAAGGCCAATGCAAAACGGGCAAAGAAGGGGCTTCCGCCTCAGAAAATTTCTCAGAATGCCACTATGAATGCGAAAAATATCCAGGCAGCCAGAGAGAAAGAAGAAAAGCAGAGAAGTGAAAAACTGGAGAAGACCAGACAGCAGGTGAAGGAATCCAATGAATATTATAATATGAATGCGAATCCGGAAAGTCTGGCAGCCAAGGCGGCTATGGTTGCAAAATATAACGAGAAACATAACAAGTAAGGGGGTGTAGGAGAATGGATGATATGATTACCATTTCTGCAAAAACATTGGATGAAGCCATTACAAAGGCTTTGTTGGAACTGAAAACCACCACTGAGCATTTGCATTATGAAGTGGTGCAGAAAGAAAGTTCTGGTTTTCTAGGATTATTTGGGGGAAAGTCCTGTATCATTCGTGCCCGCGTAATGGGGGAAGATGAGGAAAAAGAAGCCAAAAAACAAAAGGTGGAGAAGGAAAAAGCTGAGCGGGCTGCCAGAGCGGAAGCTGAGAAGAGAGAAAAGGCGGCAAAAGCAGAAGCAGAGAAAAAGGAAAGAGAAAGAAAGGCTGAGGCGGAAAGAAAAGAAAAGGAAGCTAAGGCAGAAGAAGAGAAGAAAGAGCGTTCTGTTAAAACAGAAGTTTTAAAGCAGGAAGAAACTTCAAAGGATGAAGGATTGGAAAGTTTGGAAGGTGTGGAGAAGGCTTTGGAAAAGGGAGCTGTTTCTCAGACCGAAAAAGTTTGGGACAGACCACAGCGGAAAAATTATGAGTCCAGGGATTTTGACCGAAAGCGGTATGGAAAGCGAGAAGGGGGAAGGCCAGAAGGACGGGAGCGGCGTTTAAGTGAGCCAAGAACAGAACGAGAGCCAAAGATCAGACAGGAAGTGAAGATGGATGAGGCTGTTGTTCAGCAGAAGGCCAGAGAATTTTTGGACCAGATTTTTGGAACAATGGGAATGGAGGTTTCTGTGGAAACATCTGTAAACCGTGAAGAAGGTGAGATGCAGGTCATGTTGACCGGGGAAGATATGGGACTTTTGATCGGTAAGCGGGGACAGACTTTGGATTCTCTTCAATATTTGGTCAGCCTTGTGGTAAACAAGGAAACAGAAGGATATCTTCGGGTGAAACTGGATACGGAAAATTACCGTGAAAGAAGGAAAGATACTTTGGAGACTCTTGCCAGAAATATTTCTTATAAGGTAAAGAGAACGAAACGTCCGGTATCTTTGGAGCCTATGAATCCTTATGAGAGAAGAATTATCCATTCTGCCCTTCAGAATGATCGTTATGTTGTTACCAGAAGTGAAGGGGAAGAACCTTATCGTCATGTGGTAATTTCATTAAAGAGAGAGAGTTATGGGAACCGGAGAGAACGGTATGGGGGACGTAACCGGGAGGAAACAAAAGAAGTACAGCAATAAGAGATAAGTTGTCAAACGTTAAGCTGCATTGGAGAAATAATGGAATGTATGGAGATTTGACTTTCGGTTATTTCTCTAATGCTGCTTTTTGGAAAGTGAATCGTAACAAGGCGTCTGGTAGTGGGAATGAGCCACCGCTAGCCGTCAATTTTTTTTATTTGGGAAAGAATATTTTATAAGAGTTTTATCAGATAATCCTAATTTTTTATTATATAAATTGGAGGCAGTGGATGGGAACTGGGAGAATGACGGATACCATTGCAGCTGTGGCAACAGCTATGGGGAGCGCAGGAATAGGGATTGTAAGGATTAGCGGAAGCGAGGCAATCACTGTGGCAGACCGGGTGTTTGAAAGTGGGAAAAAAGGGAAGCATCTGGCTGATGTAGATTCTCATACGGTACATTATGGGGTAATCAAAGAGAGTGGAGTGGTTTTGGATGAGGTTTTGGCAGTGGTAATGAGGGGACCTCACAGTTATACTGGAGAAGATACCGTTGAGATTAATTGTCATGGGGGAATATTGGTTACTAGAAAAATATTGGAAGCTGTTATTCGGGCAGGAGCAGATATGGCTGAGCCTGGGGAATTTACAAAACGAGCTTTTTTAAATGGCCGTATGGATTTGTCTCAGGCTGAGGCTGTGATGGATTTGATTCATGCAAAAAATGAATATGCTATGAAAAATTCCGTCAGGCAGCTGAAAGGCTCAGTATCTCAGAAGATTGGGAAGCTGCGGGAGGAGATTTTATATCATATGGCTTATATTGAGTCTGCTTTGGATGATCCTGAGCATATTTCTCTGGATGGATATGGGGAGGAGCTTCAGAAGATTTTGGACCCTGTGGCAAAGGAGATTGAAAGGTTGATCCGTTCAGCAGATAATGGGAAGATTGTATCAGAGGGGATTCGGACGGTGATTTTGGGAAAGCCCAATGCAGGAAAGTCTTCTTTAATGAATGTTTTGGTGGGAGAGGAGAGGGCTATTGTAACGGATGTGGCAGGTACTACCCGTGACGTATTGGAGGAACCGATTCGTTTGGGGGATGTTTTTTTAAAACTGATGGATACAGCCGGGATTCGGGAAACAGCAGATGTGGTGGAGCAGATTGGAGTGGTTCGGGCCAGAGAAGCGGCAAATGAGGCAGATTTAATTTTTTATGTGGTAGACGGGGGAGAAGATCTGGATGAGAATGATGAGAAAATTATGGATTGGATTGAGGGAAGAAAAGCGATTGTTCTTTTAAATAAGGCAGATCTTTCCATGAAAGTTGAAGTGGATGAACTAAAGAAGAAAACTGGTTGTCCTGTTGTGGTGATTTCAGCCAGAGAGGAGACAGGAATTGAAGATTTGGAGAAGATAGTAGAGCGGATGTTTTTAATTGGAGAGATTGAGAAAGATGACGAGGTGATGATCACAAATACCCGTCATAAGTCAGCATTGGAGTCAGCTTTTCAAAGTATTAAGATGGTTCTTCAGGGAATTGAAAGTGGAGTGCCGGAAGATTTTTTGACGATAGATTTGATGGAAGCTTATGGGAAGCTGGGAACGATTGTTGGAGAGGCAGTTGGGGAAGATTTGGTAAATGAAATTTTTGGAAGATTTTGTATGGGAAAATAGATGTTTTTAGATGAGAAGATTAGAGCAGGAAGGAGTGGGGCTTTGTATGCCGAATCTGGAGGAATTTTATGATGTCATTGTAGTGGGAGCTGGTCATGCAGGTTGTGAGGCGGCATTGGCCTGCGGGCGTTTGGGGTTGGAAACCATAATTTTTACGGTTAGTATTGACAGTATTGCTTTAATGCCTTGCAATCCGAATATTGGGGGAAGTTCGAAAGGCCATCTTGTACGGGAGATCGACGCTCTTGGGGGAGAGATGGGAAAAAATATAGACCAAACATTTATTCAGTCAAAGATGTTGAATGAATCCAAAGGACCGGCAGTCCATTCTCTTCGCGCTCAGGCAGATAAACAGGATTATAGCCGTCAGATGCGAAAAACTTTGGAAAATACAGATCATTTGACCATTCGGCAGGCTGAGGTCTCAGAAATTGTGGTGGAGCATGGGAAAATTCAGGGTGTGAAAACCGTTTCCGGCGCTTTTTATCATGGAAAGGCTGTAGTTCTGGCAACTGGAACTTATTTGAGAGCAAGATGTATTTATGGGGATGTGAGCAATCCAACTGGTCCCAATGGACTTCAGGCAGCTACTCATTTGACGGATTCTTTAATTGCTAATGGGATTGAAATGTTCCGTTTTAAGACAGGAACTCCAGCGCGGGTAGATAAGAGAAGTATTGATTTTTCTAAGATGGAAGAGCAGTTTGGAGATAAACAGGTGGTTCCTTTTTCCTTTTCTACAGATCCTGAGTCTGTCCAAAAGGAACAGGTTTCCTGTTGGCTGACTTATACAAATTCCAAAACCCATGAGATTATTCGGGAGAATCTGGAACGGTCGCCGCTTTTTTCGGGAGTTATTGAGGGAACCGGTCCTCGTTATTGTCCTTCTATTGAAGATAAGGTGGTAAAATTTCCGGATAAGGAGAGACATCAGGTATTTATTGAGCCAGAGGGATTATATACCAATGAAATGTATTTAAGCGGAATGTCCAGTTCTCTTCCGGAAGATGTGCAGTATCAGATGTATCGTACAGTAGCTGGGTTGGAAAATGTAAAAATTGTGAGAAATGCTTATGCAATTGAATATGACTGTATTAATTCCAGGCAGCTTTTGCCTTCTTTGGAGTTTCGTACCATTGAGGGATTGTTCAGCGGGGGACAGTTTAACGGAAGCTCAGGATATGAGGAGGCAGCGGCTCAGGGTTTTATGGCAGGAGTGAATGCTGCTATGAGAGTTTTGGGAAGGGAACCTTTTGTGTTGGATCGCTCTCAGGCTTATATTGGAGTTTTGATTGACGATCTGGTGACAAAGGAGAACCATGAGCCTTATCGGATGATGACTTCACGTGCAGAATATCGGTTACTTTTGCGTCAGGATAATGCGGATCTCAGACTTCGGAAAATTGGATATGAAATTGGTCTGGTTTGTGAGGAGGATTATCAACATGTGATCTGGAAGGAGAAGGCTATTGAGGAGGAAATTAGACGGGTGGAAAAGACCCCTGTAGGCGCCAATGAAAAGGTTCAAAGTTTTCTTGAAAAGAATGGCAGTACCTTGTTGAAAACGGGAGCTACTCTTGCTGAGCTGATGAGACGTCCAGAGTTGAATTATTTTGTGTTAAGTGAGATTGATGAGGGACGTCCAAAGTTACCGGAGGATGTGATGGAGCAGGTGAATATTCATATTAAATATGAAGGTTATCTCAAGCGTCAGCAACAGCAGGTGGCTCAGTTTAAGAAATTGGAAAACAGAAAACTTGATGTGGGATTTGATTACAGTGTGGTGGGGAGTTTGCGGCGGGAGGCAATCCAGAAATTGAATCTTTATAAACCAGTTTCCATTGGACAGGCATCTCGAATTTCTGGTGTGTCACCTGCAGATATTTCAGTTTTATTAGTATATTTGGAGCAGAGAAGAGGAAAGAAGGAATAAGAATTTTTCGTGTTTTTTTGTGTCTTTGGCGAAGTTATAAGATATAAAAATAGAGGATCGTAATATTAAAAAGATTGATTTAAAATTAGTCAGTTGGTAT
The DNA here is from genome assembly GCA_009911065.1 of Clostridiaceae bacterium. Classification (GTDB taxonomy): domain Bacteria; phylum Bacillota; class Clostridia; order Lachnospirales; family Lachnospiraceae; genus Brotaphodocola. The sequence continues at coordinate 51,510 of QXWR01000030.1, read as the reverse complement.
GGAGGAAAAGAGGGATTATATGGATTTGGTATTTAAAGAGAAGATAACATTGGCAGTGGGAGAACTTGGAATTACTTTGTCTGATACACAAATCGACCAATTTTATAATTATTATGAGATCCTGATTCAATGGAACAAAGTGATGAATTTGACAGGGATTACAGAACTTTCGGATGTGGTGTATAAACATTTTACAGACAGTCTTTCATTGGTGAAGGTAGTGGAGGGATTGGGAGAAGAAGAAAGAAGTTTAATTGATGTGGGAACCGGCGCCGGATTTCCTGGGATTCCATTAAAAATTGTGTTTCCCAAGCTTTCTGTGGTGTTATTAGATTCTTTGAATAAGAGAATTAAATTTTTACAGGAGGTGATTGAACAATTAAATCTAAAGGAGATCAGGACAGTTCATGGTAGGGCTGAGGATTTTGGGCAGCAGAAAGATTATAGGGAGAAATTTGATTATTGTGTGTCAAGAGCAGTTGCGAATACATCTACTTTGGTAGAGTATTGTATTCCTTTTGTGAAAGTGGGAGGAGCATTTATAGCGTATAAATCTGGCAAAATTGAGGAGGAGATGAAGAAAGGAAAAAAGGCTGTAGAGATTTTAGGGGGAGAGGTGGAGTGTGTGAAGCAGTTTATTTTGACTGGTACAGATGCAGAGAGAGATTTGTTGGTGATAAGGAAGAAAAACAAAACGGATCGGAAATATCCTCGAAAAGCAGGAATGCCGGGAAAAGAGCCGGTGGGAGAGTAGTGAGAATCGGATAAAAAGCTGCCAGAGTTTGACTTTGAAATTCTTGACTCTGGCAGCTTTTTTGTTACATATAGATATGTGATGTCCTATTATTGTAAGTGGAATTATTATATTGTGAACGGATGAAACTCATGCACATATCATCTTGCAGCTCAAGTATTTATGACCTTTGGGGAACAATTTCGATCCAGTAACCGTCTGGATCTGAGATAAAGTAGATTCCCATTTTTTCATTTTCATAACAAATTACTCCCTGATCTTTATGCTTCTGGTGAAGATTTTCAAAATCATCGGTTACAAATGCAAGATGAAATTCACATTCTCCAAGATTATAGGGTTCCGCGCGGTCGCGAAGCCATGTTAGCTCCAAAGTAAAATCGCTTGTTTTATCTCCCAGATATACAAGTTTAAAAGAGTCGTCTGCAGCTGTTTTTTCTCGTACTGGTTCCAGATCAAGTGTGTCTTTGTAAAATTTCAGACTTTTTTCCAGATCCAGTACATTGAAATTGAAGTGATTAAATTGAATCATAGTTGTTGTCTCCTTATTATATATGAATTTAAAAACTCGCCCTGGTATAACTTGTTGTAACCTTGTATATGAAAATTTATTTTGCGTGAAATATTAAGGAAATAAGTTACATCATACTAGTATGACTCACACCAATTAACCATATGTTTCGCTTGTCTAAATTTCCCCCTGCTTCGTTGTCGTCGGTCAACGATGCCACCGCATCGCCTCCCTCCTCCGCCTTGCAGGATGAAAATTTATCCTGCGCGAAACATAATGGTAATTGGTGTGGGTCATACTAGTTTATTTCCTCAATAGCACAGAAAATGTCAGGCGTGGCATCATTACGCCTCATTCCGTTGCCTTGCTAGTACAGCCGCTAAAACGTGTGATTTTAGCTTTATGGAAGAAAATGTTTCACGTGAAACATTTCTCCTAACAAAAATAAGTTTTAATCAAATGAAACAGTTTCAGCGGGGCTTCCCATTGTGGGAGGTGTTTTGTCTCTGGTATAAGAGAAATTTCAATGGCAGGATTAAAGGTTTTATATTCTTCCAAGTATGTGGAAATATTTTTAATTTCTTTTCCACCAACTAGACAAATACTGTTATTAACCTTTTTTAAACGGTTGTTGATATTACATTTTGTATAATTGCATTTTTGACTTCCGTAAAGTGATTTTGGAGATAAACCTGTATGGGATGCTTCATAGCATAAATCGATCCAAGAAGAATCGATACTTGAAAAATTATAAAATTTGTTTTCAACAGCATCTTCCTGAATGAATTTTTTGCTGACTGCAATGTAGTAAAATAAGGTTCCAAGTATTGGAAGATCTACAATCTTTTTATAAAACTTGGCTGTCTTTCCTGGCATTTGACAAAAGTCCGATAGCTTTAAAGGATTGATCAGCATGATATGGTGAAACAATTCAGGCTCATTGGAACATGCCATAATGGGAATGGAACAAGACTCCCCAGTGGCAATTACATGAGTTCGATGACCGATTTCGGATTTGATGAAGTCTGTAATCAGTTGTACATAGAGATAGTTGGTATAGGTAGTATTAACCTTTTCTGAGCGTCCGCATCCTAAAAGATCTAAGGTATAGACCGTATAGTATTCGGTTAAAAGAGGTATCATCTGGTTCCATTCATAGCTGCCAGAAGTAGCGTTTAAATCATGGATTAAAAGAAGAGGTTTTCCGGAGCCTTTCTTTGTATAATAAACCTGTCCCAAGCGCCAGGAGTAAAAGGAAGAATCCAAGTTGGGTGCCAGTATGTTTTTTTGAGTAGCTTTTATTTTGATTACTTTATTAAGAAAGGCAGTAGCTAAAGCAGCATTGGTGGAAAAGAGTAGGAGAGTGAGTAGTTTGTTTCTTCTTTTCATAATGACCTCCAGTTTTAAATCTGCGTACACTGTATAGTTTAATTATAATATAAAACGGACGCACTTACAATAAATTTCCATATTTTTTTTAGATATGTTTCACGTGAAACATTAGAAATTTTTTTAACATTTATTTTGTTTACACATAGGAAAAAAAATAAAAATATGATATACTGATAGAAAGTACCTTGAAGAATAATCAATTAAAAGGACAAGATATGGGAAGAATAATAGCGATTGCAAATCAAAAGGGTGGAGTAGGGAAAACGACTACGGCAATTAATTTGTCTGCATGTTTAGCAGAGGCAGGGCAAAAAGTTTTGACTGTAGATTTTGATCCTCAGGGGAATGCCACCAGTGGATTGGGATTTGAAAAAGGGTATATGAGTAAGACGGTATATGAGCTTTTAATGGGAGAATGTAAAATCGACGAATGTATTATTTCAGAGGTTCAGGATAATCTGGACATTCTTCCTTCCGATGTGGATTTGGCAGGAGCAGAGATTGAACTGTTAGAAGAGGCAGAAAAAGAATTAAAGCTTAGTAAAGAGTTGGAAAAAGTGGAAGAAAATTATGATTTTATTATCATAGATTGTCCGCCCTCTTTAAACTTATTGACAATCAATGCTTTGACAGCAGCAGATACGGTTCTTGTCCCAATTCAGTGTGAGTACTACGCGCTGGAAGGTTTAAGCCAGATCATTCAGACGGTGGATTTGGTAAAGAAAAAATTAAATCCAAAGCTGGAATTGGAAGGGGTTGTATTTACTATGTACGATGCCCGAACGAATCTTTCTCTGGAAGTAGTGGAAAATGTAAAGAATTATCTAAAGGGAACGGTTTACAAGACAATTATTCCCAGAAATGTAAGACTGGCAGAAGCGCCTAGTCATGGTATGCCGATTAATCTTTATGATACACGGTCGTCGGGAGCAGAGAGTTATCGTATGCTGGCAGCGGAAGTGATTAGCAGAGGAGAGGTATGATGATGGCAAAGACGAAAAGGGGTTTAGGGAAAGGACTGGGTGCATTTTTTGGAGAAGAAGTAGTTCAGGAAGTGGCAAAAGATCAAATGGTGGATAAGAAAGAATCCACAGAGGAAGACAAAGGAGAGGGAACTATTTCAGAAGAGAAAGAGGCAGAAAAAGAGAATTATGAGTTTTTTGTAAAACTTTCTTCAATAGAACCGAATAGAGAACAACCGAGAAAAGACTTCCGAGAGGAACAGCTTCAGGAACTGGCAGATTCGATCAAAAAATATGGTGTGCTTCAGCCTTTGTTGGTGCAGAAAAAAGGCGATTTGTATGAGATTATTGCTGGGGAACGCCGTTGGCGGGCAGCAAAAATGGCAGGAATAAAAGAAGTTCCAGTAGTGATTCGTGAATATGGAAAGCAGCAGGCCATTGAGATTGCATTGATTGAAAATGTTCAAAGAGAGGATTTGAATCCCATTGAGGAGGCAATCGCTTATCAAAGATTAATGCAGGAATTTCATTTAAAACAGGAAGAGATTGCCGAGCGGGTATGTAAAAACCGGACAACGATTACAAACAGTGTGCGCCTTTTGAATTTGATTCCGGAAGTGCAGCAGATGTTAATGGAAGGATTGATCAGCAGTGGACATGCACGGGCATTGTTGTCAGTTACAGATCCAAAACAGCAGTTGGCTTTGGCAATAAAAATTGTAAAGGAACATTTAAGTGTAAGAGAAATTGAAAAAGCGGTAAAGGCTTTGGGGAAGGAACCAAAGGAAAAGAAAAAAGAAAAAGAAGATGAAGCAATAGAATTGATTTTCAAAAATCTGGAAGAACGAATGAAAACCATTGTAGGAACAAAGGTTAATATTAATCGAAAAGACCGCAGTAAAGGGAAGATTGAGATTGAATACTATTCGGAGGCAGAATTGGAGAGAATTGTTGAATTGATTGAGACCATTGGATAGCAAGGAGAGTATTGTGAATGGATGGAATCAGTATATTGGATCGTTTAAAAATTGATCCTTTTTATATCATGCTTGGTCAGGCAGTGCTGACGCTGATCTTACTGATTGTTGTGATTGTATGTATTTTTAAAATTAAAAGATTATATCGAAGTTATGACTATTTTATGCGGGGAAAAGATGCAGAAACCCTGGAGGATATTATTATCAACCACATTCAGGATATACAGGAGCTTAAATTTCAGGATCGCGCCAATAAGGATCAAATTCGAACGAACAATAAAAATATGCGGGCATCCTTTCAAAAATTTGGCATGGTTAGATATAATGCATTTAAAGGCATGGGAGGAAATTTGAGTTTTGCATTTGCTTTGTTGGATTATACAAATACGGGATTTGTTATGAATTCGGTTCACAGCAGAGAGGGATGCTACCTTTATCTGAAGGCGGTTGATCGGGGACAGACAGAAATTTTATTAGGAAATGAGGAGAAAGAGGCGCTGGAGCAGGCGTTGGGATATAAAGAATAAGAAGATAAAGGAAATATAAGGAATCTTTTGGTTCTGACGGGGACAATAGAATGAGGGAGCAGAAGGATAATAGTATTCAGGAACGCCGGGAGCGTTTTGAGGAGCTTTATATTCGCACATATCAGAAGTTATATGATTATATTCATTTGATGAAATTAGATCATAATGAGGAAAAAGAATTGCTGATTCTTACTTATGTGGAATTATATTCTAATTTGGAAGAATTTTCTGGTGGTAAGAATGTAGTGGAATGGCTTCAAAACAGGGCGGATGATGTAGCAAAAAAGAGTATGGGAATTACTCAGGAACAGATTTTATCCTCTCGTATGGCAGATAATAGGGGGAGAAAAAATGGTTCTGAAACGCCTGAAGAGAAAAGAACAGAGAATGATAATCAAATCTCTACTTTTCTTGAGATTGAAGATTATCTGAAGCTGGATGACAATGGAGATTTAAACGGCAAGTATTCAAAAACCAAAACGTTATTTTTAAATGTATTTGCTATTGTATTGTTGATTGCTGCAGTTTGGGTAATTGTGGCAGGAGCAGATAAAGTAAAAGAACAGATTGAATTAGTGAAGAAACCGTTTTTGGAATCCATGTCATTGGAAGAAGAAAGTCGCCTGGAAGCTCAGAAAAATCAAAAAAAGCATGTTAAAATTGGCAATAAGATTGTTTATCTGTCAGAAATTGGACAGGTATTATATTCGGTTCCTTTAGAGCAGACAGAATGGGCTTCAGAGGGACCGGAAAACCCTGAGATTCAAGTCAGCAGTGACGGATGGGTTTATTATCTTCCCTGCCCTGAGAGGGAAGACTCGATTCTGGCAAATGTTTCACCTGATTTTTTTCATACTTTATATCGAATGAAAGACAGCAAGGGAGAGATTGAAATTGTCGCCAGAGAAGTGGAAGACTTTTGTCTTTTAGAAGAGAGAATTTACACGGAGAGCTTTGAGCGGATTCAGGTAATTGAAGGAAATGAAGAATTTGAGAAGATGATTCCGGGAATCTATGTTTATGTGGAGAACGGAGAGATATATCTGCGAGATATGTTGGGACGTGATGTTAAAAAAGAAGCAGATGGAACAATAGAGTATGAAGATCGGATTCTTCAGATGGACCAGGATCGGATTATCAGTGTAACTCAAAAAGAGCAGAGAAGGGATAATGCAGTTTATCAGCTGAGGGAATTAGAAAACTCCAAGAAAGGGATTTACCGGATTACGGAAGGCATGGAGGAGATTTTTGTTCAGGAGAAACTGGATATTGACAGTTTTTGTATAGCTGGAGATTGGCTGTATTATAGTGTGTTGATTCGAACGGGCGGGTCTGGAACTCATTACAGTAAAATTATGAGAAAGTCTTTGGTGGAAGATAAGAAACCGGAACAGGTTCATCGAGAATTTAAGGGCCGGATTATGGATATGTATTATTGTGAGGAAAATGAACATATTTATGGAAATTATCTTCCGAAAAGCTGGAAAAGCAATTATGGTGTAATTTCTGTAATTACCCCGGATGGGAGAATGAGCTATCTGAATGACGAAGAATTGCGTCAAGTAAAAGAGACAACAGGAAATGACAGGCTGGAGTTTATTATGATGCTGGATAATCAGGTGTATTGTTATTGGAAAGATTATCAGTGGGAAAGAGACAAAAAACCGGCGCTTCTCTGGAAAGATGTGATTGTAATTCCTGACGGCAGTAGAATACGAATGAAAGATTAAGAAAGAAGGGCTGTGATTTCAGCCCTTCTTTTATTCGTCAAATATTACGATTACATAGAATCCACGGTCGTTTTCACGGATTTCTTTTACAATTCCTTTTCGGGATTGGATTCGGTCACGAGCAGGAAAGCAGCCGGACATGGCCACTGCCGGTTCGATGATATAACTGTAAGTGACGCCTTCCCGTTCAATAATTTCTACTTCATCCCCTGTTTGTACCAGCCCTTGTCGTTCCATCTTAAATTCTATTTCTCTCATAGGATTGTCTCCAGATTCATTTTTTTAAGTGAAAAAATTGTATCATACTTTAGAGGAATATGCTATGGTATTTTGTATTTTTTGTTGATATAATTGCTTTTGTGGTTATTTAATTGCTATTGTGGAAAAAGGAAATTCGTTTTCATATATGTTTTGGCATGGGATGTGTTGGGAAAGATTAAAATAGAATAGGCAGGTTTTAAAATTGAAAAGACAAGATTTATTAGTGGAGCGATTAAAAAAATATAGAGAGTCTGAGATGTATCCATTTCATATGCCAGGACACAAAAGACAGGTGGAAGGATTTCTCGGAGATTTTCCTAACCCTTTTTCCATTGATCTTACAGAGATTGACGGCTTTGATAATCTGCATCATGCAGAGGGAATATTACGAGAATCTATGGACTGGGCGGCAAATGTATATGGGGCGGATAAAAGTTATTATCTAGTCAATGGAAGCAGTGGGGGAATATTGAGTGCAATTTGTGGAAGTGTACGTTCAAAGGGAAGAATGATAATGGCGCGGAATTGTCACAAAAGTACTTATCATGGAGTTATCCTGAAAAATATGGAGGTATCTTATGTTTATCCACAGATTTTAGAAAAATTGTGGATAAATGGAGGAATTTCAGCGAAGGATGTGGAAGAGTCACTGAAACGTTTTCCAGATGCTCAGGCGGTATTTCTGGTGTCTCCTACTTATGAGGGAGTTGTATCGGATGTGGCGTCTATTGCATCCGTGGTACATGAGCGAAAGATTCCTTTGATTGTAGATGAAGCGCATGGAGCGCATTTTTTCATTGGAGAAGATTTTCCTGTGTCAGCGTTGAAATGTGGTGCAGATATAGTGATTCAAAGTTTACATAAAACATTACCTTCGTTTACTCAGACGGCTATTCTTCATGTGAAAAGTAAGTTTGTGGACCTTGAAAGGCTTGAATGGTATTTGCAGGTATTTCAAAGCAGTAGTCCTTCTTATGTGCTGATGGCAGGAATGGAGGAATGTATTTTTGAGATGGAGGAGCATGGAAAAGAATATTTTAAGAAGTTCACCCAAAGGCTTGAAAGATTGCGAAAAAGCTTATCTGGTATGAAAGTATTAAAGTTGTTGGATGAATCGGCAGTGGGAACCAGCGGAGTATATGGATTGGATCAATCAAAAATTGTGGTTTCTTGCTATGAGACAGGGGTTGGAGGGGCAAAGCTAGGAGATTGGCTGCGGGAAAAATATGGGTTGGAAGTAGAAATGTGCGGGATAGATTATGTGGTTATGATTACTACGATTTTGGATACCCAGGAAGGTCTATGCCGTTTGGAAAATGCATTGCTGGAAATAGATCAAGAGATAGCCGGAAATCGGTTACAGAGGAAATGGAGGATGGGGGAAGGGATTACAAAGAAAATGAAGTGGAATGAGGGAGAAGAGAAAGAAGGGGGAATGAAGAAAACTGGGTATAAACGAAATACGAAGGCAGAGTTGACTTTGGCTGAAGCATTTGAGGCGAAGTGGGAACGAGTGCCTGTGGCTGCGTGTGCAGGCCGGATTTCCTGTGAATTTATTTATTTGTATCCTCCTGGTGTTCCCATTATTGTTCCTGGGGAGAGAATGGATGATGAGATTATAAGACAGATTTGTGAGTATAAGGAGAAGGGGTTGCTGGTACAGGGAATGGAGGATAAAAGGGCAGAGGTAATAAAGGTTTGTGCAGAAAAAGGAAATGCAGGTGATACAAAGGAAAGGAACTAGAAAACCTATGGGGAAAATATTTTATTTGATGGGAAAAAGTGCATCTGGTAAAGATACGATTTATAAAAGGCTTTTAAAGGAGTGTCAGGGGCTTTGTCCAACTTTGCTTTATACGACCCGTCCTATGAGAGATGGGGAAAGACAGGGAGTGGAATATTATTTTATCACAGAGGAAGAATTGGAAGAATTTGAGCGAAGAGGGAAGGTAATTGAGCGAAGGAATTATCACACAGCTGCTGGTTTGTGGAGTTATGCTACTGTAGATGACGGGAAGATGGGAAGGGGAACGGAGAATTATCTTTCCATTGGAACATTGGAATCCTATGAGAAACTGAAGGGATATTTTGGCGAAATTGTTCTGCCGGTTTATATTACGGTTGAAACGGGCATTCGTCTGGAACGTGCTCTTATGCGAGAGCGTCAGCAGAGGAAACCAGACTATGTGGAAATGTGCAGGAGATTTCTGGCAGATGAGGAGGATTTTTCGGAAGAAAACTTAATGAGATTGGGTGTTTATGAAATGTTTGAAAATGAGAATCTGGATCGTTGTGTGGAAACGATTAAAAGCGTGATTTTGCGGGAAAGGTCTTAAAAGGGAACCGATTGGAAATGGATTTTTCTATACAGATGTTTGATTTTATGTTATACTTTTTGGTGTATGAAAGGAGTTGACATGCCGGGATTTAAGGATATTCTTGGACATGATTCCATTAAGGAACATTTAAAAAAAGCGGCTCAGACAGGAATGGTTTCCCATGCTTATATTCTAAATGGAGAGGTGGGGATGGGAAGGAAATCTCTTGCCCGCGCTTTTGCACTTGCGCTGCTTTGTCAGGAGGATACAGGGGAAGGATGTATGGTTTGTCATGGCTGCAAACAGGTGCTAAGTGATAATCATCCGGATTTGATATTTGTGACCCATGAAAAACCTTCCAGCATAGGAGTGGATGATATACGGAAACAAATTTACGATACCATATGGATTAAGCCTTACAGCAGTTCCTATAAAATATATATTGTGGACGAAGCGGAGAAGATGACGGTTCAGGCTCAAAATGCCCTTTTAAAGACCATTGAGGAACCGCCGTCTTATGCAGTTTTGCTTTTGCTTACTACCAGTCAGGAGGCTTTTCTGCCCACCATACTTTCCCGGTGTATTCAGCTAAAACTGAAGCCTTTAAGGGATGAGATGGTGAGAGATTATTTGTTGGAAAAGGGACAGACGGATAAATCAGATGCGGAGATTTATGTGGCATTTGCAAGAGGGAATCTTGGCAGGGCTGTTTCCATAGCTAACTCAGAAGATTTCCGGGTCATGAATGAGGAAATTTTAAAGATGTTAAAAAATATTCACCATATGGATATTTCTGAGATTCTTGATTTTATTCGTATGTTAAAAGAGGACAAGGTGGATATAGAAGAATGTCTGGACTTTATACAAATGTGGTATCGGGATGTACTGCTTTATAAAGTTACAAAAGATAAAAAATTATTAATTTTTAAAAATGAATGTAACTCGATCAGTGAGATCAGCGATCATTCTTCATATGACGGATTGGAAATGATTTTGGATTCCATTGGAAAGACCAGAAGGCGTCTGCATTCCAATGTTAATATGGAATTGATTATGGAACTGATGCTTTTATCAATGAAGGATTCGGGTATTAATAAAAATTTCAGCGAAAAGGGAGTATAACTGTATGGTGACAGTAATTGGCGTAAGGTTTCGAACCGGCGGAAAGGTCTATTATTTTGGACCGGGTGACATGGAGATAAACAGTGGCGATCATGTGATTGTGGAGACAGCCAGAGGGATTGAGTATGGATATGTGGTGCTTGGAAACCGGGAAGTGGATGATTCCAAGGTGGTGCAGCCATTAAAGTCTGTGATTCGAATGGCCACAGAGGAAGATCGTATCAAGGAGGAAAATAACCGGGAAAAGGAGAAAGATGCTTTTGGCATTTGTCAGGAAAAGATTCAAAAACATGGTCTTGAGATGAAACTGATTGATGTGGAGTATACGTTTGACAACAATAAGATTTTGTTTTATTTTACGGCGGATGGACGGATTGATTTCAGAGAGCTGGTAAAAGATCTGGCATCGGTGTTCAAAACCCGAATTGAGTTAAGACAGGTTGGAGTTCGGGATGAGACAAAGATTTTGGGAGGTGTAGGAATCTGCGGTCGTGAGCTGTGCTGCCATGCCTATTTGTCCGAATTTATTCCGGTTTCCATTCGAATGGCAAAGGAACAGAATCTGTCTTTGAATCCTACCAAGATTTCTGGCGTGTGCGGAAGATTGATGTGCTGCCTGAAAAATGAGGAGGAGACTTATGAGTATTTAAACAGTAAGCTTCCCAATGTGGGGGATTTTGTTACTACAGACGATGGATTAAGAGGAGAGGTGCAAAGTGTAAATGTGCTGCGTCAGCAGGTGAAGCTTATTGTAACGGTGAACCATGATGAGAAGGAGATTCGAGAATATAAGGTAGATCAGCTTCGATTTAAGCCAAGAAAGAAAAAGAAAAAGACAGAGGTGGAGGACGCGGAGCTTAAGAAACTGGAAGCGCTGGAGAAAAAAGAGGGGAAGTCAAAGTTGGATGAGTAGGCTAAAAAAGGCTTCTGTGGAGATACGGGAAGATGAAAGGGTGGATGATCTGCAACGGAATCATTATCAGATTATCCAGAAGAAAAAGGGATTTTGTTTTGGAATGGACGCTGTGCTTTTGTCCGGATTTGCCAGGGTGAGGGAAAAGGAATGTATGGTAGATCTTGGGACAGGTACTGGGATTTTGCCTATTTTGCTGGAGGCGAAGACAAAGGGAGAACATTTTACTGGTCTGGAAATTCAGGAGGCAGTTGCAGAGATGGCAGCAAGAAGCGTCCGGCTCAATGGGTTAGAGGAACGGGTCAAGATTGTACAGGGGGATATTAAGGAAGCCAGCCGTATTTTCGGCAGGGCTTCTTTTGATGTGGTAACATCCAATCCTCCTTATATGGTGAATCACCATGGTTTGAAAAACCCGAATTTGGGAAAGGCGGTTTCTCGCCATGAGATTCTTTGTACCTGGGAGGATGTGGTGAGGGAGACATCCCTTCTTTTAAAATCAGGGGGAAGATTTTATGTTGTCCATCGTCCAAGACGGCTGGCAGAAATTATTTGTGTCTTAAAGAAATACGGATTGGAGCCGAAAAAGATGAAAATGGTTCATCCTTTTGTGGATAAAGATGCAAATATGGTGCTGATTGAAGCAGTAAAAGGCGGGGGAGCTATGATGGAGGTGGAAGCTCCAATTGTGGTATTTCGGGAACCAGGAGTTTATTCAGAAGAAATTTCCACGGTTTATGGGTATTAAATCTTGGGGGAAACATCGTAAGATTTGGTGAAGCGGATTGAAACGAAGTGGATAATCTTGGATTTATAGTAAATGATTGTGGACGGAGGGCAGGAGGATTGTGGATAAAGCATTGGGAAAACTGTATTTGTGTGCAACACCAATTGGAAATTTGGAGGATATTACTTATCGGGTGGTAAATACTTTGCGGCAAGTGGATTTGATTGCTGCGGAAGATACCAGAAACAGCATAAAGCTTCTGAATCATTTTGAAATTCATACGCCTATGACCAGTTATCATAAGTTTAACAAGGTGGATAAGGGAAAATATCTTGTGAAGAAGATGATAGAGGGAACGAAAGTAGCTTTGGTGACAGATGCCGGGACGCCGGGAATTTCAGATCCAGGAGAGGAATTGGTAAGGCAGTGTTACGAGGCGGGGATTGAGGTTACTTCTCTGCCGGGAGCAGCAGCATGTGTGACGGCCTTAACCCTTTCCGGCCTTGGTACCAGACGGTTTTGTTTTGAAGCCTTTTTGCCGGCGGATAAAAAGGAGAGACAGTGGATATTAAAGGAGCTTGAGAAGGAGACAAGAACCATTGTTGTGTATGAGGCTCCTCATCATCTGGTCAGGACTCTTGAAGAGCTGGGAAAGGCGTTGGGGGAGGAAAGAAGGATCACAATCTGCAGAGAGCTTACGAAAAAGCATGAGGAGGTGTTTCCTGCCACTTTCCGGGATGCAATAAGCAGGTACCAGAAAGAAGAGCCAAAGGGGGAGTGTGTGATTGTAATTGAGGGGAGAAAAATCACAGATATGCAAAAGGAACAGGAACAGTCCTGGGAGGAATTGTCTTTTAAAGATCACATGGCACTTTATCTTGGTCAGGGAATGGAAAAAAAAGAGGCTATGAAGCAGGTGGCAAAAGATCGGGGAATTGGAAAGAGAGAGGTTTATCAGGGATTGCTGGAAGAGTAAAGAGGTTTGATAAAAATTTAACAATATATTTATGCCTTGGAAAGGAAGGGTGAAAAGGATGAGTAAAATTTATACTTCTGCAGAGCAGTTGATTGGAAGGACTCCGCTTTTGGAGATGACTCATTTGGAGAAAGAGTACGGCTTAAAGGCACGTGTGCTGGGAAAGCTGGAATATTTGAATCCTGCCGGGTCAGTGAAAGACCGGGTGGCAAAGGCTATGATTGAAGATGGGGAGACAAGAGGGCTTTTAAAGCCAGGGTCTGTAATTATTGAACCGACTTCCGGAAACACGGGAATCGGGCTGGCTTTGATGGCAGCGGCAAGGGGGTACCGGATTATTATTGTTATGCCTGAGACTATGAGCGTGGAAAGAAGGCAGCTGATGAAAGCTTATGGGGCTAGCCTGGTGCTTACCGATGGAGCGGGGGGAATGAAAGCAGCTATAGATAAGGCGGAGGAACTGGCAAAGGAGATTCCGGGAAGTTTCATTCCAGGGCAGTTTGTAAATCCGGCCAATCCTGCGGCTCACAGGGAGACAACAGGGCCGGAGATTTGGGAAGATACAGATGGGAAAGTAGATATTTTTGTGGCAGGCGTGGGAACCGGGGGAACCATCACGGGTGTAGGGCAATATTTAAAGTCCCAAAATCCCAATGTGAAGATTGTGGCAGTGGAGCCAGCATCTTCTCCTGTACTTAGCAAAGGAATAGCAGGCGCTCACAAGCTTCAGGGAATCGGGGCAGGCTTTGTGCCGGATGTGTTGGATACAGAGATTTATGATAAGATTGTGCCGGTGGAGAATGAGGATGCTTTTGTCATGGGAAGAAAGGCAGGAACCCTGGAAGGGGTTTTAGTGGGCATTTCTTCCGGGGCGGCTTTGTGGGCGGCAGTGGAGCTGGCAAAGGATGAGGAGAACCGTGGAAAGAACATTGTGGTATTGCTGCCGGATACAGGAGACCGATATTTGTCTACAGAGTTATTTGGGTGATTTTTGACTGGAATTTACTTTCCTGTTTTTAATTTTTGATGGAGTGGAAAATATGGTATTTTACTTGATTTGTCGAGAAATAAAGCTTGACAAATCAGGTATAATTTTATAAAATAAAACTAAATACTTTGAGACTCAAAACATTTGAGAATAAAACTAAATTTAAGAATGATTTTCAGGAGAGGTATTTGAAGAAGTAAATGTTATGGTTCAGAGAAGAGATGTTTTTTGGTCAAGTATTTTCAGCAAGAAGGATCGAATTTTCATTTCATATGGAATCTGAACTGGAACAGACAAATAATTAAAGACAGGGTATACAGATCATGACAAGCAGAATAATTGGGACCGGCTCTTATGTGCCGGCGCAGGTAGTAACCAATGAGGATCTGGCAAAGATTGTAGATACCAGCGATGAGTGGATTGCAGGAAGAACCGGCATCCGGCAAAGGCGGGTCGTAAGGGAGGAAGGAACCAGCCATATGGCAGCCGAAGCCGCAAGAAAAGCTCTTGAGAATGCGGGAATAGATGAAAAAGAGTTGGATTTAATTCTTATGGGAACCACTTCTCCGGATCATTGTTTTCCCAGCGGAGCCTGTGAGGTGCAGGAGGCAATCGGAGCTGTCAATGCATGTGGATTTGATGTAAGCGCTGCCTGTTCTGGTTTTTTGTTTGCGTTAAGTACAATGCAGGCATTTATCCAAGCAGGGATTTACCGGACTGGGCTGGTAATTGGAGCAGATTGCATCAGCAAGCTGGTTGACTGGAAAGACCGGAGTACCTGTGTGCTGTTTGGAGACGGAGCCGGAGCAGCGGTTGTCCGGGCAGAGGATACAGGAGTGATTCATACAGTGATGAAATCAGACGGCGCTAAATGGAATGTTCTGTCTTGTGTGTCCCGCACAGGAGGTAATTTTATAAACGGAATTACCACAGAACCGGGGTTTATTACGATGGACGGACAGGAAGTGTTTAAGTTTGCGGTAAAGACAGTCCCTGCCTGCATTCATCAGGTATTGGAGGAGTCAGGGGTAAGTATTGATGAGGTGAAGTATTTTGTCCTTCATCAGGCCAATTACCGGATTGTGGAATCTGTGGCCAAACGACTGAAACAGCCTATGGATAAATTTCCCATGAATATGGAGTTTTACGGCAATACTTCTGCGGCGACAGTTCCGATTCTTTTGGATGAGATGAACCGGGCAGGGAAGCTGAATAAAGGGGATAAGATTGTCATGTCTGGTTTTGGGGCAGGCTTAACCTGGGGAGCAACTTTACTGGAATGGTAAATTTTCTTTTTTCCATAAAAATAAAGAAAATTTATATAGAAAAAAATGTAAATTCCCAATATAATAGGGAGGGGCGATATTGCCTGGAAAACATATTAAAAGAAAAAGGAGAATGAGATCATGTTAGAGAGAATGAAAGAAATCATCGCGGAGCAGTTGAGTGTGGAGGAGGAGATTGTTACTGAGTCTTCTTCCTTTAAAGAGGATTTGGGAGCAGATTCCCTGGATTTGTTTGAGCTGGTTATGGCTCTTGAAGATGAGTATTCCATTGAGATTCCATCGGAAGATCTGCAGAATCTGCTGACCGTTGGGGATGTAATGAATTACCTGAAAGATAAAGGTGTAGAGGCGTAATGCCCTGCACCTTCTTATGAATATAAGACATTTCAGGACTGTGAATTGAGACAAGTTTGAAACAAACGCAGCAAGTGTGTGTCAGGGAAGAGGAAAATATGAAAACAAGAATTACAGAACTGTTAGGAATTGAATGTCCGATTATTCAGGGCGGTATGGCCTGGGTTGCGGAGAATCATCTGGCAGCAGCTGTTTCACAGGCAGGCGGCTTAGGGTTAATTGGCGGAGCCAATGCGCCGGGAGAAGTGATCCGTGATTATATCCGGAAGGTAAAAGAAGTGACGGACAAGCCTTTTGGCGTGAATGTAATGCTTATGAGTCCTCATGCGGATGATGTGGCTAAGGTAGTTGTGGAGGAAGGCGTCAAGGTAGTGACGACTGGCGCAGGAAATCCGGAAAAATATATGGATATGTGGAAAGAGGCGGGAATCCGTGTGATTCCGGTGGTGGCTTCGGTTGCCTTGGCAAAGCGTATGGAGAAATACGGCGCAGATGCAGTTGTTGCCGAGGGAACCGAGTCTGGCGGACATATCGGAGAGACTACTACTATGACCTTGGTGCCTCAGGTGGCGGATGCTGTATCGATTCCAGTGATTGCAGCTGGCGGCATTGGGGACGGCAGAGGGATTGCGGCTGCATTTATGCTGGGGGCAGAGGCAGTTCAGATGGGAACCCGTTTTCTGGTGGCAAAAGAATGTGTGGTTCATCAGAACTATAAAGACCGGGTTTTAAAGGCAAAAGATATTGATTCATCTGTAACCGGCAGAAGCCATGGACATCCAGTGCGTTGCCTGCGCAATCAGATGACGCGGGAGTATGTGAAGCTGGAAAATGAGGGAAAAAGCTTTGAGGAGCTGGAATACTTAACGTTAGGCGCTCTGCGCAAGGCAGTCCAGGAAGGCGATGTGGTAAACGGAACCATTATGGCAGGGCAGATTGCAGGTATGGTAAACAAGGAACAGACCTGTAAAGAAATGATTGAGGAAATGATGGCGCAGGCAGAGACATTGCTTGGAAAAAGATAATTATGATTTTAGGTAAGCCAGCGTCAGCAAAATAGGAAAGTCTGGACAGAAAACCTCAGTGAATGATAAAACAAAAAGGCAGCCATAAAGGGTAGGAACGGCTGTATAAGCATAGGCGGCAGTTTCGTTGTGAATCAAAACTGCCTCCAAAGAAAGAAGAGGAGTACAATCCATGAGTAAGATTGCATTTATTTACCCAGGACAAGGCGCTCAGGTGTGCGGTATGGGTAAAGATTTTTATGAGCAGACCGAGATTGGAAAGCAGGTATTTGACCTGGCAAGTAATTTGCTGGGGTTTTCGGTTCCAGAATTGTGTTTTACGGAAAATGACCGGCTGGATATAACGGAATATACTCAGGCGGCCATGGTGACAACCAGTATTGCCATGACAAAGGTGCTGGAGGAAAAGGGAATAAAACCGGATGTAACAGCCGGATTAAGCTTAGGTGAGTATTGCGCCCTCTATGCAGCAGGTGTGATGAGTGAGGCAGATGCCATCGCCACTGTGCGGCAGAGGGGAATTTTCATGCAGGAGGAAGTTCCTGTGGGACAGGGGGCCATGGCAGCGGTTTTGGGACTGGATGCGGCGGCTATTGAAAATGTGCTGGCAGATTTAAAAGATGTGCAGATTGCCAATTATAACTGTCCGGGTCAGATTGTAATTTCGGGAAAAACAGCAGCAGTGGATCTGGCCTGTGAGAAACTAAAAGAGGCCGGAGCCAAACGGACAGTGCCTTTAAAGGTCAGCGGACCATTCCATTCTGGAATGCTTTTGGGTGCCGGAGAGAAATTGGAAAAGGTGCTTGAACAGGTGGAGGTACATACTCCGGTTGTCCCGTATGTGGCAAATGTGACTGCAGATTATGTGAAGGAGGCAGATTGTGTGAAGCCTCTTTTGGTGAAACAGGTTTCTTCTTCGGTTCGCTGGCAGCAGAGTATGGAGATGCTTCTGGCAGACGGAGTGGATACTTTTGTGGAAATCGGACCGGGGAAAACCCTGGCGGGATTTATGAAGAAGATTAATCGGACCGTGAAGGTTTTGAATATAGAAAAGCTTGAGGATATTGAAAAAGCAGTAAAAGAGCTTTTGTAGATAAAGAGAGGACGGGATAGAATGCTGACAGGTAAAGTTGCGGTTGTGACCGGCGCAAGCCGGGGAATTGGCCGGGAGATTGCGGTTACATTGGCATCAAAGGGTGCAACAGTGATTGTCAATTACAATGGTTCCGGTGCAAGAGCCGAGGAAGTGGTAAAAGAGATTGAGGCAGCTGGAGGAAAAGCAGAGTCCATTCAGTGTAATGTGTCGGATTTTGAGAAGGCGTCAGAGCTGATTTCCTATGTAATTAAACAGTATGGCCGGGTGGATATTCTTGTGAATAATGCAGGCATTACAAGAGATAATCTGCTGATGAAAATGAGCGAAGAGGATTTTGATGCGGTTTTGAATACCAACCTTAAGGGAGCTTTTAACTGTATCCGCCATGTGGCAAGACAGATGTTAAAGCAGAAATCGGGAAGAATCATCAACATTTCTTCTGTTTCCGGTATTATGGGAAATGCAGGACAGGTGAATTACAGCGCTTCCAAGGCAGGGGTAATCGGAATTACCAAGTCCGTGGCAAGGGAGTTTGCCAGCAGAGGAATTACTTCCAATGCAGTGGCCCCTGGATTCATTGATACAGAAATGACGCAGGTGTTGCCGGATACAGTGAAGGAAGCGGTGGTGGAGCAGATTCCTATGAAACATTTTGGAACTGCAGCGGATATTGCGGATACGGTGGCATTTCTGGCATCGGACGCAGCGAAATATATTACAGGTCAGGTGATCTGTGTAGATGGCGGAATGGCAATGTAGTAAGGAGAGTGAATTATGAGCAGAAGAGTTGTTGTAACCGGACTGGGAGCTATTACTCCAATTGGAAACAGTGTGGAGGAATTTTGGAACAGTTTAAAGGAAAAGAAGGTTGGAATTGGTCCGATCACTTATTTTGATACAGCGGATTATAAGGCAAAGCTGGCGGCTCAGGTTAAGGATTATGATCCTAAAAAAGCCATGGACCCTAAAACGGCCAAACGGATGGAGCTGTTTTGTCAGTTTGCAGTAAGCGCTGCCAAAGAAGCTTTGGAGGATGCGGGAATTGATATGGAAAAGGAAGATCCGTTCCGGGTTGGTGTCAGTGTGGGATCAGGAATCGGAAGTCTTCAGTCCATTGAGCGGGAGTATAAAAAGCTTCTGGAAAAGGGTCCTGGAAGAGTGAATCCTCTTCTGGTTCCTTTGATGATCTCCAATATGGCAGCAGGAAATGTGGCCATTCAATACGGCTTAAAGGGAAAATGTATCAATGTGGTGACAGCCTGCGCTACAGGAACTCACAGCATTGGGGAGGCATTCCGTTCCATTCAGTACGGGGAGGCAGATGTGATGGTGGCAGGCGGCTCTGAAGCCAGCATTACACCGATTGGAGTAGCTGGATTTACAGCTCTTACTGCTTTGAACACCACAGAAGATCCCATGCGGGCATCCATACCTTTTGACAAGGAAAGAAATGGATTTGTCATGGGTGAGGGAGCTGGAATTGTTGTTCTGGAGTCTTTGGAACATGCCAAAGCAAGAGGGGCAAAGATTTATGCAGAGTTAGGCGGTTATGGAGCTACCTGCGACGCTTTTCATATTACTTCTCCTGCAGAGGACGGCAGCGGCGCAGCGAAAGCTATGGAGGCTGCCATTGAAGACGCGGGAATGAAACCAGAGGACGTGGATTATATCAATGCCCATGGAACCAGCACTCATCACAATGATCTTTTTGAGACAAAGGCCATTAAACTGACTTTTGGTGAACATGCGAACAAGGTAAAAATCAATTCTACAAAATCCATGATCGGCCATCTCCTTGGGGCAGCCGGCGGAGTAGAATTTATTACCTGTGTGAAGTCCATTGAAGAAGGATTTGTTCATGCTACAGCCGGACTTACCATGGACGATCCGGAATGTGATCTGGATTATACAAAGGGTGACGGTGTGGCCATGGAAGTAAACTGTGCAATCAGCAATTCTTTAGGATTTGGCGGCCATAATGCCACATTGCTGGTGAAGAAATTCCGGGACTAAGGAGGAGATAAAAGATGACGATTGATGATATTATAAGATTAATTCAGGCAGTTTCGGATAATGGTCTGACTAGTTTTGAGTATGAAGAAGGAGATCAGATGCTGGTTCTGAAGAAGAAAAAGAAGAAGAATGTGTCTCAGGCTCCAGTGGCTCCTGTAGTGATTTCTCAGCCGGCAGCGCCAGTGGTCAGTCCTATGGCTGTGGCAGTTCCCACAGGGGATACAGGACTTTCCGGACTTGCTGGGAAAGGACTTTTTGCCGCTCCGGCTGTTGAGGAAAAGGCAGAGGAAGCCCAAAAGGAAGACAAATTGGACATTGGCTCCGATAAGGTGATTACATCGCCTTTGGTGGGAACGTTCTACTGTGCATCTTCACCAGATGCAGATCCCTTTGTCCGTGTTGGGGATACCGTGAAAAAGGGTCAGGTTCTTGGTATTATTGAGGCCATGAAGCTGATGAACGAGATTGAGAGTGAGTACGACGGCATTGTGGAGGCCATTCTTGTGGAGAATGAGAATGTGGTAGAGTATGGACAGCCGTTGTTCCGCATTCGTTAATTGAAGAATCTAGTGTGTTTTGTGCTTGCAGAAAGCGTGAATGAAATAAGAATACGTTTTCAAAGCTGTCTGGATGACGTGGCAGATGCGTCAGGAAAGAGGAAATTATGAAGTTGGGAATCAAAGAAATTCAGGAAATTATTCCTCACAGACATCCGTTTTTGCTGATTGATACGATTGAAGAGCTGGAACCGGGTGTTCGTGCGGTTGGATATAAGTCGATTACCTACAATGAATCACAGTTTGCAGGACATTTTCCCCAGGAACCGGTTATGCCGGGAGTGCTGATGGTGGAGGCTCTGGCTCAGGTTGGGGCGGTTGCCATTTTAAGTGTGGAGGAGAATAAAGGAAAAACTGCTTATTTTGGCGCCATCAACAATGCTAAATTCAAACAGAAGGTGGTTCCTGGAGACCGTCTGAAGCTGGAATGTGAGATTATCAAGCAGAAGGGTCCAGTGGGAATCGGTAAGGCGGTCGCTACCAATAATGAGGGCAAAGTGGCTGTTTTGGCAGAACTGACATTTATGATTGGTTAAACACGAGGTGGACCTATGTTTGAAAAAATACTGATCGCAAACCGCGGCGAAATCGCGGTGAGAATTATCCGTGCATGCCGGGAAATGGGAATTAAGACAGTGGCAGTCTATTCCGAGGCAGACCGGGACAGTCTGCATACGCTTCTGGCAGATGAAGCTATCTGCATTGGTCCTGCCCCGTCGGGACAGAGTTATCTGAATATGGAGCGTATTTTATCGGCAACGGTTGCCATGAAAGCTGAGGCCATTCATCCTGGATTTGGATTTTTGTCGGAAAATGCACGGTTTGCAGACCTTTGTGAAAAGTGTAAAATTGCTTTTATTGGGCCGTCCGCTTCTATTATCAACCGGATGGGAAATAAATCAGAGGCGCGTAAGACGATGATGGAAGCAGGAGTGCCAGTGGTTCCCGGCGGAAAGGAACCCGTCCATAAGGCGGAAGAAGCTCTTGTCCTTGCAAAGAAAATCGGTTTTCCGGTTATGATTAAGGCTTCCTCTGGAGGCGGCGGAAAGGGAATGCGGATTTCCTACGGTGAAGAGGATTTTGAAGGAAATTTCCAGAATGCACAGATGGAGTCTATCAAAGGTTTTTCGGATGACACCATGTATCTGGAAAAGTATATTGAAAAACCTCGGCATATTGAGTTTCAGATTATGGCGGATAAACATGGCAATGTGGTTCATCTTGGAGAGAGAGATTGTTCCATTCAGCGGCGTCATCAGAAGGTTCTGGAAGAATCGCCGTCTGTGGCCATTTCCAGTGAATTAAGAACAAAAATGGGTGAGACGGCAGTCCGTGCGGCAAAGGCAGTGGGATATGAAAATGCTGGTACCATTGAATTTTTGCTAGATAAGGATAAGAATTTTTATTTTATGGAGATGAACACCCGGATTCAGGTGGAGCATCCGGTAACTGAGTTGGTCAGTGGATTGGATTTGATCAAAGAACAGATTCGGGTGGCAGCAGGGGAGCCGTTAAGCGTGTCTCAAAGTGAGATTCAAATTCAGGGACATGCCATTGAATGCAGAATCAATGCAGAAAATCCTGTTCGGAATTTTATGCCTTGTCCGGGAAAGATTACCAATGTGCATGTGCCGGGAGGCAATGGAATCCGGGTAGATACGCACATTTATAATGATTATAAAGTTCCTGCCAACTATGATTCCATGCTTATGAAGCTGATTGTCCATGGGAAGGACCGGGATGAGGCCATTGCCAAGATGAGAAGCGCTTTAGGGGAGCTGATTATTGAGGGAATTGACACGAACCTGGATTTCCAGTTTGAAATTCTCTGCCATCCAGCCTATGAGGATGGAGACACAGACACACATTTTATCCAGACTTATTTTCCGGAATATTGTAAATAACAATTCGGCAACAGTTGAGAAAAGGATGACCAGTTATGCTTAAAAATATGTTTAAAAAGACATATACCGTGATTGATACCAAATACCGGTCACAGAGGAAAGAGGAAGAGCCAAATATACCACAAGGTCTTTGGCGCAAGTGCAACAAGTGCGGTCAGCCAATCTATGTGGAGGACGTGAAAAATAATTTTTATGTCTGTCCCAAGTGCGGGGGATATTTCCGGGTTCATGCATTTCGGCGGATTGAAATGCTGATCGATGAAGGCACTTTTGAAGAGTGGAACGGAGACATGGAATTTACCAATCCTCTGAATTTTCCGGGATATGAGAGGAAAGTTCAGGCTGCCAAAGAGCGGACGAACTTAAACGAGGCCATTGTTACAGGAAAGGGAAAGATCGGCGGTCAGGAGACGGCTTTCGGAGTCTGTGACGCAAGGTTCCTTATGAGCAGTATGGGACATATTGTGGGGGAAAAAGTCACCCAGATGGTAGAGCGTGCTACATCCGAAAAGCTGCCGGTAATTCTTTTTGCCTGTTCTGGCGGAGCGCGTATGCAGGAAGGAATTGTGTCTCTGATGCAGATGGCAAAGACTTCGGCTGCTTTAAAGAAACACCATGAAGCAGGCCAGCTGTTTATAAGCGTGCTGACAGATCCAACTACCGGGGGAGTGACTGCCAGTTTTGCCATGCTTGGAGATATTATTCTGGCAGAGCCAAATGCTTTGATTGGGTTTGCAGGGCCGCGGGTAATTGAGCAGACCATTCGGCAAAAGCTGCCGGAAGGTTTTCAGCGTGCGGAGTTTTTGCTGGAACATGGATTTGTAGATAAGATTGTGGAACGGAAAGACCAGAAAGAAGTATTAAGCCAGATTCTTCGTCTTCACGGAAAAGGGGAGGAAAATGGTTATGTTATTCCAGATAATGTGGAAGAGGCCGCGGGAATTGTCAGAGAACCTTTGATGTCTTCCAGTCTGTTTGATTTTGGAAGGAATAAAAGGAACAGTAAGAAGAAAGAAAATTCGGTTCCAGAAGAAAAGACTGCCTGGGATATGGTTCAGTTATCCCGTGCTGCAGGACGTCTTACGGCAGCGGATTATATAAATGCTGTTTTTGACGAATTTGTGGAGTTTCATGGGGACCGGTATTTTGGCGACGACGGAGCGATTATTGGAGGAATTGCATCTTTCCATGGCAGACCAGTGACCGTAATCGGGCAGCAGAAGGGCAAAAATACCAAGGAAAATATTAAGTGTAACTTTGGTATGCCTTCTCCGGAAGGATACCGAAAGGCTTTGCGTCTGATGAAGCAGGCAGAAACTTTTGGGCGGCCTGTTATCTGTCTGGTAGATACGCCAGGGGCTTTTTGCGGCCTGGAGGCGGAGGAGCGGGGACAGGGTGAGGCCATTGCACGAAATCTGTTTGAGATGGCTTCTTTGAAGGTTCCGGTGCTTTCCATTGTAATTGGAGAGGGAGGCAGTGGGGGCGCTTTGGCCCTTGCAGTTGCCAATGAAGTGTGGATGATGGAAAATGCGATTTATTCCATTTTGTCTCCAGAGGGATTTGCTTCTATTTTGTGGAAGGACAGCAAAAAGGCGCCAGATGCAGCGCGGGTAATGAAGATTACGGCTGTAGATTTGTATGAGCAAGGATTTATTGAACAGATTATTCCAGAGGAGGAACCCGCAAATTCAGATACTTTGCCTGTTCTGTCAGCCATTCTGAAAGGAAAAATGGAAGAATTTTTGTTGAAATATGATGTGATGACCGAAGATGAAATCGTTGAGCAGCGTTATAAACGGTTCCGGGTTATGTGATTGAAATTTTATAGATATAGAAGGGGGAGACAGGCGTGAGAAAAATCAATCCGTTGGTGATTGGAGATCTGATTGCAAAGTATCCTGTCATACAAGGTGGTATGGGAGTGGGCATCAGCCTTTCTTCTCTGGCAGGGGCTGTGGCAAAAGCAGGTGGTATCGGGATTATTTCTACGGCGCAGATTGGGTTTCGAGATCCGGACTTTTTAAAAGATCCCATGGGAGCGAATATGCGTGCCATAGGAACTGAGTTTGAAAAAGCAAGGGCCATTGCTCCTGATGGAATCATAGGTTTTAATATTATGGTGGCTACGAAAAATTATGCCCAGTATGTGAAGGAAGCAGTTAAGGCAGGGGCGGATTTGATTATATCCGGAGCCGGACTTCCGGTGGATTTGCCAGGGTATCTGGAAGAGGCAAAGCGTATTGCCGGTGAGACGGTGCGGACAAAGCTGGCTCCCATTGTTTCCACGGCGAAATCAGCCATGGTAATCTGTAAAATGTGGGACAGAAAGTATAAGAAAGCTCCGGATTTGGTGGTGATTGAGGGGCCTCTTGCCGGGGGACATTTGGGATTTTCCAGGGAACAGCTTTCCGAATATGGGGCAGATACGGACAATGTGCCAGAAACCTATGATGCAACAGCTTATGATGAAGAAGTCCGGGGGATTTTAAAAGTAGTAAAGCAGTATGAAGAAAAGTATGATAAATCGATTCCTGTGGTTCTTGCCGGGGGAATCTACACCCGTCAGGATGTGGAACATGCTTTTGACCTGGGTGCGGATGGGGTGCAGGTGGCTACCCGGTTTGTGACAACGGAAGAATGTGATGCTCCCATGTCCTATAAGCAGACTTATATTGATGCGAAAAAAGAGGATATTGTCATAACGAAAAGTCCGGTGGGAATGCCAGGAAGGGCAATCCGAAACCGTTTTCTGGATTATGTGGCAGACCATAAGGCAAAGATTGAACATTGTTATCAATGTCTGGAACACTGTGATCCGAAAAACATTCCCTATTGTATCACAAAGGCATTATCCAATGCTGCAGAGGGAGATTTGGATCATGCACTGTTGTTTTGCGGAAGCAATGCTTACCGTGCAGATAAAATAGAGACCGTGGAGCATGTGATTTATGACCTGATGGGATTGCCGTCAGAGGCTTAGTGTTTTCATCCGGCCAGAAATGAAGCAGAGGATAAGCTTAATTTTTGGTTGGGTGGAACTTCGGAGAATTTCATCATAATTTTGGAATCCTGTCCATAGATTAAAACAAAAGAGTGCAAAGAGAGCATGAAACATGTTGAATTATCTGTGGAGCTTTATGATTCTGGCAGGAATTATGTGGGGGGCAGCCAACAATACTCTGGATGTGGTGACACAGAGTATTTTGGATTCTGCTGGGGATGCGGTGAAACTGTGTCTGACTATGGCAGGAATTATGTCTTTCTGGTGCGGGATTCTGGAAATTGGAAATCGGGCAGGATTGATTGAATGGCTGGCAGAAAAGATGAGTCCTATTTTATCTTTTTTGTTTCCTGAGCTGGAGAAAGATCATCCGGCCCGTGTGCCGATTGCAGTGAATATGGTGGCCAATATGCTGGGGCTTGGCATGGCGGCTACGCCTGCAGGACTTTTGGCTATGAAGCTTCTTGGTCAGGAGACAAGGCAGAACAGAGCTAGTGATGCTATGTGTACATTTCTGATAATCAATATTTCTTCCCTACAACTTGTGCCGGTCAGTATGATTGCGTATCGCAGCCAGTATGGTTCCGAAAATCCTGCGGCAATTTTAGGTCCGGCATTGATTGCCACAGGCTGTTCTACTTTGGCTGCCGTAATTTTCTGTAAGCTGGTTCGGCTTTGGAAGGTGGTGGCAGGAAAATGATTTCGTGGATATCCCGAATATTAGTGCCGCTGGTAATCAGTTATATTGTGGGGTTTGGTGTATTGTCAAAACGTCCGGTATTTGATGATTTTTTGGCAGGGGCAAAGGATGGAGCAAAGACAGCAGCAGAGCTTCTTCCTACTTTGGCAGGACTTTTAACGGCTGTGGGAGTAATTCGGGCTTCCGGGCTTTTGGAGGCAGTCTGTGATTGTCTTTCTGGTCCGGCCCAGTGGCTTCATTTGCCGACGCCGCTGATTCCCTTGACCTTGGTGCGCCTGATCTCAAATTCGGCTGCCACAGGACTGGCCCTGGATATTTTTAAAAGCTATGGCCCGGATTCTTATCTTGGCATGGCGGCATCGGTTATGATGAGTTCTACGGAAACGGTATTTTATTGTGTTAGTATATATTTTGGTTCCATACATGTTACTAAGACCCGCTATGTGCTGCCAGGAGCGCTGATTGCCACTGCTGCAGGCATAGGGGCGAGTGTTTTTTTCAGTAAACCAATATAAAAAGAATTTTTTTCACAAAATAGACACAACCTTGTAAGAATTTTCTAAGGAATTGCAGGTTGCCTGACTGGGTAAAATCATGTATAATCATTGGGAAGCTTTTGTCTTCCGAAAGAGTGAGGGAGATCTGTGGATACTTATGAGACGCTGAACAGCATATTGGTCAATCTGTTTCGAGACGTGATGGATCTGGAAGAAAGGGCGATCATCACTTCGGAATACCGCGATATTACCAACAACGACATGCATGTAATTCAGGCTGTTGGACTTGGGAAGCCGAAGAATATGTCTGCTATCGCCAAAGCGCTTTCTGTGACAGTGGGTACACTGACCATTGCCATGAACAGTCTGGTTAAAAAAGGGTATGTACACCGGGAGCGGGGGAAGGAAGATCGCAGGGTTGTATATATTTCTTTGTCAGAAAAGGGAAAGCGTGCATACCGGCATCATGAGGATTTTCATCGTCATATGATTGACGAGATTTTGGAGGATCTTACAAAAGAGGAGACAGGAGCGCTGGTGAAATCACTGACTAAACTGGATCGGTGGTTTCGGAGATTTCAGGAGGATGAATAAGGAGGCAATTTTGATTATGAAGAAAATGATTGCAGGTAAAATCCGGCCAGCTCTTTGTGTGGTTGGTATGATGATGATTTGTTCTTTGGCGGCTTGTACCCCTACGCCTCAGAAGCAGTTGGCTGAAGAGGAGAAGAAGATGCAGCAGGTGGATGAGAAGCTTCCCGACGCCAATGCGCCAGAGTTGGATGTGGTTTCCATTTACAGTGTAAGTGAGGATGGATCGAAGCTGGAAGGAACTATGGATGCTGTGGAAGAACTGACTCCGGAGGTGCTGGTACAGCTGTTGATTCAGTACGGCGTGCTGGAAGAGGGAACGGAGCTTGTGAGTTTTGAGGCAGAGGGATCACCCAGCAGCGGGGAGGCAGGACCTGGCCAGGGAGGCAGCACCAAAGAGTATGGTGTTTTGAATTTAAGTAAATTCCCGGATAAGGGGAATAACATGCTTCTTCAGGCTGTAGCCAATACGTTTTTGGAGAATATGAATGTGGTTTATATGACGATTCAGGTGAACGGAGAAACCGTGGCCGAGAATTTGTCTATGGTAGACGCGGGTAAATAAAAAAATGGGAATCTGTTTTCAGATTCCCATTTTTTTATTATCCGCCCCGCAGTAAGCCAGACAGCTATACTTGTTACGGTTATGTGGCGGCTGTGGCTTGCTGCGTTGCAAATTGGATATATGGTCAGGCTTGCTGCGGTGTATCTGACTTAGGCTATCTGACTTAGGATTTCTGGTTAGAAAGCCAGGTAGTAAAGTATGCCTGAATGACGTCAAAAGGGGCGTCTCCTATGTTCAGGAGGAACGTATGGAAGGCTTTTGGATCGAATTTTTCACCCAGTTCTTTTTCGGCTGTTTCTCTCATGTTGAGAAATTCCATACAGCCTACATAGTAGGAAAGATAGTTGGAGGGATTTTCAATCATGGCATTGTACATAGCATCAGTCAGTTCTCCAGGATCTTCATAGTATTTCATAAGATATTCCCGAACCTGGTCTTTGTTCCATCCCATGTAGTTGATATATACATCCAGACAGGCGTGGAGTCCAAGGGAGGCCATGGAGTTGGCGGCAAGGAGTTCTCCCATTTCTGGCGACAATCCATTGTCCATTGTGTAGGAGAGATGTTCCACATAAGTTGCCCACCCTTCGCTGTAGCCTTTAAAGGAAAGAAGGTTGCGGATGTTGGAATTACAGTGGGTATGGAAGTATACATTTTGGTATAAGTGACCAGGATAGCCTTCGTGGGCGATTGTGTTGTACAGTTCATTGTTGGAAAACCTTGGATTCTGATTAATAAAAATCACATTGTTCTGGTAATCGTCAATGGGGGAAACCAGGTAAAAGGCAGGGCTTAAAGACGATTCTAAAGATTTGGGAACGGTCTTTAAGGTGTAACTGCATTCTGGAAGGGATGGAAATTCTTCCAGTGACAAGGTTTTCAACTCTTCCATTATATCTCCTGGTTCGGTCTGACGGTAGGAAAAGGTATCCAGCTGATCAATTAATTCCGGATGAAAACGGAGAAGAAGGGAAGTGGTTCCCAGCTGTTTGTTCATCATAAGTTCCATATCTTTCAGCAGATCTTCTATGGATGCATAGGAACTTCCTGTGGCAGAGTAAACCAAATATTCGTAGTATTCCTTCCCTTTTGGATAACCACACAATCCTTTGTCGTTGATACCTGTGCCGCGAAGTTCATTCAGGCCGTCAATGAGAAGCTGGTAGGCAGGAACAAAATGGTTTTTCAGCATATCCAGATTTTGCTGGCGATAGGCGTTTTTTTCTTCTTCCGTCAAATCAGGAAGTGTGTCCAGACGATTATTGAAGGTGTCAACCATAAAGTTATTGTCATCGGTCAGCAGATAGCTTTCACAAGATTCGATTACATGGTCAAGGGTATTGTCACTCATCATCAATCCGGCTTCTGATTTTTTTCTCTGGAAGTCTACCAGTTCTTTGTAGTATTCATCTATGTTTTCCAAAAGTTTTAAATAGTCGTCCACATCTTCTTTTTTGTAAAAAATGTATTCGGACAGGAGAATGGGGAGCTGAGCCTGTACGCCGATGGTTACAGAGATTGGCTGACTGTACAATTCCAAACCATAGCTTTTTTCTTCTGTTTTTAAAAAGCTTTGAAGAATACGCATGGTAAGCCTTTGTTCTTCAGTGAGAAGCATTGGATCATAGCTGTCCAGAGATTTTTTCAGATTTTGCTGCTCTTCTTTTGCTATGGCCATATCTTCCAGGCTTATGTGGCCAAACAGACTTTGTGCCTCGGTAATACCAAAGGCAGAGGGGTCCTTGAGCATAAAATGCATATCCAGAAGTCTTCCGCTGATTTCATTTTGGAAGAGTTCTTCCATGTCCTGGTCAAATTGTCTTTGAGATTTTATCTGGTCTTCTTCAAAGTGTTCGTAACTGTGGGCGACATTTTCTATATAGGGGGCGGCTGTAGTGGGAGTGAGTTCCTCACTTTTTTTGGAGCAGCCGCTAAGGGACAGGGAACAGAGCAGGAAAAATACCAGAATTAGACTGGTCATGGGCTTATGCGCTTTCATTTGGCATCCTCCGAAATTATTTTACTTTTTATTTAATATAAACTATATTCGGAAAAAAAACAACTTAAAACAAGAAATCATGGGGACTTCCATATTTTAGTGGAATGAGGTATAATAGGGAGGAGTTCATTGATTTTAAAGAGGTAACTTTAGGAAAATAGGGAATTGAATTTTGAAGGAAAGGAAGTTGATGTAGATGAAAGGAAAAGGTCTTGTAACCGGCTGTGTTTTCTGTCTGGTTTTTGGCATGACGGCTTTTGCCGACGAGGGAGATGTAAGTGACAGTCAGGGTCCTGGTGTTGTGGGCGTGGATTTAAGTGTGAGAAAGATGCGGCCGGAGGAGGATGGGCCGGGAGTGGAAAGATGGATGCAGGATGAGAAGGGTTGGTTTTATCAGGAGCCGGGAAAGGGGTACGTGGTTTCGGACTGGAAAGAAGTGGATGGAAAATGGTACCATTTTGATGGGGATGGTTATATGGAAACCGGCTTGATTCAGGTGGATGGAGCTTATTATTTTCTGGAAGAGGATGGCTCCATGATTCGGGAGGAAAGCAGGGAGATTGAAGGAAAGACCTATCATTTTGACAGTTCGGGAGCGGGGACTGTGGAGTGGCCTTATAAGCAGCCTGTTTTGATTCCTTCCGATTCGGAGAAATCGGATTTTCATAAATCAGTGGATGCCATGGCAGATGGGATTCTGGCGGAAATTATCCATGAGGGAATGGGCCAGAGAGAGAAGGCAGTGGCCATTTATCATTGGGTGAAGGGGAATTTAAGGTACAGTGGTTTTTCTCCTGTGGGCGATTGGGTTGGAGGAGCTTATGACGGTATGAGAAAGCGTCATGGGGATTGTTATACTTATTTTGCCACTTCCGCAGAGCTTTTGAATCGGGCAGGGATGGAAACCATTGAGGTGATTCGGTCCACTGATAATAACCATTATTGGAATCTGGTGAAGGTGGATGGCAGCTGGTATCATTTTGACCCATGTCCCAGACGGCTGGGTGGGGATTTTTGTCTGCTGACAGATGACGAAATTTCCAGGAGCGGGTCTCACACATTTGACCATAGTCTGTATCCTCCCACTCCGTAGTGTCTTGTGAAGGTATTTATACAGTTGGATTTAGGGGGATATGTTGACGGGATGGGATAATTTGATTATACTAGATATAGGGAAATAAAATAGGTAGGTTAAGAGAATATAAGGTAAAAGGAGAGAATTATGGAAGAGTTAATTGAAATTATGGAGGAGATCAATCCAGATGTGGATTATGCTGCCTGTACTGGGTTGATTGATGAGGGAATCTGGACTTCTTTTGATCTGGTTATGCTGATCACAGAGATTCGTGAACAGTTTGGAGTGGCAATTCCTGCTGAGAGGATTGTACCAGAGAATTTTAATTCTGCCAAAGCTGTTTATGCCTTAATTAAGGAACTGGAAGAGGACGATTGAGATGACATTCGTATCTTATGAGTTTCTTGCTTTTCTGGCAGTTTTTGTGCTGGTATATTATGTTTTGCCTGGAAGATTTAGATGGATGGTTCTCTTGGCAGGAAGTCTTTTGTTTTATCTGGCTTCCGGGGTAAAATATTTTGTTTTTTTGCTGATTACCTGTATTTCCGTTTATGGTCTGGCTCTTTGGATTGAACAAATTCATACAGCTGGAACAGAAGAGATAAAGAAACAGGGACTAAAGGGGGAAGAGAAAAAAGCGTTTCGGGCTGGAATCAAGAAACGTCAGAAGGGTGTTTTGCAGCTGGGGCTTTTTGTGAATCTTGGAATTTTGATTGTGGTAAAGTACACAAACTTTGCAATCTGGAATGTAAACCAGTGGCTGCATTTTTTTGGAAGGGAAGGGGAATTGGGCTTTGTTACCTGGGCTTTGCCTTTGGGCATTTCCTATTATACCCTTCAGGCTTTGGGATATATTCTGGATATTTACCATGGAAAGTATAAGGCTTGGAGAAATCCTTTCCAGATTCTTTTGTTTTTATCCTTTTTTCCCCAGGTGGTTCAGGGACCAGTCAGCCGTTTTGATAAGCTGAAAGAAACTTTGTTTGCAAATCATCCCTGGTCCAGACAGCAGGTCTGCCGGGGAATGGAACGGATGTTGTGGGGCTTTTTCAAGAAGCTTGTGGTGGCGGACCGGGTGGCGCCGGTTGTGATGGCCATAGGTCAGAATCCGGAAGAGCTGGGTGGAATCTATGTTCTGGTAGGAATGCTTGCCTATACGCTACAGCTGTACGGGGATTTTACAGGGGGCATTGATATTGCCATTGGCTGTGGGGAGCTTTTCGGAGTGGAGCTTCCGGAAAACTTTGACCGTCCTTTTTCAGCGGAAAGTCTGGCAGAGTACTGGCGCAGATGGCATATGAGCCTGATGCAGTGGTTTCGGGAGTATGTGTTTTATCCTTTGGCAGGCAGCCGATTTGCCAACCGCAGCCGGAAGATTGGAGAAAAAGTTTTGGGAAAGAAGGCAGCTTCCAAACTGCCCATGTACATAGCCAGTTTGATTACCTGGTTTTTGACGGGAATCTGGCATGGGGCATCCTGGAATTTTGTTATTTGGGGAATGGTGAACGGAGTGATTTTGCTGGCTTCCCAGGAAGCTGCGCCTCTTTACCGGAAGTTCCACAAAAAATATGCTTTTTCCAACACACCGGTTTATCATCGGTTTATGGTTCTCCGCACCTTGATGATGGTCAGCGCGGTGCAGATGTTTGAATATTATGCTTCCCCCCTGACGGCAATCCGGATGTTTGGGGATTTGATTTTTGTGTGGGATGTTGGGCGGCTTTTTGATGGAAGTGCAGCTTTGCTGGGGATTACGCTGGCAGATTGTGCAGTACTTCTTCTGTCGGTTCCTCTGTTTTGTATGGTTGGGTCCATACAGGGCAAAGAGGATGTCCGGCTGTGGATGGAGAGAAAAAGCGGACTTGTCCGGTTTCTGGTCTGGTTTGGGTTGTTCCTTGCCGTGGTAATTCTTGGGGTATATGGACAGGGATATGACAAACAAAGTTTTATATACAATCAATTTTAAAGGATAGACCAAAAGGAGCTTGAATAAAATGAAACAGAAAATCAGGACAATCGGTCTGGCTTTGACAGTGATTGTTGTGTTGGCCGGTTTACAGCGGCTTTTGGTTCCTAAATATATGGGACAGGTAATCGAAGGGGCTTTTATCGGGGAATATTATAAGGAGACTACATCCCATGATCTGCTGATTTTGGGAGATTGTGAGGTGTATGAGAATATTTCTCCGGTTACTTTGTGGGAGGAATATGGGATTACTTCTTATATTCGGGGAAGCGCCAATCAGCTTCCGGCTCAGTCCTACTATTTATTGGAGGATACCCTTCGCTATGAGACGCCAAAAGCAGTTTTGTTCCATGTGGCGGCTATGAAAATGGAGGGTCAGGACCGGGAAGCTTATAACCGAATGACCATGGAAGGAATGAAATGGTCTTCCAGCAAGTGGAATGCCATCTGTGAGACAAAGATGGACGGGGAGTATATGCTGGAATATATGTTTCCTTTGCTTCGCTACCATTCCCGGTGGCAGGAGTTAGAGGCGGATGATTTTACTTATTACTGGAAAAGAGATCTTGTTTCTCATAATGGTTATTATATGCGGTGTGATGTGAAGCCGGCAGAAGGTTTCCCAGCAGCCCGCCGTCAGGCAAATTATCGTTTTCCTGACAGCTCCTGGGAGTATTTAAACCGAATGGAAAAACTGTGCAGGGAAAAGGGAATTACTCTTATATTGATGAAATCTCCCAGCCAGTATCCTGCATGGCCGGAGGAATATGAGGTTCAGATTGAGGAGTATGCAAAAGACCATGGACTTTTGTATATAAATTGTCTGGAAGACCAGGAAACGATTGGGCTGGATTTCAGTCAGGATACCTATAACGGAGGGCTTCATCTCAATCTGTATGGAGCGGAAAAGCTCGCCTTGTATTTGGGTGAACGGTTTCAGAAGGAGATCGGTCTTCCCGACCGTCGGGGAGATGAAGGGCTTCAAAAGGTATGGAAACAAAAATGTGAGTTTTATTATGAGCAGCAGGAAAAACAAGAGGAAGAATTGAGAACCTGCGGCTTTTTAAAACAATTTCAGTAGCGATTCAGATGGTATTATCCTCTGAGTGGTGATGAACTAAAAAAGAAGGAGAGGTTAAGAAAATGAAAAGAAAAAACAAATGGATTGGTATGCTGGTGGCGGTTTTGTTGGCAATGGCTTTGCCTCAGACGGTTTTTGGAGCATGGTGGAAGCCAACCGAGGAGAAAAAGCAGGAGACCTATGATTTTGTATGGAAAGAGACCCGGATTCAGCTGAATCAGGATGTGGCTCCGGCTTTGGCTGTGCTGGGAGAGGGAGATGTGTTTGAGCAGGATTCTTGTGCTTATCAGGGAAAGGATACGGTTCATCGGTATGCTGATTTTGAGATTGCCACTTATCCAGTGAACAAAAAACAGTGTGTTTCTTCCATCTATCTTCTGACGGATCAGGTTTCCACAGAGGAAGGAATCAAGATTGGTTCTTCTCGTGATGACATGATTAAGGCTTATGGGAAGGATTATAAGATGGAGTACGAGGCTTACCGCTATGTAAAAGGTAAAACCGAACTGACTTTTTATCTGAAGGACGGTAAGGTGGAAGCGATTGAATATATGATTGCAGAGTAGCAGGAGGATGGAATGGTAGCCAGTATTTTGGATTATCTGGAATGGTCCGCAGAGCAGTATCCAGGCGGGGAAGCGTATGAGGATGGGAATGAGACAGCTACTTTTTCGGAAATGAGGGAGCGGGCCAAAGGAATCGGCACTGCTTTCCTTCGAAAAGGAATTTCTCATGGGCCTGTATTGGTTTATATGAAAAAAAGTGTGGCTATGGTTTCTGCTTTTTTTGGAATTACTGCCTGTGGATGTAGTTATTGTCCAGTGGATACTCAGATGCCAGAAGAGCGGCTGCGTATGGTTTTGGATATTTTAAAGCCTTGTGCCATTGTGACGACAGAGGCATTTAGGGAGAAAACAGAAGGTTTTAAGGCAGCTATACCGGTTTTTTTCTATGAGGATTTGGTGAGTGAAGACCAAGATGTGGAACTGTTGAAACGAGGGGAGAGAAGGATTGATACAGATCCTCTTTACATTCTATTTACTAGCGGTTCCACGGGGATTCCCAAAGGAGTTGCAATTCCTCACAGGGCAGCCATGGATTATGTGGAGTGGTTTACGGAAAAGTTTGGATTGAAACAGGGAGATGCCCTGGGAAATCAGGCGGAACTTTATTTTGATCTGTCTGTACAGGATGTTTATGCGCCCATAATCTGCGGCTGCAAAACCGTTTTTTTATCTCCCTCTCTTTTCAGTACTCCGGACAGACTGATGAGTGATCTTATGGAAAAGAAAATTACAGCAGTTTCCTGGGTGCCTTCTGCCTTGTGTCTGGTGGCAAATTTGGACGGGATGGCCAGTCATGTGCCGGAATGTCTTCGTCTGGTTACGTTTTGCGGTGAGGTTATGCCATGTAAACAGCTAAATTATTGGAGAAGCCGTCTGCCTCATACGTATTTTGTAAATTTATATGGTCCTACAGAAGCTACAGTTGCCTGCACTTATTATCCAATTCTTCGTGAGTTTTCTGACGAGGAGGTTCTTCCCATTGGGATTCCCTGTGAGAATACGAAGATTTTGGTGTTGAATGAAAGAGACGAACCTGTAAAGGGAGATCAAATAGGAGAGCTTTGCGTTATCGGTTCTTCTCTTGCTTTGGGATATTATGGAAGCCCTGAGAAGACAAAGGAGGTGTTTGTGCAAAATCCCTGCAATCCGGATTTTCCGGAACGAATCTACCGCACCGGAGACCTGGTGTATTATGGAGCGGATGGCAATCTGATGTATGTGTCCAGAAAGGATTTTCAGATTAAGCATTTGGGGTATCGGATTGAGCTGGGAGAGATTGAGACAGCGGCAGGTCTGCAGGAGGGCATGAAGGAGTGTGCCTGTATTTACGATGAACAGAAAAAACGGATTTTGTTGTATTATACCGGAAAGCAGTGGGATAGCCGGGAACTGAAGACAGCATTGTCAAAGAGACTTCCTCAATATATGATTCCCAATCGGGTTTGTTATCTGGAGGAAATGCCTCATAACCGAAATGGAAAGGTTGACCGGAAACAGTTGAAGGATCAATTAAGGGAAAAATCGGTCCGAAATTAAAAGGAGGTTTTTTATGAAACGTTTAGCAGTAGTTCTTGGGATGACGATGTTGTTTTGTACACCGGCTTTTGCCAATGAGCCGGATGCAGTGGCAGTCTATCAGGAGATGGAAGAAAAGACAAATAATATGGCGGATTTGGACGCTTATTATGACTTTGATTTGGATATGGAATATCAGAAGCAAAGTATAAAGGCATCTCTGAAAATGGATGTAAAGGCCAATCATATGGATATTCCTTCAGAGTGTAGCTTAGGGGCAGATATGAATATAGGGGTGGATGTTTCAGGTCTGTATGAGGCAGATGAATTGGGTCCGGGAACGGGCATGGATTTGGATGATACCCGTTTGAATTTAGAAGCAAAAATGTATTATGCAGACGGAATCTACTATATGGATATGATGGGCATGAAGTTCAAAAAGCAGGTTCTTATGGAAACGATGACTGAGACCATAGAAAAGGTTCAGTCTGCTGCAGGCCAGAATAATCTGGATTATATGCAAGATATGAAGCTGCGCACAGAAGGAGATGTTCGAATTATCTCTTATACCATGAATGGGGAAAAGATGAGTGAACTGGTGAATCAGATGATGGATGTAATCAATTCTGCCGCTGAAATGGATGGCTATGAGGATGAGATTCAGGTTCAGATCGGTGATGTTTCCGGGGAATATGAGATTAATTCAGATGGATATTATACAAAGGCACGGCTGAGTATGGTGATGTATGTGACAGAGAGCGGAGAGACGATGAAGATTACTCTCAATGGAAATGTGGCCCTTCGGAATCCTGGTCAGCCAGTTGACTTGCAATTTCCTGATTTTTCAGAGTTTGAGTTAATGGAATAATTTTTCAGACAAAATATGCTATAAGGCGGTTAATCTTGCCTTATAGCATATTTTTAATTAATTCGTATCATGATCTATAATTTCTGATATTGTATCTGTATTTATGTTTTCTTTTACAATAATTCCGTTAACTTCAATACCGCCATCAATAGCAATTACCAAACATTGGCGTCCGTCGATTTGACGGGTTTCTACCAGATCCGTTCGGTCAGGATTTATTTTCAGAATTACGTCTGGAGTTTTTACTTCAAAGGCGCGGGAATTTATAATGTTGCTTGCAAAGATTGCGGCTTTTTCTCCGGCGGTTTCATCAAAGTGTTTGTCAAATGCTTCCATTTGTTCCTGTTCCACACCGCTGTTTTCCAATAAGGATTTTACCTGATATTTGTCCAGAATCAGCGGTTCCGGAGCATCTTTATGCTCTTCTAACATTTCGCTTAGGTTTTCATGGATGGTTTTGACGGTGTCATAGTTGCATGCGTCTCCCAGGGTTTCTTCGATGATGGTTTGGAAAGTCTCTTTTTGGAAGTCAGCGGCTAAGGGCAGGGGACATCCAAGCAGCTGTTCAATAAACGCGTCATGAAGATCATTGGCATTTTTGGAATAATACAAGGTGCTGTGGATGTCTGTGGAACGGTCATTAAATGCGGGAAATAAAAATCCCAGCTCTGGCATTCCAACTACCCAGTCACGGGTCCGGTTCTGGAAGGTGTTTTCAATCTCATTGTAACTTAATCCTGGTTTGGATAAGTCTACTGGGCATATGGAACACAGTATGTAATGGTATACTTCATCAGATGCGTCGTCCATATTCAGACCATCCGATGTACGGCCAGGAATGTCGTAGGCATCGTGAATCAAGAGAATCAGGTAATTGCCGGTATATTCGTAGGCTTCTATGATTCGGTCATAAAAGGCTTCTAAAAGTTCATCGTCCTGAAGACGGCTGTTGCGCAAATTTAAAAGAAATTCCTGGGTTCCCCCTTCTTTTTCCGTGTCCAGGGGAAAATCCAGGTTGATGAGATTTTTGCCAAGGGTTCCAGACAGGGTTTTGCGGAGTATTTCGAAATATTTGAACATGTCCTCTTCTGGAAGAGAGAGAAATGCTTCTTTTAACTGGGTTTTTTTGTTTTTTTCTCCGTCCACATAACAGCCGCAAATTCGGGTGATGGAGCAGCTGGACGGGGTGTACAGACGTTTCAGTTCCGATATTTCTTTTTTTACCATGAAAATTTGCCTCCTGCTTTTTACAATTATTTTATTATTTTGATGGTGTTTTGAAGGTTTTAAATTGTATATTTTATTTTCGCGGCAATGAGCTAAGTGTTGTGCTTATAGTAGGGGATTTGACTTCGGGTTAAGATGAATTTCTTATTCAAATGATTCTAATTCTTTACATAAATTGAGAAAATCATCATATATTGTGATTGTTTGCAAATACCGAAAGTCAAGAATTAACCCGGAAGGCTGATGTTTGAGAAAATCAGCATCCCACAAAGGCACAGCAACAAATCCTTTCTTATAATCATATTTTAAAGGTTCATATTTCTCAATGTTTCTGCGAAAATAGTTCACTTTTGCCATGCATAGTTTATGAATGCGGAATAAGAGTCCGATGAGATCTGTGTGTTCAAAAAAAGAGTCCTTAAAAATCAGATGTTTATGCGAATTTTCCTTTTCAGAATACCATGCATTGTTTTCGTGCTTTAAGCCATATTTTTCAACAAGCAGCTGTTTATCATCTTTTACATATTCCATATCATTTTCTCCATAAATGGCAGCCAAGGGGTGGTGGGATTATTGTATATCAGAATGAGAAGAAAAACAATGGGAATATCAAATAGTAGACGAAAAATACTTAATGTGGTATACTAGGAGCACTTAGCGAGGTCTTGTCGAGCTTAGTGCGAGTTATGCCCAAGGCATACTAGGAGCACTTAGCGAGGTTTTGTTGAGCTTAGTGCGAGTCATGCCCAAGGCATACTAGGAGCACTTAGCGAGGTTTTTTCGAGCTTAGTGCAGGGTCATGCTTAGGGAGATTCGATTTAGGGTAATTTTGAGGTACGGCAAGGAGATGGATATGAAAGAAACAATAAAGGTAAAGGGTCAGCTGAAAGCTTATTTGTCCTGGCCGTTGCTGCTTTCTTTGTTTTTTGTATTTGGAAATATAGCTGTGGCAGTGGTTAGTAATACGGGGGCTTTTGTGATGTTTCCTTTTACGGCTGCTTATATAGCTATGGCAGGTTGGATTTACCTGTATCGCAGAAGGCGGGTGTTAGGCGGTCTGATTGAGTTTTCGGCTGAATATGCATGGATTCAAAAGCAGCTTTTGGCAGAGATGGAGGTTCCTTACGGACTGACGGATGAGGAAGGCCGAATTTTGTGGGCCAATGATGCCATGAAAGAGATTTTAAAGGAGAAAAAGGCTCTTCGAAAGAGTCTTCCATCCTTGTTTCCGGAAGTGACAAAGGCTGAGCTGTCTGCGGCGGAAGAGAGTCATGTTCATACGGTTTATGGAGACCGGAAGTTTCGCATGGATATTCGTCCGGTTTTTGTAAGTGAGGACGAGGAAGATGAAAATGCTATTGTAGACGGAAACCAGAAAATGGTGGCTATTTATCTTTTTGATGAGACTGAGATTCTTCAGTACCGGCAGGAAATCACAGATGAGAAGATGGTGGCAGGGCTGATTTATCTGGATAATTATGAGGAGGCCCTTGAGAGTGTGGAGGAAGTCCGGCGTTCTCTTTTAACTGCTTTGATTGACCGGAAAATCAATAAATATATTGGCGGTATGGATGGGGTTGTGAAGAAGACGGAAAAGGATAAGTATTTCTTCATGATCAAACAGAAACATATGGAAGAGATTCAGGCAGAGCGTTTTAGCATTCTGGAAGATGTAAAGTCAGTGAACATTGGCAATGAGATGGCAGTGACTTTGAGTATCGGCATTGGAATGAATGGGGAAAGTTATAATCAGAATTATGAATATGCCCGTATTTCCATTGATATGGCTTTAGGCAGAGGCGGAGATCAGGCTGTGGTAAAGGATGGGGGCAAAATTCAGTATTATGGAGGAAAGTCCCAGCAGCTGGAAAAGGCTACCCGAGTGAAAGCCAGAGTGAAAGCCCATGCTTTAAGGGAATTGATGGAGACAAAGGACCGTTTGTTGATTATGGGGCATAAGCTGGGGGATATTGATTCTTTTGGAGCGTCTATTGGTATTTTCCGGATTGCCACTTCTCTAAATAAAAAGTCGCATATTGTGATTAATGAAGTGACTACTTCTGTTCAGCCCATGATGGATCGCTTTTTAGAGAATCCGGAATATCCGGAAGATTTGTTTTTAAACGGCGCTCAGGCAGCAGAGCTGGTAGATGCCAATACCATGCTGGTGGTGGTGGATGTAAACCGGCCAAGCATTACAGATGCCCCGGAGCTGCTTCATATGGTAAAGACTATTGTGGTGATGGACCATCACCGGCAGAGCAGCGAGATTATTCAAAATGCGGTTCTGTCCTATGTGGAACCTTATGCTTCTTCTGCTTGTGAGATGGCAGCAGAGGTGCTTCAGTATATTGCAGATGATATAAAGATTAAACCAGCAGAGGCGGATGCCATGTATGCGGGGATTGTAATTGATACATTGAATTTTACCAATCAGACAGGCGTGCGGACTTTTGAGGCAGCGGCTTATCTTAGAAGAAGCGGGGCGGATGTGACTCGCGTGCGGAAGTTGTTTCGGGATAATATGGCGGAATACAAGGCGCGGGCATCAGCCATTACTTCGGCAGAAGTTTACCGGGAATCGTTTTCTATTGGGATTTGTCCGTCAGAGGGGCTTCAAAGTCCTACGATTGTAGGCGCTCAGGCTGCCAACGAGCTTTTGGATATTAAAGGAATTAAGGCTTCTGTGGTTCTGACGGAATATCATGGGAAAATTTATATGAGCGCCAGATCGATTGATGAGGTAAATGTTCAGGTGATGATGGAGCAGC
This sequence comes from Clostridiaceae bacterium, assembly GCA_009911065.1. Taxonomy (GTDB): domain Bacteria; phylum Bacillota; class Clostridia; order Lachnospirales; family Lachnospiraceae; genus Brotaphodocola. The sequence continues at coordinate 10,698 of QXWR01000030.1, read as the reverse complement.
TTGGAGGCGGGGGACACCGGACAGTTGCAGGCGCTCAGTTGGAAGGTGTGACTATAGAGGAAGCCAAGAAGCGAATTAAAGATGTTATAAACAGTATGTTGGAGAAAGGAGATATTTCATAATGGAAGTTGTATTGTTGGAGGATGTGAAGGCACTGGGAAAAAAGGGACAGATTGTCAAGGTGAATGACGGATATGCCCGGAATTTTATTCTTCCTAAGAAACTGGGAGTAGAGGCTACTTCAAAGAATTTGAATGATTTAAAGCTTCAGAAAGCCAATGAGGAGAAACTGGCCGCAGAGCAGCTGGCAGCGGCAAAGGAGCTGGCAGCGCGGATTGAGAAAGGTTCTGTAACTTTGACCATGAAGGCTGGGGAGAATGGCAAGGCGTTTGGCTCTGTTTCCAGCAAAGAGATTGCAGCTGCAGCATCCGATCAGTTAAGTCTTGAGATTGATAAAAAGAAACTGGTTTTGGGTGAGCCGTTAAAGACTTTTGGAACCCATGAGGTCCCGGTAAAGCTCCACAGAGATGTGACTGCAAAATTATCTGTGAAGATTGTGGAAGCATAACATAAGGCGGCAGGATAATTGGAAAGAAATAAAAGAATGCAGCCGTAAACGGATGAAAACGGTGGGGGATAAACATGGATGAAGCTTTGATGAAACGGGTGCTTCCTCATAGTATTGAGGCGGAGCAGTCGGTGATTGGTTCCATGCTGATGGATAAGGATGCAGTAATTGCCGCCTCGGAGATGTTGTCTGAGGCGGATTTTTATCAGCGTTCCTATGGTATTATGTTTGAGGCGATGGTGGAACTTTTTAATGAAGGGAAGCCAGTGGACCTGGTGATGCTTCAGGATCGTTTGAAGGAGAAGGATGTTCCTCCTGAAATCAGCAGTTTGGAGTTTGTGCGGGAAATTCTCAACACGATTCCCACCTCGGCAAATATTAAATCTTATGTGAATATTGTCCGGGAGAAAGCAGTATTAAGACGGCTTATTAAGGTGACAGAGGAGATTTCCAATACTTGTTATGCAGGGCGGGAGCCTTTGGAAAAGATATTGGCAGACACGGAAAAATCGGTGTTTGATTTGCTTCAAAGCCGGGATTCGGCGGAGTTTGTGCCGATTCGTCAGGTAGCCTTAAATGTGCTTGAAAGAATTGAGAAGGCTTCAAAGAATCCGGGTACTGTGACGGGAATTTCCACAGGATTTATAGATTTGGATTATAAGACTTCTGGAATGCAGCCCTCGGATCTGGTTTTGATTGCTGCCAGACCTTCTATGGGAAAGACAGCTTTTGTGCTGAATCTAGTGGACCATGTGTCTGTGAGAAAGGGCCAGCCCTGTATGATTTTTAGTCTGGAGATGTCCAAGGAACAGCTGGTGAATCGTATGTTAGCCATGGAGTCTAATGTGGATTCTCAAAAGCTGCGCACTGGAAATCTTACGGATTCAGACTGGGATGCAGTGGTGGAGGGGATTGGCATTATAGGCAATTCAAAACTTTTAATTGACGACACGCCGGGAATTTCCATCACAGAACTGCGTTCCAAATGCAGAAAGATGAAGCTGGAATATGGGCTTAGCATGATTATTATTGACTATCTGCAGTTAATGTCTGGCAGCGGTCGGTCTGGTGATAACCGACAGCAGGAAATTTCAGAGATTTCCCGGTCACTAAAGGCTTTGGCCAGAGAGATGAATGCGCCGGTGGTGGCATTGTCCCAGTTAAGCCGTGCCTGTGAGACCAGACAGGATCATCGTCCAATGCTTTCGGATCTTCGTGAATCAGGGGCGATTGAGCAGGATGCAGATGTGGTGATGTTTTTGTACCGGGATGATTATTATAATAAAGATACGGATACGCCCAATATTGCGGAAGTGATTATTGCCAAACAGAGAAATGGTCCCATTGGAACGGTGAATTTGCTTTGGCAGCCGGAGTTTACAAAGTTTGTAAATTTGGCCAGATAAAAGAAAAAGATATAAGGGTTGTTTGTTGCCTTTATATTGTATTGCATGTAGCATAATGAATCAGGCAGGATGGCCCGGTAAATACCTTCCTGCCTGATTTTCATTGCTGCAAGAATTATAATTTTTTTCCGCTTCGTCCGAATTTTTTTCTTTTAAAAAAGGGAAGCTTGGTTGCTGCGGCTTCTGCTTTTCCTTTGCTTTCTTTTTGATAGGCTCGAAGGGTTTCATCCAGAGTTTTGAATCGTTCCTCTGCCCGTTCGTCGTTAATCCGCATCATGTATTCCAGTTCCTGGACCATTTTTTCATTGACCTGACGGCTGATTTCATCGCTTAACGCTTCATTGTTGTCCTGGATGGCTTGTCCTACTGCTTTGCCGATTACCTGGTTCATAAGCTGTTGAAGCTGTTCCATCTTTTCTGCATTGACGGTAATGGCAGTTGTCTCCTGTTTGGATATGGTTTTTAAGGTGTGTTCATCGTCCATCTCGTCTCCCGCACTTCCTTCTTTTAAAATATTTACTGCGTTTTGCTCTAACACCTGATCGGGATCTACATCTTCATCTCCGTCAATCATTTTTTTCAGTACCTGTTCAATGGCTTTCAGCTGATACCCTTTTTCTTTTAATTCTTTAATCTTTTGAAACAGGCGGATATGTAATTCTGTGTAGTAGCGATGACTTTTTCCGTTTCGTGGTATGTCAATCTGCAGTTCATCCTCCCAATAGCGTAGTACATGAGATTCCACCCCCACCAGTTTGCCGGCTTCTGATATGGAATAGCGTGTTTTGTCCATTTTTTTCTCTCCTTATGTTTCATGTGCCGTAATTTCCGGTTGTTTAAGTATCTTTTATTATCTTATGAGGGGAAATTGAGAATTATGCTTAAGTTGGAAAAAATAAATGCTATTTTTTATAAATAATTTTTTTAGATGGATGATTGAATTTTGTGACATTTGTCACAGTTGTTTGTGATAGGTGCCCTCTGTTAGAAAGGAAATATTTATATTATAATGTGTATAGAGCGGAGAAGGATGGGGAGGCAAAAGAAATGGGAGTGGGGAGGAGTTGAATGATGAAGAGAAAGACAATTTTATGGTATGGGATTCCGGCTTATGGACATGTTAATTCCAATCTTTATTTTGCAAATCTTCTGGTAAAGGAAAAGATTCGGGTGGTGTATTATTCCACTGAAATGTTCCGGTCTGTCATCGAGAGGAATGGGTGTGAGTATCGTTCTTATCCCATAAGCCAGAAGGAAATGGATTTGTCAGACGGACAGAAAATTTTAAAGCTGTACCGATTGGTTTTGGAATATACAGAGAAAATGCTTCCTTTTCTTTTAGGTGAGGCCCAAAAAGAAAGGCCATGGGGGATTATTTTAGAATCTTTTGCTTTGTGGGGATGGGAAATCGGGAATCGATTGGGGATTTTGTCTTTCAGTTTTTATAGTATTGCAGCTGTGGACCGGGTATGGGGTGCGGGATTTTTTGCATATGCAAAAGGTTTTTTGCCGGGATTTTTTCGGTATGCAGGGGAGATTCCGGTTATATGGAAACTTAGGCGGCGTCTTTGGAAGCAGTGGGGAATGAGCCGTCTTGGAATGAGAAAGGTTCTAATGATTCAGTGTGACTGGAATCTGATGGGATTTTCCCGGTTATTTCAGCCGGGAGGAGAGAAATTTGGAGAAAAGTATCTGTTTTTAGGACCAATGGCAACTCACAGAAAGATCATGGAAAAGAATGATTTTGTTTGTCCAAAGGAAAATCTGATTTATGTTTCTTTGGGAACGATCTTTAATGGGGATGAAAGATTGTTGGGAGAATTGATTCGGCAGCTGGGGAGATCCGGAGAGAAAGGAAGAGATAGTAAAAAGGATAAAGGGGATAAGGAGTATGTGGTTGTTCTTGTGTGGCAGGACAGGGAAGGAATATGGTTTCCGGAGAATTTTATAGTAAGAGAATTTGTGAATCAGAAAGAAGTGCTCCAAAGGGCAGATTTGTTTATTACGGCGGGAGGGATGAACAGTATTCATGAGGCGTTGTATTATAGGGTTCCTTGTCTTATTTGTCCTCAGCAGGGAGAGCAGCTTTTGAATGGAAGGCAGTTTGAGAAGCTGGGATTTGGGAGGATTTTGCGGAATCCTTGCCATTTGAGACAGGAGATGAAGAGGACTATGGAGCTTAAAGATAAGTGGGATGAAGAGAGAAGAAAAAGGGTTGTTGCAGTACATGGGAAGGAAGGGATAAAAAGAATAAAACAGTCTTTGAAAATTCCTATGAGTGTAAAATCAAATAAACAGAATTTTTGATAGGAGGACAATTTTTTATGGGGCAGTTGGACAATTGGAGTGGGGAGAAGGAGAACCAGAAGAATAAGGACGATAAGAATAAGGAGACTGTGTTGGTAACAGGAGCTACGGGATTTTTGGGAGAGTATCTGGTGAGAAGATTGGTGGGGAAGTATCGGGTTCTTGGATTGGGGAGAAATGTGGAGAAGGGGAAAAAGTTGGAGGAGCTGGGAGCAATTTTCTGCCAGGGAGATTTTACGGACCGGGAAAGCTGTCAGGATTATTTTAAAGGGGTTCAATATGTGATTCATGGAGGAGCACGTTCTTCTGTGTGGGGGAAATGGGAGGATTTTTACAAAGATAATGTGATGGGGACAAATTTGGTGGCAAAGCTGTGTTTTGAGCAGGGGATTCGGCGGCTGGTTTATGTGTCTTCTCCCAGTATTTATACAGCCAGGGAGGATCGGTATAATATAGATGAGAATGAGTATGAGCTTTGGGAAAATCGCAGATCCGGTCATGTGGATTTGAATTATTATATAAAGTCCAAAAAAATGGCGGAAAGGATCATTTGTCAGTGGAATGAAAGAGGGCTGGAGACGGTGATTTTGCGTCCCAGAGGTTTGATTGGAATTGGGGATACCAGTTTGGTTCCAAGACTTTTGCGGGCTAACCGGGGAGTTGGGATTCCATTGTTTCGGGATGGAAGAAATCTGGTAGATCTTACTTGTGTGGAGAATGCAGCTCTTGCCTGTTGTCTGGCTATGACTGCAAAGGAGGCATCCGGAGAGGTTTTTAATATTACAAATGGGGAGCCATTGGAGTTTCGGGAACTTTTGGAGGGATTTTTAAAGGCAGCGGGAGAGAGACCTCATTATCGGAAGATGCCTTTTGGATTGTTATTTTGGACTGCGGCAGGTTTGGAGTGGATTTATAGAAAATTTAAACTTCCGGGGGAACCTTCCCTAACCCGGTATACGGTTTGTACACTGGGATTTGCACAGACGTTGAATATGAATCGGGCCAGGGATATTTTGGGTTATGAGCCGGAGAAGCGGTTGAAAGATGCGGTCAGGGAGTATGGAACGTGGTGGAGGAATGAGCAAAAGAATGAGCAAAAGAATGAGCAAAAGCATAGGGAGAGCGTGAAGGTGGGGTGAGGGAAGGGATGGGATGGGGTGGAAAGATGAGGCGTGTGGATGAAAAGGAAAGGATGGGGGATATGAAGAGAGCAGGCAAAATAAAGATACAAGAAGAGGATTATGGGGATAGGAAGCCAGGAAAGGTGACGGAAGCAACCTTGTATCATTGTGGTTATTGTACAAACAATTTGGGGGTCCTTTTTCGGGGAGTTTTGTGGGAAAAACGGAATTTTCCTGCTTCAGTCTTTAGAATTTGTCATAAGGATTTTGGGGAAATTTTGTATGATACCGGATATTCTGAAGATATTTTTCGGAAAGGGATTTTTTTATGGTTTTATCGGTTTATACTGCCGGTCTGTTTTAAAAAGGGGGATCGGATTGATGAGAAGTTGGCTTTGGATGGGATTTCGCGGGAAAATGTGAAGATAATTCTTTTATCTCATAATCATCCCGATCATATTGGCGGGCTTTCTTGTTTTCCTAAGTACGAATTGATTGGTTTTAAGGAAGTTTTGAAACAGATACCGGTCATGTCTAATGTGAGATCCAGACGGGAGCCAAAAAAGCTTATGGAAGATCATTTTTTGTGTGGGTATTTTCAAAGAGTTTATGATTTATTTGGGGACGGGAGTGTGATTGGAGTCAGATTGGATGGCCATTGTAAAGGACAGATGGGATTGTGGATTCCGGATTTAAAACTATTTTTGGCAGCAGATGCTGGTTGGGGGCGAGATTTGGTCCGCTATACATTGAGTATGCGGTTGGCGCCTCGGTTGATTCAGAGAAATTTTTTTCAGTATAAGGATACGCTTGGACGAATTTGCCGCATGAAAAAGGATTATCCCTGGATTCAGGTTTTCTTTTCCCATGATATGGGAAGAGAAAAGAGATTTTGGCCTAAATATAGAAAAGATGGAATTTGAAAATATTTCATACAGATTTCACGGATTTTTGGAGAGTGTTAGAAGGGAAGGCATGAGGGATGAATGAACTATATGAAGTATTGAAATATTATGTTTATTATAAGTATTGTATGAGATTTGTGGGAAGAAAAGGATTAGAGAAGAGGCAGTTAAAACGAATTGAGAAACATTTGCAGTATGTATCGGAACATTCTAAGATTTATCGGGGAATAAAAAAGCTGAATGATTGTCCGGTTATTGATAAAGCGTTTATGATGAAACATTTTTCTGAACTGAATACGGTGGGAATTAAGGGGGAGGAGGCAGAGGCATTTGCTGTAAGGGCGGAGCGGAAGAGGGATTTTGTACCAAAGTTAAAAAATGTTACTGTAGGATTAAGTTCGGGAACTTCAGGGCAAAGGGGAATTTTCCTGGTGTCAGACCAGGAGCGGATGCGCTGGGCGGGATATGTGCTGGCAAAGTTTTTGCCGGATGGTATCTGGAAATCGTGTTCGATTGCATTTTTTATGAGAGCGGACAGTAATCTGTATCAGTCTGTGGGAAAAGGGAGGATTCGTTTTTATTTTTTTGATATTTATCAGGATATGGGGGAACATTGGGAACGTCTGGAAAGCGTGAATCCTCAGGTTTTGGTGGGACAACCGTCTATCCTATTGGCAATCGCCAGAGAAAAGGTTCGGATTTATCCCAAAATGGTGATTTCTGTTGCAGAGGTATTAGAAAAACAGGACGAAAGACGGCTTGCGGAAGCTTTTGGAGTGAACGTGATTCATCAGGCTTATCAGTGTACAGAGGGATTTTTGGCTTCTACCTGTAAATATGGAACATTGCACTTAAATGAGGATATTGTACATATTGAGAGGGAATATTTGGATGAACATAGATTTGTTCCTGTGGTGACAGATTTTGAGAGGAAGGCCCAGCCTATTATCCGTTATCGGCTGAATGATATTCTGGTTGAAAAGAAAGGATTATGCAAATGTAAAAGTCCGTGCAGGGCGTTGGAGAAAATTGAGGGAAGGGAGGATGATGTTTTTTATTTTCAGGGGAGAGATGGGACAGAGCGGAGGGTATTTCCGGATTTTATTCGAAGGTGTGTGCTGTTTGCGGAAAATGGGAGTGTTGTCAGTGATTATCGGGTGGTGCAGGAGGAAAACGGGGCGATTACAGTCTATGGAGATTTGACTGAGAATGGAACGTGGCAGATAAAAAAGGAATTGGAGAAATTGGCAGAAGACAGGGATTTTATTCTGCCGGAGGTGTATTTTGAAGGATACCGATGTGAACCGGGGAAAAAGATGAAAAGGGTGGAACGAATATGCTTAGGGAGAAATCGTCAGGGATGAGAAAAGGAATACGTGAACGGAAGGTGAAGGTGGCTGGGATGGGAAGGGTCCTTGGGGGAAGAAAAATCTGTTTTGGCAGTCAGACCCGCTATCGGTTAAGTGATGGAGAAACTCTTTTGGATTTGGCAGAGAGGGCGGCAGAGAAGGCGCTTTACCAGGCAGGAATGGGGATTGGGGATATGGATTGTATTGTCTGTGCCATGGCAACTCCATTGCAGGCAATTCCCTGTAATGGGGTTTTAGTCCATGAAAGATTGGCAAAAGGGCTTTCAATTCCTGCCATAGATATTAACACAACCTGTACAAGTTTTATTTCTGCTGTGGATATCTTTTCTTGTCTTGTGGATATAGGAAAATATGACAGAGTTTTGATTTTGTCCGGGGATACTGCGTCAGCTGCTTTAAACCCGGATCAGAAAGAGAGCTTTGAGTTGTTTTCAGATGGGGCAGCAGCTTGTGTGTTGGAAAAATCCAGTGAGGAGGAAGGGTCTGCTGTGATATACACCAGACAGGAGACCTGGTCAGAAGGCGCCCATGATACTGAGATTCGGGGAGGAGGCGGTCTGATGCCGGTTTTTTCTTTCTGTCAGGAGAACCGGGATAATTATTATTTTGATATGAAGGGTCCGAAGGTTTTGAAGCTTTGTGCCAGAGGACTTCCGGGATTTGTAAGGCGGTGCATGGAGGATGGGGGGATTTCTCTTAAAGATGTTTCTGTGGTGGTGCCTCATCAGGCCAGCAGAGCGCTGGGAGTGATTATGCCCCGGCTGGGATTTCCAAAGGAACTGTACTTAGACCGGGTGTCTGAATATGGAAATTTGGTTTCGGCTTCGGTTCCCTTTGTAATGTGTGAAGCTGTGGAGCAGGGGAGAATCAAACGGGGGGATTTGGTGATTTTGATGGGAACGGCAGCAGGACTTACGGTGAATTTTATGCTTCTGCGGTATTGAGAGGTTTTATGGTTTGTACTTAGTACAACGTTGCTTTTATTCCAGTTATGCTTGTAAAGCCCTTGTAAATTCTTGGTAGTTATAGTATGATAAGCTTTAGAAGGAGGTGAGAGGGATGAAGAGACATATAATGGTTGGGATGACTGCAGCATTTCTTGCTGTAGTTTGCGCATTTCCTGCTTTTGCCCATTGCCATGGAAGAAGCCGTTATCAGAGCCAGTATCATTATGATACTTGTCAGGCTTATTGTGATGATGGTTATCTGTGTGGACAGGATGGACATTACTGCAGTGACCACCGGAATGGCGATACCTGTGCAACAGGAGACTATTGCCAGCCGACCTATCATGGCCGACACCATCATTGAGATGTTACCCAATAAATCAGTATTCGTTTCAACGATTATAATGGGAGCAAAAACGATCTGAATGATTGGATAAATTGTTTTAAAGGACAGGGCGGATTCTTTGGAGAACAGAGAATCCGCTTGTTCCTGGAATGTGTTTTAAAAGCTTTACTGCTAACTGTATTTTTTGGATCTGTGGGAGATGCAGATGGCATAAATGATTTTAAGATACATTTTTATAGAATAGGGGTTTTAAAGCTTGGTTGTTTCATAGAATATTTTTTAGGAATATAGATGACAGGAACGATTTTCAAATCGGTTGTGGACAAAGTATTGAAAGAAATCCAGAGATATTGATGTAACAGGATAAGGATGCGGCGGTGAAGAGCAGATGACCAAAAGTTTTATCTTTGGATGAAGGGCATATATTTAGTTTGGATTAAATTAGGAAAGCTGGCGAGGTGAACATAGATGCATAAATTTCTCCGAAGTATCGGATTTGGAACATACCAGAAAAAGAAGGAAATTGTCAGGCTGCTGGATGAACTGGAAAAGACCGCAGGAGAGCGCCGGCGGATTCAAATTGAATCAGATAGTAATCTGTGTGAGATTCGCGGGGAAGTGGCTCCTGGCATGGGGATTGTAATGGTAGGAGAGACCGATGAGGATGGGATTTTTCGGAGGGATTATTACTATCCTTATCTGACAGGACAGCATGTATCGTCGGAAACAGAGTGCTCGATTCAGCGTCATACAGAAAAAGAGACTTTTGGCGGGTTGTTGGATGAGAATCGTGTTGGGATTTCGTTGATTTTTTTTGTTAATAATGGATTTGAATATATTGAGCGGAGGCTTGACCAGGTTTCATTGAAGGTGAAATGTGTAAAGTTGACGGGGCTTTCTGCTGAGGGAAAAATATTGCTTCCTCTTCATAAGACTCAAAAACAAATTGAGAAGGCGCAAGTAGCTGCCAGGGATCGCAGCAGTTTATTGGAAGCGGCCCGTAATGGGGATGAAGATGCCATGGAAACTTTGACGATTGAGGATATTGACATGTATTCTCAGATTTCCAGGCGGGTAATGAAAGAGGATATTTATTCTATTGTAGATTCTAGTTTTATGCCTACGGGAATTGAATGTGATCAGTATACTGTGATTGGTGAAATTACTCAGGTGGAGGAGAAGGTAAACCGAATTAGTGATGAATTGGTTTATGATCTGACTTTGAATTGTAATGATATGGTGTTTCATGTGGGAATAGCCAGACGGGATTTGTTAGGAGAGCCAGTGGTGGGCAGGAGATTTAAGGGCCAGATTTGGATGCAGGGGGTGGCTGTGTTTGAGAGTGAGGATAAGACGGATGCAGAGGGAGAAGATGCTTCCTCGTAAGTTGTAGCAAAATGTGTGGAATGTTTAGATTTGTTGTAGGAGGAATGTTTTAGAGTGTGTCTGAAAATTGCTTTCTGTCAGATATGCTTTAGGGAGAAGGAATTTTCTGCTTGACGACAGAGGGGTTTATGAATATAATAGTAAAGAGTTAGAGGGGTAGAGCGACCGCCTCCTAATATTCCGGTCATCAAAGTCCGTGGAGGTAAAAAAGCTCTTTTCATAAACTTCATATTGTTCGAGTCCTCGTAGCTCAGCTGGATAGAGCACACGCCTCCTAAGCGTGGGGTCGGAAGTTCAAATCTTCTCGGGGACGCTGGAATGCCGTAACTTCAAGGGTTGCGG
>QXWR01000002.1 GCA_009911065.1 Clostridiaceae bacterium | reverse complement strand
AATACATAGAAGGCTGGTATAACCGTAAGCGGATACATAGCTCTATTGGTTATTTGACACCACAGCAAAAGGAGGATGAGGAACTTAAAAAAACAGCATAATCTTTCGACTTTTTTTGTCCAACGTATTGACATAGGTCCAAGATGGAAAAGATCAGCACACTGGATGAGGGCATGACTTTGTTTGGCGCTAACGAGGACCCGCAGTATGCAAAAATGATCAATAGCGTGAAGCTCCATCAGGAATAAATCATGGCAGATGCTAAACTGAGTGAAAAGGATATATTTGAAAAGGTGCCAGTCCGAAAGGCAATCCTTGCACTGGCAGTTCCCACGGTAATCAGTCAGCTGATCGTACTCATTTACAATCTTGCTGACACATGGTTTATCGGACAGACAGGAGATCCCCGGCAGGTGGCGGCTGTTACGGTTTCCTATCCGCTTTTTCTGCTCCTGGGAGGCTTTGGGAATCTGTTTGGCATTGGCGGGGGAAGCATGATTTCCCGACTGCTTGGAAGGGGAGAGGCAGAGAATGCCGGGAAGATAGGAACTTTTGTCATATGGTCATCTGTCATAGCCACGCTGCTTTACTCCCTTGTGATATTTGGTTTTGGAAGACAGGCATTATCTGTTCTGGGAGCGGAAGGGGAAACCCGTGGATATGCAGAGAATTATCTGTTCTGGACGGTTGTAGTCGGCGGGATTCCGATGGTACTGAATCAGGTTCTTGCCAACATCGTCCGGGCTCAGGGCAAGGCGAAAACGGCAAGTATCGGAATGTCGGTGGGCGGAGTTCTCAATGTATTTCTTGATCCGCTGTTTATATTCGGGCTGCACATGAATGTGGCGGGGGCGGCGCTTGCAACCTGTATTTCCAACGTGGTTTCTGTATTGTACCTTTTCGGGCATATGATCCGTACCCGAAAAGAAAGCATGGTACAGCTTACGCTGGTGCCGCAGCGGGTAAAACTTTCCTATATGGCAGAAGTGTTTTCTGTCGGTGCACCTGCCGCATTGCAGATTGTACTGGCATCCATTTCCAACAGTGTTATGCTGCGTCTGATGTCAGGCTATGTGGAACATGCCGTTTCGGGTCTTGGCATAGCGCAGAAGATTGAAATGATCCCATTCCAGATTGTTCAGGGACTGTCCTCTGGTGTGCTTCCGCTGATTGCTTACAATTATGCTTCCGGAAACCGGAAACGGATGGACAGCGCTGTGCGTTATTCACTGGCAGCCGGGCTTGCCGTTTCCGTGATTATGTTTGCGGTAGTGGAGCTGTCTGCACCGTGGCTGGTCAGGTTTTTTATTTCGGATGCGGCAACCATAGAATATGGGGCGGCCTTTACCCGTATGAGATGCCTTGCACTGCCTTTTATCAATATAGAATTTATGCTGATTGCCGTGTTTCAGGGGATTGGCGGGGCAAAGCAGGCGTTTATGCTGTCCTTTTTCCGGAAAGGGATTTTTGACCTGCCGCTGATGATGCTTGCAGATTTCCTGTGGCCCATGTATGGGCTGATGCTGGTAGCGCCGGTTATGGAATTTCTGGGAGGTTCTCTTGCTGTAGTGTTGTACCGGAAACAGATTTTGGCAGACCGCAGAATACCTGTATAAACCTGCATTTGCCTGAGCAGATGCAAAATATGAAAATATGAGGAGAATAAGAATGGAAAAAACAAGAAAACTTGGACAGACAGAGATCGAAATTACAGCAATCGGATATGGCTGTATGGGACAGACTCACGCCTACGGGGTGGTGGAGGCAGAGGAGGATATGGTAGCACTTATGCGATACGCCCATGAGGTGGGATATACCTTTTTCGATACTGCCCCAGTATATGGAGAAGCAAACGAGAGGTATCTGGGCAAAGCAGTTGCGCCTTTCCGTAAAGATGTGGTGATTGCCACGAAGTTTGGGATTGTGGATGAATCTTTCTTTACAGGGAATGAGGATGCCTTGAACAGCAGCCGTGATTCTATATGGCAGCAGGTAGACGCATCCCTGACAAGGCTTGGAACAGATTATATTGATCTATATTACCAGCACCGCATTGATCCGAAAACAGAGCCGGAAGAAGTGGCGGAAACAATGGCGGAGCTGATAAGAGCCGGGAAAATCCGGGCATGGGGCGTTTCCTTTGCACCGGAGGAATATATCCGGAGAGCGCACAGTGTATGCAGCATTTCCGCAATCGAAAATATGTATTCTTTTGTGGCAAGACAGGATGAGGGAACCTATTTCCCGCTCTGCGAAGAACTTGGAATTACCTATGTGTCAGCCTGCCCTCTTGCAAAAGGGTATCTAAGCAATCGCTATGCTGCCGGAACAAAGTACCGTGAAGGCGACTGGCGGGCGGATATGAAGTTGTTTAAGAAAGAAGGGATTGACGCAAACCTGGATCTCATGGAGCTGATTACAGAGTTTGCAGAAAGGAAGCAGGCGACTCCGGCGCAGATTGCCCTTGCCTGGGAGATTACAAAGAAACCGTATCTGGTTCCGATTCCGGGGACAACGAAAAAGGATCGGGTAAAGGAGAACTTTGAGGCGGTCAATGTGGAACTGTCACCAGATGAAATGCAGGAGATTGAGGAAGCATTGTCGCATATGGATATTGTCGGCATGGGACGTGGTTAAATAAAGGAGGGCGATTTAGTTGAAAACAAAACAGATTGTAGCTTTTATTCTTTCACTTGTAATGTGTTTATTCCTGATTGCATGTGGTACAACGGAGGAACAGACGGATCGTGTGGATGAACTTGTGGAGAATGAAACTCTGGCAGGCAGCCAGCCAGACAGTACGGATACAGATATTGGAAATGAAACACAGGAGAATGACCAGACAGAAATGGCAGAGGAGAATTCAGACAGTGAACAACAAGAGGTATCCGGGATATCAGAGGGACAGGTGTTCGATTTGGAAAACGGAACTGTTATGCTGAACAGTGGTTATGAGATGCCGATTCTTGGAATAGGAACTTTCCGTCTGTCTGGCAGCGAGGCAGAAAATTCTGTATATTGGGCGCTGCGGGATGGATACCGTTTGATCGATACTGCCAGGATTTACGGAAATGAAACAGATGTGGGACGCGGCATTCAGAGGGCGATTGAGGAAGGATTTGTGACAAGGGAGGAAATCTTTGTCACCACTAAGATGTGGACGGATGATTTTGATAACGGCGCAGAGGCGATCACTGCTTCTCTTGAAAGGCTTGGACTGGATTACATTGACCTGATGATCTTACATCATTCCCAGCCCAGCAATGATGTGGAGGCATACCAGGCAATGGAGCAGGCAGTCAGCGAAGGGAAGCTCCGGTCCATTGGCCTTTCCAATTATTATACACCGGAGGATTTTGACCGGCTGGTAAACGCAACATCCATCACGCCTGCACTGCTCCAGAACGAAACCCATCCTTACCATCAGAGCATGGAGATGAAGGAACACCTGCGGCAGTATGGAACGGTTATGGAGTCATGGTTTCCGCTTGGCGGACGTGGTAACACGCAGACGTTGTTTCATGATGAAGTGATTTCCGGGATAGCGCAGGCTCATGGTAAGACTTCGGCACAGATTATCCTGCGCTGGCATCTGCAGGCGGGGAATATAGCGATTCCTGGTTCAAGTAATGAGGATCATATTCAGGAAAACTTTGAGATATTTGAATTTGAACTGACGGATGAAGAAATGGAGCAGATGACCGGACTTGACCGCAATGAGCGGTTTGCCGGGTATTGATTCCTATGAGATGACAGTTTTGAAAAAGAGATATATTGTCGCCGGACCGTTAAGGAGAAGGATGATATGCCACATTTTTGCAGAGTGTGTGGCATAACCCTCTTCCTTGCCGGAAGTGATGTTGAGGAAGGGGAATGATCTCAATATAATACTTACAAGGTAAAAATATTACCAAATAATGATCGGAGGAAAAAGAGATGAGTCAGACTTATATTACTTTGAATAATGGAACAAAAATCCCGCAGTTTGGTATGGGCGTGTATATGGTGCCTGCGGGAGATACAACAAAGAATGCGTGCCTGGAGGCCCTGAAGATGGGGTATCGTCATATTGACACTGCCCACGCATACCAGAAAGAGTAAGCGGCTATTTGTTGTATAGAACAAAAGCCGCCCCTTCATTTAGCAGAAAGCCCAGTATATAGTTATATCCCCATTGAGTACAACGACCTTTTCTATAAGGCTATGCACCAGGGCATAAAGCCCATCACCGTCCCCGGCTTCAATAATACCAGATAAAGAAGCCAGAGCCGCCGCCGCTTCCACCTTAGACATTTTCCCGGAGTCTTCCGCTTCGGCTTCTTCCAGGCACTTCTGCGCCGCCTTGCGTTCTTCCTTAAGAGCGGATAGGCGGTCTTGTATTTCTTCCAGCCCGACAATCCCCGTCTGATAGAGATTAAGAAGCCTTGTTATTTGCTTTTCCACGTTCCCCAACCGTTCCCGGAACGCCTCAAGGTCGGGCGGAGCTTCCCCGGCGCTTTCTTCGACCAGCGCATCCAGGGCAGCCGGATCCAGAGCGAGCTTTTTAATTTCTTCCAGCACCAGGGCATCCAGATCGGACACGGTAAAGTGTTCCTTACGGTTGGAGCAGGAATCAGACTTAATCATCCGCTTACTACAGCGGCTTACAGAGTAGCATATATATTTGTTGACTTTAGAGGTCTTCCAGCCCCACTGGCGGATAGACATCCGGGCGCCGCAGTCCCCACAGAACAAAAGACCAGAGAGCAGCCCGTCCGAACCAGAGTAAGCCCGTTTATAGGCTTTTTTATTTTGGGATAAGCGGTCATTTACTTTTTGCCAGACTTCTGGGGAAACCAGCGCCTCATGCTTCCCGGAGTATTCCAGGTCATTCATAAAGACCCGGCCGGCATATACCGGATTACGGAGGACCCGGCCGCACTGATCGGCAGCAGAGCGACGATCCCGGTCAGCATATACGCCGTATTTCTTCTGGACGTAGTCGCCTATTTCCCCCAGGCTTCGTCCGGAACTATAGAGCTTATACATATCCTTCACGACGCAGGAGGAAAACGGATCCACGACAAGCGACCGCTTACCATTTTCCTGCAGTTCGGACTTATAGCCGATAGGCGTTATGCCGGAGTAGTAGTTACCTTCCTTAAGCCCGGCTTGCTTACCCATCATTAAGCGGGCTTTTATATTTTCCCTTTCCATTTGAGCGAAAGCCGCCAGTATTCCAACGATACACCGCCCGAAGGGCGTAGCCGTATCAAAACTTTCCATGATTGAAACGAAGTTGCAGCCGTTTTCTAAAAAGACATCTTCCAGAAGCACAAGGGTGTCTTTTTGCGACCGGGAAAGCCGGTCCAGTTTCCAGACAATAACCTTTTTCACACAGCCGCCCTGCACGTCCTTAATAACTTGATTGATACCAGGGCGGTCAAGCGTAGCCCCAGAGTACCCCGGATCAATATGGACGGCGTTTACAGTAAAGCCCATAGCGGAGCAGTAGGAGCGCAGCCGGGCCTCTTGTTCCCCGACGCTGTAACCTTCTTCCGCCTGTTCCGTTGTAGATACCCGGATATACAGATCGGCTACATTATCCAGGGAGAACGGAGCCGGAGCCGGGCTTATATTTCTTTTATTCATAGATACACACCACCTTAAAAAAGGGCGCAAAAATAGCCCTAACTTTTTACTTGTGCTTTTAGCCAGGGCGATGTATAATATTCTTGCTCGGAATGTTTATACATGGCATTGATGTATAGTAACTATACATCGCCCAGCCAGCCCACCGCCCTCCTACGCCAATAGGATGCGGTGGGCTTCCTTTTTATTCTTCGACAATTTCTTTGTGGCAAAACTTTGCCGTTGCTTTCTTTGCAAGATAAAATAATTTTTTCCCTAAAAATACTACGAACTTCCAGAAGTAAATGCAGATCATACAGCAGACCCAAACCATAGCAACAAGAAGCCACCAGGTAAGATTGACAAGAGCAGCGATAAAACCGCCGCCACCTTTTTTAGTCGACATTACTTTTCTATAGCGGAAATTTGTGCCAGGTATCCCAAGACTTAAGCCAATGCGGCCTTTTGAGTTTACGCTGACATGGGCACCTTTGACGCCAGCACTTAGACCAATGCTTTTCTTTCCGGTATTCAATCGAACACCACCACCTAAATTTTTAGATTTTCGGTATGTAAATCCCATTTTATAACAACCCCCTTTCTATTTTCCATACTATTAAGCTCCGGATTTTTCCCTTGCTTCCCTTTCGCGTTTCAGTTCCTGGCGATATAATTCTACTTTTTCTTCGTCTGAAAGTTCTTGCATTTCTTTTGAAGCAGGTGCTTCTTTAAACATTGTTTCCGGGTAGTTGGGATCCGCTTTAATTACGGCTGGATGTTCCAAGGCAACACGAGTTTCGCTAAATTTGGCAAACAGCTCCATAACAAAATCTAGTACAGCCTTCCGGTTTTCGTCCGGAAGGTTTAAATATTCTTCAATAACTAAATATTCAAATTGATTTAGGTTATGTTCTTTTGCCAGCATTTCTAGCCCGTTTTTTGGTATAGGCTGAAACATTTCTCCGGCGCCATTTCTTAACCAGTTTTCATTTACTTCAAATTCCCGGCAGATTGCTAATACCATTTGTTCAGTAATGCCGCGTTTTCCGCTTTCAATATTTGAAATAGCCGATCTTGTAACGCCTAATTTTTCGCCTAATTCTTCCATTGTGAGCGAAAGCGTTTTCCGCAATTCTTTAATTCGTTCATTCACAATTTACCCTCCTTTCTTACAGATAATAACATGAAAAGTTTTCAAAGTCAACAAAAAACTATTGACAAACGTAACAATGAAACGTATGATAGGTAACATAGAAAACAAAAACGCGTTATTGTTTTTCAATAAAGAATAAAGGGAGGACAAGACCATGAAGAAACGCAACGAAAATTATACCCCGAAACAGCTTGAAGACGCTACAACTTTGATTACGCTTTTGGGGCGAGCTTCCGAGGATGAGCGTCGGACAGCGATTATTGCGGCCAACGCTTTTATGATTGGTATGAGAGCAGCAAACAGCTTAAAAGGAACTCCGAAGAAACAGGAGGTATGAGGCATTGACACGGCAGAGCTTTGGCGGGCTGGCAGGTTGTCATAGTAAACATTTACGAGCAAACAAAAAATAGGAGGGAAACACAGCGTGAACAAACTGGAAATTGTATTAGACAGCCGAGAAGTGGCTGCAATGGTAGACAAAGAACACAGCAAGTTGTTAAGAGATATTCGAACCTATATTGAACAGATGGATGAGGCTAACAAAAAGGCATTTGAGGAAGGAAAAGGAGCCGAAGCCAAAATTGGATTGGGCGATTTTTTCAAGGAATCCAGCTACTTAGATGCCAACAACCAGAGCCGTCCATGCTACCAGGTTACAAAGAAGGGTTGCGAATTTATCGCCAACAAATTAACAGGAGTTAAAGGGACAGAATTTACGGTGCGCTATATTAACCGCTTTCACGAGATGGAGGATGCACTGGAAGGGGAAAGAAATATTTACAAAGTAAAAGATACAAGCCTCGGAGAGATTACGAGCTTTGTCCGGGAGATGGATAAGGTCATGCGCGACCAGAACTCGCACCCTTCGGATATTGCGGAAGCATTCAAAGAAGTTTGTGGACAATTCGGCATAAAGCTCCCGAAAAATTTTGTCCGCGAACCACAAGTGATAGAAACAAATTATTTTCTTCCTTTTTCTGAAATAAGCGACTGCAATTAAGGAGGGCGCCGGATGATAAAACACATTTTAGCAGACGGTACGGAGCTTAAAAGCATAGAGGGGCGGACGATACCGCCGACCGGAAAAACCGAAGCCGTTTATAGATTGATTGCGGAGCTTCTCATAAGCTCCAGACCCAGCCGGGCAGCAGAGGAACCGAAAGCCAGCTGGGCATAGGGGAGAAAAGAAACCAGGCAGACAAGGAGGGATTAGATGGAATACCAGGACTTGAAAAGCGGCATAAGGAACCACTTAAACGACGCCGCCGAGGACTTCTTTATGGTTGGCTACTTCCTTCGGCAGATCAGCGAAAACACGCTTTTCACAGAGGACGGCTATAAAAATATATGGGAGTTTGCAAAAGGGGAATACGGCTTAAGCACTTCCAGCGCAAGCCGCTTTATGGCAATTAACGCCCGCTTTTCCATTGACGGCGGGGAACACATGGCGGAGAAGTACATCGGGATGGGCGTAAGCAAATTACAGGAGATGCTGGGACTTCCCGACGAGGAACTGGAGAAGGTAACGCAGGAAACCACGGTAAGGGAAATAAGGGCGCTGAAAAAGAAGCAGGAGGAACCGAAGTCTTTCTTCGGGCTTCCGAAAACAGTATACCCGGAGGGATCCTTACTTTCCACAAAAGGATGCGGCGACGGGAAATACACTTGTTTCAGTTGCGCCCGCCCCTGCGGCATACGGCAGGAAGAACGCTACTGCAGAACCGCCCCACTGGGGAACCCATTTTCTTGCACCCAGATGAGCGAAGAAAAGCGGTTAGACATAGAGGCCGGGCTTTTCAGCGAGAAATGCCAGCACCTTCACCCGGAGCTTGCACCGATACGGGAAGGGGATAAGGAGCCGGACCCCTGCTGCCTTAATTGCGAACATAAAACTTGCTTTTCCCGTTGCGACGTCGCAAAGAAAAAGGACGAGGACGAGCGGAAGAAAGAGCAGGCGGAGCTGCAGAAACGACAGAAGGAAGCCGAGGGCAAAAAGCCGGACATGACGGAAAAGGAAATAGAAAGCCTTTACGGCTGGCTGGGTATTAAGCCGGGGGACAAAATCACCGGAGCATGGCTGAAAGAACAGCACGGCAGATCATACCACGGCGGCGGCTACGGCGGAGATTACTTTAATTGTACGCCCCGCGGAGTAAAGACAGATCGAAGCAAGGAAATGACCTGGGCGGAGGTGGCGAAAGCCCTTAAGGAGATCCAGGAGAAAAAGAAGGGGCTGGCGGACCTTGCAGAACGCAACGCCGCATCACAGAAGTCGCTTCGGGAAGCACTTAAGGAAAAGGAGCAGAAACGCAAAGAAGAAAAGGCGGCAGCGAGGAAAGCAGCCAGGGAGGCGGCGAGGCAGACCACGGCAGAGCCAGAGAACCCGGACATCATAGACGCAGATTTTCGGGAAGTTGAGGACAACGAGGAACCGAAGCCCATCACCGCCCAGGAGCCGGAGCAGAAAACCATCACCCAGGAACCGGAAGCTGAAGCTGAAGCAGAACCGGATCCGGAGGAATACGGCCGGCTTGACGTTGCTTTACTTCTGGACAAGTACCGCCGGGACCTTAAAGCATACCGCGAGGCGTTCAGCAAAGAGGACTGCCCGCCGCCTATAATCCAGAAACAAAGGATTATTGCAGATGCCCTGGCCCTCTTACTTGAACAGCTTGACCGGGGAGGTGCGGAGGATTGACGATACGAGAACGGCGGAGGCGGAGAAGGAGGCGCAGGCTGATAAAAAGGCTTTCCACCGCCGGGCTTATTCTTTTCGCGGTTGGTGCCGCTACGCTTGCCATACTCGCCGCCACGAACCGCCAGGAGGCCGCAGAGCCGCCCTTTTCCCTTTCGGTCGGGGAAATGCCCACCATAAGCCCGGAAGCCGCCACAGAGCCGCCAGAAGCCCCACAGAGGGGGCGAGATTTAGGATGGAACGCAAGCGAAGAATATATAGCGGTACGGATGGCAATGGCGGAGGCGGAGGGCGAGGACACCGAAGGGAAAGCCCTTGTTATTCTGGTTATTTACAACCGGACAAAATCCGGAAAATTCCCGGACACCGTAAAAGGCGTCATTTCCCAGCGTAACGCCTTTACTTCCTACAGTAACGGAAGATACGAGGCAGTAAAGCCGGACGCAGACTGCTGGGCAGCCCTTGACTTGATACAAGAAACGGGCTGGGACGAAAGCCAGGGTGCGCTGTACTTTGAGCAGACACCGGAGGACGGGGAAAGCACCTGGCACAGCCGGAACCTTGAACGGCTTTTCATACATGGGAACCATACTTTTTATACAGAGAAGGAGGCGAAAGACCCTTGAAGATGGCAATGAAGGACGGGCAGATCCTTATAAAAGATGCCGATAACACACAATTCACGATTATAAAGAGCTGGAGCAAGATGAAGTGGAGCAGGGCGGAGCGGATGTTTTACGGGCCGGCAGAGATTGAGCTTTTGAACAAGCTGGCCGGGATTGTACGGCTTCCGGGACCCATTGAGGCGGAGCGGCAGCGGCTTAACGAGATCGCCCAGGCAGTAGACGCAGAACGGATGAAAACGGACCCGGAGCCGCTTTATAAGTATCCGGTAAAGTTTCCGCTTTTCAAGCACCAGACCAGGGCGGCAAACATGGCGCTTATTACCTTCGGTTTAGTTCCGCCGCCGGGGAAGGAGGCGGAGCATGGAAGCACTTAACCAGAGGGAGCGCAGCTTTGCGGAGGAAAACCACGGGCTTATTTACGCTTTCCTAAACTACTATAAACTGCCGGAAGCGGAGTATTACGACATTTGCGCCATAGCCTATCTTCACGCAGTGAAGGACTGGCACAGCAAGCCGGAGCTTCGGGAGAAGTACCGCTTTTCTACGATTGCATTTAAGAAGATGTTAAGCGCAAAGATCAAGAAATACCACGCCGACCGGGTACGGGATGCCTACATAGCTTTCAGCCTTAACGACCTAAACGCAGAGGGCAATGAGTATCTGGCACAGTTTCCGGATCCGCACGACAGACTCCGGGAAACCCAGGAGCAACAAAACATAGAAGAACTTCTGAAGGAAATTATGCCAGCACTTACCGAGCGGCAACGGAGCCACCTTACAAAACTTCTGGAGGGGAAAGACCACCGGGAGATCACCAGAGAGGACCGTGTAGCCGTTACGGAATTTTGGAAGGACAGGAAAGCCATAAGGGCAGCAACGACCGCAGTAATAAGGCGGGAATCTTGCGGGGGGGGGGTATTTGATACATGGACAGGCGGGCTGTTATTGAGAGATTGGAGGACTTGCGGGACCATTGCCAGAGCATGATCGACAAGGACGACCCGGCAAGCATCTGGTGGGGCGACACGGAAGCCCTTACCGAAGCTATTAAGGCTTTAAGCCTTGATATAGATAAAAACCAAAAAGGAGATATGAACATGACGAGCGAAGTAAAAGTAACCATTGTAGCACACGACGGAACCACGAAGGAGATTACCGGAGATACGGCTATTTGTTTTACCGTTTCCAAGGCGGCGGACTATTTGAGCGGGAAAGCGAAAATCATTGACGCGAATGAGGCTTTTGTAGGGCATGACATCCCGGATCCGCTTTTTGCCGTAACCATGGGAAGCCTGGTCGGTTCCTTGATTAAGGCACGGCAGAAAGAAAGACCTATGGCGGCAGCTTTTACCCTTCACGAAGTAAGCCGGATATTGGAGGCGGAAAGCAAAGAGCTGGCAAGCGGAGCCTCAGATCAGCAGAAAGAAACGGAGCTGGGGAAAGCCATAGAGGAATTTTTAAAGGCCATGCTTTCCAGATAGGAGGAAAGATTTTTGTATACCGTAAACGACTTTTTCTGCGGTTGCGGAGGTTTGGGGCTGGGCTTACAGCAGGCAGGCTTTAAGATTTTAAAGGCATGGGACTTTGACAAGTTCGCAGTTCAGACCTACCGGGAAAACATAGGCGACCACGTCGAGCAGGCAGACATAAAGGAGCTTCACATAGAGGACGTGCCGAAAGCGACCGCCTGGGCGTTTGGCTTCCCTTGCCAGGACTTAAGCGTCGCCGGCAAGCAAGCCGGAATTAAGCTGGAGTGTACGGACTGCGGCGAGGTTTGGGAGGTTGACTATAAGAACTATGCCAGAGGAAACGCCTGCCCGAAGTGCGGCGGAGAAAGCTATAGGGCAGCCACCAGAAGCGGGATGTTTTTTGAAATTATGAGGCTACTGCAGGAGGCGGCTGAGAGGGAGCCGGACAAGCTGCCGAAGATATTGATCGCCGAGAACGTAAAGGCACTCGGCCCCTATTTGCCAGTATTGGCGGCGGAATACGGAAGGGCGGGCTATAAGAGCTATTACCAGCTTTTCAACAGCAAGTGGTGGGGCGTTCCACAGAACCGGGAGCGATACATAGTGATCGGCATCCGGGACACCCTGGAAGGGGCTTACAGATACCCGACCGAACAGCACGAATGGATCCCGAAGCTATCCAGCGTTTTAGAGAAGGACGTGCCGGAAAGTTTCTACATTGACGACGAAAAGGCGCAGAAGATTATAGACCAGGCACTGCATAGGCTGGCGAAAATGGGCAACGTACACGCCACCATAACGCCCGACCGGGAAGTCAAGCGGCAGAACGGCAGGAGGGCAAAGGAGGACGAGGAAGAAATGTTTACCTTGACCGCCCAGGACTTGCACGGAGTGATCCAGCGGCAGGGAAAAGAGCTTGTACCGCCGGGCGACACTTGCGCCAGCGCCCTCATACATTCCAGGGGCTTAGAAACCAGGCATGACGGAATCAGCCACTGCGTAAAAGGCGGAGGCGGCGGAAGCGGGGCAAATTTCCTCGTTGAGAAAGTACCGCCGCCCATTACGGAAGTATGCGTAAACGATAGGGGCTTTACGGAAAAGGATCCGCAAGTAAGCAGCGTAGCCCCGACCCTTCGGGCAGAGAACCACGGAAACCACCCGAAAGTGATTGAAGAACGCAGTACCCCCCCCAAGAGCTTGAAAGAGCCATAGAGGACGGCGTAGTCAAGGCGCAGAGGAACGGCATGGGGACCTTTATAGGAATTTCCCCGACGCTTTTATCCACCGACTACAAAGGACCGCCAGCAGTAATTGAGAGGAAGGAGGACGAGGATGGCGGAGCAACCAGAAATACAGCTATTAGGCCTACTGGACATAGCGGGCCACGACATAATACGGAGGGTACACGATCCGGAGGGGATATCCCCGACGGTAAACTGTTGTGGGGGGGAATTTGCAAGTGAAAATATTTGATTATTCCCGTTTCCGGGTACGAAAGCTGACCCCTACGGAGTACGGACGGCTCCAGGGCTTCCCCATGAACACGTGGCGACAGGTAGTAAGCAATAGCCAGGCTTATAAGCAGTTCGGCAACGCCGTGACGGTTCCGCTTGCGGAGGCAATAGGGAAAAGCATTATAGAATTTTTGATAGAACAGGAGGCAGAGGATGGCAAAGACACAGCAGGCTGCCCAGGGTAAAGGCTTCGGGCTTTTATTCGAGATGGGCTGCGGAAAGACTTTAACAGCGATTGCAATCGCCGGGGCCGCCTACGAAAAGGGAGAAATTGAAAAGGTTTTAGTGGTTGCGCCGACTTCGGTCTGCAGCGTTTGGCCGAAGGAATTTAGCGACTATGCGGACTTCAAATACAAGGTCAACGTACTTTTAGGCGATAAGAAGAAACGCCTGCAGGAGCTTGAAGCCCTTAAGAATTTCCCCTTTAAGGCTTTGAAGGTTGCGGTCATTAACTACGAAAGCACATGGCGGGAGGGGCTTTTTGAGGCACTTATAGACTGGAAGCCCGATCTTGTTATAGCGGACGAGAGCCAGCGAATCAAGACCCACGACGCCGAACAGAGTAAGGCAATGCACCAGATCGGGGACGTTGCGAAGTATAAGCTCATTCTTTCCGGGACCCCGGTACAGAATGACGCTATAGACCTTTTCAGCCAGTACCGTTTTTTAAACCCTACGATCTTTGGCTGGAATTATTACGCTTTCCGTAACCGCTACGCCATTATGGGCGGCTTTAACCGAAAGCAGATCGTAGGCTATAAGGACTTAGACCAGCTCATCCAGAAGGAGCATAGCATAGCTTACCGGGTGACGAAGGACGAAGCCCTGGACCTTCCAGAGCAAACATTTTTAACCCGGTACATTCAGCTTGCAGGCAAGGAAAAGCAGCTTTACGACAAGATTAAAAAAGACAGCTTCGCAGAGCTGGAGAACGGCGGCATGATTACAGCCCCGACCGTACTTACAAAACTTCTGAGGTTGCAGCAGTTCACGGGAGGCTTTATCCAGGCGGACGAGGGAACGAAGCCGGAGCTTGTTTTCAAGGGGAAACTGAACGCCCTGGATGATATTTTAGAAGATTACGTTATAGGCGAGGGAAAGAAGCTGGTAGTGTTCTGCCGCTTCCGCCCGGAAATTGACTTGATACAGAGGCTCCTGGAAAAGAAAAAGATACAGTACCGGAGCATATACGGCGACATCAAGATCGACGACCGAGGACCGATTGTGGCAGACTTCCAGAAGATACCGGAAATAAAGGTATTCCTCGCACAGATCGACACCGCCGGGCTGGGCATTACTTTAACCGCCGCTGATACTTGCGTATACTACAGCGAAAATTTTAACTACGCAGCTTACAGCCAGAGCCTCGCCCGGATCCACAGGATAGGCCAGCGGAACGTATGCACCTATATTCATTTGGTAGTAGAGAAAACCGTAGACGAGGTTATCTTAAAGGCACTTTCCAAAAAAGAGGACCTTGCAAAGACCATTGTGGACGATTGGAGGCAGTATTTTTGATTGAGGCTATAAAAGTAACCCGGAGGCTGGACAAGGGGCGCTTAAACCTTCCGAGAGATTTTAGGGAGACGGCGGGCTTCGATCCGTTCCAGGAGGTAAGCGTAGCCCTTGCGGACCTTGAAGGGGAAAAAGTTTTCATTATAGCAAAAACAAAGAAGGAGGAACCGAAGTGAAGTTAAACGAGGTATACAGCAAGCCGCTGAAGGATGTTATTGAGGCGTTGGAGCTTTCAGACATGAAAGTCCATACCGACGAGGGCGGCAACGTAAAGGCTATTGAACTTAAGTATACAGAGAAGAAAGCGGAGCCGGAACCCAAAACGAATCCGTGGGCATAGGAAGGAGGAAAGCCATGAGTAAACCGAGCAAAGAAAAGGCAGTTTGTAAGACTTGCCAGCATATGGAGCCGGAGATCGTAAGATGCGGCCGGAACCAGTTTTATTGTATGCACCCGGAGGCAAAAACCGAGTGCTTGCCGCACCGGATCATCACCCGGAGCCGTGAAAGCGAGATACCAACAAAGACAGCACCGAAGTGGTGTCCGCTTAACCAGAAGGAGGGATAAAAAGCCATGCCAAAACATACCGAGCAGAAAGAAGAAATTGTAATTTGTAAGCATTGTGGCAAGCCGGAATATTGGGGAGCTATGCGCTGGCTTTCCGGATGGTGCGCTTGCCGGAATTGCTACCGGAGCTTATGGGAGGACCAGAACCACAAGAGATACACCTGGGACGACTTAGACGGGCCGCGCCCTACCATGGAAGAATATAAGGAACAGGAGGCGAGGAAATGCGGAAATACGAATTAAGCATAAGCGCAGATTACGTCCCGGAATGGGGAACCACCGAAGCAATAAGGGAATACTTTCAAAATTCCATAGACGAGGAAACCAGGGACTCCAGCAATAAAATGTTTTTTGATTACGACAGCGGGACCCAGACAATCCGGATCGGAAACAAACATAGCGACCTGGATATAAAAACGCTTCTTTTCGGAGTTACCACGAAGAACAAAGACAGCGCCATGATCGGGAACCACGGAGAGGGCTATAAGATTGCTACCGTTGTTTTACTTCGTTTAGGGAAAACCGTTGTTTTCCAGAATTACTGCCGCCGGGAGATTTGGCGGCCCCGACTTGTAAAGTCCCGCAGATATGGCGGCGTTTTGGTTCCTACTTTCTTCGTAGAGCCGGAAGCAGTGTGGAAGAAAGTACCGGAGCATAGCTTAATTATTGAGGTCGGCGGGATAACGCCGGAGGAATACCAGCAAATAAAAGATTGCAATTTGCACCTGCAGGAAGGATATACCCACCGGGACACCAGCTACGGCGCAGTATTGGACGACGAGGAAAACAAGGGGCGTATTTTCGTAGGCGGGCTTTTCATTTGCAAAGAACCGAGGCTGGAAGATATAGGGATAGACTTTAAGCCGAAGGTCGTAAGATTGGAGCGCGACAGAAGCATGGTAAACAGCTTCGACGTCCAGTGGTACGCAGCCCGGATGATTGAGGAATTAAAGGACGCAGAAACAACCAAGCGGTCGCTTAATTCCTATAGCGGGGTATATATAAATTCCTACAGCGTTCCCAGCGGACTGAAAGACGAAATAGCCGAGGACTTCATAAACGAGCATGGGGCGAAAGCCGTGCCAGTAAGCAACCAGGCGGACATGGAGAAACTTAAGAAGCGGGGGTATAAGCCCGTCATTGTTTCCGAGTCGAAGCGCGACACCATACTTGAATCGGAGCTTTACGAAGAAATTAGGGCGGAGAACGCAAAGGAAAAAGAAAAAGCCCGTCCGCTTTACGACCGTTTCTGCGAGTTTGCGGAGAAGATCGAGGACCGGCTGGAGGAAAGCGAAGTAACCACGCTTTATGAGTTTTTGGACGAATTATCAGAGCTTGAAGAGAAGAAGGAGGAATAAAAGTGGCAGATATTTTTTCATTGATTGACGAGTATAAGGAGCTTCTGGACGAGAAGGACAGACTGAAGGACGCAACCACCGAGAACAACAAGGCACTGGAGGCGAAGCGCAACGAGCTGGCGCAGGCTATGATCGACGCAGAAAGCCCGAAGATAAGCCGGGGCGGCTTCCTTTATAGCTTACAGGACAAGACCAAGTATAACAAGATCGGCGGATGCGACGAGGATGCCTTTTTTGAAACATTGGAGGAACACGGGCTGGGCGATATTATTAAGCGCACCGTAAACGCCCAGACTTTGAACGGAGCCATGGCGGGGCTTGTGGAGGAAAACGACGGCGAGCTGCCGGAGGACTTCGAGGACTTTATCAAGCCTTACCAGTATTACGACGTAGGCAAGAGGAAAGAAACCAATAAGGCGGCAAAGAACGCCAAAGAGAAAAAGGAGGGATAAGAATCATGGCAGATTACGAGCAGATGGAAATTGACGTAAGGCTGGAATCGGAAAAGGACCTTAAGACCAACGTAGGGAAGGTTATTAAGTTCTTTTACGACAAGCGCAGGCTGGAAGCAGAGGAAAGCGGCTGGCCGCTTAAGCAGGTAAAAAGCAAGCATGAGGGCTATGGGATTGCGGCGGAGGCTTTCAGCAAGATCGGGGCAAAGATGAAAGCCCTTGACCGGGGAAAGGACTACCTGGCTTTATTGCAGGTAAAGGGCGAGGACGGCGTGAGCATTTGCGGCGATATTTACAGCCAGGCGCTGGAGCTTGCCATGGAAGCGATAGGGATGGCGGCGGACGCTACCCGGATATTAAACGACCTTTATTACGGCTACGACAGCCGGACACCGATAGAGCAGGCAATAGCCGAAATGAAAGCCCAGGACGCCCAGGAAGGGGCTGAGTTTGAGGAAGCAGAGGAATCCCAGGGCGGGGAGGAAAACGGCGACGGTGAGCCGCAGGAGGAAGCCGAGGGGTACGATCCGGACAAGGATCCGGAAGAAAATTAAGGAGGACACGAGATGGCTTTAAAAGTAAATGAGATCGTAAAGGTTGAGGTGGAAGCCAGCGACGGCCAGGTCTTGAAAGAGGGCGACGCTATTATGCTTCGGGTAAGCAGGCGGACCCCGGAGGACGTAGTCTGCAGATTTGCCGGGCTTTCAAACGGCTACTTTGTTACCACCACCCTGGACGGGCAGCACGAAAACAAGTACCGCCAGGCAAGCATTGAAACCTGCTACCGCATTAAGGAAGTAGAGAAGATCCAGCCCCAGGAGCTTAATGGGGCCGGCAAGGAAGCAGCAGACACAGCAGCACAGGACGCAGCCGCACCGCTTATGATGCCGGGCGCGTAAATAAAAGGAGGATATAACCATGGCAGCAGCTAAAGCAAAAAACGAATTGGCAGTAGTAGACAACTTCGACCTGCAGACCATCAGCGGAGATTTGGCGCAGGCGATAGCGGAGGAAATGGACGGGCTGGGCGCCCTTCCTTTCGACCGCGTTAAAATTCCTTCCGGCGGCGGTCTTGCGTTTGAGCTTCCGGGAGAGGACGACGAGAACCCAGAGAGCGCAACGGAGATCGTAGGCGTTATTTTGGATCACCACCCGGTCAACGCATACTGGCGCGAGAAGTTCGCCGGAGGCAACGAACAGCCGGACTGCTCAAGCTACGACGGAAAGCAGGGCATAGAGAGGGAAACCGGGGAAATTAAGGACTGCGCCTCTTGCCCTTATAACCAGTTCGGCAGCGACGACAAGGGGAAGGCTTGCAAGAACGTACACCGGGTATTCATTCTCCGGGAAGGGAACCCCGTACCCCTGGTGCTTTCCTTACCGCCGACCAGCCTTAAGTATATGCGGGACTATATCGCCAAGCGGGTGATCCTTAAGGGCTTCCGTTGCTGGCAGGCAGTAACCAAGATCACGCTGAAGAAAGAGAAGAACGCCGCCGGGATTGCGTACAGCCGGGCAGTATTTACCTTCGTAGGGAAGTTAAGCCCGGAAAAGGCAAAGGAAGCCGAAGCCATGAAAGACTGCGTAAAGCAGCAGTACCGCCAGCTTGACGTAGAGGGCGCAGACTACAATACAACCGGAGGAAATACCCAGGACGGACCGACAGCACCGAAAGCCGACGAAGCGGGATTTATGAACGTGCCGGACGGGATCGACGAGGATCTGCCCTTTAATTAAAGGCAAAGGCTGGGGGCGGGGCGCTTACCCCCCCCCAGTTAAAAAACGGTTGGAGGATAAGCGCATGGACAAGGTATATATAATTTCACGTTATAGAGCGTTCACAGAAAGCGGGATGGAATTTAACCGCAAAGTGGCGAGGTATTTCTGCAGGAAAGTTGTTTTAGAGGGTAAGATCCCGGTCGCCCCGCATTTATTCTATACCCAGTTCCTGGACGAAAGCCAGGAGAAGGAGCGGCAGATCGGGCTTGATATAGGGCTTAAGGAGCTTCGGGAGGCTGACGAGTTTCTTTTGATTATTATAGGCGGGCGGATAAGCGAAGGGATGCGGCGGGAAATACGCCAGGCTACAAGGGACGAGATGCGTGGAAGGGTAGTATACATGACCCGTAAAGAGATTAAGAAGGTGATAGGATGAACGCCGAACAGCTTAATATAGACGACTTCGTCAACTACGAAGCGGAGTATAGAAGCGTCATAAAAGGCGCGAAGCCCAGCGGAAGCAGTTTAGTCGGCCGCTGCCCCTTCCACGACGACAAAAAGAACAGTTTCAGCGCAGACCTAAAAACCGGACAGTGGCACTGCTTCTCAGAGGACCGCGGAGGGAATTTTATAAATTTCTGGGCGGAGCTTCATGGCGTAGACACCAAGGAAGCATATAAGCAGATTTTAGAGAAGTACGGAAAGCTGACCGAGCCGGATCCGAAGAAAAACAAGCCAGCCAAGCCGAAGAATAAAAGCTACACCCTCGCAGAGTATACCTTTAATAAGCACTTGCCGGAGGACTTCTTAAAGGACACCTGCGGCATCAGCACCGCCAAGGACAGGGACGGGACGCAGTACCTTAAAACGCCTTACTTCAACGAAGAAAGCACTACCCCGATTTTTCGGAAGCGTTACGGGGATAAGGAATTTAGATGGAGCTGGGGCAGTTCCGGGAAGTTGATTTTATACGGCGATTGGAGGCTGCCGGAAGCCCGGAAAGTTGGCTGGGCTATTTTGGTAGAAGGGGAAAGCGATACCCAGACTTTATGGTATTTGAAATTTTCAGCCCTGGGCGTTCCGGGGGCGGCGAACTTCAACGCCCGGATGGTTCCGAAGCTGCAGGACTTAAAACTATACATCCACCAGGAGCCAGACCAGGGCGGTCAGACGTTCCTCGCTAAAATTTGCCGGATATTGAAAGAGGAAGATTTTATAGGCGAGGTTTACACATGGAGCTGTAAGCAGTTCGGAGTAAAGGATCCTTCGGAGCTTTACTTAAGGGATGGGGCGGAAAAGGCATCCGAGAAGATACAGAAAGCCATAAAACACGCCCAGAAGTTAGACCTTGACGACCTGTCCGGAGCGATACCGGAAGCCATAAAAGGGGCGCCTGCGAACCTTCGCCAGCCGGAGGGCTGGATCTATTCAGAAAAAGGCATAAGCCACATAGACGAAAAGAAAGCGATACCGACAATGGTCTGCAGAACGCCGATCATATTAACCCAGCGGCTTAAGAGCATGGAAACGGGCGAGGAAAAAATAGAGATTGCATTTAAGCGGGACGGGCAGTGGAGCCGGGCTATATACCCGCGTTCTACTATTTTCACTTCCCGGAATATAACCGCCCTTGCAGATTTGGGATGCACCGTAACCAGCGAGAACGCCAAGCAGGTGGTGAGCTTCCTGGCCGCATTGGAGGCGGAGAACATAGACATCATACAAAAGGCGGACAGTACGTCCACCTTCGGCTGGCAGACAAGGGGGCGCTTCCTTCCGGGACACGGGGACGACATAGTGCTGGATATTGAGCCATCCTTAAGAGGCTGGGCGGCAGCATACCACACCGCCGGAACCTTCGAGGGCTGGATCAGCACTATGCAGCCGCACCGGAGCCGGGACAAGTTCCGGTTTATATTGGCGGCCAGCTTCGCCGCCCCGCTTCTTAAGATTATTCAACAGCGGATATTTTTTGTATACAACTGGGGCGGATCCAAAGGAGGAAAGACCGCAGCACTCAAGGCGGCGCTTTCCGCCTGGGGGGACCCGGAACGCCTTATGGTAAATTTCAACGCCACCCAGGTCGCCCTGGAGAGGATGGCGGGCTTTTATAACGACTTGCCCCTCGGCATTGACGAGCGGCAGCTTGCAGGGCAGAAACAGGAGAACCTGGAAAAGATTGTTTACATGATTGCAAGCGGAACCGGAAGGGCCAGGGGAAGCAAGGGCGGGGGATTGCAGGCGCTTAACACATGGCGCACCGTAGCAATAGCCACGGGCGAGGAACCTTTAAGCACCGACACCACGCAGACCGGAGTCAGTACCCGTGTACTGGAGATATACGGCGGCCCTTTCGACGATGAGAAGTCCGCCAGCCTCATGCACCAGCAAGCCCCGGTAAATTGCGGCTGGGCTGGCCCGGAGTTTATAAGCCGCCTTTTGGCGACGGACGAGCGGACCATAACGGATCAGTACGAAAAGATGGTAGAAGAAATTTACGCAGCAGCAAACGGAACCAGCGGCGCACATATAGCCGGGATAAGCGCGGTCGCCCTTGCGGATGCGATTATTGATACCTGGATATTTGGGAACGAAGTGGGCGAAAACCGGAACGAAGCGGAGCAAAACGACGATTTACCGGAACAAAACGGCGAAAACCGTAAGAAACCACTTGAAATACGCAGCGTTTCCTGGGACAGAGCCGTCCAGATGGCAAAGGCGATTATACAGGAGCAACTCGCCGCAGGCGTAAGCGACGTAAACGAAAACGCCACCCAGTTTATAGTAGATTGGATATTGAGTAACCGCGCCCAGTTCGGGGACAAGGCAATCGGGACGTGCCTGGGAACGATAAGCCACGACCAGAGCAAGGCTTATATATTCCCTTCGCTTCTTAACCAGGCATTGACAAAAGCCGGATATAGCCCCCGGAAAACCTTAAAATATTTAGGCGACAAAAATA
The DNA here is from genome assembly GCA_009911065.1 of Clostridiaceae bacterium. GTDB lineage: Bacteria > Bacillota > Clostridia > Lachnospirales > Lachnospiraceae > Brotaphodocola. Next base: position 168,051 of record QXWR01000002.1, on the reverse strand, counting down.
TCATAACTTCAAAACCAAAAAAGAACGGCGGGAAAGAATACAGCATAACAAAGTGGTTTGATAACAGAACGAGCCGATTTATTGAATTTGATTTAGGGAGATTTTCAAAACCAGTTGACCCATTAGACGAGGACGAGGCGGCAGAAGCCGCAGGGATTGAGGAAAAACCGAAAGCAGGCGAGTGGCAGCAATTAGACCTTGATACGAAGTCACCTTTTGAGGAAGAAGAAACAGAGCTGCCGTATTAAGCTATACCTTTTCCCTAACGCCTAAAAAATAGGCGTTAGGCTAGGCGTTAGGTTAGGCGTTAGGTAAAAAACACCGAAAACAAGCGGCTTATAAAGCCTATTATATATATTCTTACATCCTAACGCCTATTATATAGGCTTATTGCAAAAGTAAAAAGGTAAAGAAAAAACGTGCACTTTTTAAAAATAACGGTATATTTCTCAAAAATAGGCGTTAGGCGTTAGGAATTAAAGCAACACCCCATAAATTCAAAATTTGCGGCATGACGCCAAAGGAAAATAAAAAGGCGTTAGGAAAATTAGGCGATAGGAGGTGAGCGGCTACGGAAAAAGCAGTAAAAGCCCTTGAAAAAGCGGCGGTAACGCTTGAAAAATACCGGAAAAACAAAACGCTTGTCCCACCGGAGGAATTGGCTGGAAAGTATAAAAAGCCTTTTGAGAAATTGAAGCAGCAGCTTAAAGAGGAATTAGAGGAATACTTAAGGCTTTTCATTCTGGACGGATTGCAGATCCGGGACGACGACGAAGGACAGCGGCTCGTAGACGAGATCAACCAGGCATTTAAGGAGGCGCAGATCGGCAAGCAGGTCGGGCGGGCAGCTTTCCGGGAATTTGACTTAGAGAAGATAAAGCAGATCGCCCAGGAACACCGCCAAAGGGTGATGGGGATATATAAAGCATACTTCGACCGCCACACTTGCCTATACGCCGCCGGCCCTTCATGGGATCCGGAGAATCCACAGCCGCCGCTTATTTACAACGATATTGTGGATAAGTTCTACGACGAGGCGGCGGGCGGGTGGATAAGCAAAGAGAAGCCACCAGGGGCGGCAATATTGATTTTCATAAAAAGTGAAAATAAAACAACCGAGCAAAAGGAGGATAACAATGAACACACAGGAGAACGTAAAGAGGTTTGAGGAACTTTTAAGCCAGGTAGAGCGGGAAGGGCTGGCGCAGCTTTTGGAGTACATCCGGGACAAGAGTGACTTTTACACGGCCCCGGCTTCTACCCGGTTCCATTTAAGCACCGAGGGAGGCTTATTGCAGCACAGCCTCAACGTGTACGATTGCTTACAGGCAAAGAAGGAAAACAGTACCTGGGCTTGCATTTTAGAGGATGCCGGGAAAGATGCCCTTATTCTTTGCCCCTTGCTTCATGACCTTTGTAAAACGCATTTCTACAAGATCGATCATAAGAACCAAAAGACCTATGACCCGGAGAAGGTAAAGGCGGCGGAACGCTGGCAGGTAAAGAAGGACAACGCCGGGGCTTTCATTTGGGAATCGGTTCCCTGCTACACCGTAGACGACCGGGTGCCATACGGACACGGAGAAAAGAGCGTTATGATGATTGAACAATTTATGAGGCTTACCGGCCCGGAACGCTTCGCCATCCGCTGGCATATGGGATTTTCAGAACCGAAGGAGCTTCACTTACAGCTTACCCAGGCTATGAGCAAATACCCGCTTATACTTGCCCTTCACGAAGCAGACCAGGAGGCAAGCACACTTTTAGAGGGCGAGAAGGATAATAAGGTGCTTACCCAGGCACAGGCAGACGCAGGAGAAAAGCCATGGGGAGGCGACGGCGGATCCGGGTGCGACTTCCAGGAGGCTGAGGCGATAGGAGGCGCGGAAGATTGAAAGCTATAACCGTTTGGCAACCATGGGCGCAGCTTTTAGCTGAAGGAAAAAAGCACGACGAAACAAGAAGCTGGCGGACGAATTACCGGGGCGAGATATTGATCCACGCAGCGAAGAAAGACCCGCTTTTTGGAATTTGCCAGATGCCGGACGAGGGCTGGGAAAAGGCTTTGCTTTCCTTCGGATTGTACGAAGCATTTAACCGCTTTGAGAGGTTCCCGACCGGAGTCATAATCGGCAAGGCGATTTTAAGGGATTGTAAGCTGATAGATCAAGAATACCACGACTTCATAAAGGAGCTTTGTCCGGAGGAATTTCTTTACGGGGACTTCACGGTCGGCAGATACGCATGGAGGCTGGAGGAACCGGAAATATTTAAGAACCCGATACCAGCCTCCGGAAAGCAAGGCTTATGGAACTTCGACGGAAGCATTTGGATCCGCAACGGCGAATTATTCATAAAGGAGGCAGAGCATGAACAGGAATAAAAAAGACAATAAATACTTGATTACAAGGGCGAGATATAAATCTATAAAGGCTTTCGACCACCAGCAGATGGAGCAATTCTGCACGGACATATATAAGAGCGGCTTCCAGGACGGCAGAGAGAGCGTCCCAGGCGTTGATGTTGAAACCATTATGGAGGCTATACGGAGCGTAAAAGGAATCGGAGCAAAGAGGCTTTACGCTATAAGGGACAGTATAGAGGCGGTATTTGCAAAGGACGGAGATAATGAGCGATAAGGAGATCATAGACGGAGCCAAAACCCTGGCGCTTCAATATTTCACGGCATACAACCGGATGTTGCAGCTTACCGGAAACTCAGAAGAAGCGATCCGGCTTACAAGTTCTTTGTTTGAGGCTATGTTTGCAGGAAACCGGCCACGACCGGATCCAGGGGCGGGCGGCTTCACATTGTACTGGGATAGGAGGTAAGCAGTGACTAAAGAACAATACGACAAGGCGACGGAGATTAACAAGGAAATACAGAAATACACGGACTTGCTTAACAGCATTAAGGGCGGACGTTGCACCAAGATAATAAAAGACAGAGCAGCAAAGAAAACGCTGGAGAAAAGAGGCGACGACCATAATGCGAGGTGGCAGCTTCTCCGGTTTTTCCGTTTGAGGCTTGAAAAGCAAAAGGTTATTGTTATACCGCATTACGAATTTGCACAAGGAATAGAGATGGATGCAGACCCGGAGCTGATCGCCGTCATTATTGATTATTTGGAGAAGAAAAAGAAAGCCTACGAGGCAGAATTTGAGAGGATAGGAGGCGAGAACCGTGACAGAGCAGAAAATGAAACAGATTAACGCCTGGTTCCAGAAGGTAAACAAAAATAAGCTGGAGATGCAGGACAAGATGGCAATAGCCGGAATCACTATGGAGATGTTGGAAAAGTTGGAACCGATTTACGATAAGTACAACGGTAACAGTTGCGACGTCGCAAGAAAGTAGAGGCTTTGATGATTGATTTTGAACAATTTAAAACCAAGGCGGAGGTTATTAAGTACCTTAAGGCTACGAAAGATATATCCTGCCAGACAACCGCCCAGGCGGAGAAGTACCTGCGGGCGCACTTGCCAAAAGAAAGCTATTACCAGGATAAGATCATAAAGCACATAAGGGAGCTTATACCCTCTTCCTTCGTTTGGAAAGCGGCGGCTGGACCATACAGCCGCCAGGGGATCCCGGATATTTGTGCCGTAGTAAACGGCCGGTATTATGGCTTTGAGGTAAAGCGGCCCTTTATAGGCGTTCTTTCCAAGATACAGGAACGGACCATACTGCAGATAAGGGCGGCAGGCGGGAAAGCCTACGTTGTTACATATCCGGACGAGGTAACAAGAATATTGCAGAAAGAAATCGGAGGAACACCATGAGCAGAGAAGCGGAGCTTATAAAAGAGATTAACGAACACATCAAGAAAGCGGGCAACCTTTACGGCTTAGAGCTTCCAGAAAGCGACCTATTAGTCATAAGGTCGGCACTTTATAGGGCTGTAGCCGTTGAGCCAGTAAACAAGGAAGATTGCTTCGGAGATACCGCTTTATGTTGCCCATATTGCGGGAAACCCGTTACGAATTATTATGGACGGACACAGCCCGCCTGCTGCCAGTTTTGCGGTCAGAAATTGAAGCGGCACGAAGGAGGCGATCCACCAAGTGAGGAATAGCGAAGGATATAAGGATCCTACCGCCGGAGCAGCAATCGCCAGCGTAAGGCGGCAGGAGAAGCGACGAAGGAAGGAGGAAAAGCGTGAACAGAAAACAAGCGAGAGCAGCCATGCGGGGGAAAGCGAAGGGACCGAACTTAAACGACCCCAGGCAGGCGCAGGCAATGCTTGAAAATTTACCTATTGCCACATTGGTGGCCGGAATTAACAATAGCCTTGATATTCTGCAGAAAAGAGGCATACCCATTTCAGACTGGGACCAGAAAAAGCGGGAATTATACAGGCTTAAGGTTTTCGGCGGCAAGGTTTATTTTTTGGCGGCTGAGTTAGACAGATCCGAGCAAAAAAACGAATAAGGAGAACGAAACCGATGGATCAGAAAAATAAACAGCGGAAAAACGGACGGAGCGAGGACAAGGAAGTGCTTAAGGAGTATTTAAACCAGTATTACACCGGACGCATTAAGCTGTCACAGCTTGAAAGACGGCTTAAAAATATCCGGGCGGAAATGGCTACCCCTATAGGCGGCTACGGATATTCTCCGGTAAATTACGGAGGCACGAACAAAGTCGGACCCGGCGCCGCTTCCTTCGTTTACCGCATGAGCGAGATCGAAACCCGGATAGAGGAACAAAAAAGCCGGGTAGAAAAAGCTCTTTTAAAAGTCATGGATATTATGGACTTTTTGGAGGAAAACAGCACGGAGCGGATGGTATTAGAGCTTCGCTTTATTGACTGCAAGAGCTGGGCAGCCATTGAGAAGGAGATGCACTTAAGCCGAAGCTCGCTTTTTTCCTACCAGGACAAAGGGCTGGATAAGCTATTGACCTATAAGAAAGTACGCCAGATTTTGAGGGAGTATAAAAAAGCGGCTTGAAATATAGCCCCCTATGATACCCCCATATAATACCCCCGTATTTTCGCCCCATTTTTACAAGGCGAATTTTACGAGGGTATTTTATACCCCCTCTTTTCAGCATAGCGCAGAATAAAACGCACATATAAACATAGCCCCATACAGCCCATAAGCCCAGCATATACAAGGCTTCGGAGATTTTTTTAAGTTCGGACTCTATTGGACTATTAAGTGTGTTAGTATAGTAGCATGGACACAAAATAAATAGCACACCCCCATATATTAAGCCTACAGCAAGCCCTATTTTTATAGCCTATATACCCATATAGCAGGGCATAGCATAGGCTTATTATATTGCATACATATAAGCACAGCATACACAGCACACAGCAAGAGCATAAGGCACAGCACCACAGCCCAGGGCATAGGCGCACATAGTACCATAGCACAGCGTAGGCACAAGCACACATAGCACAAGCAAGCATTGAAGCGTAAGAGGGCAAGGCATACAGCACCACACCGAAGCAATGAGAGCAAAGGGAGAAGGAGGCATGGCAAGACCCTGGCTGCGCTGTTTGGCAAGCCTACCCACGCAAAAGACAAAAGGTACTTACCAAGCCATAAACGGCCCGCGGGGCGAGGAAGGCGCGGCCTTTTTGGCGATAAAATCGAAAAAAAATTTTGCCTTTCGTTACGCAAGGGCAGAACCGGAAGGAGGAAACGGACTATGGAGCTGGTAAAAAGACAGCTTGCAGACCTTAAACCAGCGGAATATAATCCGCGAAAAGCATTAAAGCCGGGCGACCCGGAGTACCAGCGCATAGCCGCCAGCATAGAAGAATTTGGCTACGTTGACCCGATTATTATCAACGCAGACAATACCATCATAGGCGGCCACCAGCGGCGCACGGTTATGCTTGATTTAGGCTATACGGAGGCGGACTGTATCCTGGTTGAGATGGACAAGACCAGGGAGAAAGCCCTCAATATTGCCTTGAACAAAATAACCGGGGAATGGGACGAAGCCGCCTTAAAGGATTTATTGATAGATTTAGATAAGGCAGACTATAACGTGGGGCTTACAGGCTTCGGAGACGACGAGATCGAAAAGCTATTTGCAGCCGTTGAGCTTACCCAGGAGGCGAATGACGACGGCTACGACCCGGACAAGAAACTGAAGGAGCTTAAGGAGGTTCGGACACGCCCCGGCGATATTTGGCAGATGGGGAACCACCGCCTCATGTGCGGGGACGCTACGGACCTTTCCGACGTTGAGCGGCTGATGGAGGGAACGACGGCCGACCTTATCATCACCGACCCGCCGTATAATGTAGACTACGAAACAAAAGACAAGAGCCTGGAGCGTTCCTATAAGCGGAACCGCACCCGGACAAATAACGAGATCCAGAACGACCGGATGAGCAACGACGCCTTTTACAGTTTCTTGTATAAGGCGTTTTGTAATTTCAACGAAGCAGCCCGCCCCGGCTGTTCGGTTTATATTTTCCACGCCGACAGCGAGGGTATAAACTTCCGAACCGCTATGAAGGAAGCGGGCTTTTACCAGGCGCAGACATTAATCTGGGAAAAGAACCAGTTCGTCATAGGGCGGCAGGATTACCACTGGCGGCATGAGCCTATCCTTTACGGCTGGAAGGAGGGCGGCGGCCATTACTTCGGCGGAGGGCGCGGACAAGATACCGTTTTCATTGAGGACGATATAGACTTTTCAGCCATGAAGAAAGCGGAGCTTGTCGCCTACATTGAGGGCATCCGGGAACGCCTGCAGGAGAACACGTCGGTCTTGTACGAAAAGAAGCCGGCCCGGAGCGACATGTACCCGACAATGAAACCCGTGGCGCTTTTCGGGCGGTTGATTACCAATAGCAGCAAATACGGCGATACCGTCGCTGACTTTTTCGGAGGGAGCGGGACAACGCTGATCGCCTGCGAACAGCTTGACCGCAGCGCATACCTTATGGAGCTAAACGAAAGATACTGCGACATTATTATTGACCGTTGGGAGGAATACACCGGCCAGAAGGCCGTAAGAGTAAGGGAGGGCGAAGCATAATGGCAGAGGAAAAGGCAAGCGGCGGCCAGTTCGTAAAGGTTAAGATCATAGCCCGGATTTTCGGAGTTTCCGTCCGCAGGGTACAGCAGCTTACCCAGGAGGGCATCATAAAGACGGACGAAGTCCCAGGGGAGGGCAGGTGTTACGAGCTTGTATCGACCATTAAAACATATATTCAGTATTTGTCCGACAAGGCATACGGCAAGGGCAAGTCCGAAAAGGAAACGGAGTTAAGGCAGCAGAAGCTGGAGGCGGAAATCGCCTTGAAGGAAAGCCAGGGCGAGATGCACCGCATGAGGGCGGAGATCGCCGCCGGGAAATATATAGACGTTGAGGAAGTAGCCTTAGACTATCAAAAGTTTTTCGTTTCCTTTAAGCGGTTCGCTATGGGCATACCGTCCCGGCTTATAAGCATAGTAAGCGACAAGCTGGAGCCGTTGGAAGCCCGAAAGGCGGAGAAGGAAATGAGTGCGGAAGTAAAGCGTATGCTTCGGGCTTTTGTCGTAGCCGGATATACACCGGAGCCGGGGGAAGAAAAGCCAGGGAAGCACCGTGCAAAAACCTAAACAGCTACGCCTCCGGAAATACGAGTGCAAGGCATACCAGAAATCCGCGCTTGAATACTTGAACCCCCCGGAAGATATGACAGTATCCGAGTGGGCGGAACAATATAGGGTGCTTTCCAGTTTGACCAGCGCGGAGCCGGGGCCATGGAGCAACGACCGGACTCCGTACCTGGTAGGCATTATGGACGAGTTTCTAAACCCGGAAACGGAAGAAATAGACTTTTGCAAGCCTACCCAGTGCGGCGGAACCGAGGCGGAGCTTAATATGCTGGGCTACGTTATCCAGCAGGACCCGTCCCCCGTAGAAGTTGTATACCCTACGGAAACCATGGCCGGCAGCGTTTCAGAGAAGCGGATCAGACCCATGATAGAGGCGGCTCCGACCCTTTATAAAAAATTTGATAAGAACAGCAGTAACTTAGAGCTTGACTTTGATGATATGTTTATAAAGCTCGTTTGGAGTAACAGCCCTTCCGGGCTTGCTTCCTTCGCCATGAAATACCTTTTTCTTGACGAGGTGGACAAGTACCCAGGAGCCAGCAGGAAAGAGGCGGATCCGATCAGCCTGGCGAAAGAGCGTACAAAGACTTTCCGAAACAGCAAAGTCTATATGACCAGCACCCCGACCATAAGGACGAACCACATCTGGAAAGCCAAGGAAGGGGCAGACGCCGAAAAGCATTACTTCATACCTTGCACGCATTGTGGGGAGTTTATAGAGCTTCGCTTTGACAACCTTAAGTGGCCGGGGAAAGATAAGGACCTTGTGGACGCATACGGCGAGGACGCCATAAAGGAGAAGCTGGGGAACTTTGAGCCGATAGACGACTCGGAGGGCTTAAGCGACGCGGACCGGGCGGAGTTTGCTTTTTACGTCTGCCAGGAGTGCGGATGCGTTATCACCGACGCACAGAAGCAGCAGGCAGTAAAGAAGGGACGCTGGGAGGTTGTAAGGCAGACAACCCGCTTTGTAAAAAAGGTTTGCTTTTGGATCAATACGCTTTACAGCCCCTTCGTCCGGTTTTCCGAAATTGCGAAGGAATTTATGGACAGCAAGGCAGACCCGGAGAAGCTACAGAACTTCGTAAACTCCTGGCTTGCGGAGCCGTGGGAAGATACCAAGCTAAAAACCAGCAAAGACCTTGTTATGGAACGGCAGACGGAGCTTACAGAGTTTACCGTGCCGGATTGGACGAAGCTGCTTACCGCAGGCGTAGACGTACAGGAAAACAGCGTTTACTGGACCATAAGAGCCTGGGGCGACTTCTTAACCAGCCAGAACATAGCCCATGGGCAGGCTTACAGCTTTTCGGAGGTTGAGCAGATCATGAACCTTGAATATAAGACGGAGTCCGGAGCCGTTGCAATAGTAAACCTATGCCTCATAGACTCCGGCTACGAGGCCGACGCCGTATACGACTTTTGCGCTTTGAACGCAGAATGGGCGAAGCCGGCCAAAGGTTCCAGCAACCCCATGCAGAGCCATTTCAAGCTGAGTACCGTCAATAAGGACGCTTCCAAGGCTTACGGAATGGACCTTGTTATCGTTGACGGCGGCAAGTATAAGGACATGATCGCCAGCAGGATGCACCGAAAGAACGGCAGCGGAAGCTGGATGGTATACAAGGGCTGCGACGAGGAATACGCCGAGCAGGTAACGGCAGAGCATAAAATCCTCGTTAAGAACGGAAACAGCAAGCCCCGGCTTGAATGGGTGCCGAAGCACAGCCATGCGGACAACCATTATTTAGACGCGGAGGTCTACGCCATGGCGGCAGCCGATACCCTGGGAGTCCGTATGCTTCATTTGCAGAACATACAGGAGGAACCCAAGGAGCCGAAGAAAGAGCAGTACACGCCGGAGGAAGAATGGATTGGCCAGAACGAGAGCTGGCTGTAGGAAGGAGGGAACCGGGTGGAAGAACAGATGACAGCGCAGGAAATGCTTACCGAAGTAAATAACGCTATTTACGCTATATGCGTAGGCGGGCAAAGTTACAAGATAGGCTCCCGGCAGCTTAACCGGGCAGACCTTAACACATTATATAAAATCAAGAATGACCTTATGGCACAGGTCGCCGGAAGTACGCCGGGCTTTCTTGACGATTGCTACGTCGCAGTATTTGACCGGAGATAAGGAGGGATGAAAGTTGGGTAACATTTTAGACAATATAATCGGCTTCATTTCCCCGGCAGCCGGAGCCAGGCGGGAAGCCTGGCGGCAGTACCTGGACGAGCAGCGCAACTATGATGCCGGAGGCTACGACAGGCTTAACGCCGGGTGGGTGGCGTACAACCAGAGCGCAGAGCAGACGGACCGCTATAGCCGGGACACCATAAGGGCAAGGGCCAGGGACTTAGAGCGAAACAGCGACATGGCGAACAGCGTGATCGGAGCATACCGCCGGAACGTAGTCGGCCACGGCTACACGCTTCGGGCAAGGACCAGCAGCGAAGCCCTTAACAAGCAGATACAGGAAGCCTGGATAGAGTGGTGCAAGCGGAAAAATTGCGACGTAACCGAAACGCAGAGCTTTAACCAGATGCTTAGAATGGCAGAACGCCGGAAGAAAGTAGACGGAGGAATCATTTTTAAGAAGTGCTACACCAACGGCGGCCTGCTGCCTTTCAAATTGCAGGCGTTGGAGGTTGACGAGCTGGACACCGGACGGGCCGCACCGCACAACCCGAAACACCGGGTGGTCGGAGGGATTGAGCTTAACACCTATAACAAGCCCATGGGCTACTGGATCCGCCAGTATAACGTAGACGGCTTCGGGCAGATTGAACCCGTATATGTTCCGGCAAAGGATATTATTTTTTATTTCACCAAAGACCGCCCTTCCCAGGTTCGGGAAATGAGCGACCTTGCCCCGACCATTACCAGGGTAAGGGACGCAAACGAGTTTATGACGGCGGTAAGCGTAAAGGAACGTATAGCCGCCTGCCTTGCCGTTTTCGTAAAGAAGATTATACCTACAACCGGGGGCTTCGCCAGGGGAGTGGGAGCAGGCGACGGAAGGCCCCGCGAGGACTACGACGGGAAAAAGATAAGCCCCGGCATGATAAAGGAGCTTAACGCTGGGGACGAGATCCAGGTGGTAAACCCGACCGGGCAGGCGACGGATGCCGCCAGCTATATCAAGCTGCAGCAGCGGCTTATAGGAGCCGGGCAGGGCTTAAGCTATGAGGCGACCAGCCGGGACATGAGCCAGAGCAACTATAGCAGTGCAAGGCAGGGAATCATTGAGGACGGCCAGACCTACATAGAGGATATAGAGCTGCTGAAGGAAGTCGTTATGGACGAGGTATACGAAACCTTCATAATTTCCGGCGTCCTTTCCGGCTTATTCAATATCCCCGGCTTTTGGGAGGATAAGCAGAAATATTTTAAGCACGAGTGGGTGGCGGCGCCGAAGCCGTGGATCGACCCGGCGAAAGAAGCCACAGCTACCAAGGTCGCACTGCAGACCGGACAAAAGACATACCAGCAGGTCGCAGCGGAGAACGGCAAGGACTGGAAAGAGCAGATAGACGAAACCGTCGCCGTTTTAGAATACGCCAGGAAAAAAGGCATTGAGATGGGAGGTGTTATATTTGACAGAACAGAAGCAGAGCTTACCCCTGCAGAGGATAAGCCGGAGCCAGAACCGGGCGAAGTTCCCGGCGGACCTGCTGACCAGGGCGGAGGAAACCAGCCCCCAGGGCAGCAGCCAGGGAACGGGCAGCAGGAAGGGAGCCAGCCAGCCGCAGACGGCAGCGAGGGACAGCAGGAAGGAAAGCCAGATAAGGGCGTTTAGTTCGGCAACAATCCGGGCTATGGAAGGGGAAGGGAATGAACGGAAGTTCATTCTTTCGTTTTCTTCGGAAGAGCCTTACGAGCGGTACTGGGGCAAAGAGATTTTAGACCATAACCCGGCAGCCGTTGACCTTACCCGGCTTAATACAATAGGAGTCCTTCTTTTTAACCATAACCGGGATAAGGTTATAGGCAGGATCAACCGCGCCTGGATTGAGAACCAGCGGGGCATGGCTGAGGTAGAATTTGACGACGACGCAGAAAGCGAGGTTATCTTTCAGAAGGTAAAGAGCGGGACCCTTAAGGGAGTTTCCACCGGATACCGGATCGGAGTGATTGAGGAAGTCATGCCGAACAAGGTAAGCACCGACGGAAGATTTGCCGGCCCTTGCGACGTCGCAAGACAATGGATGCCCTACGAGATAAGCATAGTAAGCGTCCCGGCGGACGCTACCGTGGGAGTAGGGAGGGACATGGGAGAGATTATCCAGCGTCCGGAAACATTAACCTGTTTTGAAGCACAACTTCAAATAAATAAAAACAGAAAGTAGGAGGTAGGAGCAATGACACCGAAACAGAGAAAAGAAGCCGCCATGCTGAAGCAGCAGGCCATTGTAAACGCCGCCAAGGCAGACGGCAACCGCGCACTGACCGCAGAGGAACAGGCGCAGTTTAACTCCCTCCAGAGGGAGATCGACGAAGCCCAGGCAGAGATCGACACCCAGGAGAGAGGGCTGGCAGGAGGAACCGGAGCGACAGCAGCGCCCCCGGCAGCGAATCCCCAGCAGACACCGCCCCAGGCAGCCGCACCGCAGACAGTACCTGCAGAGGGACAGCGGAGCGCAACCGAGGCAGAACGCAACCGGGTAACGGAGATTATGGCGCTTTGCCGGGACTTCGACGTGGATCCGGCGGAGCATATCCGCAACGGTTCCAGTTTGGACCAGGTACGCAGCGCCATCCTTGACGGAATGAGGCAGACCGGAAGCCCGGTGGGCGTACAGGTCACCAGGGACGAAGGGGACACTTTCAGACAGAGGGCAACCGACGCGCTCATGCTTCGCGCAGGCGTACCCGTAGCAACCCCGGCAGACGGAGCGAATGAGCTTAGAGCCATGAGCCTCCGCGACCTTGCTATTGAGTGTTTGAGCCGGGACGGGCGGGACACCATGCAGCTTTTGAGGATGCAGCCCGACGATATGTACGGCGAGCTTTGCCGCCAGTTCTACAACCCTTCGGCGGCGTTTCCGGCAATTCTTGACAACACGATCAGAAAGAGCATTGTGCAGCTTTACAACGCCGTGCCTACGACCTTCCAGGCATGGACCACGAAGGGCAGCCTGAAGGACTTCAAGACCACGGCAGACCACGAGTATGTGATCGGCGGTATGGGCGACTTCCTTCTGGTGCCGGAAAACGGAGAGCTTAAGCCGGATAAGCCGAGGACGGAGCTGCTGCCGAACCGTAAGCTGGACACCTACGGCCGGACATTCAGCATGACCCGCCAGGCGTTCATAAACGACGATATCGGCTTTTTAACTGAGGTTCCGGGGCTTTACGCAGCGGCGGCAAAGAAAACCATTGATAAGCAGGTCTACAGCTTGCTTTTCAATAACGGGAAGATCTTCGACGGCGTAAACCTTTTCCATAAGAACCACGGAAACCTCATGACAGAGGGAAGCAAGCCGACGCAGGCAAGCATCCAGGCGATCATCCTGCAGATGCAGCACCAGAAAGACCAGTTCGGGGAAGCTATTTACATTACGCCGCAGCACATGATCGTGCCTATTGGATATGAGTTTGAGCTTGCGGTCATTATGAGAAGCACCCAGGTAGTAGGCAGCAACAACAACGACATTAACCCGCTGTACAACTACCCGCTTAACATCATTCAGACCCCGGTGCTTAACGCCCTGGCAGGGGAGAATGAGGTGCCGTGGTTCATGGTTGCAAACACCGCCAGCGCCAAGCATATCCAGGTGGATTACTTGAACGGGCAGGAAACTCCGACCGTAAGGCGCATGGAAACGCCGGGCGTTTTGGGCTTCCAGTGGGATATTTACCTTGACTGGGGAATCGCAGTAAGGGACTTCCGCGGGATTGCAAAGAACCCCGGAGCAAAGATCGCATAAAGAGAAAAGGAGGACTTAGACAATGAGTAAAGCCGCATATTGGCAGAGGGGCGAAACCCTCGACTATAAAAACGCCACGGAAACGAAGATCGAGGCAAACACAGTTATTTCCTTCGGCGGCCATATTGGCGTAGCCGGAACGGACATCCTCCCCGGCGAATTGGGATCGCTTCACGTTATGGGAGTCTTTGAGATACCCAAGACGGCGACAACGGCCATCGAGATGGGGGCAACCGTATATTTTGACGGTACAGGCATCACGACCGCAGCCAACGACGGGGCAACGTCGAACCCGACAGCATACCCTCTGGCTGGTTACGCAGCGCAGGCAGCCGCAGCGGCCGACACCGTTATCCTGGTAAAGCTGGCGGGCTGATGAAACAGCTTATAGCAGTTTCCCCGATCCTTTTTGAAAGCACAAACTTTGAGCCGGGCGACGAGCTGCCGACACACAACGCCGGGCTTGTAGACATATGGACAGGGAACGGGGCGGCGGTATGGAGGGACACGGAGGAACCCAAAAAGCGGGGAACGAAAGCCAGGCAGACGACCGCCCCCGCAGGGCTTCCCGGTGATGCCTATCCTTCCGCCGGACCGGAGCAGGACTTAGTGGGAAAACCACCATCCAGGAAAACCAGGGGCGCACAGCCGGAGCCGGCCAAAGGAAGGAGGAAAAGCAGTGCATAAGCCGCTGACATTTAAGGAGCTTCTGAGGCAGGACGTAAAAACGGTATTCCTTAACCCGGCAGAGTTTGGAGAGGAACACACAGTCAACGGAAAGCCTATGTTGATTATTATTGACGATAACGAGCTTACAGAGAGGGAAAAGCGGATGAAAAGCAACATGGACGGCATATACAAAAAGCAGACGCTTGTATATGTCAGCGCCTTAGACTTCGGGCCGCTTCCGGGAGTAGGCAAGCCCGTCAAGATAGACGGCGCAACCTTTATCGTTACTGACAGCTTGAACGAGGGCGGCGTGTATTCCTTGCATTTGGAGGCGAATAAGAGTTGATAGAAATAAGCTACGACCGGAATATGCTGGAGCAGGTTGAGCGGAAGTTAGGGCGGATGAAAAGCGAAGCCCCGAAAGCACTTAAGAACGCACTCAACCAGACAGCCAAGCAGGCACGGAAAGACCTGGCGGACGAGGCGCAGAAAACCTATACCGTAAAAACCGGGCGCTTCAATAAGGCTATGAAAATAAAGAACGCCACCCCAGCGAGGCTGGAAGCGACCATAAAGGCAACGGGCAGGGTTATGGGGCTTAAGGATTACAAAGTAAGCCCGGCCACCATGAGAACCGGAGCGAACCGTCCGGACGTAGTAAAAGCGAAGGTACTTAAGGCAAGCGGAATGAAGCCCCTGGAGATGGGAGGGCTTAAGGCTTTTGTTACCAAGTTTTCCAGCGGCCATGTAGCAGTAGCCCAGAGGCGCGGAGCCGCAAGGCTGCCTATTAAGTCCTTTTCCGCCAACTCTATCCCGGTTATGCTGGGGAACGAAAAGCGGGTATACGGCATAGTAAAGCCGCATATTAAAGACAACCTTAAGCAGAACGTAAATGCACAGGTTAGGAAGATATTAGGAGGATAGGCATGGTCGCAACATTTCTGCAGAGCGAGCTGGCGGACGAGCTTAAGAAAATTCTTTCAGATCTTCGGCTTAAGAACCCCCAGGGGGAAAGAGTCAGCATAAATATTTTTGAACAGCTTCTGCCTATGCCGGAGCCATTAGACCAGGGAGAAATAGCCCCGGAGCTTTTGGAGAACGGGCTGGCGGAAGAACAGACCGCCCCGGATCCGTACCCTTATATTTTGGTGCGGATTGCAGACGGCGAGATCGAGGACGAGAACAGCGCCCAGAAAGTAAACCTTACCCTGCTTATGGGAATTTACGAACCGGACTACGACAAGCAGGGACACAAGGACATTTTAAACATAATAGCCAAGATTTATGAGAGGTTCGCAAAGTTCCCGGTACTTAACGGAAAGTATACGATACAGTACCCCATTTTGTGGACCCTGCAGGACGAAGAATCCTACCCCTTTTATTTTGGGGGCGTAAACCTGGCTTTTGAGATTGCAGCAGTAAGAAGGGAGGATCCATATTCATGAGCGAAGCAAAGAAAACGGTCGGAAAAGCGAAAGCGGCACCGGCCACGCAGGAGGCGGAAATCGTGGTTTACATTGGCCCGGACATTCCCGGAGCGAAGCAGTATACCACATATAACGCCGGACTGCCGGATGCCCTTAAGGAGAAGATCGTAGAGCATCGGGTATTTGAAAGCCTGGTCGTTCCGGTTGAGCGGCTGGCAAAGGCAAGCGCAGAGCTGGCGAAGGAAGGGAGCGCATTAAACATCCTTTACCAGAAGGCCAGCGCATTAAGCAAAAAATAACGAGAAAAGGAGAGATAAAAGATGGCTTACAACCATGGTGTAAGAATTTTAGAAAACCCTACGAGCCTTACAGCCCCGATCCTCGGTACGGCGGCTTTCCAGGTAGTAGTAGGCGTTTCCCCGGTCAATCTGGCCGAGGATCCCTATAAGGCTACCAACGTAGTGAAGCTCGCTTACAGCTTCCCGGAAGCCAGCGCAGCGGTAGGGTATTCTAACAATTTGAAAGATTACAATTTGAACCAGAGCATCAGCGCGACTTTTAAGAAGTTCGCAGTTGCGCCGATTGCATTGATCAACGTCCTGGACCCGAAGAAACATAAGGACAGCATACCGAAAACGACCTGCCAGGTGGGCGACTTGCAGGCAACCGTAAGCATTGAGGGAATACTGCTTGATACCCTTGTCGTAGAAGCCGGGGAAACGACGCTGCAGGCGGACGTAGATTATATTACAGGCTTTGACGACGACGGCTATGCGGTTATTACCCTTCTGGAGTCCGGAGCCGGGGCGGAGGCTACAACCTTAAGCGTTTCCGGGGACAAGATCGACCCGTCCAAAGTAACAAAAAATGACATTATAGGCGGCTACAACGTAAGCACCGGGAAGGAGAGCGGCCTGGAGCTTGTACGCCAGGTTTACCCGCTTTTCGGCATGACTCCGGGGCTTCTTACTTCTCCGGGATATTCCAAAGACCCGTCGGTCGCTTCGGTCATGGCGGCGAAGTGCCTTAAGATTAACGGGCTTTTCACTTGCGAGTGCATCGCTGACCTGGACAGCACCGCAGACGGGGCGACGAAGTATACGGACGTAAAGACCGTAAAGGAGAAATCCGGCTTTGTAAGCGAACATATGTCGGTTGTATGGCCGAAGGTAAGAATCGGGGACGAAGTTTACTATTTCAGCGCCCTCTATTCAGCATTGATCGCCTACGTTGACGCAAGCAACGACGACGTGCCGAACCTTTCAGCCAGCAATAAAGCAATCCCCATCACCGGGCTTTGTTTGGACGATGCCGCAGACAGCGAGATCGTAATAGACCAGGAGCAGGCGAACCTGGTAAACAGCTTCGGAGTTTCCACGGCGATCAATTTTAACGGCTTCCGTTCCTGGGGGAACAACAGCGCAGCGTACCCCATGACGACGGATCCGAAAGACCGCTGGTTTTGCTGCCGCCGCTTTTTCAGTTGGTGGGGAAACAGCTTTATTTTAAGCTACTTCCAGAAGGTAGACGACCCGGCGGATCCCCGGCTTATTCAGAGCATATGCGACGCAGAGAACATCCGGGGCAATTCCTACGTTGCACAGGGCAAGTGCGCTGGCGCACGGATTACCTACAGCGAGGACGAGAACCCGATCACGGACATTTTAAATGGGAAAATCCAGTTTCACCAGTACCTGGCGCCGTACACCCCGGCGGAGGATATTCTGAACGTATTGGAGTTTGACCCGACCATGCTGGAAGCAGCTTTAGGAGGTGAATAAAATTGTATAACATTCCTTCAAAAATAAATTCTTTCAACGTTTACAAGGACGGCACGAAGCTGGTCGGCATTTCCGACGAAGTAACCCTGCCGGACTTCGAGAGCTTAACGGAAACATTAAGCGGCCCCGGCATTTTGGGAGAGATTGACGACCCGACCGTCGGGCATTTTCAGAGCATGGAAATGGAGATCCCTTTCAGGACCATGGACAGAGATTTATTTATTCTTTCGGACGATATTTCCAGCGTTACGGTTACTTTGAGAGGATCGATCCAGTACACCGTAAACGACAGCGGGGCGACGGCTTTTAAGCCTATGCGTATCGTAGTCCGGGGGAAAAACAAGGGGCTTACAGGCGGCAAGGCGAAGCAGGGAACCGGAACCGCAAGCAGCATTAAGCTGGAGCTTCTTTATATTTTGATTGAGATTGACAACATTACCGAGATCGAGCTTGATAAGCTCAACTTTATTTACAAGGTTCACGGTAAAGATTTATTAGAGAAAGTGAGGAAGATGTGCTAATGGAAAAGGATAAGAATTTAACCCAGGTAAGCCAGGCGGCAGAGGCAGAGGCGGCAGCAGTGGAGGCAAGGAAAAAGCAGGAGATGGAGGACAACCCTTTCCTGGTATTCTTTAAGAAGCCTTTTACCTTCGAGGGCGTAAGCTATGAAAGCGTTGATTTGAGCGGGCTGGAATCTTTGAGCGCGGCGGACATGATCGCAGTAAACAAGACCATCGAGCGCGGCGGAACGGTGAATGTATTACCGGAGATGTCCCTGGAGTACGCCTGCCTTATTTCCGCCAGGGCTTCCGGCAAGCCCGTGGAATTTTTTAAGGCGCTTCCGCCGAAGGAGGCACTTAAGATTAAGAACCGGGTAACAAATTTTTTGTACGGCGAGGACTAAAGCCAACAGACGGCTCCAGCCTTCGGAAATTAACCATACACCTATCAATTATTTTGCGGACAGGCTTAGACGCATTGGAAAGCCTGTCCGTTTTTGAGTTGATAGAAATAGCGAAGGAGGTGACGGAGATTTATGGCAGCGGGCGGCGGTAAGGAAATGGAGATCGCTATAAAAATAGCGGGCAAAGTTGAAAGTTCGTTTAAAAACGCCTTAAGCCAGGCCACCAAGGGACTGGGAACCATTACGAAAACGGTCGCTTCCGCTACGGCGGCAGCAGCCGCAGCCGTAAGAGCTATGGGCGTAGCTGCCATAAATACCGGCCGGGAATTTGAAGGAGCCATGAGCCAGGTCGCCGCCACAATGCTGATCGACAAGACCACAGCGGAGGGGCAAAAGGCTTTTGAAACATTGGAGAACGCCGCCAGAGAGTGCGGGGCAAGTACAGCCTTTTCAGCAACGGAGGCGGCGGAAGCCTTGAACTATTTAGCCCTTGCAGGTTACGACGCAGACAAGGCGGCGACGGCACTGCCGACCGTCTTAAAACTTGCAGGGGCGGGCGCCATGGACCTGGCAGCCGCCAGTGATATGGTAACAGACAGCATGAGTGCCCTGGGCATTGAAGCGACCGAAGCGAACCTTACGCAGTTTTCCGACCAGTTGGCCCAAACAGCCAGCAAGGCGAACACCAGCGTCGCCCAGTTGGGTGAGGCTATTCTGACCGTAGGAGGAACGGCAAAGGGACTCGCCGGGGGAACGACGGAGCTTAACACAGCCCTCGGAATTTTGGCAGATAACGGACTAAAAGGAGCGGAAGGAGGTACACACCTTAGAAATATTATTTTAAGCCTGCAGAACCCGACGGACAAGGCGGCGGGCGCATTGAAGGGGCTGGGCGTTGACGTATACGACGCCCAGGGAAATATGCGCGGCCTTAACGACGTATTTAAGGACTTGCAGGGAGCCATGGACGGAATGAGCAACGCACAGAAAGACAACGTACTTTCTACACTGTTCAACAAGACCGACCTTACAGCGGCAAACGCCATGCTTGCAAATTGTACGGACCGCTTCGACGAGCTGTCCGCAGCAGTTGAGAACAGCGCCGGAGCTTGCGAAAATATGTACGCTATCCAGCTTGACAACCTTAACGGAGATATTGACATTTTGAAGTCCGGTCTTTCCGATTTGGGAATCAGCATATACAAAGACCTTAACGGACCTTTAAGGGAAATGACCCAGTTAGCCACCAGCATGGTCGGGGAGCTTTCCGAAGCGTATAAGAGCGGCGGCATGGAGGGCATGGTCGGAGCAGTAGGCGGATGCATGGCCGAAGTAGTAAACACAATAGCGGACTACGCCCCGCAGGTAGTAAGCATGGGCGTGGACCTTTTGGAGAATTTCATAAGCGGGATAACAGACAACTCCGGGGCATTGGCAACGGCAGCATCGGAAGTTATTACCGTTTTTGTTGAGGGACTTTTTACCCTGGTTCCGCAGGTTATACTTGCCGGAATCGACATATTGACCCAGTTCGTGCAGAGCATGACCGCACAGCTTCCGCAGCTT
Source organism: Clostridiaceae bacterium (assembly GCA_009911065.1). GTDB lineage: Bacteria > Bacillota > Clostridia > Lachnospirales > Lachnospiraceae > Brotaphodocola. The sequence goes on along the minus strand of QXWR01000002.1, from coordinate 148,201 downwards.
ATAAGCACCGGAACGCAGGCAATAGTAAACTTCGTAAACGGCATCATACAGCGGCTGCCGGAGGTCATATCGACAGCACTTACACTGGTTCAGACCCTTGTAAACAGCATAGGACAGAACGCCCCCATGCTTATAAGCGCAGCTATTCAGCTTATAGGGAATTTGGTTTTAGGCATAGCGTCCATGCTTCCCCAGCTTCTGCAGATGGGGATCCAGCTTATTTTGAGTTTGGTGCAAGGGATAATTTCTAACTTGCCCCAGATTTTACAGATGGGCGTACAGATTATTATAAGCCTTGTTTCCGGCATAACCCAGATGCTGCCCATGATTATACAGGGCGGCATACAGCTAATTATTTCACTTATTCAGGGAATTATAGCGAATTTGGGGAACATTGTGCAGGCAGCCGTCCAGATCGTTATAACACTGGCGACAGGTTTAATCCAGGCAATACCGCAGCTTATAGCGGCGATACCCCAGCTTGTAGGGGCGATCATTGATACGATTTTAAGCACAAACTGGCTTGACGTTGGAATCCAGATCATAAAGGGATTGATTGACGGAATCTTAAGCACCGGAAAGAGCTTGTGGAACGCCATAAAGAGCCTATTCACGGGCGGAGAGGTTGACATCCCGGACACTTCCAGCCAGAGCGCAGCAGTTGTGAACAGCTACGCATCCGGAATTAACAGCAACGCCGGAACGGTAACGGCAGCAGCCAACAGCATGGCAACAAACGCTTTCAGCAGCATGGACACCAGCGGGGCAACGGCAGCCGGAACCCAGGCGGGGGCGGCCTTCTCTACGGGCTTAACCGACAGCATGGCATCCGGCGGGCTTGATACGGCGGCTTTCAGCGCCAACATGACCAATATGGGAACGACCGGGGCGACGGCATTAAACACCAGCCTCAGCGCCGGACTTGCTACCCCGGTAGACACAAGCGGGCTTTTGGATGCGGGGGCGATCAGCACCAACATGGCGGCAGCCGGAACCCAGGGGGCGACGGCCTTTACGACCGGGCTTAATACCGGGCTTTCAGCAACTACCATAAACACAAGTGCGCTGGCGGTAGATACTTCCGGGCTTACCACGACCATGACGACGGCCGGAACCCAGGGGGCGACAGCCATCGGAACGGGAATGACCGGAAACAGCCAGGCAGTAACCCAGGCGGCGACGACGCTGGGCAACGACGTAAACACCGCTTTAGACAGCGGATGGAATAAAGCGAATACAAGCGCACAGACGGCGATGCAGCGCCTTGCAACGACCGTCACAGACGCGGCCCGCTCCGCAGCGAGCGCGGTAAAAGCAGCATTTGAAAATATGACCATAACGATCCCGAAGCCAAGGATCCCAGTTATAAGCGTTTCTACAAGTTCAGTATCCTACGGCGACGGCGGAAGCGTAAGCGTTCCGAACTTCTCAGTGAGCTGGAACGCCCTGGGCGGCATTTTCGACCAGCCGACTATATTTAACACGCCAGCAGGAATGCAGGGCGTAGGCGAAGCGGGACCGGAGGCAGTTCTGCCCCTTGATACTTTATGGGCGAAAATGAAGGAGATTTTAAACGAGGCAATCGCCGCAAGCGGCGGAGCTTCCCTTATTGATGCCTTTATCGAAAAGTTGAAAGGAATCGGAACCGGAGGCGGCGGAGGACAGCCGGAGCTTGCCGGAGCCGGAGGACCTACGATCCAATACAGCCCGGTCTATAACCTTTACGGGAGTGCCGGGAAGGAGGAAATCGCAGAGGCCGACAAGATGAGCCAGGCAGAATTTAACAAGCTGATGAAACAATACGAGAAGGATCAGCAGAGGCGGAAGCTATAGGAGGTGGTAAAGTTGGCGAAAACATATACCACGATACAGGGGGAAACCTGGGACGAAATAGCCTTTAAGGTATACGGCGGCGAGGAATACGCCGCCCTCCTTATGGCGAATAACTACCCCCTTCTTGATATTTTAGTCTTTTCAGCGGGAACCGTCCTTAATACCCCGGATATTCCATGGTACGAGGACAGCGACGAGCTGCCGCCATGGAGAACCGGAACAGAGGACGACGAGGGCGAAGATCCTTACGACGATTACAGCGACGAGGACGAAGCGGAGGACGAAGAATGAACAAAGAAACACCCAGGCAGGCAAGCGTAAGCGTGACTTACCAGAAAGCCAAGAAGGCCGGCGGGACGAGCAAACGCCCCGCCGCCGTCATGGCGGAATATGACGAAGGTTTTTCATACACAGACCCGGCAACCGGGGAAAGCGATACCGTAAGCATAACCTTAACAAATATAGACTTACGCTGGGCAAACAAGTGGATGCCGAAAAAAGGCGATAAGTTGACAGCTAAAATCATTGAAAAGAGCTGGGACAAGGCAGGGCAAAAGAAAAGTTTCTATTGCGGAAAATTCTGCCTTGACGATTTGAGTTACACCGGCCCGGAGCTTACTTGTACCATTGGCGGAGTATCCGTCCCGGAAAGCAACGCTTTCAGAAGCACGGCCAGGAGTAAGACATGGAAGAAAGCGACGCTTAAGGAGGTAGGGGCGGAGATCGCCAGAAAGTACCACCTTAAGCTGCAGTACACCGGGGGAACCATAAAGCTGGGAACCATAGAGCAGAGCAACGAATCCGACAGCAGCTTTTTAACGAAGGTATGCCAGGATTACGGCATGGCAATCAAGATTTACAGCGGGAAAATAGTAATATACGACAAGGGGAGTTTTGAAGCAAGGAAGCCAGTAGCCACATTGAAGCCCGCAGACCTGCAGGACTGGAGCTACAACACCACCTTAGTCGGGACTTATACCGGGGCTACAATTAAGTACACTTCCGGCAAGGACGACAAGGAAATGAAGTGCGTAGTCGGCAGCGGTAAGCGGATGCTTAATATTAACGAGAAGGTCGAGAGCTTGCAGGAGGCACAGCTTAAAGCCTGCGCCAAGGTAAACGCTGAGAACGAAAAAGCGGTAACGATGAGCGTAACCATCATGGCGAACAACCGGATCGCAGCCGGAAGCACCGTAAACATAAAAGGGCTTTACCAGCTTTCCGGGAAATACTTTGTGGACAAAGTAACGCATAACATAAGCCCGGACGGAGCCTACACCATGGCGCTGGAGCTTCACAAGTGCCAGAAGCGCATAGTTAAGGCAACCGTCATGAAGGAATACCAGGGGCAGAAGAAAGCGGTCGCCACCAAAAAAGCAACCGCCCAGCCAGCAGCCAGCGAAGCCCTCGCAGTAGGCGACAAGGTTATCGTAAACGGGCCGGCATATTGGGGCGGGAACGGAGGCAAGGCGAACCAGTGCAGCAACATGACGATGTATATAACCCAGATTTTAGGAGGCGGCTATAAATACCAGTACGGAGTGGCGAAGCGCAAGGGCGGGACACGGTACGGCTGGTGCGGAAAAGAAAGCCTCAAGAAAGCATAGGAGGCGGAGGATGAGCGACGGAGGAAACAGGATCGGGACGGTAAGCAGCGTGGATCCGGAAACGGGAATGGTAAGCGTATTGTTTGAGGACCGGGACGGAGAAGTCACGGAGCTATTACCCTACGCCACCTTTAACGAAGAATATAAGCTGCCGCAGTTGGGGGCAAAGGTTGTCGTTATTCATTTGAGCAACGGCGGGGAGATGGGGATCATCTTAGGGACCTATTGGAACGAATACAACGCAGCGGGGAACCCCGGAACCTTCCATAAAGACCTGGGCGGCGGAGCCTATATCAATTATAAGGACGGCGTACTGACCGTAGCGGCGGAGCATACCATCATAGCGTCCTTAGACGGCAGCGAAACCCACCAGGACGCAGAGGCGGAAAAACTTCTGCTGAAGCTACACGACCACGAAGAAAGGATCGCGGCTTTAGAGCGGGTTGTAGGAGTAGGGAAGGGGGTGGATGAATGGCCATAGGGCATATAGGGAAAACAGTCGTATTTGAAACCAGCGACGCGAAAATCCTTAATTTCAAAAAGATGCAGCGGACCGTAAAGGGGCGCTGGGCTTCCCATTCCAGGGTAGGCAAGAAGCCTAAAAAGCAGTTTTTAGGGCCGGATGCCGACCAGCTGACATTTACCATAACCCTCAACGCAGAACACGGCGTGAAGCCGCGGAAAACGGTAGAGAACATAGAGAAGCTGATCCGGACGGGGAAGCCGCAGACCGTAGTTATTGGAAGTAAGAAGGTAGGATCCAATAAGTACGCCATAACAGAAATCAGCGAGAGCTGGGACACAATTTTAAACCGGGGCGAGGTTGTAAAGATTACCTGCGACATTACCCTGGAGGAATACTTATAAGGGGAAGGAGGCGGGCGGATGTTTGGAACACCGGAAACAGTAATAATCGGCTTCGACTACCTTAACGCAACGGAGCTGGAGGAAATGCAGCGCAACCTTGACCTGCTTTACAGCACCAGGGCCGGCACTTGCCCCGGCGATCGTAACTTCGGCTTAGAGCAGACTTTTGAGAGCTGCCCGACCAATGTGGCAAGAAATTTGTTTGCTTTAGAGGTCATAGAGAAAACGGAGATTTACGAGGACAAGGCGGAAATATTAAATATTGAGTACACGCAGTCCGCAGACGGGAACCTGACCCCGAAGATTACCATCGGGCCGAAGGATCCGGAGGACACCGGGGACGCGGACACGGAAGAATCGGAGGAATAAAGGAGGTGGCAAGGATTGTCGGATATTCTAAACACAATAGATAATTTACCGGATATTTCTTTCATAGACGGATTGACGCTGGAGAACATCCAGAGCCAGATGTTAAGCGACTTCGTGGCGAAGTACCAGGAGATCACCGGGAAGAAAATACAGCTTTCCAAGTCGGACCCGAACCGCATTATTATGTTAGGCTGCGCCCAGCTTATATACCAGGGCTTGCAGAACATAGACAAGGGCGGAAAGATGAACTTTCTTAAGTACGCCTACGACGATTATTTGGAGAATATGGGTGCGCTTAAGAAGGTAACGAGGAACCCGGCAAAGTTCGCCCAGGTTCCGGTCAAGTTCACGCTTTCCGGGAAAAGGGAAGCGGCTACCAGCATACCGCAGGGAACCAGGGTAACTGCTGCCTACGAGGTTTATTTTGCTACGATTGAGTACGCAGAAATACCGCCCGGGGAAACGGAGATAACGGTCATGACGGAATGCACCGAAGCCGGAACCATAGGAAACGACTTTGCAGCCGGGGAGCTTACCACCCTTGTGGATCCTATTGGCTTCATTTCCAAGGTTGAGAACACGCAGAAAAGCACCGGAGGGACAGAGGTAGAATCAGACCAGAACATGGCAGAAAGAATTTACCTGGCCCCTTCCAGCTATTCCACAGCCGGACCCGACGACGCTTACGAGTACTGGGTGAAAGACAGCAACCCATTTATAGGGGATGTTAAAATAACCAGCCCTACGCCGGGCTTAGTTGATATCCGCTTTGTTATGACCGACGGAACCGTCCCCGACGATACCACCATAGCCGCAGTAACGGCAGCAGTAAACCAGAGGGGCAAGCGTCCGCTTACGGACCAGGTACAAGTAAAGAAACCGGAAATTGAGGAATACAGCATAGACGTGACCTACTACATAAATACCAGCGACAGCAATGCGGCCACGGCTATCCAGGCGCAGGCGGAAACCGCCGTAGAGGAATATAAGCTGTGGCAGGCTACCAAGGTAGGCCGGGACATAAACCCGGATGAGCTTATAGCGAGGCTGAACGACGCAGGGGCAAAAAGGGCAGTAGTCCGCTCGCCAGCTTTTCGCATCATAGGGGAAACGGCGAAAGCCCAGTGTACCGGGGTAAATGTTGTATACGGAGGGCTTGAAAATGATTAGTTACTACGACGGGCAGCTAACAGACATCATGCCCGGAAACATAACCAAAAAGCCGGAAGTAAAGGCGTTAAGCTATGCCTTGCAGCAAGCCTGCCGTCTTCTTTACCGATACAGCCGGAGGCTCTATATTTATTCCAATTTGGATGAACAGCCGGAGGAAGTTATAGACCTTCTGGCTTCGGAACTTCGTACCCAGTATTACAGGAGTACGCTGGACCTTGACACGAAACGGCGGCTTGTAAAAAATACGCTGATTTGGTATATGAGCGCAGGAACGCCCCAGGCAGTAGAGGAACTCGTAGGCGTAGTATTTGGCGAGGGCGAAGTAAAAGAGTGGTACGAGTACGGCGACAACCCCTATTATTTCAAGATTGTTACCAACGCCATCCTTACGCTTGAAATGAACGACTTTTTTTCAATTATGATCCGGCGGGTAAAGAATACCCGTTCACACCTTCGGGCTATTGATATACACCGGATTGTAAACCATGAGCTTTTCTCCGGGGCGGCGATTTTCCCAAACTATAAGCCGCCTGCAGTAATTGACGGTTACGACGTAGACCGGGAAGCAAGGCAGACCATACACGCCGGGGCATTGGCATCCGGACAGAGCCGCCCTGCGCCGATTTGGGACGGCTTTAAGACTGAGGGCGGAGAAATTACCGCCGGAGTATTTGCGGGGGCGGCAGGGGCTACCAGGACGCACCAGGCGGCTATTGTGGACGGTTTTAGCTTTGAGGGTAAGGAAGTCATAGGCCAGACGTTTATAGGGGGCGAAATGGCGGCCACAGAGAAGCAGGCAGCCATCCGGGAAGGATTGGAAGGAACCGCCGCACCAGTAGAAGGCCATGCTTACGCCGGATCCGCAGCAAGGGCGGAGGCGCACCAGAAACCGCCAGCAGTCCGGGAAGGTTTTACCATCCAGGGCGAAACAGTAACAGAGGCTATTGTAGCCGCCACGGCTTCAAATAGTAAATACAAAAATACCGTAAAAGAAGGAGGAACCAAGAATGCCACAACCATTTAACAACGCGGTCATGACCAACGCGGGGGCGAGGCTTCTGACCAGGGCGCAGGCCGGGGAAATCAAGATAGAGTTTACCCGGATCGCAGTAGGCAACGGCAATTATACCGCAGCCGAAAAGACGCTGGATGCACTGCAGAAGCGGACAGCCCTTAAGTCTCTTAAGAACAGCTACACCCTTTCGGATATTGACGTGTTCAGCGATTACAGCGTGAAGGTAACGGCGCTTATTACGAACCAGGATCCCGTAACCGGGCAGACCCTCGTAAACGCCGGGTACTACATTAACGAGATGGGCTTATTTGCCAAGGTAAAGGACGGCGCAGCCAGCACGGAAGTCCTTTACAGCATCACCACCACAGCCGGGGACAACGGCGACTTTATGCCGCCTTACAACGGATATAACCCGGCGCAGATCACGCAGGACTATTTTGCAACCGTAAACAACAGCGCAGAGGTTACAATCGTCAGCACCGGAGCCGCCCTGCTTGCGGAGGACGCGAACAAAATAAGGGACGACACCACACTGCAGAAGTATAAGCTGGGGATTGATAACGGATTGATTTATATACAGGAGGTAGACGAGTAATGGCAGGAGAAAAGATTTATATTGCAGACAAGGAAACCTTAGACAAGGTTTATAACATTCTGGCGGCCGATCCGGTTTACGGCTTCATTGAGCATAACGGCATTTTAAGCCCCGGAAGCCGGATCGAGTACATCGGGCTTAATAAGGACTTTTCGCCCCTGGTAAGGAATAAGACCGACGGAAGCATGGCTTTGAACAGTTGGGCGGACTTCCCGGTCATTAAGGCGAATAAGCCTTACATGGTTCGGGCAGACGGTACACCGGATTACAGGCTGAGCGAAACAAACTACGCACAGAAGGAAAGCGGCGGAGCTTCCGATGTTGCAAACAGCAGCTACAACGGCGGCGCTTTTTCCTGGCTGATGAAGATTTACAAGAACGAGGAAATGGTCGGCAACGACAGGATCGTGCGCTTTTCCCTTACCGCCCGCGACGGCTACGAGCCGGTGGGCTTTATTGACCCCAGCAACAACGAGCTGGAGGGCGTATGGCTTCCCATGTTCTACGGTTCCATTTTAGGGGCAAGCGGATCCACCCCGAAAATGGTAAGCCTTTCCGGTATGCAGCCGACCCATAGCAACACCACAGCCCAGGAAAAGACAGCTATTACCAATTTCAGCAGCCGAGCAGTATTCCTCGGCGGGCCGATTGTAGAAACCATTACCGACCTTCTTATTATGTTCGCAAAGACAACGAACCTGCAGGAAGCCTATGGGTACGGAAACTGCGCGGGCTACGACGCCAGCCAGTCCCCGACCTACGGAGTAAAGCAGAACGCCATAGTGGGAGGCGGGCAGTTCTACGGAACTGACGATCAGCACAGCCTTAACAAGATTTTCCACAGCATAGTCCTGGGGAGCTACCAGCAGTGGATGCGCGACCCTTACGAAGTAGTTGTAAACGGGCGGGTGAAAGTAAGCAAAAATTACACCTACGACCCGACCGGGGCAGCTTATACGGACACGGGGATCGCCGTACTGGATAATAAGACCTGGGACACGAACCACAACGCCCTGGACTACCCGGCCCATTTCAGAACCGTTCCGGGATACGGCAGTATCCCGGCTTTAGGAATGGACGGAGGGAGCAGCGCGACCGGAGGCTGTGACGGGCTTTGGAGAAAAGACCCGAAGCAGACGTTTACGGGCGTCTGCCTACGGTTCGGTTTTTGCAACGTTGGGCTTACTTGCGGCTTGCGGGCGCGGGGTTGGAGCGACGCAGCCACGTGTGCGAGCTGGGGCATCGGCGCCGCCGATCTTCTATTGCCACCTGTCGGCGTAGCCGTATAAGGGGGGACCGGGGGCGCGAAGCACTCCCCCGGAAGATACCGGAGCTTTGAAGCAGCGTAAATTATAAACAACAAAATATAAGGGGATAGGGACGGCGTCACCTGGGGGCGTCTGCCTACGGTTCGGTAATTGCAACAATGGGCTTAATTGCGGCTTGCGGGCGCGGAATTGGAACAACACAGCCACGAATGCGAACTGGAACATCGGCGCCGCCTTTTTTCTATTCATTACGGAGCATTAACTTAAAGCCGCCCCTATTCCTACACCCCTGGGCGTTGAAATACGTCTTAACCGCCATTATTGGAAGGGTAAGTGGTAAATTAACTTGATACAGGGCGCACGGTAAAGCGGTCGCACCTGCCGTGCGTAGAGGATAGAAGAAAAAATATTCTTATAGGAGTATTGTTTATGCGGAGGAAAGAGCTGTGGCGGAAAGTAGAGGAAACCACACCGGAAAGAGGCGTTAAACAGTACAAATATTTGTATCGCCGTATGCTTGACGAAAACATAATACGGAAAGCATATAAGAAGCTGCGGAAGGGCAAAACGAAGCGAAAAGAGATACAGCAGATTGACGCCGATCTTGATAACGAAGTCGCCGCCATGCGGCGCATGATAGAGAACACGAAGCCGCCAGACGTTCCGGTGGAACACCCGGAGCTGGCATATAAACCGAGAAAGCGCACACCGAAAATTATTAAGGAGAAGGGGAAAGTCCGGAAGATTTTTATGCCGGAGATACACGAACAATGGCTGCACCATATAATCGTCCTTATTTTGGAGCCGATTATAACAGCCACGGCTTACCCATATTCCTGCGGCAGTTTCCCGAAGCGGGGCGCACACTTCGGCAAGAAGCGGCTTTTAAAAATTATCCAGGGCGGAAAGAATATCCGGAATTTTGCAAAGATAGACATCCGCCATTTTTACGACAGCATACGGCTGGACATTCTTATGCGGGAGCTTCGCATAAGGATAAAAGACGAGCTTTTTCTATACGTTGTTGAGCTTTGCTTACAGGGCTTCAAGAAGGGAATACCGCTGGGCTTCTACATTTCCCAGTGGCTCGCTAATTATTTGTTGGAGCCGTTGGACCGTTTTATAACGGACAAGCTGGGAATACCGAACCTTATCCGCTATATGGATGATATTGTTTTAGGACACGACAACAAAAAGAAGCTGCACCAGGCAATAGTAGAAATTAAAAAATTCATAGGGCGGAGGTTCCGGCTGAAACTGAAGCGGAACTACCAGGTCTTTAAGTTCAACTACCAGAAAAAGGACGGGAAGGTCGTAGGGCGCGTGATTGATTTTATGGGCTTCCTTTTCTTCCGCAACCGGACGACGATGCGGAAAGCTATTATGCTTTCAGCCACCAGGCTGGCCAGCAGGCTACACGCAGCGAAGGAAGCCGGGAGGGGATATTTTAAGAAGCACATAGAAGCAATGTTAAGCTATATAGGCTGGTTCAGTTGTACGGACACTTACGACGCATACCAGGACTATATAAAGCCCCATGTAATAGTTGGACGGCTTAAGAAAATTATTTCAAAATTGACAAGGAGGGCAAACAAAAATGAAGCAGTGGACACAGGAAAGAAGCGCCAGCCGGCCGGCAGAGTTGCAGCTTGTAGCGCCTGATACTTTCATCCAGCGCCGGAACATTCAGCCGGAGGAACACGAAGCAACGGACCAGGCGGCAGCCTATACGGACTTCGTATGCGAGAGCCGGGAGATCAGCGTCGGAGAATACGAGATGCTTAAGAGCATTGAGGCAATCAAGACGGACGAGGCAGTAACGGCGGCTATTGACGAGTACACGATGCAGCTTATGGAAGGAGGGCTTTTATAATGGCTTCGATTTTAGTAAACAGCCTTAAGAGGCTTTACGCAGCGGGCAGGGTAACAAAGGAGCAGATCAGAGAGCGGGCAAAGAAGGGAACCATCACCGAAGCCGACTACCAGGAGATCACCGGGGAGGCATACGAGGATGAATAAAACCATTGACCCGCTTAAGGTAGTGGAGCAGCAGAACGCCATCATACGGATCCAGTCCGGAGTGATTGACGAGCTTTTCATACTTCTTATGCAGCACATAAGCGCAGACGAAGCAGGAAGCCTCCCGTGTATTGCCAGAATCAACCAGGCAGCCGAAATCCGGGCAGGAATCGGCTTAGACTAATATTTCTACACTAAAAGGCAAAAAGCCCAGGAAACGGCGCAGGACGCGCCGTGGAGGGGGCTTATTTTATTGCAGGAAGGAGGGCAGTGGAGATGTACATAGACGCACAGACCATCATAACAGCCGCCGCCGTATTAGGAGCCGGATCGGCATTATTAGGTGCGCTTTTCGCAGCTTACCGCTGGTACCAGAGGCAGAACAAGCAGGATGAGGACATAAAGGCCATGAAGGAAGAAATGTGCCTTTTAACCTACGGCGTTTTGGCTTGTCTCCAGGGACTTAAGGAGCAGGGCTGCAACGGCCCCGTGACGGCGGCCATTGACAAGATCGAAAAGCACATGAACCAGGAGGCGCACAAGTAACAGATAGGGCAACCGCGCCGGAGAGCTGGGAAGCCCCGGCGTAAAAAAAATAAACCTTAAAGGAGGACAACACAATGAAACAGATTAACTGGGTAAAGAAACTTACGAGCCGGAAACTTTGGACGGCGGTCGCTTCCTTCGTTTCCATGATGATCCTGGCAACGGGCGGAGCCGAGAACACGGCGACGCAGGTAACGGCGCTTATTATGGCCGGAGCTTCCGTGATTGCCTACATTATCGGGGAAGGATTGACCGATGCGGCGAACATTGAGGCGGAGGACCCGGAACAGACCGACGAAGAATAGGAGGCAGATCATGGGTATTGTTTGGGGAGGCGTAGAGCGTGAGCTTTACGCCTTTTTTAAGAGCAAGGAACTTTGCAACAACGGCATTTTCGGGCTGTTCGGCAACCTTTACGCAGAAAGCGGCATGAAGCCGGGCAATCTGCAGAACAGCAGCGAAAAGAAGCTGGGGCTTACGGACGAGGCATACACGGCAGCAGTAGACAGCGGAAACTATAAGAACTTCGTACATGACTCCGCCGGGTACGGTTTGGCGCAGTGGACATATTGGAGCCGGAAAGAGGCTATGCTTGCTTTCCACCAGGCGAAGGGTGCATCCATTGGCGACGCATTGACGCAGGCGGAATTTTTGTATAAGGAGCTTTCCGAGGGGTACAAGTCCGTGCTTTCCGTACTTAAAACAGCCGCCAGCATACGGGAGGCTTCGGATGCCGTACTGCTTCAATTTGAGCGGCCGGCAGACCAGAGCGAAGCCGTCCGGAAGAAACGGGCGGGCTACGGCCAAGAGTACGAAGCCCTTTACCAGAAAGAAGGAGGGAACGAAGGTATGACAGAGGCACAGGCAAGACAGAAGATCGTAAGCATTATGCAGGGCTGGATCGGGCTTAAGCGTTCCGACAGGAGCCACGCCCCGATCATTGACACATATAACGGCAATAAGCCGCTCCCCAGGGGCTACGCCGTAACCTATAACGACGCATACTGCGCCACCACGACCAGCGCAGCGGCAATCAAGGCAGGCTATACGGATATAATCCCGGTAGAGTGTTCCTGCTATTATTTGATTGAGAAAGCCAAGGCTATGGGTATTTGGCAGGAGAACGACGCATACATCCCGGCGCCGGGCGACGAAGTTCTTTACGACTGGGACGACGGCCCGAACTATGCCACCACGGACAACCGAGGAACGCCGGAACACGTCGGCATGGTTGAGGCAGTAAGCGGAGGCACGATAAAGGTTATGGAGGGCAACATGAGCGGCGGAGTCGTAGGCCGTAGGAACCTGCAGGTCAACGGCAGATATATCCGGGGCTTTATTTGCCCGAACTATGCCAGCAAGGCGACGGAGAAGGCTCCGGAGAAAAGCATAGACGAGATCGCCACGGAAGTCCTGGCAGGCAGATGGGGAAACAACCCGGAACGCAAGCAGAGGCTGGAGGCGGCCGGCTATAACTACGAAGCCGTCCAGGCAGCAGTAAACCAGAAAGCAAAAGGCGGAGCTTCCGCAAAGAAAAGCGTTGCTGCAGTAGCCCAGGAGGTACTGGCAGGCAAGTGGGGGAACAACCCGGCCAGAAAGAAAGCCCTGGAGGCGGCCGGCTACGATTACAACGCCGTCCAGGCGGAAGTAAACAGGCTTTGCCGGAAGTAGTCACATTTGCACAAAAAGAACAGCTGATAAAAGCAAGTTTTTTTGTGCGCCATGCTGAATAGACTGAATCGGGAAAGAGGCGTATAATTGTGCGCCAGAGGGGGTTATAAAGGGGGTAAAGCCCCAGCCCCAAAAGAGCGAGATAAGCCCCGCCGCCGTTTGGCAGTTGGGGCTTATTTTTTCATTCCAGATATGATGATTTTGTCGCCATCGAAAGAGGCTACGACGCTTCTGTTATTCAGATCCACGCCAAGGGCAGCCGCCCAGGGCTTCGGTATTGAGAGCTTGAAGCCAACGGAACCGGAGCCGCCCTTATTGGCGATCAAGTTAAGTTCCCTTGTTTCAATTCCTTCTGTTGTTTTCTTCATTTCCTACACTTCCTTTTTGCGACGTCGCAACGAATTTTATATAAAATAGGCTTCCCGGCCGCCCTTCGGTATAGCCCGACGGGTAGAGCTTGCATAGCTCGGCTTCACATCACCTATTAACCTTTCTTCCGCGCGCCAGGCGCGGATCCTGCGGAGGTTTACGAGTTGCACCGTTTCCCCGGACGGTTTTAAGATTTTCACATTAAAAATCAGTAAAACTTGTTAGACGACATTCAGGCCGGGAAGCCTTGATTTATACATAGCACCCATCCCACAAGCTGGGGAGCTTGCTTTACTTCTACCCGCCGGGCTTTGGACCGGCCGTCGGTGGTTTAGTGCCAGGGCAGCAGCTACGCCGCCGCCCGTTCAATTTTGAATAACCAGTTTTCCTCGTCTTCGGTTACAAGCCCGAAGTATTCATCCGTCCGGGTAAAGTTGTATTCGATACCGAAGAACTGCAGGAGAACCATTTTATATACTTCCCATTGAGCCTGGCAGCACCGGCAGGTGTTATCCCAGTACGAAAAGCCCAGGCCGGCATCCGGATCGCCCCAGCCCGGCGTTACCTTCCGCAGTTCTTCAATGGCGTTGTCCCATACCTTTATACAGTTTTCAAGCTCCGCGCCTACTTCCGTTTTTAAGAATTTTTCTTTATTCAGCTTCATAATTTACCCCTTTCATTAAGCCCTCGTAACCTCCGGGGCGGGAGCAGTTTAAACCAGCTTAAAGACATTATATAAAAAGTTTCCTTCGCTATCGTGAACAGTTTCTACTTTTGTTAGTTTTTCAAGAGCTTCGCTCATAGGCGAACCGTAGGTTCCGCGAACCCATAGGCCAGACTTTTCAGCCTTATCCCAAAACAATCCGGTATAGATACCGCCGTTTTCAAAAGGGAGTTTTTTAAATTGAGCCTTGATCCAGTTTTCGCACCATTCAACTTTAATTTTCTTCATTTATTTTTACCGCCTTTCTTACTTCCGTTTTGTTTCCGTTCCCTTAAGGTGTGTGTATGGTAACTCTGAAAAGACGGTACGTCAAGCACTTTTTGAAAGTTTTTTAAACTTTTTTCTTGACGGCGGAAAAGCCCTATATTACGCTATTTTCCAGGAGAACCAGCGCACGGAAAAGCTATACAACAAATACCAGCGTACTATAATGAGCGCAGTGTGGGCGAGGCTGTCCGTGAAAGTGGTATCCCCCGTGAAGAGATCTGGGTGACTTCCAAATTGTGGCCCAGTGAATATGGGGAAGGCAGGACGATGGAGGGCATTGACAAGATGCTGGAGCGCCTGGATATCGGTTATATTGACCTGCTTCTTTTGCATCAGCAGGTGGGTGATTATATGGGCGCATGGCGGGATATGGAAAAGGCAGTTGCGCAGGGAAAAGTAAAAACCATCGGACTCAGTAATTTTGAGTCAGAACGTTTGGAGGAGGTCTGCGAGGCAGCAGAGGTTAAGCCCGCAGTGCTGCAGGTAGAGTGTCATCCCTATTTCCAGCAGAACGAATTAAAAAAGAGGCTGGCTCCTTATGGAACTGTGATCGAGGCATGGTATCCTATCGGACATGGCGATGCAGACCTGATAAATGAACCTGTATTTGCAAAGCTGGCAGAAAAGTATGGAAAGACTAATGTTCAGATCATCCTGCGCTGGCATATCCAGGAGGGTACGATTATCTTCCCGAAATCTACCAATCCGCAGCATATCAAAGATAATTTTGACATCTTTGACTTTGAACTGACGGAAGAGGAAATGGAGCAGATCAGGGCAGTGGATAAGAATGTGAGGTTCTTTACGGTTCCGCTTGAGCAGCAGGAGACACAGTTTACTGCATGGGCACCGGAGGACTAAAGAAGGGGGATGGACATATGGCACAGGGGAAATTGGGATTTGGCTTTATGAGGCTCCCGGTCATTGACGGGATGCAGGAGAACATTGACCTGGAACAGCTGAATCAGATGGTGGATGAGTTCCTGGGGAACGGATTCACATATTTTGATACAAGTTATGCCTATCACAATGGAAAAAGCGAGGAGGCGTTAAGAAAGAGCGTAGTGGAACGGTATCCGAGGAGTAAGTTTACCATTGCCACGAAGCTTCCAACATTTCTCATACAGACAGAAGACCAGGTGGAGGATATATTTGCACAGCAGCTTAAAAATCTGGGAACGGATTATATAGATTACTACCTGCTCCATATCCTGAACACGAAGTTTTATAATGGACTGGATGGTAAAGGCGGTGTGGTAAAGAACTGCCATTTGTTTGAACATGCGCAGAAATGGAAAGAAGAAGGGAAGATCAGACACATCGGATTTTCCTTCCACGATTCGCCGGAGATACTTGATCAGATCTTGACGGAGCATCCGGAAGTGGAGTTCGTTCAGATCATCATCAATTATTTTGACTGGGAAAGCTATTTTATCGCTTCCAGAAAGTGTTATGAAGTAATCCGTAAGCATGGGAAAGAAGTGGTCATCATGGAGCCGGTAAAAGGAGGCGTTCTGGCGCAGATACCGGAGACAGCTGAAAAGAAACTCCGCTCTGTTGAACCGGAAATGTCACCGGCAGTATGGGCGCTGCGGTTTGCGGGCAGCATGGAAAATGTGATCGCAGTCCTTTCCGGTATGTCCACACTGGAGCAGGTGCAGGACAATGTAAATAACCTGAAAGATTTCGTGCCGCTTGGAGAAAACGATAAGGAAATGTTGCTGACGATGGCAAAAGAGCAGAAAGAGGCGGGGCCGGAAGGTACTGGAGACTTTTCGGAATATGAAAGTTTAATCTATCACGGTATCTCTGTGGCGGCAATCCTTGATACTTATAACTCTGCGATGGTGCAGCCGAATCCGTTGTTTTCCGGGGAGATGAATTATCTGGCAAATAAGCTGCTTGCGGGTGGCGTGACGGATATCAGGCAGGAATTTCCAAAAGAGACCGTTATATTTCATGGAGAGGATATTACAGGACAGGTGGAAGAGGCGTGGAATTTCCTTGTGGAGCATGCGTTTGTGATGTAATGTTTGCGGAAATTTGTCCTCCTGATATAACAGTTATTCATAACAATGGAATCTGTAAAGCATAAGGGTTTCATTGTATTCAGAGTAGAATCTACAGTTGCGGGGGCGGATACTGATATTTTGTATCTGCCTCTGTTTCTGTTATGCCACACTTTTATAAAGGGTGTGGCATAAACCGCTTAGTTTGTCAGGATGGAGTGGAAGGTTAAGCTTCTTCCAGATACAATATATTCAGAATAGAAATGGAAGATTGTTTTGATGTGTAAAAATTTCCTGTTAAAATGGATTGAACCAAAGCAGGAACTAAGCATCAGGTAATATAAACATGCAGGATAAAAATATGTAAAAGAAAACATGCAGGTGCTGTGGAAAGAAATGGTGGAAAGAAATGAATAAGAGCATTATCAATGGGAAAAGTGTGACTGTATCATGTATGGCATGTGGCAAATGCAGCGAAAGCTGTCCGGTACAGATTGATATTATAGAAAGTTTGAAAATTTATAAAGATTATCTGGACGGCAACACAAAAATTTTGAAAAAAATAGAGGAAATGCAGTCTGCGGGAAAGCCGGTGGATTGTATTGAATGCGGTGCCTGTTCGTCCTGTTGTCCGGGTAGGATTGATGTAAAAAGGTTCATAAGGGAACTGGCAATGATGCAGTCATGTGGGCGGCTGATTCCGTCTGCATATGGCAGAAAGAAGGAGTTGGTTGGATGAAAAGATGGAGGGAAGCATTGATCAGTACAGGGCTGTTGGCACTACTTTTTCTCAGTGGATGTTCCCGGTCAGAGCAGCTGCCGCAGAAGGAAAGCGGCAATGCGTCCAGACAGGAGCCGGATACATTCACAGAAAATCCGGAATATACAGAGGAGAACATATCTGTAGAAAAAACAGAAACAGAAAAACCGGAACCGGGACCTGCAACATTACTTTATCAGGGACAGGCAAGCATTCGCATTGTTACAGATGAGGGGAAAGTGATTTATATTGATCCATATGCGGGAGACTCTTATGAACTGCCGGCTGATTTGATACTGGTAACACATTCGCATTTTGACCATAGCCAGACAGATAAGGTGGAAAAACGGAATGAAGACTGTCAGATTATTACATATAAAGAGGCAGTACAAGACGGAATACATCGGACTTTTGGGTTGGGCTTTGTTACAGTAGAAGCTGTTGAAGCAGGATATAATTCTCTCCATGACGTGAATGACTGTGTAGGCTATGTGCTGACGTTTTCCAACGGTAAGTCCGTTTATGTGACAGGAGATACTTCAAAGACAGAACAGATGTCTTTTATGGATGAAATGGAAATTGATTATGCTTTTTTCTGTTGTGACGGGGTATATAACATGGGACTGGAAGAAGCGGCAGAGTGTGCTGACCTTGTTGGTGCTAAACATAACATTCCCTATCATATGACCACAAATACTACCGGAAGGCAGTTTGACCGGGAACTGGCAGAACAGTTTGATGTGGAGAACCGCCTGATTGTAGAGGATGGGGAAGAAATTAAAATCGAATAATAGGTGAATTGCATTTTGGATTTGTCTGATAAAAGCTATAAAATAGATTTTCTGATAGAGTATTGTAATGACCTAAAATGTATATTGTTTTACATATAATTTCTGTTTGTTAGGAGGGGCAATCTGTTTTTGTAGGTTGCCCCATAATTGTATTTTGATAACAGGGAGGTTATTTAGATATGACAAATGATATATTAGTGATTGGTGGTGATGTGAAGTTTTTTAATACTGTTAAAGAGTATTTTAATGATAAAATGATAAATCTGTTACATGTTGATTCTGTTAAAGAGGCATTATGGAAGATTCAAATTGCTAATTATTGTTTTTTGATTTTAGTGATATCAGTATTTGAAGATATTACCCAAAAAACGATTATCGAAATAAGAAAGAGGAATCCAGTACCAATTCTTGTTTTCTTGGAAAATGCCAGTAATTCTGATAAAATATTGGCTTTAAAAAGCGGCGCAGATAATGTTGTTACTCAGTCTGATACAATAGAAATGTTGTTTGCACAGATGGAAACATTATTCCGACGCTGCACAGAATTGAACCATATTGCACCGAGTAATGGCGATATCATATGTTATGATAAGCTTATGTTGGATACCGGACGCAGGGTAGTATTTATAGATGGAGAGGAGATTTATTTGCCTTATAAGGAGTATGAGATACTTTTATATATGCTAAAAAATCGCTGGCGAACTTTGACCTTTAAACAGATATATGAGACGATTTGGAAAGACCATTACCTTGAAGATAAATCTATCATTTTTTATCACATTGGTCAGTTGCGCAGATTATTAGGTAGTGGGTGGATTGAAAATGTGCATGGTGTTGGATATCGTTTATGCGACAGGACAGAGAAATATAAGGAGTTAGATGATAAAACTTAAAAAAGACTTAGAATTACCTACATGCCATATCAGATTTGTTTTATATACTTGACCTTGTAAAAGGTGGGGTATAACGGCTTTAAATTGAACTGACAGATAAATTCCCCAAGAGAAGGGGGATAGTTCCATTAAAGTTCCGACAATCAGATATCCTGCCATCCATTTGGTCAGTAACAAGACAGAAAAAAGCGATAAACAGGTCACAGCCTTTTATATGCAATGGGCTGCGGCCTGTTTTCTTTTTATACAATTACATCCTGAACCTGACAACAGAATAATTACCTATCTATCACAGCAGAGGGCGGCCGCAGGATTTATGCGGCCGCCCTTTGTCGAATATTGTCGGATAGTGCGGTGCCGAAGTCCGCCTCTCCGGATTTGAACCTGAAAATTCAAACCCGGAGGAAAAGACAATGAGAAATTATAAGGACAGCGATTACGCCCTGAACCGGTACAGCCAGGGCATTGTCTATAAATTTGCGGACAGCGTTGTAGAAGTGACACTGGAGGACTATCTGCGGGACAACCCGGATAAAACAGAGGCGGATTTTGCGGAGCTGAAAACCCTGTCGGATGAGATTTATTACCAGCAGGACAGACAGGAATACCGTGTAAGCCATCGGAACGTGAGCATAAACGGAATGGAAGATGTTATTGTTGCTTCGGCTCCTTCTGTTGATATGGAACTGATTCAAAAGGATGAAGAGAAAAAAGCGCTGGAAGCGGCCATGCGCCTGTTGGAGAGCGGAAAGCTGACTGCCATACAGAAGAGACGTTTTTATCTTCATTTTTTTCATGGGCTTTCCACGAGGCAGATTGCGAAGCTGGAAGGCGTAAATCAGAAAACCGTATGGGAAAGCCTGATGTGGGCAGAGAAAAAACTGAAAAAAATTTATAACGGATAACCCCTCACACCCCCTGTTTTTTCACGTTGGGTGAAAGGAATTTTTTTAAGCGTCCTTTCACCCGCACATTGAAAACTCCATACGGGTGTGGCAGATACACGTTGACAGGTCGGGAAACCGGAAGCGACAAGCCGGGACGCGCCAAGACGATATGCCAGAGACTGATTCTGTCTTAGGCATACTCCGAGCGATTCCGTCCGTGGCAGTGACGCCCTGTGGTGGGGCGGATTGCGATGATCCCTGTCACTTATCATGGTACTTCTGCCGAAAAACGGCAGCCCTGAAAAACGGGAAAACGCATCACCCCTGTTTGAGAAAGAACAGGGGGCGGCTTTTATGGTGTCCGTGGGATGTCACAGATATTCCTTTACCAGCGGAACGTCAGCCACACCTTCAACGCATATGCATACGGGAGAACGCTGTACTTGCGTTCTCCGGTGTGCAACTTAGATTTTCTTAGCGGGCGTACTAAAGAGGTGGGCTTTGCCCCCTCTTGACCGCTTAGAAAATCTTTGCACACTTCTATCGGAGCGATAGATACCATGCGGCGGAACCGGCCCCTTTGTCAACAGACGATCAACCATTGCCGTTTTCCGCCGTATGCATGTATCGCTCCCATAGGATTCAAAGGAGGCTTAAAAATTGAGTGAGGAATGGATTGTCTGCAGGGCAGACATACGGAATAAGATGCATGAGGCAGGGATTTTCCGTCAGGATGAAAAGATTGTACTGACCACAAAAGGCTGTGTATTACTGGAACATTTTACGGGGAAGGCATACAGCTACCGCATGGTGGATTTACATACTTTAAAGGCAAAACGGCTGTTTTCAAGGCCCACACCACTAAATGAGGCAGGATACCGCAGAGCCATAGAAAAAATGGCGGCACAGTCAGAGAGCGGGATGCCTTTTGTGCAGGATGTCAGTTCCAGAGCCAGTGGATTGCTGGCCCATATCTTCTATGACATTCTGCCGGAGTACGGACTGGTTTTGAGAGAAAATCAGCTTTCTCTTTCCCTTGCCATGCTGGATGCCATGGAGAAAGAAAAAGTGGCATTATGTGAGGCTGAAGTGGGGACAGGGAAAACCCATGCCTATCTCATGGCGGCGGTCATCTACCGCCTGTTTCATGGAGAAGGACAGCCGGTACTCATTTCCACGTCCACCATTGCCCTGCAGAAAGCATTGACAGAAGAGTACATTCCCCAGATTTCGGAGATTCTTCTGGAACACCGTATCATTGAGGAACCCCTGACTTTTGCGGTACGCAAGGGGAAGAACCATTATGCCTGTGACAGCAGGGTAAAGACCTATTTATCCTCAATCAGCCATAATAACCGGCCGGAGGATAGGAAGCTGATAGAAATCCTGACAGCCCTTTTTGTGGGAGCCGTTTCCCTTGACCTGGATGGTCTGCCGCTTACGGATTATGTGAAAGAGCGGATCTGTGTGGAGAACTGCCGGAATACCTGCGGGTTTTCCAGTGTGTGCCGTTACCGCACTTTCCTTAGAAGATCCAACCAGGGGAAAGCAGATTTCCAGATTGCCAACCACAACCTTGTATTGGCAGATATCTTGAGCAGGAAAGGCGGCAGGAACCGCCTGCTCCCGGAGCATGGCATTTTAATCTTTGACGAAGCCCACAAGCTGCCGGAGGCTGCCAGACAGATGTACGGGATCAGCTTTGAAAATGTGGAGCTGGAGCGTGTGGCGGCCAGCATCATCAGAGCGGTGGCAGGACGTCCGGAGAAGAGAGGGGCGCTTTCTCTGTGTGAGGAAATGCTGGAACTGAATACAGCCCTGTTTGAAAATCTGAAAAAATTTGCAGGAGTACGGTATGACAACAACAGCATGGAAGTCATATTCACACCGTCCGTCCTGTTATCCCTGAAAGCACTGTCAGCCGTGGTAAAGAGCCTGTCCGTGCTTTTCTATACTGCAGACCGCAGGAATACGGCATATAGGCGCATTTCCGGCAGGCTGGAACAGAAACAGGAGAATTTGGCGGTACTCTGTGACTATGAGGACTTTATCTGTTGGCTGGAATATACAGGGGTGACGGCCTGCAGGCTCTGCGCCCTGCCAAAGAACCTTGACTTCCTGCTTCACGAGGACTTGTGGAACAGGGGGAAACCGTATCTTCTGACTTCGGCCACTCTGTCCGTGGGCGGTGATTTCAGCCGTTACATGCACCAGACAGGGATTGACCTGCTAAATCAGAAGCAGATTCTGACTGTGAGCAAGGCATCCCCCTTTGATTACTGGAACCATGCCTTATTGTATCTGCCGGAGGATATGCCTTTTCCCAACACTAGGAAAACCGCATACCGGAAAGCGGTGGCGGACAGACTGGAGGGACTGATCCGGCAGAGCCATGGGCATACACTGGCGCTGTTCACGTCCTACCGGATGATGGAGATGATTTATCAGGAACTTTCAGAAAGGATAAAGGATTTCCCGCTGTTTTCTATGGGAAAGGGGAGACTGGAGGCCATCCGGGAGTTCCGAAAGAGCGGAAACGGGGTACTGCTTGCCAGTGACAGCGCCGGGGAGGGGATTGACTTGGCAGGGGATATCCTTTCTTCCCTTGTGGTGGTCAAGCTTCCCTTCCCTGTGCCGGACCCGGTGCTGGAATATGAAAAGTCCTTACATGAGGATTTCCATGAGTATCTGGCGGAAGTCATTGTACCGGGGATGCTGATGAAGCTGCGCCAGTGGATTGGGCGGGGCATCCGCAGGGAGACGGATACCTGTGTGTTCTCTATCCTGGACTGCCGGGGCAGCGGGCGGTATAAGAATGACATTCTGGCAGCCCTGCCGGATATGCCGGTGACAGAGAAAATAGAGGACGTGGGAATCTTTATCAGGGGCAGCAAGCCGGAGAGTTATTTTGGGGATAAGGAATGAATGGCAGAGACTTTGAGCGGATGCCAGCCAGGGCAGGGAAACGTGTAAAAATATGAAGTTATTGTGTGAGAGGGGCAGGCTTGCTCTGGCAGGTCTGCTTATCCTCTTTTTTTCCCGGTATACCCAAAACGCGCCAGTGACGCGCTTTCTGGTTGGAGACAGATATGGCGGTTATCCGGGTAAGACAGATTCGGGGAAAAATGGATATGCCGGAGGAAAACATAGAAACCACAGCGATTTCCGGCGAGAACCGGATTTAGGGGGATGTCATAGGACAATCTGCCAGGGGAATAGATTAGTGGATGGATAGGAAAAGCATATGGAGCAACGAGAAGAGGGAGGAATGCCTATGGGTTTTGATATGTCCCAGGTGGATTTCGACGCATTGAAGAAAGTGGATGTGCGGACGGCTGACCCGGATTCCCTTGTGGATATAAAGGAGATAACCATTGACCGGGAACTGCCAAGGGAGCAGCGGATGGAAGAATTTGTCCGGCAGGTACGAAACCCCTACTGTTTTAAGGTGGGGAAGATTGCCGTCAGCGTGGGGTTTTCCCAGGACGGGGTGACATTTGAGCAGCGGATGGGGCAGTACCTGCAGACATTATGAGAGAAACAGGAAACCATATTTTTGTGGATGTTCCGGAAATCTGCCTGGACGCGCAGGCGGCTTTATGGTAAGCTTGAATCCAGGACACAGGGGCGGGTAAACCCTGTGGCACGGACTTTCGGTAAGGCTCCTGACGGGTTTCCTGAAATCCAATCGAGCAGGAGTTTATCATATGGAAGCAAAAAAACAGGCAGAATATGATGCCGATCTATATCTGCGCCTGTCCCATGAGGACGGGGACAAGGCGGAAAGCGACAGCATTGCCAATCAGCGGGAGCTGCTGATGGATTATCTTTCCTCCCACCCGGAGATACGGCTCCATGAGGTGAGGACAGATGACGGGTATTCCGGGGTCAACTATGACCGTCCGGGATTCATACAGATGATGGAGGCAGTGAAAGCGGGGGAGATCAACTGTATCATTGTGAAAGACTTCTCCCGTCTGGGAAGGAATTTTATTGAAACAGGAAAATATATTGAAAAGATATTCCCGTTCATGGGGGTGCGGTTCATTTCGGTGAACGATGATTATGACAGCGCAAGGCCCAGGACTTCTTCCGACAACCTGATCGTGCCGGTGAAAAACCTGATGAACGATGCGTACTGCAGGGATATTTCCATCAAGATCCGCAGCCATCTGGATATCAAGCGGAAGAAAGGCCAGTGCATCGCGCCCTTTGCGGTATACGGTTATCAGAAGGACGAAGAAAACAAGAACCATCTGGTGATAGACGAGGAACCGGCTGCCGTTGTGAGGGAGATATTCAAAAAGAAACTGGAGGGATATTCCGCACAGGCCATTGCAGACTGGCTCAACGGGGAGGATATCCTTTCCCCCATGGAATATAAACAGGCCCAGGGCAGCCGGTACGCCAGTGCCTTTAAAAAGAATGACCGGGCAAGCTGGACGGCAGTGGCAGTGTTCCGCATCCTGAAAAACCCCGTCTATATGGGCACACTGGTGCAGGGGAAGCGCAGCACGCCCAATTATAAAGTAAAGAAACTGTTTGACGTGCCGGAGGAAAAGTGGGTGAGGGTGCCGGACAGCCATGAGCCGATTGTCAGCCGCGAGACCTTTGAAAGCGTGGCGGCGCTGCTCATGTCGGATACCCGCACAGCCCCAAGCCGGGATACGGTGTTTCCCCTTTCCGGCCTGGTTTATTGCGGGGACTGTGGGAGCAGTATGATCCGCAAGAACAACTCCCGTGCGGATAAACCCTATATTTACTATGTCTGTTCCGGCCATAAGAACCGGGAAGGGTGCAGGAGCAGCCACAGTATCCGTGACAAGGCTCTGGAGCAGGCAGTCCTTGGGGCCCTGCAGGAGCATATCGCCTCTGTTCTGGATATTGAGGACACCTTGGGGCAGATTGCCCGGCTGCCTTATACTGCGCGGGCAGTGAAAAAGGCGGACGGCAGGGTACAGGCAAAACAGCAGGAAGTGGAAAAATACCGGCGGTATAAGATGAAGCTCCATGAGGACTATGCAGACGGCATCCTGTCCCGTGAGGATTATATCGCCTTTGGAAAACGATACGACGCCAAGATCAGCGAAGCAGAAAAGACTGTGCAGGCTCTGGAAACGGAGATCGAGAACCTTGTAAACGGGAATACCGGAGAACAGGAATGGATTGAGCATTTTAAAGAATACCGGAATATCCGGGAGCTGACACGGAAGCTGGCAGTGGCGCTCATTGAGCGGATCGAAGTCTATGAGGGGAAACGGATACATATCCTCTTCCGGTTCCAGATGGAGTATGACAGTGCCAGGATATTGGCAGGAAATACAGCAGTTCAGGAAGAAGCAGCGTTCCGGGGCATAACAGCACTCCGAAGGGAGGTGCTGTAGGATGGCAAGAACAAGCAGGAAACAGCACAAAAGGCTTTCGGGCGGGATGGGAAAACCCCGGAAAGGAACCGGCCTGCAGACCGCCATGGAAAAGGTCTGCCAGACGGCGCTCTATGTCCGGCTGTCAGTCCTTGACAGTGGAAAAAAGGACAGCGATATCGTGGAGACCCAGGAAGCGCTGCTGCGCCAGTTCCTTGAAGGAAAGCCCTGTTTCTCTATTTTTGACGTCTATGTAGACAACGGGGAAACAGGCGTAGACTTTAAAAGGGATGGATTTGAGCGGCTGATGGAGGATGTCCGGGCAGGACGGATAGACTGCATCGTTGTCAAGGATCTGTCCCGGTTTGGGAGGAATTATATTGAGGCAGGCGAATATCTGGAAAAGGTATTTCCCTTTCTGGGCGTCCGTTTCATAGCGGTAAATGACGGCTATGACAGTGCGGACCCGGCATCGGCGGACGGGCTTTCCCTCCACCTGAAAAACCTTGTAAATGACGTATATGCCCGTGACATCTCCGCAAAGATCAGCCCGGCCCTGCGCGGAAAGCAGATGCGGGGCGAGTTTATCGGCACATGGGCGGCCTACGGGTACATAAAGTCCAAAGAGGATAAGCACAAAATTGTGGTTGACCCAAATACTGCGCCGGTAGTGCGTGACATTTTCGCCTGGAGGCTGGTGGGAACCAGCTACCAGAAAATCGCGCGGAGGCTGACAGAACAGGGCATCCCGTCTCCCGGTCAGTACCGGTATATGCAGGGGATTGTGAAGGACAGGAGGTTTGCAGACAGCCCATGGCGGATAGAGACGGTGAAACAGATCCTTGCCAACGAGGTCTATCTGGGCCATATGGTGCAGGGCAGGAAACGGGAATCCCTGTTCCAGGGGCAGAAGCAGAAATTCCTTCCACGGGAAGAGTGGTTCATTGTCAGGAACACCCACGAGGCTGTCATAGACCAGAAAACCTTTGATGAAGTGCAGAAGCTGAACAGCCTGAAAAAGCAGGAATACTGGCAGAAACAGGAGCGGTTTTCCGGCGTGGAGAATACCGAGAACCTCTTAAAAGGGCTTGTATACTGCGGTGACTGCGGGACAAAGCTGGTGCGGTATAAAAATATACGGGAGAACAAACGGAAGAAACCGCAGCTTCATATCTGGTACAATTATATCTGCCCCATCCATGCAGGCAATCAGGATTTATGCGGGTTTGGAACGATCCGGGAACTGGAACTTCTGGATACGGTATCCGAGGCTGTGAACATACAGGTAAGCCTTGCGGAAGAAATGGAAAGGAAGGCAGCTTCGCTGCGTTTTGAAAGCCCTGCCCGGCAGGAACGGGGGCGGCTGGAAATACAGATCAGCGAGGCAGAGTCAGAACTAAGGAGGACAAAAAGGCACAGGGAAAGCCTGTATGACGATTACGCAGACCGCCTGATGAGCGAGAGGGATTATATCTATGCCCAGAACCGGTACAAAGAGAAAGAGGCGGCCCTGCAGGAGAGGCTGTCGGAACTGAAACGCTCCTGCCAGTCCATCCATGAGGAAGAACCATCAGAAAACCCCTGGCTGAAAACCATGCTCCGGTTTCGGGGGCAGACCGGGCTGACACGGGAAATGGCAGCGGCTTTGATTGAAAAGATTATCATTTACAGCAGCACTGCTGTAAAAATTGAGTTCCGCTTTTCCGATGCCTTCCGGCAGTTAGAGGAAACGCTGTCCGGAAAGCAGGAGGAAACGGCATGAGCGGGTACAGCCTCCTTATCTTGTATCTGCGTATTTCCGTTGAGGATATGGATCATAATGGGGAGGATAAGGACGAGAGCAACAGCATTGTCAACCAGAGGGAACTGTTAAGAAGATATGTGGAGGACACCCCGGAACTGGGCAGATACCAGGTCATGGAGCTGTGTGACGATGGCTATTCCGGAACCAGTATGGAACGTCCGGGGATGGAGAAGCTGTTAAATATGGCGAAGAAGGGACAGGTAGGATGCATCCTTGTCAAGGATTTTTCCAGGTTCGGCAGGGACTATCTGACGGTGAGTGATTATGTTGACCAGATTTTTCCCTTTATGGGAATCCGCTTTATCTCCATCAATGACAATTATGACAGCGCAAAATGCAACGGGGCTACCAGCGGGGTTGAGATTGCTTTCCGCAATGTAATCTATGGTTATTACAGCCAGGATTTATCTGTAAAAGTCAGGAGCGGAAAACGGACGAAGGCCCAGAGCGGAAAGTTTATGAGTCCCTTTGCCCCCATCGGCTATCAGAAGGCACCGGAAAACAGGAACCAGCTGGTGGTAGAGCCGGAGGGCGCCGCCATTGTGCGGAGGATTTTCCGGATGGCAGGGGAGGGCATGAGCGTCATGCAGATCCTGCGGGTGCTGAACCGGGAAAGGATACCCACGCCAAGCCAGCTGAAAAACAGGCACGGGGAGTTTCATAAATGGTGGGTTGGCGTTGGGGACAATAAAGTGTGGGACGGAAGCATTGTGGTGAACATCCTGCGTGACGAAAGGTATCTGGGGAAGAATGTCTACGGAAAGCATTACCGTCCGGTGGTTGGGGATTACCGGACAAAGAAAAGCAGCCGGGAGGAATGGGTCATCGTGGAGGACTGCCATGAGGCTATCCTTTCCAGGGAAGAATTTATGGCAGCCCAGAAAATTTTGAGGGAGCAGGAAGGGCGGAAACGGGTTTCTTTCACAACCTATCTGTTCAGCGGGAAGATCCGCTGTGCAGACTGCCAGTATGCCCTTCACAGAGTTAAGACTCCCACACCCAGATACTATTGCACCACCAGACGCCGGGCGGAGGACTGCCGGTGCATGAAAGGACATTTGAAGGAATCCGAACTTGCAGAGGCGGTGTTTGCAGCGGTGAAGGTTTATATGGAAGCCCTTCTTGACAGACAGGAACTGAAGAAAAAGGCAGAGGACAGCGGGCGGATACCGGTTCTGCGAAAACAGCTGGCTGCCCTGCAGGGCAGCGAGAAAGAATTCCAGGAGCGGAAAGCAAGGCTTTATGAGCAGCTGGCGGACGAAGAAATCAGCCGGGAGACTTTTAAGAGCAGGCAGGCAGATCTTTCCCACAGGCAGGTAGAAGCGCAGGCGGACCAGGAACGGCTGGAGGAAGAGCTGGCGAAACTGGAGCATCTTGTATCGTCCGGCCAGATGGAACAGCAGACATTGGAGAACTACCTGGGCATGGAGGAACTGACGCGGGAGATGGTGGAGGCTTTTATAGATTGTATTTATGTGTATGATGATAAGTCCATACATATCCAGTGGAGGTTTGAAAATGGAATAGAAGAGTAAGGTGCAAGGGTGTCCCTGGTAATGCGGGGATGCCCTTGTTTGCTTTTTCAGAAGAAAAATAAAATTTTTTAAGTCCTGCTCTTGACACAAGGTGATGAAGGAATTAGTGGTACAAGTGATCGAAAACGTAAAAGCTTTCTAAGAATGATGGAAGATGGTATAGAAAATCATAAATTTGAATTGATTGTAACAAGAGAAACTAAGAGATTTGCAAGAAATACTGTAGATACATTATCGTGGACAAGAAGACTGGCAGAAGCAGGAATTGGAGTTTATTTGGTTTCTGATAATATTAATACATTGGAAGATAAAGATGGTGAATTACGTCTTTCTATCATGGCAACGTTAGCACAAGAAGAGAGTAGAAAGATTAGTGAAAATGTAAAAGCCGGTCAAAGAATATCCAGAAATAAAGGGATATTAAGGGGATCAGGTAATATTTTAGGGTATGATAGGGTTGGAAGAAATCAATATGTAATAAATGAGGAACAAGCAGAAATAGTTAAAAAAATATACAACTGGTATGTAGAAGGAAACGGTATTAGAGTAATAAAAACATTATTGGAAAGTAATGGATATAAAACTGCTACTGGTTTAAGCAGGTGGCAGGACATAACAATAGGTAATATTTTGTCAAATCCATTTTATATAGGGAAGCAAAGGCAATTAAGATATGTGTCAGATGGTTATTTAACACAAATTAGAGTGAAAAATGACAAGGAAAAAATAGAACTCATAGAAGGAAATCATGAAGCTATTATATCAGAAGATATGTTTAATGAGGTTCAGCGATTAAAAGCTGAAAGGCACTCAAAGATGAATGTAGATAAAGGAATTAAAAGAAGTACAGATATTTGGACAAGAAAATTTACCTGTGCATGTAGTTGGGGAAAAACAAAAAGAACACATGGATTAAAAGGTAAATATCCAGTAACTATGTATACATGTTCAAATCAGCATAAGCATGGTTCAACAGAATATCAAAAGAAGCATGGGATGATATTAGATAACTCATGTTCATTAGAAAGTATATTGGCATGGAAAATGGAGATGATAGCTTATTATGTAGTTAAAAATATATGGACGGTAAGTAAAGATGATGTTGAACAAGCAATTAGTATTATTAAAGAATGTTACAAAGTAAAAAGTATAGCTAATTATAATGATATTAAAAGTTTACAAGTGAGAAAGGAGAAATTAGAAAAAAGAAGAAACAATTTAATAGACATGAGAGCAGATGGTGAAATATCCAAAGAAGAATATAAAGCAAAGAAATCAGAATGTGATACAGAACTAATTAAAATTAACTCGTTGATAGAAGAATCAAAAGGAAGTGAAAAGGCTGAAAATGAATTAAATTATACATTTTCAAAAATTAGAAGTGCTTTGGAGATAATGATTGATTTTTCAAAACCAATAATAGACCATAATCTATTAGAGAATATCATATGGCGAATGGTACATATAGCACCTCATGAGATAGATATTTATTTGAGTATGGGAAATGATAATTTTGGAGAGGTAGGAACAGAAACAAAGACAGTAAACTATAGAATTTTCAGTAGTCAGGAACATGATAAAAAAGAAACAGTCAAATGTACAAAGCTGACAGAGATGTGTATTGATTATGAAATGGCAGTATCATATCAGAAAATGTCAAATCATAGAGTAAGACAAGAAAGATGGCATGATATAAAATTGAATATTTATATTTGATGAATACATAGAAATGCGTTATAATAAGGCTTGTGAGAGATAGTTTACAAGCCTTTAATAATAGGAAAATTTATAGTGGCTTTTGTTATAGACTATCGGGATGGGCATAGATAAAAGTAATGTTAGGTTTGTATTACATTATGGTATGCCCAAGAATATAGAATCTTATTACCAAGAAGCAGGGCGGGCTGGGAGAGATGGAGAACCGGCAGAGTGCATTTTATATTATAGCAGCAAAGATGTAATTACCAATCAATTATTCATTGATAATAACCAAGATAATATTGAGTTGGATGCAGTGACAAGAGCAATGGTAAAAGAGCGTGATAAGGAACGCTTGAAGAAAATGACATTCTATTGCTTTACCAATGAGTGTTTAAGAGATTATATATTAAAGTATTTTGGAGAGTATGGAAGTAATTATTGTGGAAATTGTTCTAATTGTTTAACGCAATTTGAACAAGTGGATGTAACAGACACTGCAAGGGCATTGATTGGCTGCGTGGAGACCAGCAGGCAAAGGTATGGAACCACTGTAATTATTGATACGGTACATGGAGCCAATACAGCTAAGATAAAAAGCTATAAAATGAATGAAAATCCTTATTATGCTGTATTAAGTAAAGTTCCTACATATAGAATCCGACAGGTTTTAAATTATTTACAGTTAGAAGAATATTTGTTTGTTACCAATGATGATTATGCTGTGGTTAAGTTAGGAGTGAAATCAAAAGAAATCGATCATAAGCAGATTTTTATGAAATTAGCAAAAGAATCGGACCAACCAGCAAAAGAAGTGGAAACGAAGAGTAAGAAAAATAAGGCAGGCAGCTTAGGCAAAGAGCAGTTTACAAAGAGCGACGAAAATTTATTTAAAAAATTAAGAAATCTCCGGACCGAGATAGCCAAAGAAGAAAAAGTGCCTCCCTACATTGTGTTTTCCGATAAGACATTGACCCATATGTGCATCGTAAAACCAAAGACAAAGCAGGAGATGTTGAAGGTATCTGGTGTGGGAGAATTTAAGTTTGAGAAATATGGGGAAAGGTTTTTAAGCTGTATAGAAGAATTTCAGAGCAATTGAAAATCCTGTAACTTACTTTATTTCCCCAAGGAATGAGCCAAGGGCTGTGATTGTTTCAATTGCTTGGAAACCGTTGTGCTTTTTGTTAAAGTTATAAATTTCTTTTAAAAGCTGTGAAAATATGATATACTATTGTATAAAAATGGAAGTATAGCTATGATTGCTTGTAAAGGCATTGGCTTTATAGGGCATTCGGATGAATAAAAAGGAGACAAAATTATGAATTGCTATGAAGAACTGGTAGCCAGAGGGCTGATTGCCCAGGTGACAAACGAAGAAGAAATAAAGAAAATGGTAAATGCCGGGAAGGCCACATTCTATATTGGCTTTGACCCAACGGCAGACAGCCTCCATGTGGGACATTTTATGGCTCTTTGTCTGATGAAGCGGCTTCAGATGGCAGGAAACAAGCCCATCGCATTAATTGGCGGAGGAACCGGCATGGTAGGGGACCCCTCTGGCCGGACTGATATGCGTCAGATGATGACCGAAGAGAGAATTGCCCA
Source organism: Clostridiaceae bacterium (assembly GCA_009911065.1). GTDB lineage: Bacteria > Bacillota > Clostridia > Lachnospirales > Lachnospiraceae > Brotaphodocola. The sequence continues at coordinate 116,530 of QXWR01000002.1, read as the reverse complement.
TAACTGCGAATGCTTTAAAAAACAGATGAGCCGTTTTATTGACTTTTCCGAAGGAAAGGCTTTGATGGTAAACAATGCAGACTGGCTTTTAAAGCTTAACTACGTAGAGCTTTTACGGGAGGTTGGGGCATGTTTTTCTGTCAATAACATGCTTCGGGCTGAGTGTTATAAGCAGAGAATGGAAAAGGGATTAAGCTTCCTGGAATTTAACTACATGATCATGCAAAGTTACGATTTCTACATGTTGTTTCAGAATTACGGCTGTAATATGCAGTTTGGCGGCGATGATCAGTGGAGCAATATGTTAGGCGGAACCGAGTTGATACGCCGGAAGTTAGGCAAGGACGCCCATGCCATGACCATTACCCTTCTCTTAAATTCCGAGGGCAAGAAGATGGGCAAGACTCAGTCCGGCGCAGTATGGCTGGACCCGGAAAAGACCTCCCCCTATGATTTTTACCAATACTGGAGAAATGTAAGTGATGCAGATGTTCTAAAATGTCTGCGGATGCTGACCTTCCTGCCGATTGAAGAGATCAATGAGATGGATAAGTGGGAGGGAAGCCAGTTAAATACAGCAAAAGAAATTCTTGCCTGGGAGCTGACCAAGCTGGTTCACGGTAAAGAGGAAGCAGATAAGGCTCAGACAGCGGCAAAAGCTTTGTTTGGAGGACAGGGAAGCCTGGAAAACATGCCTTCCTACTGTTTAAAGGAAGAAGACTTTACAGACGGAAAGATTGATATTTTAGCAGTGATGCAAAAGTCCGGTCTGGCATCCTCCCGGTCAGAGGCCCGAAGGAATGTGGAACAGGGCGGTGTGTCCATAGATGGAAATCCGATCAAAGATATTAAGGCATCCTACACAAAGGAAGACTTTGCCGGAGAGGGAAAGATTGTAAAGCGGGGAAAGAAAAATTTTGTGAAGGTGACTGCAGAATAAGGATGCCATGCTTTTCCTCCCTATGGGATTGTGAGGAAGGAAAAAGCCTCCCTGAACGGTTGTGAATAAAGAAAGAGAACTGGACATCCGGTTCAGAAAGGATGACATTTGTTCCAAACGATTGATTATAAGATTTATTCCCGGCAGATTCCAGAGGAATTTGCCGGGTTTCGGATTGCTCAGCTTTCCGATCTCCATGGAATGCTTTACGGCAGAAACAATAAATTTCTGATAGAAAAAATAAAGGAGAAGAATCCCCATATCATTGTGATGACTGGCGATATGGCAGATACTTCCCCTCATTCTCTCTCCCGGCTGTTAAGGCTTAGCCGCAGTTTGGTTTGTATCTGCCCGGTCTACTGGGTTTTAGGTAATCACGAGCAGAGCCTGGGAAATATAGCGGTGGAAAAGCTGACAAAGCAGTTGAAAAGCCTTGGAGTGATTGTGACAGACAATCAGTGGCATACCATTTCCCGCGGCGGTGCATTTATTAAGATTTATGGTCTGGTTATGCCTATGATCTATTATAAAGATCGGTTTACCAACTGGATGAGAGGCGTTGATTTTACTGGCGAACATATCCGAAAGCTGCTTGGAAAGGCAGATTCTTCCTGCTTTTCTGTTTTGCTTGCCCACAATCCTCTCTATTATCCGGTCTATCGGGACTGGGGAGCAGATTTGACTTTTTCCGGCCATATTCACGGGGGTGTGATTCAGATTCCCGGCATGGGAGGACTTTTATCCCCGGACGTCACGTTGTTCCCCAAATATGACGGAGGATATTTTCAGGAAAAAGGAAGACATTTGATTGTCAGCCGAGGGCTTGGAAATCATTTTTTGATGCGGGTGAACAATCCGCCTGAGTTGGTCATGGCCACACTTCTGCCAGAGACGGAGACTTTCCGTCAGAAGACGAAGTTCGATGCAAAAGGAAAACATTCCAACAAAAGAAAATTAAAATGTCAGGAGAAAAAGGAACAATAAAAAGAGGATTAGTAAATGGAAGAATATGGAAATTCCCCTTGCAATAAGGGGAGTTTTCCTTTATACTATAATAATAGTAATAAATATTATTATTAAAAAGGAGATGATAAAAATGGGAAAGTATGAGGGAACACAGACCGAAAAGAATCTTCAGGCGGCATTTTCCGGCGAATCCGGCGCGCGAAACAAATACACATATTTTGCTTCCGTGGCAAAAAAGGAAGGCTATGAGCAGATTTCTGCGATGTTTTTGAAGACTGCAGAAAACGAGCGGGAACATGCGAAAATGTGGCTGAAAGAATTAAATGGCATTGGCAGTACCGCAGCCAATCTTGCCGCTGCTGCAGATGGCGAGAACTACGAATGGACCGATATGTATGAAGGATTTGCAAAGACAGCAGAGGAAGAAGGCTTTCCGGAGTTGGCAGCGAAATTCCGCATGGTTGGAGAGATTGAAAAGCAGCATGAAGAGCGTTATCGTGCGTTGCTGAACAATGTGGAAACCGCTTCTGTTTTTGAGAAAAGTGAGGTTCGCGTGTGGGAGTGCCGCAACTGCGGTCATGTTATGGTGGGAACAAAAGCTCCGGAAGTTTGTCCGGTATGCGCTCATCCCCAAAGTTATTTTGAGATTCGTGAGACCAACTATTAAGGATGTTATACAAGGATTCTGTGAATGGGAACGAATGGTTACTGCTCGCTGGGTATCCGTGAACCGTAACAAGGAATGAATAAGTAATTAAAAAACAGGAAGTATTTCCCTTGACAGTACCAAAGCGAATATGGTACACTGTTAGACATATAGAGAATACCGCCTTAGAGATGACAGAGCAGGTAGATGATGCGGAAAACCGTTCATCCCCTGCTTTTTCTGCATTGTTTGAGAAAATTTTAACAAGTGTTTTTGGGATGGCAGGTAGGAAGGTCATCTGGCAGGTGAGGAAAGGAGAAGGGAAATGGCAAAATACGTAATTGCATTGGATCAGGGAACCACCAGTTCCAGGTGTATTCTGTTTGATCAGCAGGGAACCATCTGTAGTGTGGCTCAAAAAGAGTTTACTCAGATCTATCCACAGCCCGGATGGGTGGAGCACAATCCTATGGAGATTTGGTCGTCTCAGCTTTCTGTGACCATGGAGGCTATGGGAAAAATCGGCGCTCATTACAGTGATATTGCGGCGATTGGAATTACGAATCAGAGGGAGACCACGATTGTTTGGGACAGAGATACCGGGGAGCCGGTGTACAATGCCATTGTATGGCAGTGCCGCCGGACTGCGGACCGGATTGAGAAGCTGAAGGAAGACGGTCTGGAGGAAAAGGTGATTGACCGGACCGGACTAATCCCGGACGCTTATTTTTCCGGCAGCAAGATTGAGTGGATTCTGGACCATGTAGAAGGGGCCAGAGAGCGGGCTGAGCGGGGGGAGCTGCTGTTTGGAACCGTGGATACATGGCTGATTTGGAATCTGACCAAAGGCTGTATCCATGTGACGGACTATACCAATGCGGCCAGAACCATGTTGTTTGACATTCATAAGAAATGTTGGGATGAGGAGATTTTGGAATATTTCCGGATTCCAAAATGTATGCTTCCAGATGTGAAACCTTCCAGCTGTGTCTATGGATACACCTCTTCCGATGTGATGGGGGGTAAGGTTCCCATTGCCGGCGCCGCAGGAGACCAGCAGGCCGCTTTGTTTGGCCAATGCTGTTTTGATGCGGGGGAAGTGAAAAATACATACGGTACCGGATGCTTTTTGTTAATGAATACAGGAGCCGCCGCCGTGAAATCGGCCAACGGACTTTTGACGACCATCGCTGCCAGCAGCCAGGAGGAAAGTCAGTATGCATTAGAAGGAAGCGTCTTTGTGGCAGGAGCTGCAGTTCAGTGGCTGCGGGATGAGATGCGTATGGTGCGGACCGCCGGACAGACCGAGGAATACTGCACATCTGTAGAAGATACCGGCGGCGTGTACGTGGTTCCGGCTTTTGCCGGTATGGGTGCGCCCTACTGGGATGCTTATGCCCGCGGAACGATTGTAGGAGTGACAAGGGGAACCAATAAAGAGCAATTTATCCGTGCAACGGTGGAGTCTATGGCCTATCAGGTGTCGGATTTGATTGAGGCCATGGAACAGGATTCCGGGATTCCACTAAAGCAGCTTCGGGTAGACGGGGGCGCCTGCGCCAACAATTTCCTTATGCAGTTTCAGTCTGACATTTTAAATACTCAGATTGTCCGGCCGGAATGTATTGAGACCACCGCATTGGGAGCCGCTTATCTGGCGGGATTGGCAGTAGGTTACTGGAAAGATAAAGAGGAAATCCGGAAAAACTGGAAGATTTCCAGAACATTTGAAAACTCTATGGAAAAAGAACAGCGGGAAAAGCTGATCAAGGGATGGAAACGTGCGGTAAAGTGTGCGATTTGCTGGTCAGAAGAAGAATAGACCGAAAGCCCTGAATGCAAGAAAGAACAGGAGGCAGAAATGATCGATTCATTCGGTGTTGCAGTTATGGAAATGACAAACCCCCAGTACCTGTTGGCGCAGCTGGAGCTGCTGTTGCGGATCGGGGTTGCCGGCGTATTGGGGTGGATGATTGGAAACGAGCGGAAGAACCGGAACAAATCTGCAGGCACGCGAACCCATTCTATCGTGGCTTTGGGTGCGGCTTTGGCTATGGTAGTTTCCAAATACGGATTTCAGGATATGCCGGATCATGATGCGGCCCGTGTGGCGGCTCAGGTAATCAGCGGGGTAGGTTTTTTGGGAGCAGGCGTAATTTTTGTCAGAAACAACCTGGTCAACGGCCTTACGACAGCAGCCGGAATATGGGCTACAGCAAGCGTTGGTTTGGCCATGGGGGCTGGGCTTTATGTGATTGGCATTGCCTCGGCGCTGATGATTATTCTTATGCAGATTATTACCCACAAGATTGCCTATTTTGCTCAGGTGGCTTCCAGCGGCAACATACATATGACTCTTATGCAGGAAGAAGGGGCAGTGGAGAGAATGCGGAATTTCCTGGAACAGAGCAAGGTGGATGTGACTTCCGTGAAAATTCACAAGAATAAAAAGGAAGAAGTAAAGCTGGAATTTGAAGTGGTTTACCCGCCGGGAGTAGATAAGGCATCCCTTTTTTCCAAACTGACGGAAATGCCGGGAGTAGTGACAATCAGCGAATAAATCGTTATAACTGTTAAAAAGATAACGAAAAGAAAAGTTAGAATTTTCTTGACAATTTATGTAGAAGTATGATAACATAAAACCAGTTAAAAAAACCTTTGAGACGAGAGAGTAAGGTGAAGGAAACGGACAAACCGTTAATTTCTCCTTACTCTTTTTGCATTACGGGGACAAACCGGCTGCAATATTGTTTGAAAGGAAGTAACTGTCTGGTAGGTGTATCTTCCTGGCATCTTTATAAAAGACGCCGGATGGTGCAAAAACGTAAATGGAGGAAGAAACATGAAGGAATGGAATTTCGATGCGGTGGTGATCGGCGGCGGTGTGACCGGCTGTGCGGTAGCAAGAGAACTTTCCCGCTATGAGCTTCACACAGCACTGGTAGAGCGGGAGGAGGATGTCTGTTCCGGCACATCCAAGGCCAACAGCGCTATTGTCCATGCCGGACATGACGCAGTGCCCGGGTCCGTGAAGGCAAGATTCAATGTGGAAGGCAACCAGATGATGGGAGAGCTTGCTAAGGATTTGGATTTTGAGTTTGAGAGAAATGGTTCTCTGATTCTCTGTTTTGCCGAGGAGGACCGGCCAGCGCTTCAGGAACTGTATGACAAGGGCATTAAGAACGGGGTGCCGGATTTAAAGATCATCACAGGAGACGAGGCAAGAGCCATGGAGCCGAACGTCAGCGATGCTGTGGTGGCAGCTCTCTATGCGCCTACCGGAGGAATTGTGTGTCCCTTTGGACTGACTATCGCTCTGGCAGAAAATGCCTGTGACAATGGAGTGGAATTTTTGTTTAACACCAAAGTTGACAACGTGGTAAAGACCGAAACCGGATACGATCTTCAAACGGGCGACGGTGTGATTCATACGACTTATGTAATCAATGCTGCAGGAGTTTATGCAGACGAGATTCACAATATGGTCAGCAACAGAAAGTTACATATTACCCCAAGAAAGGGGGATTACTGTCTTCTGGACAAGGAAGCAGGAAACCATGTACACCACACCATCTTCCAGCTTCCCGGCAAGTTGGGAAAAGGAATTTTGGTGACTCCTACCATCCACGGAAATCTTCTTACCGGACCTACGGCAAAGAATATTGAGGATAAGGAATCCACAGCTACCACAGCTTTGGAGCTGGCAGAGATTATGGAAAAGGGCAGCGTCAGCGTGAAAAACGTTCCCTTCCGCCAGGTGATTACTTCCTTCTCCGGACTGCGTGCCCATGAGGATGGAGATGATTTCATTGTGGGAGAGGCAGAGGATGCACCGGGATTTTTCGATGCGGCAGGCATTGAGTCTCCGGGACTGACCTCTGCGCCGGCTATTGGAGTTTATCTGGCCGAAGAGGTGGCTAAAAAAGCCGGAGCCGCAAAGAAGGCAGACTGGAACAAAACGCGCAAAGGTTTTGTCCGTCCAGAGAAGATGACAATGGAAGAGCGTGCTGCTTTGATCAAAGAGCATCCAGAGTATGGAACCATTATCTGCCGCTGTGAAGGCGTCAGTGAGGGCGAGATTATAGATGCCATTAACCGTACATTAGGAGCGGTTTCCTTAGATGGTATCAAACGCCGGGTACGTCAGGGCATGGGTCGGTGTCAGGCAGGTTTCTGCACCCCCAGGACCATGGAGATTCTTGCCAGAGAGCGTGGCATGGAGATGGAACAGATTTGTAAAAACGCACCCGGTTCCAATATGTTGACCGGTCAGAAATAGGAGGGCAGCGACATGGAAAAGCATGATATTGTAATTATCGGAGGAGGTCCTGCAGGGCTTGCAGCTGCGGTGGCAGCAAGAAAGGCAGGTATTCAGGATATTCTGATTCTGGAGCGGGACGGCTGCCTGGGAGGAATTTTAAACCAGTGTATTCACAATGGTTTTGGCCTGCATACCTTTAAAGAAGAGCTGACCGGACCAGAGTATGCATCCCGTTATATTGACATGGTGGAAGCAGAAAAGATTCCCTATAAGCTGAATACCATGGTAATTGATATTAACAAGGATAAAGAGGTAACGGTGATTAACCGGGAGGATGGTTTAACCACCATTCAGGCAAAAGCAGTAATTTTGGCCATGGGCTGCAGAGAGCGTCCAAGAGGCGCATTGAATATTCCCGGATATCGTCCGGCAGGAATTTATTCTGCAGGAACCGCTCAGCGCCTGATGAATATTGAAGGTTTCAGCGTGGGCAGAGAGGTTGTAATTTTGGGTTCCGGAGACATTGGACTGATTATGGCCAGAAGAATGACCTTAGAGGGAGCCAAAGTGAAGGTAGTGGCAGAGCTGATGCCTTACTCCGGCGGTCTGAAGAGAAACATTGTTCAGTGTCTGGACGACTATGGGATTCCCTTAAAGCTTAGCCATACCGTGGTGGACATTGAAGGGAAAGAGCGGGTGACTGGAATCACTATCGCACAGGTAGGTCCGGACCGGAAGCCAATTCCGGGAACCGAGGAACATTATACTTGTGACACACTCCTTCTGTCTGTAGGCCTGATTCCTGAGAATGAGTTAAGCCGGAGCATTGGCATTGAGATGAGCCGGATTACTTCCGGGCCGGAGGTGAATGATCAGCTGGAGACCAGTTCCGAAGGTGTGTTTGCCTGCGGAAATGTCCTTCATGTACATGATCTGGTAGACTATGTATCAGAGGAAGCTACTTTGGCTGGAATCAACGCGGCTGCTTATGTAAATGCCGGTGAGAAGAAGGACAACTGCCATGTGGTAACATTAAAGGCAGAAAATGGAGTCCGGTATACCGTGCCTCAGACGCTGGATGTAAACCATATGCAGGATAAGGTGACGGTTCGTTTCCGGGTGGCAGATGTGTATAAAGACCGGTACATCAGTGTCTATTATGACGGAGTCCAGGTTTCCAAGAAGAAGAAAAAGGTTCTGGCTCCTGGTGAGATGGAGCAGGTGATTTTAAAGAAAGACAGCTTTGGCGAATATCCGGATTTGAAGAATATTGTGATTTGTACGGAGGTGGAATAATATGGAGACAAGAGAATTAATCTGTATTGGGTGCCCGCTTGGATGCCCGCTGACAGTCCGTATAGACGGGGAGAATGTAGAAGTGAGCGGAAACACCTGTAAAAGAGGGGAAGATTATGCTCACAAAGAAGTGTTAAGCCCCACCCGGATTGTAACCTCCAGCGTACATGTAAACGGAGGAGAGCTTTCCATGGTTTCTGTAAAGACCAAAGAGGATATTCCCAAGGGAAAGATTTTTGACATTATGAAGGAAATCCGGGAAACTTCTGTGGAAGCTCCTGTGGCAATCGGTGATGTGGTTATTGAAAACTGTGCAGGCACTGGAATCCCGATTGTGGCTACCAAAAACGTGGCCAGAGTATAAGAACCGTCTGCGTAAATCATTATTTTTGTGGGAATGATTGGAATGCCGCCGGAGGTTTTTCTTCGGCGGCATGGCTATTTGGGAATTATCCTATAAAATCATCTAAAATGAAAAGGATTTTAAGTGGTCAGACAGGCGGCAGCTGGTAGGCATAGCGGAGAAAGGTGCGCATAGCCTCAGTGCGGGTGGTGTAGGACAGAACCAACAGACAATAGGTATCCATGCCATCATAGGCAGGGTCTTTCAGAAAGCGGGATGCCTGGAGATTCAGGCAGCAGGCTTTTCTTGTGTTCGTGCCATCCACAGCATAAATCAAATCATTTCTGGTCAAAGTCTGTAAAGCATCGTCTGCAGACAGCAAATCTTCCAGATCATATAGAGGGAAGGACTGGGCATAGTATAAGGCCAGGTCCTGTGGAACTACAAGAAAGTCTAGCTCCCGGGCTGCTGTGTAAGCCACAATCTTTCCCTGACTGGCGGCATGGTATTCGCTGCTAGAATCCAGATCTACAAAAAGAGAATCTTCAAAGGCAATCCGATGTCTGGACCCAGTGCCGGAGTAATCGGAAAATTCCTGAATCAACCGGTCAGCAGGAAACAGATTTTGACGGTCATTGACGAAAAAACCCTGAAGGTCAATGATCTGATGGCTTTTGATATACAGATCTCCCATATAAAATAACAGAAGAAGGAACACAAAGCCAAGGAAGAAATACCCTCGGTAATAATCCAGTATAAAACGGAGTTTTTGAGAAAAGGTAAGGGTTTTTAAAGTCTCCCGATCTTTTTTCCAGCTTTGAATAAAACGGAAATTTTTAAACATAATTGTAACCTCCTGAAAAAAGTATACCATATTTATGGATAAATTTGTAGAATTTTTGCAGGAATTTAGCAATACAGAAAGGAAGAAAATTTATGAATTTCAGCGCCAATGGTTTTTTTAATCCGGAAAACCGGTTTTGGGTTTTTATGGAAAAAATGATGAATCTCTGTGTGATTGGTTTTTTGTGGCTGCTGTTTTCCCTTCCTGTAATTACGATTGGCGCATCTACCACAGCTCTTTTTTCCTATACGTTAAAATTAACCAGGAATGAAGAAGGATATATTTTTAAAAGTTTCTGGAAAAGCTTTCGGGAGAATTTTGTTTTATCAACCGTTATTTGGCTGGCAGCTGCAGCAGTGGGGGGGTTCTTGATGACAGATTTGTATGCTTGCCAGTTTTTGCCGGTAAACGGAATGATCCGGTGGGGGATTCGGGTGATTTTGGTAAGCCTGCTATTTGTTTATTTTTTAACGGTAATTTATTTGTTTCCTCTCATTGCTTCTTTTCGGGTTTCTTTTAAAAAGGCAGTGGGCAGCGCTTTGGTTATGGGTGTGGGGAATCTTTACGTATCGGTTACAATTTTGGTTATTTATGGGATTTTCGGAGTGATTGCCTGGTTTTTACCCGTGTTGTTTATGGTTTGGCTTGCATTGGCTTGTTACTTTGCCTCTCATTTTTTCTATTCTGTGTTTGAACGATATTTGCCGGAGGTGGATAAAATATCTAATCAATAAGAGAAAAGTGAAATAAATATTGTGAAAAATTAATCAATATCATTTGGGGTTTGTAGTTTTGGGGCAAAAAATATCGAAAAAAGGCCAGATGATAAAATGAAAATTTGTAGATTTTCACAAAAAGTACTTGCAAGATGAAGCAATTTGTGATAGTATAACACTATCACAAATTAAATATGGTCTGCTGCAGAGAGAATGAGATAAGGCAAACAGTGAATCCATAAAGGTGTTTTATAATTGTCTACGTCTCTTTTTTTGTGCATTTTTCCAGGAGAGGCTGTCAATGGGATTGTGAGAGCCAGGAACGGTTTGTATTGTATGTATGACCATAAAAATTTAAAGAAAGGGGAAATATATTATGAAAAAGAAAGTTGCACTGCTGCTGGCAGCGGCTATGGTGATGAGCGCGGTTTCCGGCTGTAGCGGGGGAGGATCTACGGGAAAGGCAGCAGTAGGAGGGGGAGACAATGGATCGGTGGAAACCGAGGCAGGTGGAGAGACAGCGCCAGTTGACCCGGCTCAGTATGAGGTGACAGAGCCGATTACCATTAAGTGGTGGCATGCTCTGGAAGATCAGTATTCCGCCACAGTAGATAAAGTGGTCAGTGATTTTAACAATTCTCAGGATCTGATTACCGTGGAGGCAGAGTACATTGGAAGCTATACCAAACTGAACGAGGCATTGGTGGCAGCTCATGCGGCAGGAACGGATTTGCCGGCACTGACCGTGGCCAACACCCCATATGTGGCAGAGTACGGGGCAGGCGGATTGACAGAGGATTTGACACCTTACATCAAAGCATCTGGTTATGATATTGACGACTTTGGCGATGGTATGGTGGAAGCGGCAAAATACAATGGAAAACAGGTTTCTCTTCCGTTTTTGATTTCTACTCAGATTATGTATTACAACAAGGATATGGCAGACGAGATGGGAATTACCATGCCAACTACCTGGGATGAGATGGACGCTTTCATGGAGAAGGGGACCAAAAAGGCGGCCGACGGTTCCACAGAAGTATATGCCACCATTATTCCTGGTTGGGATCAGTGGTATTTTGAGACGTTTTACTTGAATCAGGGCGTGAAGATTATTAATGACGATCAGGTAACGACCGATTTAGGCGACGAGAAGGCAGTTGCCATAGCACAGAAAATTCAGGATTGGTGTAATGCAGGTTATACTTACTGGACCGGCACAGCAGAGGATGCTTCTTCCAATATGAGACAGAACTTTATCTCCGGCAAGGCATTGTCTGTGGTACACACCAGCTCCCTTTACAATAACTATGTAGACCAGTGTGATTTTGAGATCGGTATGTCCTGGCTTCCAGGCGCAGAGACCAAGAATCAGGAGATCGGCGGATGTGTGCTGCTGATTCCGTCCAAGAACGACCAGGCTACAAAGAATGCTGCATGGCAGTTCTTACAGTACCTTTGCAGCAAAGAGGTCAATATGACCTGGGCAGAGGGAACCGGCTATATGCCGACCAGAAAATCCGTTTTGGAGACCGAAGAGGGTAAGGCTTTCCTGGAGAAGAAGCCGGCCTTCCAGGCAATCTTTGACAATCTGGATTTGATTAACCCCAGAATCCAGCACAAAGGCTGGTCTCAGCTGGCTACCATCTGGAAGAACATTATGGCGGAAGTTATGATGGAAGGTGGAGATGTGCAGGCGGGAATGGAGCAGATGTCAGACGAAATTAATGATGTGCTGGCAGATGCTTAATACATGAAGCCATATTAATCAGCAAGCCGGTTATCCTGCCTTTGACAAGGCGGATAACCGGAGAATGTCAGGGGGCTTTCTATGAATGAGAAAAAAATCAACCCAAGAAAGATTTCGGCTGTGAAGGATTTTTCCTGTGTGCTTCCGGTTCTTATATTTCTTGCGGTGTTTACTTATTACCCGATTGTGGAGCTGCTTCGTATCAGTTTTACAGACTGGAACCTTTTAAACGATACCTGGCAGTATGTGGGATTTAAAAACTGGAACTGGCTGTTTGCAGGTTCTGGTAACAAGTACTTATGGAATTCTCTGAAGGTGACAATTTTGTATTCCATTGGAGAGCTGAGTATTACTTTGATTGGGGGCATGATTTTTGCTCTGATTTTTAATCGGATGACCAACAGCTTTGCAGCAATGAGAGCCGTTATTTTTATGCCGAAGTATGTGGCGATGTCTTCTGCGGCTGTAGTATTTTTATGGATTCTCAATACGGACAGCGGTATTTTTAACTATCTGCTCTCTCTAGTGGGAATCGCTCCGGTAGATTGGCTGGGGGACCGGGATATGGCGCTGATCTCTGTGCTAATGCTGACCGGATGGCGGTGTATTGGTTATGGCATGATGGTATATCTGTCTGCCATGATGGGAATTGCCACAGATTATTATGAGGCAGCGGCTTTAGACGGAGCCAATGCAGTGCAGAGATTTTTTAAGATCACTCTGCCAATGCTGTCTCCCACTACTCTGTTTTTGTTTGTTACCACGTTTTTGTCCTCCATGAAGGTGTTCCAGTCTGTAGATATTTTGACCCAGGGAGGTCCTTACCGTTCTACAGAAGTATTTGTGTATAATATTTACCGCTATGCCATGGTGGATTTCCGTATGGACCGTGCTTCTACAGTGGGTATTTTCTTCTTTGTTCTGCTGCTTATTATAACCGTGGCAACGATGAAAGTATCCAACGGCAACGTAACCTACGATTCATAAGGGGGGGACAATTATGAGTGCAGAAACAACCGTAAGTGCGGATGTAAGGAATGAGTCCGCAAAAAGAAAAAAGAAGATTATGGCGGCGATTCAGTGGGCTCTGGCAATTATTGTCCTGATTGTGATTGTGTTCCCCATTTACTGGATGTTGGTATCCTCTGTTAAATCACAGGAGGAAATTTTGCTGGCAACGCCGACGTTATGGCCAAAAGAATTTCATTTTGAAAACTATGTAAATGTATTAAACCGGGGTAATTTTGCAAAATATTACTGGAATACAACGGTTATGACAGCAGGGATTTTGATTGCTCAGGTAGTTACGGGAATCTTTGCTGGTTATGGATTTTCCAAGGGAAAATTCAAAGGACAGGGACTGTGCTTTATCATCGTGCTGGGCGCTTTGATGATTCCGTTGCAGGTTACGTTTATTCCTATTTACATTATGATGGCGAACTGGGGAATGTCTGATACCTTCCTAGGCTTGATCCTACCGGAAGCGGTATCTCCCTATTACATCTTCATGTTGAGACAGACCTTTATGTCCATTGACGACAGCTATATTGAAGCGGCTCGGATGGACGGCCTGGGACGGGTGGGGATTATTACCAGGATTCTGGCGCCTATGTGTAAATCCACTTTGTTTACAGTGACTCTGGTGACATTTACCAATGGCTGGAATGCTTATTTCTGGCCGAAGATTATTGCAAAGGGTGAATCCAGACGGGTATTGACCGTCGGTCTGGCATATTTGAAGAATACCTTTGCAGGCGGCGAGTCCATGAATAACCATGAAATTATGGCAGGAGCCGTATTGGCAGTAGTGCCGGTTATTGTTCTGTTCTTTATCTTCCAGAAATACATGCTGACTGGTTATTCCAAGGCAGCAATGAAGTAAATAGAAAATGATCAGAAAAGAGGAATTTTAAAATGAAGGTATATGCCCATAGAGGATACAGTGGAAAGTATCCGGAGAATACCATGCTGGCATTTCAGAAGGCAGCTTTAACTGGTTGTGATGGAATCGAGCTGGATGTTCAGCTTACGAAGGACGGCAAAGTAGTGGTGATTCATGATGAGGCAGTAGACAGGACGACCGGCGGGAACGGATATGTGCGGGATTTTACCTGGGATGAGCTGGTCCGGTTTAATGCAGGGGCAATCTGTGGCGGCAAATATGGATTTCAGCCCATTCCTTCTTTGGAGGAATATTGCGCCTGGGCAGCAGGCCAGGATCTTGTGACCAATATTGAACTGAAATCAAGTGTCTATTATTATGAGGAGCTGGAAGAAAAAACCATTGAGCTGGTGAAAAAGTATGGGTTGGAGAAGAAGGTGTTTTACTCTTCTTTTAACCATATGTCATTGGTGAAGGTAAAAGAGATCGCTCCGGAGGCAGTTTGCGGCGCATTGCTGTTGCATGAAGGTCTCGGCAATGCAGGTTATTATTGTGATCGTTTTGGATTCCAGGCATATCATCCAGGATGTAAGGGCCTGACAGAGGAGATTGTCCGGGGCTGCAAAGAGCATAGTATTCAGGTGAATGTATGGACGGTCAATGATATGGGAACTTTAGAGCAGCTTTATGAGTGGGGCTGCGACGGAGTGATTACCAATTATCCGGAAGTCTGCAAAAGCTGGGTGGACAAAAGATAAGGTGAGACACCAGTGATTGAAGTCCAAACCTATTGGTTGTGGAAACCTGTGGATTCATTTTAAAAGAATCGGCGCAGATAAAACGTTTTATGTTTTATCTGCGCCGATTGTTGTGTTTTTTATCCATAGGATTTATAATAGTAGGAAGAATAGAAATCTCAGGAGGCAAGGGTTAGGATGAAAGCAATCGAACTGTTGGAAACTTCGCCAGTGATTGCGGCGGTGAAGGATGACAAAGGGCTTCAGAAGTGTTTTGAATCAGAGTGCCGGGTGGTGTTTGTATTGTACGGGAATATCTGCAGCATTGGGGGGATTGTAAAGCAGATTCAGGATCATGGAAAACTGGCTATTGTTCACGTAGACTTGACGGCAGGTCTTAATGCAAAGGAGGTGGCTGTAGATTTTATCAAACAGACAACCAGCGCAGACGGAATTATCAGTACAAAACCCCTGTTGGTAAAGCGGGCGGTAGAATTGGGACTTTATGGGGTACAGCGGACGTTTATGATTGATTCCATGGCAGTGAGTACAATGAAAAAGCAGATTGATACGTTTCATCCGGATCTGGTGGAGGTTATGCCGGGAGTTATCCCAAAAGTATTAAAGGAGATTCGAAAGTATACTGAAATTCCCATTATTGCAGGGGGATTAATTTCAGATAAGAAAGACATTATGGCAGCATTTTCGGCAGGCGCCGATGCAATTTCTACCACAAAGGAAGAGTTGTGGTTTGCTTAATCTGTGTTGGAATGAGATGTGACAATTTAGAATTTTTACGGAAGTCAGAGGGTGCGGATTTTGGATACATTGGATTACTACAAAAAGCTGGTGGAGTTTTTGGGACAGGTGTTGGGAGAACATGGGGAAGTGGTGCTTCGGGATTGCAGAAAACCCAATCATGATATTGTTGCCATTGCTAACGGACATGTAAGCGGAAGAACCATAGGAGCGCCAATAACCGATTTTACGTTGTCTGTCCTTGCCAACGAAGAGTGGAAGGAAAAAGATTATGTGGCAAATTATGTAGGCAGAGCGGCGCCTAACAAGAACCTGCGTTCTTCTACTTATTTTATCAGGGAAAACGGAGAGCTGGTTGGCCAGCTTTGCATTAACATTGATATGGCTCCTTTTGAACAGATGATGGAGAGCATCCGAGTTTTAAGCGGTATGAATCAGATTCATGGACTGGATGATATGGGAGGGCTGGTCTGCCAAGGTCCGGTGGAAAATTTTTCAGCAGATGTAACTGGTGAAATGATGAGTAAGGCTGTGGTACAAACCGTAGGGTCCAGCGAAGAACGTGTGCGGGAGCGTCTGACCCAGGAGGATCGGATTCAGATTGTGGGAGAGTTAAACCGGGGGGGACTGTTTCAGATAAAAGGGGCGGTAAGTCTGGTGGCAGAGTATCTATACTGCTCGGAAGCAAGCGTATACCGGTATCTGGCTAAAATTCAAAAAAAGATTTAATCAACATGAAAGAATGAGAGAATGTGTCTGGAAACATTCTCTCATTCTTATCCTGAGGAACATTCTCCCCCTCTGAACTTGCTATATTTCTGGTAAACTGTAACTAATTTATTATTATTATAAAAAAAAATTATTGTAATGATTGACAAAGCTCAAATAATGTAATATATTCTATTTATAAAGATTCAATAAATTTTCCATAAAGTCAAGTTTCATCTTTCAAGGTCAGTCTGCAAAAGGTATTTCCTGCAGACAGGCGGAAAAACATAATCAAAAACTGCATAGGAGGACAGGTATGGAACGGACAGGAGTTCAGTATCAGACGTTTGTACAGATTCTGAAGGAGGAGCTGGTTCCCGCCATGGGATGTACAGAGCCAATCGCTTTGGCATACTGTGCAGCCAAGGCAAGGGAAGTGCTGGGAGTTCTGCCGGACCGGTGTATGGTGGAAGCCAGCGGCAACATTGTAAAGAATGTAAAGAGCGTGATTGTACCCAACACAGGCGGGCTGAAAGGAATTGAGGCGGCTGCAGCTGCAGGTATTGTAGCTGGTGATGCGGGGCGGGTTCTGGAAGTGATTGCCGATGTGACCAGTGAGCAGAAGGTGCAGATGAAGGAGTATTTGGACAAGACTCCGATTCAGGTGAAGCCGTTGGAGACAGACGAGATTCTGGATATGATTGTGACTTTGTATCAGGGAAATTCTTATGCCAAAGTGCGGATTGCCAACTATCACACCAACATTGTGCTGATTGAAAAAGATAATGAAAAGCTGTATGAGGTGGGTGTGATGGCTGCAAAAGAGGCTCAGATGGCGGACCGGAGCCTTTTAAATGTGAAAGATATTTATGATTTTGCCAAGACGGTGGATTTGGAAGATGTGAGGGAGATTTTAGAGCGGCAGGTGGAGTACAATACGGCGATTTCCAAAGAAGGGCTGGAGCATGACTGGGGGGCAAATATTGGCAGCGTATTGTTAAAAGCCTATGGGGATGATATTCGGGTGAGAGCCAGAGCCGCTGCTGCTGCGGGATCGGATGCAAGAATGAGCGGATGTGAAATGCCGGTAATTATCAATTCTGGCAGCGGAAATCAGGGAATGACTGCCTCTCTGCCTGTAATTGAGTATGCCAGAGATTTGGGAGTAACCCAGGAGGAAATGTATCGGGCTTTGGTGCTTTCCAATCTAGTGACCATTCACCAAAAGACAGGAATCGGACGTTTGTCTGCTTACTGCGGCGCGGTGAGCGCCGGTTGTGGTGCAGGATGTGGGATTGCCTATTTGCTGGGCGGAGACTATAAGACCATTGCTCATACTTTGGTCAATGCTCTTGCGATTGTGTCTGGGATTATCTGTGACGGGGCAAAGCCATCTTGCGCAGGGAAGATTGCGGCTGCTGTGGATGCAGGGATTTTAGGGTATCAGATGTACATGAACGGCCAGCAGTTTAAAGGCGGAGACGGTATTATTTCCAAAGGAGTGGAAAATACCATCAAAAACATCGGACGGCTTAGTAAAGAAGGAATGAAGGGAACGGACAAAGAAATTATTCAGATTATGACCGATTGTTAAGAAGAAAAAGGCATTCTTAATTCTTTTGAAGAAAAAAGACAACAATTCAGGAACGAGGTGGTAGATTGACAACCGTCAACAGCAATGAGATTCTTAATGCTTTGGATATTTATCAAGGTCATTGGGAAAGATTGATATGGATTGGGGCGTTTTTTGCCATGCTTTTTGGACTGTCCCGACTGCCGAAAAAAAAGTTTAGCTTTGCCACGCGGGTTTTAATGGGCAGCGGAGCGGGAACTGTGTTTGGAATGGCAGTGTGGATGGTCAGTCAGACGGAGATTTCTTCTTCGTCTACAATGGCGGATAATCTTGGCCAATGGTTTGGGCTGGTGGCCCATGGATACCTGTCTTTGTTTTTGTGCGTGGTGGTTCCTATGATTTTTCTTGCTTCCATTCGTCTGGTGATTCATACGCCGGCCGAAAAGCAGGTTTCTTCTTTGACCCGGTGGAAAAAGCGGGTCAATACTGGAATGGTGGCTATCAGCGCTTTGATTGCAGCCTGCCTGGGACTTTTCTTTCAGGTCGGGCTGGTGCCGGGGACCAATGGAGAAGTGTTTCAGTGGAGCGTGGCAGAAGGAGCCGGAATTTTGCATGTGATTGCCGACCGGATTCCCGCTGGACTGGGACTGGATTTGGTTTTTGGCAATGTGGTGGGACTGTTTGTTTTTGGTATTTATATTGGAATTGCGGCGCGGCGAATGTCCGGAAAATATATGGACACAGTAAAGCCGGTGTTTGATTTGGTGGACGGTGCGTTTTCTGTGGGAACCAGCGTTTGCAAGACGATCATTGCCTATAAGCCTATGGGAGCGGCAGCCATTATGGCATATCTGACTTCCTGTCATGGATGGGTGATTCTTTTGATGCTTGTGAAAATGCTTTTGGTGCTCTGCCTGGGAGCTGTTTTGATGCTTCTGGTACAGCTTTTGTTAAGCGCTATAGGCGGCGTAGGGCCTGCCGCCTTTTTCCAGGCGGGAAAGGCAGCTATGGTGAAGGCTCTGAAAACCCGCTCCGGTGCAGCTTGTCTGCCAGAGGCGCAGCAGGCCCTTGCCGAAGGGCTGGGACGAAACCGGGAGATTACAGATGTGGTGTCTGCCTATGCAATTTCTTCCGGAATGCAGGGATGCGGGGCATTGTTTCCCTCTATGGCAGCTGTGTTTGCCATAGGACTCTCCAATATGGTGATGACACCAGTGGATGTGGTTCTTTTGGCGGTTGTCATCGCTCTCATGTCCTATGGCATTACCGATTTGCCGGGAACCGCTACAATGGCTGAGTTTGCTGCAGTATTAGGGGTGGGAATGCAGGAGGCCATTCCAGGTCTGGGAGCCATGATTGCAATCGATCCCATAGCAGATGTGCCAAGGACATTGATTAATGTAACTGGTTGTATGGCCAATGGAATTTTTGTTGAAAGGATGGTGAGAAAGTGAAGGTTGTAATTATCGGCGGCGTGGCGGCAGGAATGTCTGCAGCGTCCAAGCTGAAACGACTTCTCAAAGACCAGGTGGAAATTGTGGTGTATGAGAAAGGGGAGGAGGTGTCTTATGGAGCCTGCGGGATTCCCTTTTATATTTCCGATCACATTCGTCAGGGAAGCGAGCTGATTGCCCGGACAGCAGAAGAGTTTGCCAAGAGCGGGATTCCGGTAAAAACCGGTCACGAAGTCACTGGGGTGGACACAGGAAAAAAGACCGTGACTGTGAAAGATTTAAAAAGCGGGGAAGAGTTTACCGATGAATACGATAAGCTTATCATTGGAAGCGGCGCGGGAGTAAGACATTTTCCTCCTTTTGACAAGGAATATGAAAACCTGTATGAAATCCGGAATGTGGCAGACGGAACTCGCGTGAAAAATGCCCTTTTGGATGAGAGTCCGAAACATGTGGTGATTGTGGGCGCGGGATTTATCGGACTGGAAGTGTCTGAAGCATGTCGCCATTACGGAAAACATGTGACAGTGGTGGAGCTTGCAGATCATATTCTTCCTGCTTTTGATACAGAGGTTAGTCAGGCTCTGAAAGAAGAGCTGGAGAAGAACGGCGTGGCAGTGAAAACCGGGACAAAGGTGACAGAGCTGATTGCCGAGGGCGGCAAGATCGTGAAAGCAAGGCTTGAGGGAAAAAATGAGTCCGGCGAGGCGGTTGTGGAGGAGATTTTTGCAGACCTGGTTATTAACAGTGCGGGAATTGCACCAGCTACCTCTTTTATTGAAAACGTGGAGAAGGCGAAAAACGGAGCGATCTGCGTCAATGAACGGATGGAGACCAGTGTGGAGGATGTGTATGCAGCAGGAGACTGCAGCATTATGCGGTCAGCCATTACCGGACTTTATACGTATGCTCCCTTAGGAACCAATGCCAATAAGCAGGGGCGGATTATCGGAGATATTTTAGGCGGCGTGGAGCCAAAGCCTTTTAAACTGATTGGCAGTTCTGCTTTGCGGCTGTTTGGAATGGATGCTGCTAAGGTAGGAATATCTGAGAAGGAAGCAAGAGCAAACGGGATGGATTTTAAGGTGAATACCATCACCGGCAACAGCTATGCTTCTTACTATGGAACGGAAAAACTGAATATTAAACTGATCTATGACGCAAAGACCAGAGTGGTTTTGGGAGCAGAGACCTGGGGACAGGGCATTGTAGTGCCAAGAGCCAATTATTATGCCATCGCCATCTATGCAGGGTTGACGGTGGATGAGATGGGATTTATGGATTTGTGCTATTCGCCGCCATTTTCCGGTGTGTGGGACGCGGCATTGATTGCGTCGAATACTGCAAAGTAAACCTGTAATGGAAGGAAGCAGTAACCAAATAACAACGAAGAGGAGATTGAGTCATGAAAAATGAAACTCAGACAACAAAACGTTCTTTTATCCTTCGCTTTCTTGATATGATTGAGGTGGCAGGAAATAAGCTTCCCACCCCTCTTACGATTTTCTTTTATCTGGCAGTGTTTGTAGTGATTCTTTCTGGTATCGGCGCGGCCATGGGCTGGAGCGCCACAGGTGAGATGTATAACTCAGGCAGCGGCACTGTGGAGGAAACTACAGTTACCGTAACGAGTTTGTTTAGTATCTCTGGACTGCAGTACATGCTGACGTCAGCAGTGGGAAACTTTACCAGCTATGCGCCTCTTGGATTTACCGTGGTGATTATGCTGGGAATCGGTGTGGCAGAAAGCTCCGGCTGGCTGGACGGCTTGATTAAGAAAGTAGTGAAAATCACTCCGGCTCAGCTGGTGACGCCTATGGTGGTATTCATCGGAGTTATGACCAATGTGGCGGAAAATGCAGGATATGTGGTGTTTATTCCGCTGGCGGCTATGATTTTCCGGGCATATAAAAAACATCCTCTGGCTGGTGTGGCAGCAGGTTTTGCCGGGGTGTCCGGCGGCTTTTCCGCCAATTTGCTGATTGGCTCTGCAGATGCCACGTTATCTGGTTTCTCTACGGCGGCAGCTCAGACTTTGGACCCAGCTTACAATGTAACGCCTCTGTCCAACTGGTTCTTTATGATTGCCTCCACATTTTTGATTACCATTGTGGGAACTTTGATTACAGAGCTGGTGGTTATTCCCAGATTGGGACCTTATAAGGAGAATGGGGATGGAACTTTGGTGGAAGTTTCCAGCCAGATGAGTGACAAGGAAGAAAAGGCCCTTCGTGTGGCGAACTGGGTGTTTGTGGGGATTGCGGCTCTTTATGTGATTGCATGTATTCCTGGCAATTCCTTTATGAGGAATCCGGATACAGGAAGCCTGATTGAAGGTTCTACCTTGATGAATGCGATTATTCCCCTGTTTACTCTGCTGTTTTTCATTCCGTCTTTTGTGTATGGAAAACTTTGCGGCAGCTTTAAGAGCGATAAAGATGTGGTTGCTTCCTTTAACAAATCCATTGCATCCATTTCCGGATTTATTGCCATGGCATTTGTGGCCTCTCAGTTTACAAACTATTTCAGCAAGACCAACATTGGACGGGTTTTATCCTTTAAGGGTGCGGAGCTTCTCCAAAGTCTCAATGTAAATTCCATTGGTCTGATGATGTGCTTTATTCTGGTGGCTG
This sequence comes from Clostridiaceae bacterium, assembly GCA_009911065.1. GTDB lineage: Bacteria > Bacillota > Clostridia > Lachnospirales > Lachnospiraceae > Brotaphodocola. Next base: position 95,025 of record QXWR01000002.1, on the reverse strand, counting down.
GTTTTGTGAATCTGTTTATGGCGTCTGCTTCTGCCAAGTATGCTATTTTTGCACCGGTGTTTGTGCCGATGTTTATGAAAATGGGGCTTTCTCCAGAGCTGACTCAGGTGGCTTACCGAATCGGTGACAGCACCACCAACATCATTGCACCGGTAATTGCCTGGATTCCGTACATATTGACGGTTATGAAAAAATACGACAAAGATACTGGCTGGGGAACTTTGGTTTCTTCCATGCTGCCTTATTCCATTGCATTTTTGGTAAGCTGGTCCGTTATGCTGGCCCTTTGGATGGTGCTGAACCTGCCTTTGGGACCAGGAGCAGCTGTGTTCTATACCATTGGATGATGAAGAGAGATTTTTATTTCCATGATAATATTTCAGTGAGAACGGGATGAGGAGGATGAAGCATGTATGAGGAGAGAACCGCAAAGGTGCTGAAAAATATGGAGGAAAAGGGTCTGGAGCAGATGCTTGTCAGCGACCCGCCGTCCATATATTATCTGACAGGGAAATGGATTTTGCCTAATGAGCGTCTGTTGGCCCTGTACTTAAATAAAAACGGAAATCACAAGTTATTTGTCAATAAGCTGTTTACCGTAGATGGGGACATTGGCATAGAAAAGGTCTGGTTTTCTGACACGGACCCAGGATGTGAGATCATTGCCGGATATACGGACCATGATAAGCTTTTGGGGATCGACAAGAAAATGGCGGCCCGGTTTTTGCTGGAGCTTATGGAACTGGGAGCAGGAAGCGGTTTTAAGAACGCGTCCGAGTGTGTGGACAAAGCCCGCCGGGTGAAGGATGAGGATGAAAAAGAGAAAATGATTCTGGCATCCAAGTTAAACGACCAGGCTATGGAGCGGTTTAAAGGGCTGATTCGGGAAGGCGTTACCGAGCTGCAGGTGGCAGCGGAAATGAACGCCATATATAAAGAGCTGGGAACCGAAGGGCCGTCTTTTGGGCCGCTGGTCAGCTTTGGGGCCAATGCAGCCATTGGCCATCACAAGCCAGATCACACGGTTTTAAAGCCAGGGGATTGTGTTCTCTTTGATGTGGGATGTAAGAAAAACAATTATTGTTCCGATATGACCCGAACCTTTTTCTACAAAAGCGTCAGCGAAAAGGGGAGAGAGGTTTATGAGATTGTAAAGAAGGCAAATCTGGCGGCTCAGGCAGCTATGAAGCCGGGAATGCGGTTTTGCGATATTGACAAGGTGGCCAGAGATATTATTACAGAAGCTGGGTATGGTCCTAATTTCACCCACAGACTGGGACACTGTATTGGCATAGAGGTCCATGATGCAGGAGATGTGTCGTCCATTAATACAGATGTAGTGGAAGAAGGAATGATTTTCTCCTGTGAGCCGGGAATTTATCTGCCAGGTGAGCTGGGAGTCCGGATTGAAGATCTGATGCTGATGACAAAAGATGGGGCTGTGAGCCTGAATCATGTGTCCAAAGAACTGGAAGTGATTGAATAATCATATACAGGGGATGATTATTGAACGGAGATAGTCAGAAGAACGGAATCACCAAATAGACGGAATTACCATGAAGATGAATGGACTATGAGAACGGAATCACCGAAAGAGAAAGAATCCTCCGCTGTCAGCAGGGGATTCTTTTTCTTTTGGTTTAAAACAGTAGAATGAATGCAATGCAATAAAGTTAGATCAAGGTTCCAGATTTGATCACCTGTTGTAATTTTAAGTCTTTGTCCAAAAGAACCAGATCTGCCTGTTTGCCTGGGGAAATGGAACCATACTGTTTTTCTACTCCAAGGGATTTGGCTGGGTTGATGGTGGCACAGGCCACGGCTGTCTCCAGAGGGATTCCCATTTCCTGCACAGCGGTTCGCATACAGTCCATTAAGTTGGTGGCAGACCCAGCCAAAGCTCCGTCAGAGGTTAAGGTGGCCCGGTTGCCCTTCACGTCCACATCCAGACCGCCCAGGGAATACCGGCCGTCTGGCATACCAGTTGCCCGCATACTGTCGCTGATCAGAACAATCCGGTCTGCTCCCATCATGGAAAAAGCTCCCCGAACTGCAGATGGATGAATATGAACGCCGTCGCAGATCAGTTCTGCATAAACATGAGGGGAGTCAGCTACAGCGCCGATGACTCCCGGCGCCCGATGGGAAAAAGGCGGCATGGCATTGTACAGATGAACCGCATGGTTGGCTCCGGCAGAAAAGGCGGCCATAGCGTCCGTATAATCGGCATTGGTGTGAGCCAGAGAAATGTTTACCTTTTCTTTCATCTGACGAATGAAATTTTCGAACCCCGGATTGTCCTCTGGAGCAATGCCAATGAATTTTACCAGTCCGTGAGAGGCATCCAGAAAACGCTGGCTGATTTCCGGGCTGCAGGGAAGGATATAATCGGGATTTTGTGCGCCTTTTTTGACTTTGCTGATAAAAGGCCCTTCCATGTTGATTCCAAGCAGGTCTGCCCCTTTGGAGCATTCCTTTGACTGGCTGTTGAAACGGTCTTTGTTGTAGGCAGCAGCAGTGGATAAGATCTGTTCCAGTTCTTCCACAGGAAGCGTCATGGTGGCGGGAGCAATCCCAGTGACTCCCACAGAAGCTTCGTACTCTGCAATTTTTTCAATGGCTTCCCTGGAGCCGTCACAAAAATCATACCCCATACATCCATGAAGATGAAGGTCAATCAAACCGGGGATTGCATAACAGCCTTTTCCGTCAATCTCTGGTCCGGTCTCGGAATGGTCTGTGAACCGTCCGTTTTCAATGAAAATCTCCCCCTTTACAAATTCTTTTTTTTCAGTAAAAAGGTTTACGTTTTTAATGATCACTTCTAAGATACCTCCTTCATTTAAGAACAGTTTCGTAAGGTTCGGGCCAGGGAAGTTAATAATACTACCGTTTTCCCTCCAAGGCCCGCAGCGTATTTCCATGGAAATGCTCTTTTTTCATTTTATCCTGTCCGGCATAACAGGAATAGAGAATGTCAAGCATGAGTAAAATCGGAAACTGAGGGGAGATTACATTTCCCTGGTTTAAGTGCCGCAAGGAGGGCATCAGCACAACTTCTGAACAGTATTCGTAAAATCGATCTGCATTTTTCGCTGTGATGAGCACGGTTTTTGCGCCGCGTTTCCGTGATTCCCGAAGCATAAAAAGCACATCTTTTGTATCGCCGCTGATGGTAATGCCAAAGACCAGACTTTCCTTGTCCTGAAAAATGGCATGCATTCGAATCAGATCACTGTCCTGAAGGGAGTCAATGTTCACGCCAATGCGCATAAAGCGCATTTCCATCTCTGCCGCTGCATGGCCGGAACTTCCTCTGCCGCAGACAATAACCCGTTTTGCACCGCTAAGGTACTGGGCAATCCGGCCAATCTGCTCTTCATCTACCATACTGTATGATTTATTTAAAAGTTCCTGGTAGGCATTGAGAACCATTCGGGTGTTTCCGGTCATGGTTTCATTTTTTTCTACAAAGGTGGTCTCATACTGGTAGACAAACTCCCGGTAGCCCCGATAACCGCATTTTTGGGCAAACCGGGACAGAGACGCTTCGGATACAAACAGACGGTCTGCCATGGCTTTGGAGGACAGTTCTACCTTCTCCTGATTTTGAATAAAAAAATCGGCAATACTCTTTTCCACGGCAGTAAAATTATCGTAATTCATTTTAATGATTGGCACTACGGATTTTACATAATATTCCATCCATCTTCCACCTTTTTCCGTGAGAGAACGCCAGTTATGGCGCTGGATTGATGCAACCGCTTACAGGCTCTCCATATATATGGAGAAGACCTGTTTAAGCGGTTGATGGTAACAAAATGATGCTTACTTGTGAAGGCTGGTGAAATGATAATAGGCTCCCAGCATTCCTGCATCATTTCCATGGGTGGCAAAGGCGATTTCAATTCGGTCAGCCATGGTTTCAACCAGATAATGTTTCACTGCTTTAAAAATCCGGTCTTTCAGATACGCCTTTTGGGCCATAATGCCTCCCCCCAAAACGACTACCTGGGGGCTGACGACATAGCAGATATTGGCAATGCCCATTCCCAGCACATCCACCATCTCGTCAATGGCAGAGACACAGATGGAATCGCCAAGAGCAGCTTCCTGGAAAATCCGATATCCGTTCCAATCTTTTTCTTCTTGCTGTTTTCTCTTTGCTACATTTTTGACCAGAGTACTTGCGGCTCCCAAAGTCTGAAAACTGCTGCCGTTCATATGCATATAGCCTATTTCACAGGCCATGTTTCCAAATCCATGAAATACCTTTCCGTCTGCCGCAAGACAGCCGCCGATTCCTGTTCCGATGGTCAGCATGAGCATAGGATTGGCTCCCTTTCCGGCGCCGGTCAGATATTCTGCCAGACCGGCGCAGTTGACGTCATTTTCCACTTCACAGGGAATGCCAAAGGTGTTTTCCAAAGTTTCTTTAAAACAGGTTCCCGCATAATCTGGAATCAGAGATGCAGCATGAAAAATTTCTCCTTTTTTCGTATCTACCATGCCTGCAGTGGAAATACAGATTCCGTCACAGGCTTCTGACCGAAGAAACTCCTCAACAATGCCAATGGTTTTTTTCAAAATAGAGGGGCCGCCCTGATAAGCTTTTGTGGGCATCTCCTGGCGTTTGGTCAAAACGCCGTTTTCATCAATCATCCCATATTTAATAGCGGTTCCTCCAATATCGACTGCAATATATTTTTTCATGCTTCTATCCAATCATATCATATTTATCAAAAATTTTCAGCAACAATGTCATTTTTTTATGAAAAATGCTGTGAACCGTAACTTATTTGGTATAAATGGTGGTATATTCTGCCGGAGCGGAAGTATCCCCTTTCATTTTCCGGGAAATTATGCTGGCCGGGATTCCAACTCCAAGGGATACCGCTATGGAGATCAGGGAGTAGGACCAGATGGAGATGGTTCCTGCTGGCACGCAATATTTAATTCCCACCATCACAGATGAGGCGGCGATAAATGCCAAAGTGGCTCCGAATGTATTGGCAACTTTTGTAAACGCGCCTAAAATAAAGGTTCCAATCAAAATTCCAAGTACCAGTCCCATAAATCCGTTAAACCACTCATAAGCCGATTTAATGTCTCCGTTGGCAAGTATAATGGCCACGGCAATGGCAAAAATACCTACAATCAGAGAAACATACTGACCAATCTTTGTCTGAGTCTCAAAGCTTAATTCCTTTTTGGTCAGACGTGCCTGAATGTCCAAAGTCCAGCTGGCTGCCACAGAATTGAGTCCAGTGGATAAAGTGGACTGGGAGGCAGCATAAATGGCTGCAAGAAGCAGTCCGGTCATACCAACTGGCAGTTCAAAAGCAATGTAGGAGGCAAAAATCTGGTCCTGAGCTGCTGCCGGCGGCAGGGTGTTTTGCTTATAAAACACATACAGTCCAGTTCCAATGAGATAAAATACAGTTGCAATAAAAATGGACAATGCTCCGTTGGTCAACATCATTTTGTTTAACTTTTTTGTATCTGTGGTGGTAGTGAACCGCTGCACAATATCTTGGCTGGATACATAGGACCCCATCGTGTTAAAGCCTGCCCCAATAATCATTAAAAATACACTGTCTTTTAAAAGATTTATGTTAAAAATGGGTTGGTCAGCAGAGAGAAATTTGCCTTCTGCACCAAAGGTCTGGAAAATTGTGCCAAAACCACCGTCAATGTGGGCGACCAGGAAGAACAGAGCTATGGTTACACCTACTAACAATACAGAACCCTGAATAAAGTCTGTCCAGAGAACGGATTTCAGTCCGCCGGTGTAAGAGTAAATAATGGCAATGACTCCCATAATAATGATAAGCAAATTAACGGAAATGCCAGTTAAGTTTCCTAATACCATACAGGGAAGGTACATGATAATGGACATTCGTCCAATTTGATAAATGATGAACATAACTGCGCCCAACACCCGAAGTCCCCGGCTTTTAAACCGCAGTTCCAAATAATGATAGGCTGTATCAATATCCAGCTTGCTGTAAATCGGCAGGAAAAACCGGATGGTAAGGGGAATGGCCAAAAGCATTCCCAGCTGTGCAAACCACATCAGCCAGGTTCCTGCATAGGAATTTCCTGCCAGGGAAAGAAAGGAAATAGGACTTAATAAAGTAGCAAAAATGGATACGGATGTGACCCACCAGGGAACGGTTCCGTCTCCTTTAAAAAATTCTTTTCCTTTCATGTCCTTCTTGGCAAAGAACAGTCCGGCAAACAATACTGCAGCCAGATAGACGACTAAAATGATCAGGTCAATGGTTGTAAATCCCTTCATACATTATCCTCCTCGTGGTGACAGTGTTCCATCTGGACGGAAGTTTTTTGGCTGGCTTCTGTGCAGATGGAACACCAGGTTTCATAGTTTGTTTTTTCAGACGAAATCAAATGAGATAAGCGGCCTTTGTATCACGAATCATTTTTGCTGATTCCTCAATAACGGACTGGTCTTGGCTGGTTACAGGGGCAAGAGGCGCTGCTACGCTGCCTAAATCCAGGTTTTCATTGATTTTTAAGATTTTTTTGATGACTCCGTACATATTGCCATGGGCAGAGCACATTTTGTAAATGATGGAATTGACGTCAAACTGCAGTTTTCTTGCATTTTCCATGTCTCCTGCCTTGACATATTCATCCATTTTCAGGAAAAGTTCCGGCATTACTCCATAGGTTCCCCCGATTCCGCCTTCTGCCCCAATGACCCGGCCGCTGATAAACTGCTCGTCTGGACCATTAAAGATAATATAGTCATCCCCAGCCGCCTGCTTAAACATCTGAATATCCTGTACTGGCATGGAAGAGTTTTTGACGCCGATTACATTGGGATTTTTCCGCATTTCGGCAAATAAGGGCATGGTCAGGGCAACTCCAGCCAGCTGGGGAATGTTGTAAATAACAAAGTCGGTGTTGGGAGCTGCGCTGCTGATGTCATTCCAGTATTTTGCAATGGCATGTTCTGGAAGGCGGAAGTAGATGGGCGGGATGGCAGCAATGGCATCTACGCTCAGCTGCTCTGCATGAGCGGCAAGGGTCATGCTGTCTTTTGTGCTGTTGCAGGCCACATGTGCGATGATGGTGAGGCGGCCCTTGGCAGCTTCCACCACATTTTCCAGAACGATCTTCCGGTCTTCTACGCTCTGGTAAATACATTCTCCAGAGGAACCGTTGACATATACGCCTTTTACCCCTTTTTCCACAAAATACCGGGTAAGAGCCTGAACTCGCTCTGGACTTACCGCTCCATTATCATCATAACAGGCATAGAATGCAGGGATAACGCCTTTGTACTTGTCTAAATTTCTCATAGTAATCTTCTCCTTTTTTAATTGAATGGGTTTATATGGATGGTGAAACAATTTTTGACGGTGCCGTGATTATGCGAGAGCATCTGCAAACATTTTGGTGATTACTTGGGGACGGGTGATAATGGACCCGACCACAACACAGTAGGCTCCCAGCTCGACTACCCTCTGTGCTTTTTCGGGAGTGCTGATATTTCCTTCTGCAATCACCGGATGGGTGGCTTTGGAAATAATTTCCCGAAGAATTGCAAAGTCATTGTCCTCGATTTTCAGTTTTTCGCTCTCTTTTGTGTACCCGACCATGGTAGTTCCGATAAAGTCAAAACCCAGCTGGTCAGCAAAAAGAGCTTCTTCTACAGTGGAACAATCGGCCATCAACAGCTGGTCTGGGTATTTTTGGCGGACTTTGTGGTAAAAATCGGATAACGTCATGGAACCAGGACGCAGGTGGCAGGTGGCATCCATAGCCAGGATCTCAGGCTTTACTTCCATCAGTTCGTCCACTTCTTTCATGGTGGGAGTAATGTAGACCTGACTGTCCGTATAATCCCGTTTTACAATCCCGATGATTGGAAGGCTGACCTGGGAGCGTATTTCCAGGATGTCTTCACGGGTGTTGGCACGGATTCCAGACGCGCCCCCTTCTTTGGCTGCCAAAGCCATTCGTCCCATAATAAAGGAAGAATGGAGCGGCTCATGGGGCAATGCCTGACAGGAAACCACCAGTTTCCCTTTCAGTTGTCGCACTTTCTCATTCATGTTTGTATACCTCCTTGGTTGATGGTTATCAGTATAGCGTCTGCAGAAAGAATTGCAACTATTCGGGCAGGTTCTGAAAGTACTTTTGGGGTTTTCTAAATGCACCAGTTTACAAGGGAATTTCCCGGAAGGTTTTTGGTGAAAATGCACAAATTTTTGAGAATGCTTTCGGGAGGAACTTTTGCTGTGATTGGAAAATCAGAGGGGGCAGTTTTGCAGGGAAAGGGCTGATTCCCCAGGGGAAAAAGAGGAAATCGTGAGAATTGGAAAGGATGGATTTACAGAAACCTATACTTTGTGGTAAACTGTTAGGGTGAAATGGATACTGACAGCATGTGCTGTTTGGAAAATTGTGTAAAAGGATAAGGACAGAGAAGATTATGATTAAATTAGTGGTATCAGATATTGATGGAACGCTTCTGGTAGATGGGGAGAATGAGCTGAATCCGGAGCTGTTTGATGTGATTTTAAAACTGCGGAAACAGGGAATGCAATTTGCAGCCGCCAGCGGAAGACAGTGGGTGAGCATTGAGCGGACCTTTGATCCCATTAAGGAGAAGATTTTTTATCTTTCGGACAATGGAGCTTATGTGGGGCTTCACGGAAGAAATCTCTACTTAAATACCATGGACCCACAGCTGGCCCGGATGATGGTAAAGGAGATTCGAGAGGCAGGGATGGTAGCCATGGTCAGTGGTCCGGATACGGTATATGTGGATGGGAGAGACGTGAAATTTTGCGATTGGCTGATGACTGGATACCAGTTCCAGGTAAAGCAAGTGGAAGATTTGATGGAAGTAGAAGAGCCGTTTGTCAAGGTTTCGGCTTACTGTCGGTCGGATATTGATAAGGCAACCAAAGACATTCGGGAAAAATATAAAGATCGTCTCAAGATTGCCATTTCCGGGGATATGTGGATGGACTGTATGGCCCCTGGAATCAACAAGGGACAGGCTGTAAAGCTTTTGCAGGAGAGTCTGGGAATCTCTCCAAAAGAGACGATGGTGTTTGGCGATCAGATGAATGACATTGAGATGCTCCAACAGGCTTATTACAGTTTTGCTGTGGGCAATGCCAGACCAGAGGTGAAAAAAGCGGCCCGTTTTCAGACCGATGTGAATGTGAGAGACGGAGTGTTAAAGATTTTAAAGCTGTTGGTGGAATAGGCGGCCGGATGCTAGAATGTGTCTGAAAATTGCTTTCCGTCAGATGCGCTTTAATACAGGAGTGAGGTTTTTATGGCAAAAGGAAAAATCTTGGCATGTACCATAGCCATAACTTTTCATGTGGCTCTTTTATTGGGAGGCTGTGGGGAAAGCGTTCCCATGACCTTGGAGGTGAAAGAGGCAGAAGGATATACAAACGGACAGATCATGCTGGTGGTAGCCACGGAGAAAAACCGTTACAGCGAAGTTTATTCCGATCAGGTATGGCAGATTCCCATTGATCAGGAGGGGACTACCTTTCAGGAATATTTATTGGAACAGGTGCGCCACTTTTTGGAAGAAGTGAAAGTCATGAACCTGATGGCAGACCAGCAGGAGATTGTTTTGACCAATCAGGAGCAGGAGCGGTTAGAGGAGCTGACAAAGGATTTTTATGAGAGTCTTACAGAGGCGGATTTGGCATATATTGGAGTCAGTCAGGAGGAAGTGCTTCAGCTGTACTCAGAATATTACCGGGCAGGCAGGCTGGTGGAGGAGCTGACAAAGGATGTGGATTTGGAGATCAGTGACAGTGAGGCAAAGGTGATTGTGGTTCAGGAAATCCAGGTAAACGACCATGAGGAGGCACAGAAGATTCACACACAGGCGATGACAGAAGGGGTGGATTTTGCATCTTTAGCCAGAGTGGTTACTCAGGGAGAACAGGTTCAGAAGATGGTTGGCCGCAAGGAGCGGTCCCAGGAATATGAGGATGTGGTTTTTAAGCTTGCCGAAGGGGAGATTGGTCCGATTATCCGGGAGGGAGATCACTTTTTCATTGTAAAGTGTATTGAAGATTATGATGAGGAGGCCACGTTAGACCGGAAGCAGAACCTTTCTCTGGAGCGGAAGAATCGGGTGTTCCGCAAGGCGTTTGACGCTTTTGCTGCCCATTATACGGTAAATATGGGGGGAGAGATCTGGAACCAGATTTCTCTTGGGGAGGCGGAATCTTCCAGCACAACCGATTTTTTTGAGTGGTATGCGGATTATATGGAATAAGGGGGAGCAGGTATGGTTGCTTTGAAGATTGAGGACTTGAAGGTTTTTACATCAAAGCTTTTTGTGGGAGAGATGTTTGATGAATGGCTCTTGCGGGAGGCATCCATTACCACATTTAATGTTTTTGCCATAGACGGAAGAATCCGGAAAGGATATTTTACCGAGCAGGAACAGGAAGAAAAACAGATTGGGGAATTGTCTTTCTGGAAATTGATTCGGCCATTTTGTTTTTCGCTGATTAAGGGGAAGCGTCTGCCAGAGAGCTTTCAGATTACATTACAGCTTCCTGCCGGACAGGTGGAAAAATTTTTAAAAACCGTTCAGCCGGATTTTTCTCCTGAGCAGGTGGGAGGACTCTATCTGCATATCCGGTACGAGGAGCGGGGAATGTATTGTGTGACAGGTACTTCTCTCAAGGTGTTTACTTTAGATAAGAAGATTGAGCAGGAGTGGGATACTACAGTAAAGAGATTTTTGAAGGAGAAAGAGGTTGCGTATACAGAAGAGTAAGGTTATGGGACATTTATGAATCAGAACAGTTTGTTAGCACTCAATAAAAATGAGTGCTAATTTGTTGTTGACATTTGTCCGCTCTCGTATTAGAATAAGGAGCAGAGGCAATCCGTTTGTAAGGAAATCTTCAAATCTGCCGAAATGATCTAAGAAGTGTGTGTCAGACAGAGATAAGTGTAAAATAAGAAAATAAAAGAACAGGAGTGTGTACAATGGGCAATAAATCAGGAAGTTTATCAATTAACAGTGAAAACATATTCCCAATTATCAAAAAGTGGCTGTATTCAGACCATGATATTTTTTACCGGGAGCTGGTGTCCAACGGATGCGATGCCATTACCAAGCTGAAAAAACTGGAGCTGATGGGAGAGTACACCAAGCCGGAAGATCTGGAATATAAGATTCAGATTACAGTCAATTCCGATGAAAAGTCCATTCAGGTAAGGGACAATGGTCTTGGTATGACGGCAGAAGAGGTGGAGGAGTACATTAACCAGATTGCCTTTTCCGGCGCCCAGGATTTTTTGGAGCGGTATAAGGACAAGGCAAATGAGGACCAGATTATTGGACACTTTGGATTGGGCTTTTATTCGGCTTTCATGGTTGCAGATAAAGTGACGATTGACACGTTGTCTTACAAGGAGGGAAGCACGCCGGTTCACTGGGAGTCAGAAGGCGGCCTTACCTTTGATATGAAGGATGGGGACAAGGAGGACCAGGGAACGGTTATTACCTTGTACTTAAACGAGGACAGTTACGAATTTTCCAATGAGTACCGGGCCAGAGAAGTTCTGGACAAGTATTGTTCCTTTATGCCCATTCCCATTTTCCTGAACAATGCAGGAGCAGAGCCTGAGTATGAGACCATTGACAAGGAAGAGCTGACAGATAAAGATACCATTGTGGAGACTGTGGTGGAGCCGGCGAAGACAGAAGAAAAGGAGAATGAGAACGGCGAGAAGGAGACGGTGGAGATTGAGCCGTCCAAAGAGCGCTATAAGATTTTAAAACGCCCAGAGGCATTGAATGATACCACTCCGTTGTGGAATAAGCATCCCAATGAGTGTACAGAGGAGGAGTACCGGACCTTTTACCGGAAGGTGTTTATGGATTACAAGGAACCTCTCTTCTGGATTCATCTGAATATGGACTATCCGTTTAATCTCAAGGGAATTTTGTATTTCCCCAAAATCAATACGGAGTATGATTCCATTGAGGGAACCATCAAGCTTTACAATACTCAGGTGTTTATTGCAGACAACATTAAGGAAGTGATTCCAGAGTTTTTGATGCTGTTAAAGGGTGCCATTGACTGTCCGGACCTGCCTTTGAATGTGTCCCGGAGCGCTTTGCAGAATGATGGATTTGTAAAGAAGATTTCTGATTATATTACCAAGAAGGTGGCAGATAAGCTTTCCGGTATGTGTAAGACAGACCGGGAGAACTATGAGAAATATTGGGATGACATTGCTCCCTTCATTAAATTCGGTTGCATAAAGGATGAGAAATTTGCCGAGAAGATGAACGATTATATCCTGTTCAAGAATCTGGATGGCAAATATCTGACGTTGAAGGATTGTCTGGAGGAAAATAAGGAAAAGCACGAGAACAAGATCTTCTATGTGACAGACGAGAAGGAGCAGAGCCAGTATATTAATATGTTTAAGGATGAGGGGCTGGATGCGGTTATTTTGCCTCACAACATTGACAGTCCTTTCATCAATCATCTGGAACAGAAGAATGAAGGTCTGAAATTCCTTCGTATTGACGCAGATCTTAATGATACCTTCAAAGAAGAAGTGAAGGAGGATGACGAGGAGTTTAAGAAGACAGCAGAGACTCTTACGGAGATCTTTAAGAAAGCTCTTGAAAATGATAAACTTGAAGTGAAGGTAGAAAAGCTGAAGAACGAGAATATTTCTTCCATGCTGACTGTGGCAGAAGAGAGCCGCCGGATGCAGGATATGATGAAGATGTACAATATGTATGGCATGGACCCGTCTATGTTTGGGGGAGCCGGTGAGACCCTGGTGCTCAATGCCAACCACAAACTGGTTCAGTATGTGCTGAATCACAAAGACGGGGAGAACACGACAAAGTTTTGCCAACAGCTGTATGATCTGGCGCTTCTTAGCCATGGCACCCTGAATCCGGAGCGGATGACGAAATTTATTGCCAGAAGCAATGAGATTATGCTGATGATGGCAGCGGAATAGGAAGATAGAAAAAGGAAGCCTGTGAGTTGGACGGGCTTCCTTTTTCTTTCTGGCAGAAAGAAATTTTCAGACATACTCTAGTATGACCCACACCAATTAACCATATGATTCGCTTGTCTAAATTTCCCCCTGCTTCGTTGTCGTCGGTCAACGATGCCACCCCATCGCCTCCCTCCTCCGCCTTGCAGGATGAAAATTTATCCTGCGCGAAACATAATGATAATTGGTGTGGGTCATACTAGTGTTCCATCCAATCCATTTTCTGTTCGGATGAAACACTAGGATAATTTATAAAAATATAGTATAATAAAAAGAATGAAATAAATATTTTAAACATTTGGGATAAATCACGAAAACACAAGGAAGGGGATTTTATGGATGTGGCAGCGAATCAGGAAGAATATTATGTGTTATTTATGGTGTTAGTATGCTTTTCTATCTTAATCATGATGCTTATTCGGTTTTGTTTTTTTTCCGTTCTAGGTCCTGGCATGGAACTACGGTCGCAGTTATCACAGAAATTGAACGAGAATATCGTGTGACAAAGCATCGAAAAGTTTATTATGAATATCCAATTGTGACCTATTCTATTGACAATATCACCTATACGGAAGATTATGCCATCCGGGAGACCCCAGTGGGATATTATCAAGTTGGGCAGAAGATTCCCATTCGATACGATGAAAAATATCCAAGAGATTTTGTCTTTCAGGATGAGTTCAGACGTGCCAAATTCCTTATCACCATGGCCGGATATATAGGAATTTGCATTTACCTTTTCTTTGGCTTGGCAAACAAGATCCATGGGAATGGGACAGAAAAGGGGAAATTTTTATTTCAGAAGCAGACTTGGGTAAAATTGGAAGAATCTTTTGTCGAATATGAGGATTTTTATTTTTCCGATTCCCAGATTGCGCCCAATGAACTTTGGCTATGTATAGAGGAGACAAAAATTCATTTTCAACGATTGAATTTGCGGATTGATGAAATGAAGTTTTTTAAAAAGAGACAAAAGAAATACAAAGAACAGTATAAACAATCTGCCATGACTGCTGCTGGTAATTTGGCAGATATTTATAGCAGGCTGTTATCCGAAGCTTATGAGATTTGTGGACTTGAGGATGAGAAGGAGATTATTTGGCAGTCTGCTTATTCTGGATTTTTGAATCAGATCTGTCCTTTGGCCTCACCGGGAAATGGAATCTACTCCTTGGAAGAGTTGAATTTTATGACCCAGATTGCTTATCAGATTTATCATCCATCTGTGTCGTATGAAAGTTTAAGTAGGCTTCCGGAAGAGTGTATTGGTTTGGAATTGGCTTTTTCTTATGCAAAGATTCATTCAGAGATGGTTTATTTGGCTTGTCAGAAAAACATGAACTCAAAAATTGAACAAGGTTTTGCCAATTATATTCCCATTTATCTCAATAAAATCCAACAGGCACAGGGAGAATCTTTAGAGAATTGGGAAATTCCATTGGATATGGATGAGATTCAAAACGTTTATACATATACCATAGATCAATATCACATCAATCATTCGTTTCCTGTGGCTTTATGGTATGGGGCTGTGTTTGCCAGTGAACAGATGGAGGTTCGCCAGGAGGCAGAACCTTCCCTTTTCCATCAGGAACGATATAAGAAAGAAAATAACCCTTTTTGGGATTTTGATTCTCAGATTGGTTTGAAAAATTTTCTACAGTTAAAGGAAATGGATTACAAAAAATACAGTCCCCAATATTATTTAATCAAGTGGAAAGATTTTGTGGATGATTTAAGGTTTTAGGGAGGAAGGGATTGGATCTCTTTTATATTTACAGAAAATGGGAGGTGTTTTATGGAACAGATTTACAAATATCCCAGAACCCGCCATGTGGAAGGGTCACGAAAACAGGCGGGAGACGAGGATTTAAACAGTGTGAAATTTGAGGAGATTCGGGGAAAATATCTGGTTTTGGAAGAGAAAATTGACGGAGCCAACAGCGGAATCAGTTTTGGGGAAGATGGACAAATGTATTTGCAGAGCCGGGGACATTTTCTGAACGGGGGATATGGGGAACGGCAGTTTGATTTGCTGAAAATGTGGGCAGAGTGCTTTCGGGAGAGATTGTGGCAGGTTTTGGGAAGCCGGTATTTGATGTATGGAGAGTGGATGTTTGCCAAGCATACGGTGTTTTATGATCAGTTGCCTCACTATTTTATGGAGTTTGATATTTTTGATAAACAGGAAAAGAAGTTTTTTTCCACTGCAAAGCGGAGAGAGATATTGAAGGAAGCTCCTTTTGTTTTGTCGGTGCCAGTGTTGGATATGGGGCGGTATAAGAAGCTTTCGGATATTACTGATTATATTGGACACAGTAATTTTATCTCGGAAGAACCAGAAAAAAGCCTTGAGAAACAGTGCATAAAATATGGAGTGGACTTTGAGAGAACCAAAGGGCAGACAGATCTTGGAGGAATAATGGAGGGGATTTATATTAAGGTGGAAGAGGGAGATTATACGGTGGACCGTTTAAAATATGTCCGCCATTCTTTTCTTAACTCCATTTTGGATTCCGAGAGCCATTGGATGAATCGGCCTTTGGTGGCAAACGGTTTGGCAGAGGGAATCGATTTGTTTTGTCAAGAAATGACCTAGTATGACCCACACCAATTACCATTATGTTTCGCGCAGGATAAATTTTCATCCTGCAAGGCGGAGGAGGGAGGCGATGCGGTGGCATCGTTGACCGACGACAACGAAGCAGGGGGAAATTTAGACAAACGAAATATATGGTTAATTGGTGTGGGTCATACTAGTATATGTCTGCACAGGCATTTGGCTTTTACGATAGAAGGAAGGAGAAAAAGGAAATGGGTGGCAGAAATGAGGGGATTTTGGGTTGGATTCGGGAAAGCGGATTTTGTATGGATTGTCTGGCTGAAAAGTATCCGGAGTTGAATCTGCTGAAAGGGGTACAGCAAAATCCAAAATACCACAGGGAAGGGGATGTGTATATTCATTCAAAACGGGTGTGTGATGAATTGCTGAAACTTCCTCAGTGGGAACCGCTTTCCAATCAGGAGCAGGAGATGCTTTTTCTGGCGGCGGCTTTTCACGATATTGGCAAACCGGCATGTACAAAGCTCCAGGATGGCAGATGGACTTCTCCCAAACATACCATTGTGGGTGAGGGGGTTTTTCGGGCCATGGCATATCGTGGAGAAAGCCGGTTTCAAATGACTTTTTGGGAAAGAGAACGGGTGGCAAAGCTGATTCGTTTTCATGGGCTTCCTGCATGGTTTTGGAAGAAGAAGCGAATGGATTATGATCTTATCCGGGCAGCAGAGGTGGTTTCGCTCCGGCTTTTGTATTTGCTGGCAAAAGCAGATGCCAGAGGCAGAATCAGTGAGGAGCCAGGAGAATTGGAAGAGCATGGAGAATTGTTTGCAGATTATGGGAAGGAACTGGGAATCTGGGAAAAGCCGTTTGATTTTGCCAATTCTTATACCCGGTATCAATATTTTCATAAAGAAGAGATGCTGCCTAAGGCTGTATTGTATGATAATACCGAGTTTGATGTGTGGATGATGGCAGGGATTCCTCTGGCAGGGAAGGATACCTGGATTGAGAAAAATGGAGGGGGAAGGCCAGTGATTTCTCTGGATGGGATTCGGGAGGAACTGGGAGTTTCACCAAAGGATGGATCGGGAAAAGTTGTGAATCTGGCTATTTCCCGGGCCAGGATGCTGCTTCGGAAAAAAGAGCCGTTTATCTGGAATGCCACCAATCTGACTCAGGAAATACGGCAGCGGCTTTGCGGGCTGTTCACAGGGTATGGAGCCAGAGTGCATATAATGTATTTGGAGGCGCCTTATGAGGAAATTTTAAAGAGAAATCAAATTCGGACCAGACAGATTCCGGAACCTGTGCTGGAAAAGATGATTGACAAGCTGGAGATGCCGGAACCTTGGGAGGGGTATGAGGTGAGCTATAAAATAGATGGGGATTTTTGATGGGATATGAAAAATAACCACAGGAAGGATAACAACGGCGACGAAAGCAGCTCTTGGTGCAGCTGCTTTCGTTGCCGGAAGATTAGAGCACATCTGACGGGAATGTATGTTCAGACATGTTCTAGGAATGGGGGAGGAGAGGATACAGGATGCCGTCTTCCCCAATTTTTACGTCAAAGGAAATGCTTTCCATATATTGAAAAAACTCTTCCTGTTGGTTGGCATCCGTCAGCATTCGGGTGTAACCAGCTGACGAAGTTCCCGGAATAAGCCGTAAAGTCGGAAGGGAGTCTTCTTCCCCGGACAGGTTCCAGGTGACTTCCAAAAGCGTGGTGCGGGGAATGGAGCTGCCGAAGATGAAATTGCCCAGACTGTATACAATTCCTTTGCCCTTGTAGTATTCAATACCCTGAAGCACATGGGGATGGGAACCAACGATTAAGTCAGCGCCAGCGTCGATCATCTGTCTGGCCATGGTCCTTTGATATTCCTGCGGGGATTCATCCCGTTCAATCCCCCAGTGGATGTATACAATCACAAAATCATGGTCCTGCTTTCTTGCCTGAATTTCTTCTAAAAGAACCGTCATATCGTAAGCGGCAAGCATTCCGGGATGTTGTTTTCCGGCAGCCCAGCTGGATACAGGGATGACCCGCGTGGCCCCGATGACAGCAATTTTCTCCTCGGTTCCCTGGATGGTAATGGGCTGTCTGGCAGATTCCAAATCAGCTCCTGCTCCTGTGTGAAAGATTCCTGCCTGATCTAAAAGGTTGCAGGAATCTAAAAGAGCATCCGTTCCAAAATCCAGAGCATGATTGTTGGCTAATGTGACTCCGTCAATTCCAATTTCCTGAAAAATGGAAATACGTTCTGGCGGGAGACGAAAGGTGTATTGTTTATCTGGTGCGGCGTTTCCCCGGCTGCTAAAGGGAAATTCCTGATTCACCAGGAAAAAATCGGTGTGAGCAATCTGATCTTGATAAGCGGTATCTAAGACTCCATGAATGCCGCCTGCCTGGTCATAAGCATTGAGCACATGGTCGGAAAGCAGCACATCTCCTGCAAAAAGCAGAGTAAAAGAATCCTTTGTCCGAGCAGGTTGTTTGGTTTCATCTAAAGAAGGCGCAGGGGATTCTTGCTGGCTGTCCGGATCGATTAGGACAAGGGGAGGCAAAGATTCCTGACTTGTTATGGTCTGATTGGGGATCTTGGTTTGGTCAGAGCCAATGGTTGCATATGGTTTTGCACTGCATCCAAAAAGAAGCAGAGGAAAGGCTGCCATACACAAAAACCGATATTTGTATTTTCCCATATTGTTAAATCCTTTAAAAAAGTGAAGGTTCTTTCATTTTGATAATTTTTAAAGAACCATAATAATTCCCCCGTCTCCTGCATACAAAGTGGACACTCCTGCCGTCTCGGTGATCACAATCTGGCCGGACATCCCAAGGCTTTCCAGCTCTTCTTTCACCTGGAAGGCCCGCTTTTGCGCATTGCAGTGGGCGATGACGATTCGCCGGTTGGTGTCGGTCTTTGTCTCCCGGACTGCAATCTCACACATCCGGTTTAATGCTTTTGATATTCCTCTGGCCTGATCTAACTTTATAATTACCCCATGGTCAGCTCCCATCACAGGCTTAATGTTGAGAGCAGTGGCAAAAAAAGCCTGCAGCCCGGTGAGACGTCCATTTTTCCGCAGATATTCCAGTGAATCCAGTACAAAGTAGGTCTGCTGTTGATCCCGCATCTCCAAAATCTGACGGGAGATCTGAGCAAAATCAAGTCCCTGCTCATACAGATCACAGATGGCTAAGGCAAGGTTCAGCTCTCCAGATGCAGCGGACTCGGAATCAATAATCAGAATGTTCTTAGGTCCGTGTTCTTCTTCATACAGATTCTTCCCTACCAGGGCGCTGTTGTAGGAGCCGCTTAGATGACTGGAAAGGGTGATCACATAAATATCTTCTTCTGCACATTCATAAGCTTTTTTAAAGGCTTCCGGGGATGGACAGGCGGTCTTTGGACATTCCTTACTTTCTTTGACCAGCTGCAGAAAAGCTTTTTGATCAAAGCTTTCGTCATCCACAATCATAGTGTCGTCTACCTGCAGTGTCAGCGGGACAATCTGAAACCGCGAATCTTCTCTCATTTGTCTGGTTAAATCCAGACAGCTGTCACCGACAATCTTATAACTCATATTCATCCTCCTGAAGCCGCTTACAGCAGTGAATCTTCTGCTGAAACAATCGGGTTACTATATTACGTAGTTTTAATTACTACTTATTATAACATATATTTCAGATATTTCAATACCAGGATGCAGGCATATGGTTAGATTCCATCAAGTACCAGTTACCGTTTACAGAATGGGGAAAACTGGATGAAAACAAATATAAGGAAATGGAGAGTCTGCTTTGACAGGGGAAGAAAACTAGTATATAATTTTTTGTAAGGAAGAGAAAAAGGAAATTTTAGACAATATGAGAGGAAGAAGCAGGAAGCGTTCCATAAGGAATGTCAGAGAGAAAGCTTTGCTGGCGGCTGTTTTAGCGGGAGCAGCTTTCATGGTGATTTTCCTGTTTGTGGGATTGAAAAATAGGACAAGCAAAGAGCAAAAAGCAGAGGCTGGCTATGAGGAATATGCCGACGCACTGGGGGAAAAGGATGGAAACGAAGCCATCTTATGGGATGGCAAGGGCTATTCTGGCGAATTTGGCGGGGAGGAACAAACCGTCTCGATTAATATAGAAAATAAAAATAGTCAGGAGATTGACCAGTATCAAGATTTTTTGAGACGAATGGAGGAAGTTAAAAACTGGAAGGAATTAGAGGAATACGGATTTATGGTGATCCGGGAGCATGTGTTTCCTCTTGAAATGGCGGGAGAGGGAGAAGTATTCCTTGTC
This sequence comes from Clostridiaceae bacterium, assembly GCA_009911065.1. Classification (GTDB taxonomy): domain Bacteria; phylum Bacillota; class Clostridia; order Lachnospirales; family Lachnospiraceae; genus Brotaphodocola. The sequence continues at coordinate 75,103 of QXWR01000002.1, read as the reverse complement.
CCGGCGCTGGATACCAGGTGTCATCGAATGGTGCTTTTTTTTGCAGAAAGTGAAGGAGAGATTGTGTTTCGGACGGAACAGTTGGAGACCAATCGGCAGATTCGGGGCAGAGCAGAACAGAAAAATGAAGGAGTGGCAGCAGTCTCTTTTCCAGATGTAAATCAGGACGGAAAACAGGACGTGGTGCTAATTACCCTTTGCAGCCTGCCAAACGAGGAGGGCGGAGGGGTCTACAAGGTGGGGGATGTGCTGTTTCAGGGAGAGGGGAGCTTTTACCGGGACTGGCGTCTGTCCGAGAGGCTTAATCGGTTTGGTATGGGCAGAAGCGTGAAGCTGGCTGTGTCTTTTGCCATGGAGGGAGCTTCCGCAGAGTTTCTTTATGAGGCGTCCACCATGGATGAACTGAAAACACGGGGATTTGTAGTGGAGGAAGCCTGGTCTTTCTGGCGGGATTTTGAGAAGCTTGGCAAGCTTTTGGTAGCGCCTGGTTATTATAAAATGGCAGAGTACCATATTTTTATGGTCTATCTGGCCAATGAACAGGGAAAGATTGTGTGGAGCGTTCAGCCTATGGGAGAGCATGAAAATCTATATGAAATTTTAGGCCTGGACAGTCGGGATATTGATGGAGACGGCCTGAAAGATCTGACGGTTCTGGCCCGGTATACGCTGCCAGAGGAGGCAGGTTCTTCGGAACCGGAGTCAGAGATGTCAGAGGAGTCACAGAAAGTAGAGGAGTCAGAGGAGGAAGATCTTCTAAATACAAAGGACAAAATGACAGAAGAGATGAGAACCGAAAAAGATTATGCCATATATTACCAGAGGACTGGCGGGTTTGTAGCGGATACAGAGCTAAAAAGCCGGTATATATGCGGGGAGGAGACTACTTTGGATGAGCTGGTGGAGCTTGCCCGGTCTTACTGGGGATGGGGGACAAAAAATGATTAAAATATTGATTGTAGATGATGAGAAACCAATTTGTGATTTGATTGATTTGAATTTGTCCGGAGCCGGTTATTCATGTACTTCGGTTCAGGACGGCGCAGAGGCCCTTTCCATGATTGAGGAGGGAAAGTATGACTTGATTCTTCTGGATGTGATGCTGCCTGGGGTGGATGGGTATGATATTATGGAATATATCCGCCCTATGGGAATCCCGGTGATTTTCATAACGGCCCGGTATGAGGTGAAGGACCGGGTGAGAGGGTTGAAGCTGGGAGCAGATGATTATTTGGTAAAGCCGTTTGACGTGGTGGAGCTGGTGGCGCGGGTGGAGGCTGTGCTTCGGCGGTATCACAAGGCGGACATGATTCTCACTGCCGGGGATGTGGCGGTGGATGTGGAGGCAAGACAAGTTACCCGAAAGGGGATTCCGGTGATTCTTACCAACAAGGAGTTTGGGCTGCTCCTTTTGTTTATGCGAAACAAAAATGTGGCGTTATTTCGGGAAACACTATATGAAAATGTGTGGGAGGGTGAGTATTCTGGTGACAGCCGGACCGTGGACCTTCATGTGCAGCGGCTGCGAAGGAAGCTGGGCTGGGAACATTGTCTGGCAACGGTTTATAAGGTGGGATACCGTCTTGAGGTGCCTCAATGAGATTTTCTTTAAAGCTTTTGCTGTGGACGGTGATTGTTCTGGCTTTGGCCCTTGGCATCAGCGGGTTTTATTTTGTAAATTATGTATTTGAAACTTCCATAAACAGAGAGACCGGCCAAGCTATGGAGGAAAGTCAGATTTTGCGTTTTGCCTTTGAGACGGCGGCATTGAATGTTCCAGCTAAATATGATGTACTGGCAGATCATACCATTGAGGAGATTGGACACAGTCTGGAAAATGGGGGAAGCAGACGTTTAAGGATTTTGGATGAACAAAAACAAGTGCTATACAAAAGTACAGGCTTTGAGGGCGATGACCTTTTACTGTCTCAGACCGATGAAACGGTGAATACCTGGCAGGTGATTCATGGGGGAGAGCATTATTACGTTCAGACTTGTATGAGGGTGGATGTTTTGAACCGGGTTCTTTATCTGGAAACCATGCGGGATGTGACAGAGGTGTTTCGGGAGCGTGCTTTGGGTTTTTTGGTTTACCGGCGGGCGACCGGGATTATGCTGGTGTTTGGAACGTTTATCATGCATGGGATTGCTTCCTGGCTGACCAGACCCATCCGGCTTTTGACCAGAGCGACCAGAAGGATGGCAGAGGGAGAGTACGATTACCGGGCCAAAAAGGTCAGTGAAGATGAGCTGGGACAGCTTACTCTGGATTTTAACCGGATGGCCAATGCATTGGAGGAAAATATCGGCAAGCTGGAGCAGGAAATACAAGACCGAGAGGATTTTGTGGCGGCTTTTGCCCATGAACTAAAAACCCCGCTGACCGCTATTATTGGCTATGCGGATATGCTGCGTTCTCACCGGCTGGATGAGGAGAAAAGTTTTCTATCGGCCAATTATATTTATACCGAAGGAAAACGGCTGGAAGCGATGTCGTTTCGTCTTTTGGAGATTATGGTGACGCGCCACGGGGAACCAGAGTTTCAGATGGTTTCTGCGGACAAGCTGTTTCAGTATTTATATAGCATGTATGCAACAAACCGGACCATGAAATTTCGGTTAAGGCATGACAAGGGGATGGTTTGGGCAGAGCCGAACTTAATTAAGTCTGTACTGATGAACTTGATTGACAATGCATGTAAGGCATCGGATGGGGGAAGTGTTATTGAGGTGAGGGGAATCCGGCTGAAAACAGGCTATCAATTTTCGGTGAAGGACTTTGGCGTGGGGATTTTGAAAGAGGAGCAGGAAAAGATCACAAAGGCATTTTATATGGTAGACAAATCTCGGTCCAGAAGCAGGAACGGAGCGGGACTGGGGTTGGCTTTATGTACGGAAATTCTGACTCTTCATGGAAGCCGGCTGGAGATTGACAGCGAGCCGGGAAAGGGAACCTGTATGAGTTTTGTTCTGCCGGAATTTTTTGAAAGAGAAGGGGGCGAGAGGGAGTTATGAAAAAACGGATGTTAAATCTGTTCTTTTTGACTCTGGTTGCTCTGACTGTAGGCGTGTCCATATGGGGACCAGAAGCATTGTCCAACTATCAGGACCGATATTTTTTGGGAAAAACTCATCTTCAGCAGGTGGAAATTTCCGGAGAAGGTTTTCGGTATGAGATGAGTCCGGCGGAAAAGCTATTTGTATTGTCCAGGGCTATGACCGGCCAGAAGACAGCCGAAGAGGGGTTTAAGATGGACGAGCGGGGGGAAGCTTCCTTTGGAGCGGAATGGGGCGGAACGTATGCGCTGGTGGTCAACCACAGAGGACCTGGAAAAGAGGAGGTTTCCAGTGCAGAAATATATGGAATCTGCAATGAGGGCCTAAAAGAATTGAAGGCCGCTGGAATTTTGCCGGGGAGCCTTTTGGAAGTAGACCCGGAATTGTATGATGCAGTGCTGTACTCGGCTATTGATGTGCGGGAACCTCGAAATTCTGTGGCAGTGTGGCAGGTGAGCCTTTCGGACAGCCGACGGGATGTGCGAAAGGACAACCGGCTGATGGAAGCTTATGTTGATGCAGAGGACGGAAAGATTTACCAATTTTATGCCCGCACGGAAAGAGAGTGGGAAGATCTAAATCCAGACGAGCTGATTCAGTCTTGGAGCAGGTATCTGAAACTTCCGTCGCCTTTGGAATACAAAGAGGCAAGCCCCCTTTCAGAGGCAACCCCTTATTTTAAGAAATATGAGGTTTTGGGGAATTTGGAGGAAAAGACGGTGGTGACAGTTGGATTTTATGAGGGGATTCGGGAAATGTTTGTGCGAATTGAGGAATAGAAAGAAGAGAGAACGCATCTGGTAACGTTCTCTCATGTTTCAACCATTTTTCAGACCGTTTTCCGTTTGTAATCTTCATTGACCATGTGTAAACGGAACTCAAACTCCTGCTTGTTTTTTTGAATGATGGTCTGTAAGATCATTCCGGAAAACAGGGAGAGAAGGGAAGCAATGACACAGAATCCGCACACAATCAAAGTGGGGAACTGGGGAACCAGACCGGTCTTTACAAACTGTGCCATAATGGGGACAAAGAAAATAAAGGCCAGCAGAAACAAAAATCCTGCGATCCATCCGAAAAACTGTAAGGGCTTGTAGTCCTTGTACAGGGTGAAAATTGTTTTTAATACCCGGATTCCGTCGGGAATGGTGTTCAGTTTGGATTCGCTTCCATCGGGACGGTCCCGGTAATCCACCACCTGGTTTTTGATATACATATTTTTGTCTACCGCATGAATGGACATTTCGGTTTCAATCTCAAAACCTCTGGAAAGAACCGGAAAAGTTTTGACAAACTGATAGCTGAACGCCCGATAACCAGTCATAATATCCTGAATTTCACTGTAAAACAGGCGGTTAATACAAGCACGCACCAATGAGTTGCCAAAATTATGGAACCGGCGCTTATTTTCCGTAAAATAGGTGGAGGACAAACGGTCTCCCACCACCATATCTGCGTGATGCTCCAAAACCTCCTGGGCCATGCTTTTGCCTGCTTCTGCCGGATAGGTGTCATCACCGTCAATCATAATATAACACTCTGCATCAATATCCCGGAACATTCTTCTTACTACGTTGCCTTTTCCCTGTTGGTATTCGTATCTTACAACAGCGCCCGCTTTTTTGGCCAGCTTGTCGGAACCATCGGTGGAATTGTTGTCATATACATAAATGACCGCTTCCGGCAGTTCTTTCTTCCAGTCCAGCACCACTTTTTCTATGGTGGCGCTTTCGTTGTAACAGGGGATCAATACAGCAATTTTATCCACAATGCTGCCCTCCTTTCCATACGGATTTGTCTAATGAGACAAGTCCAAAGTTATTGTAGCTATATTTTTCCCAAAAATCAACCACTTTCTTTGGTGAAAACAGGAGAATCCGGAAAACAATGGAAGTTGGTATTGTATAAATCCCCTCAAATATGCTATACTTTTCACGACAGCGGCAAAAGCTGAGGCGGGGCCTGAATGGACATCCGATGCTTTTTGCAGAAGTTTTTGCAAGAAGAAGTTTCATAGAGTGAAAAAGGGGCAGGAAGAACATCAGGACGCGGAAAGGAGAAGAATGAGAGCAGAAGAGACATTGAGTTTATTGGACAGTGAGAAGGCCAGAAAACGGATGGAGGAGCTTTATGGCAGGGAGCAGGCAGAGGAAAATGCAGGCCGCTACCGGGATATGATAGAGAAATTTAAAAATACCTACGGGGATAAGGATATTTTCATGTTCAGCGCTCCAGGCAGAACTGAGATCAGCGGCAATCATACTGACCACAATCATGGAAAGGTGCTGGCAGGTAGTATCAATTTGGATTGTGTGGGAATTGCGGCCAAAAATGATTCTTCTAAAGTGAACCTGGTCAGCGAGACGTTTAATCAGAAGTTTACCATTGATCTGGAAGACTTAGAGCCTAGTGAGAGAAAAGCCGGAACCGAAGATCTGGTGAGAGGACTTTTGCAGGGCTTTAAGGAATTTGGATATGAGATCGGCGGTTTTGACGCCTATATTACCAGCAATGTAATCAGCTCTGCAGGGGTCAGCTCTTCAGCGGCTTTTGAAATGCTTTTGTGCTCGATGATCAATACGTTTTTCAACGAAGGACGTATGGATACAGTGGCATATGCCCATGTGGGAAAATATGCGGAAAATGTGTACTGGGACAAAGGGTCCGGGCTTTTGGATCAGATGGCATGTGCCGTAGGGGGATTGATTACCATTGATTTTAAAGATCCGGCAGCTCCTGTGGTGGAAAAGATTGATTTTGATTTTGCATCTATGAATCACAGCCTGATGATCGTGCAGACCGGCAAAGGCCATGCGGATTTAAGCGCAGACTATTCTTCTGTACCTAACGAGATGAAAAAGGTGGCAGAATATTTTGGAAAAGAAGTCTGTGCAGAGATTACCAAAGAGCAGGTGATCAAAAATCTCAAAGGGGTCCGGGAGTTTGCAGGAGATCGTTCCGTGATGCGTGCTTTGCATTTCTTTGAGGAGAATGAGCGGGTGGAAGCAGAGGTTGCGGCCCTGAAAGAAGGCCGGTTCCAGGATTTTCTGGATGGAATTACTGCTTCCGGCAACTCTTCCTGGAAGTGGCTTCAGAACTGTTTTACCAATGCAGCTTACCAGGAACAGGGAATCACCGTTGCCCTGGCGCTAACAGAGCTGTTTCTTGCAGAGAAAAAGAGAGGCGCATGCCGGATTCATGGGGGCGGTTTTGCCGGCGTGATTATGGCCATGATTCCCAATGACTTGGTGGAGGAGTATACGGCTTATATGGAAGAAGCCCTGGGAGAGGGATGTGTGTACCGTATGACCATCCGTCCTTATGGAGCGATCTGTGTAAATGAAGTGATTTGATTTTTGCGGGAATAAAATAAATCAGAAAAGCAGTTGTAACAAGGAGGAGCAATGGAAAGTCTTGCAGAGAAATTGAGAAGCCAGTGCGGCAGGGAGATAAAAGAGTGCAGTGATCGCGAGCTGTATCAGGCTTTGCTTTCTATAGTGCAGAAAGAGGCATTAAAGCGGGAGAGCAATGAAGGAAAAAAGAAAATCTATTACATTTCGGCAGAGTTTTTGATTGGAAAGCTTTTGTCAAATAACCTGATTAACCTGGGATGGTATGATGAGGCGAGAGATGTGCTGGCTGCTGCCGGTAAGGATTTAAGCCAGATTGAGGAGGCTGAGCCGGAACCGTCCCTTGGCAATGGCGGACTGGGACGTTTGGCAGCGTGTTTTCTGGATTCCATGGCAGGACTGGGGCTGAATGGGGCTGGAATTGGGCTTAACTACCATTTTGGACTGTTCAAGCAGGAATTTGAGAATGAATTGCAAAAAGAGACCCCCAATCCATGGATTGAAGAGAAAAGCTGGCTGATTCCCAGGGAAGTTTCTTATTCCGTGGAGTTTGGGAACCTGACCGTTCATTCCAGATTGTATGATATTGCTGTGACTGGATACCGGAACCGGACTGACTGGCTTCATCTGTTTGATGTGGAGACCGTGGATGAGGGGATTGTGAAAGAGGGAATTTCTTTTGACAAAGAGGACATTGCCAAAAATCTGACCTTGTTCCTCTATCCGGATGACAGTGATGATAAGGGGCGGAAGCTTCGGATTTATCAGCAGTATTTTATGGTCAGCAACGGAGCGCAGCTGATTTTGGATGAGTGCGAGAAAAAAGGGTGTACCCTTCACGATTTGCCAGATTACGCGGTAATTCAGATCAATGATACCCACCCGTCTATGGTGATTCCAGAGTTGATACGTCTTCTGACGCTGCGGGGAATTGATTTTGACGAGGCGGTGGAGATTGTAAAGAAAACCTGTGCCTACACCAACCATACGATTCTGGCGGAGGCTTTGGAGAAATGGCCCGTTTCCTATTTAAAGGAGGTAGTGCCTCAGCTGGTGCCGATTATTGAGATTTTGGATGCCCGGATTCGCCGGAAGTTTGAAAAACCAGAAGTGGCGATTATTGACCATGAAGATTTGGTACACATGGCTCATATGGACATTCATTATGGTTTCAGCGTCAATGGAGTGGCTTATCTTCACACAGAGATTTTAAAGAGCACAGAGTTAAAGGATTTCTATGAGCTGTATCCGGAGAAATTCAACAATAAGACCAACGGAATTACGTTCCGTCGGTGGCTGCTCCACTGCAATCATCCTCTGGCAGATTTTATTACTGGAAAAATCGGAGCGGAATACAAAAAAGATGTGAATCTTTTGGAGAAACTAGGTGAATTTGCCGATGAGGCTTCTTTGAAGGAGCTTTTGGACATTAAACATCAAAATAAGGTGGCTTTAAAGCATTATCTCAAGGAAACGGAAGGGATTGATGTGGATGAAAATTCCATCTTTGACATTCAGATCAAGAGACTTCATGAGTACAAGAGACAGCAGATGAATGCGCTGTATGTGATTCACAAGTATTTGGAGATCAAGAGAGGGAAGATTCCCACCACGCCTGTCACGGTGATTTTCGGGGCAAAGGCAGCGCCAGCTTATGTGATTGCCAAAGATATTATTCATTTGATTCTCTGTCTGGCGAAGCTGGTGAATCAAGATCCCAAGGTCAGTCCTTATTTGAAGGTGGTCATGGTGGAGAATTATAATGTGACAAAAGCAGAGAAGCTGATTCCTGCCTGTGATATTTCCCAGCAGATTTCTCTGGCTTCCAAGGAGGCAAGCGGCACAGGGAATATGAAGTTTATGTTAAACGGAGCTGTGACCTTAGGCACCATGGATGGGGCCAATGTGGAGATTGCGGATTTGGTGGGCAAAGAAAATATCTATATTTTCGGAGAATCCAGCGAGACGGTAATTCAGCACTATAAGGATGCAGATTATGTGTCAAAAGAATATTATGAGTCCAATGAAGACATCAAAGAGGCAGTGGATTTTATTGTGGGTGAAGAACTGATGGAAATTGGCTGTAAGGAAAATCTGCAGCGGCTGTATGATGAACTGCTGAAGAAAGACTGGTTTATGACCCTTCTGGATTATGAGGATTATGTGAGGGTCAGAGAGCAGGCATATAAAGATTATGAGAACCGGATGGAATGGGCGAAAAAGATGCTGGTGAATATTAGCAAAGCAGGATTTTTCTCTTCGGACCGGACCATTGAAGAGTATAATCGGGATATTTGGAAGTTAAGTTAAGAAGTTTGTAAGCAGTGCAAAAAAGCAGCAGGAGAAGAATGAGAGAATGTGCCGGAACACATTCTCTCATTTTTTTGCGGATGTTTTTCTTTCCCTTAACGTTAGGATATGGCTACACGGCTTCTTTTTTCGGCTGCTTTAGGCCAGTCGATTCCAGAGGAATCCGGTCATAGCGATAGGCGGAGAGAATTAACCCAAGAAAGGTCATGTTTAACAGGATGCTCATGCGGCCTTCGGACAGAAGCGGCAGGATGGTGAAGGGACCATACTGGAATCCCAGGTTGCCTAATGTGTAGAGAATGGTCTGAAACAGAAGGCAAAGTCCGCAGCTAAAGGACAAAGCAAAGGCAAGTTTTCCCTGAATTTTCTGAATGCAGGAGAACAAAAGCAGGTAAAATCCAGTGATGGCGGCCACAAGGACAGCGCCTGCTATGCGTCCGAACATCAGGCTGGTCAGGGCAATCAGGTAGTTGTTGTGGGCGTGCTGAGGCAGAATATCCCACAAAGTTACATTGGAGGCATTGTAATGGATGTAGCGGGGATGGCCTCCAGCGTCCCGAATTTTCTGTATCGTTTCATCAAATTCTTTTTCCTCTTCTTCGGTGGAGCAGATGGCGTAAACGCCGACCTGCAAGGGATTTTTTCGGGCGAAATACCAGGCCCCGGTTCCGTAATCCATCATTTCTTCCGGGGTTAAGGAAAGGCCTTTGGTGAGAGGGGTGCGGGATAAAAGCTGGCGGATTAAGGCGCTGTTGTAGGTGTCGTCCCAGGTGGAGCGGATGTGGGCATCTGGATTGGTAAATTCCCGGAACATGGTTCTCTGGTAGGGGGAGGCGATAAACAAACACCCAATCAGGGGCAGACAGGCCAAAACAAGAAGATACAGCCGTTTCCGGTAAGGTCTGCATTGGGAAGAATCCATGCCAGGAAAGGAAAAACAGTCCCGGTGAATCATAGCCAGAAGAGTTATGATTGTGGAGGCGGCAAAAATCAGGGAGGCAGGGCTGCCATCCGCTCCCAGCGTAAAGCCAGAGGTTGTAAAGCATAAGACTCCTATGCCGCACAGCATCAGAGTCAAAAGAAGGGGTTTGCTTCCTTTTCTCTGCAGATGCCAGGTGAGCAGAATCAAAACCGGGCAAAGGAGCAAAACGGCAAAATAATTCATTCTCCACACAATGGCTCCCACTTGCAAGATGGAAAAGCGGCAGAGGATGGACAGTAAAATATGAATCGCCAGACAGACTCCAGATAAGGGAAGGAGAAGGTGTGCATACCGGACGGTAAAAGGATAACCTTTCCACACCACCCCAACCAGAACCATCAGCCCAGGCAGATAATAGAGAAAGCCATTGGCAGACTGTTCCGGAGTCCATTGGAAATACAGGGACAAACCAAAGCCAAGGGTCAATAACAAAAGGGCAGAGACCGTGAGGGCAGGGGTTCTTTGGACTTGATGTATGGTGTTTAATTGGGTTCCAATGGCAACTGGATCGCCCATTCCTTTTACCGCCTGTTCTTCTGCCTGATTGGAAGAAAGGCCCTCTGCCATATAGTCATCCATCCGGTCTTCAATATGATCTTCCAGTTCTTTTTCAAGAATGCTTCGGAAGGGTTTGCAGGAAATCTGTTGGGTCACTGTATCAAGAAAATCTTTTTTATAATTGGCCAAAGAGAACACCTCCCATTACCTGATTCACGGCTTTTTCATAGGTTTTCCATTCCTGATTCTTTTCTTCCAGAAGCTTCTGACCATCTGGAGTGATCTGATAGTATTTTCGCATTCTTCCGTTTTCCGCGGTTTTTTGAAAGCTGGTGACAGCGCCCTGCTGTTCTAAGCTGTGAAGCACCGGATACAACGTTCCTTCCTGCAGCCGGAATACCATCTGACTTTGTTGTTCCAGCTCTCGGATAATCTGATAGCCATACATACATTGCTGTTTTAGCAGGCGCAGCACCAGCATGGAGGTTCCAAGAGCCATGTAACGTTTGTCCATAAAAGTCTCCTTTCAATACCTTGATAATCTATGTATGTAAAAGATATTATACATAGATTATCAAGGTATGTCAATGGAAATGTTGAAATTCGTGAAATATTGAACTTGAATAAAGGAGGTTTTTGTTTTATAGTTAGAGGGAATTTGCTTGCAGATGTAGATGTAGATGCAGATGTAGATGCAGATGCAGAAATAGAAATCGAAATCAAAATCAAAATCGAACATGAATCATGGAATATAAAATATGAAATATCAAATATCGAATATGGCAGAATAAAAAGAAAAGGAACCAAAGAATATGGAAAAGACGATGGCAAAATTGACAGTGATTGTTCCCTGTTATAATGAAGAAGAATCGCTTCCTGGATTTTTTCGGGAAATTCGAAAGGTGTGTGACCAGTTAAAGCAGTATCAGTTTGAGCTGCTTTTCGTGGATGATGGTTCCAGAGACCGGACGTTAGAGCTGCTTCGGAAGGAGGCAGAACGAGACAAGCAGGTTCGTTATCTCTCTTTTTCCCGGAATTTTGGGAAGGAGGCAGCGATCTATGCTGGTCTGGAACATGCAACGGGAGATTATGTGGCTATGATGGATGCAGATCTTCAGGACCCGCCGTCTCTTCTGCCGGAGATGGTGGAGGCGCTGGAAAGTGGCCAGTACGACTGCGCTGCCGCCAGAAGAGTGGACCGGAAAGGAGAGCCGCCGATTCGCTCTATGTTTGCCCGATTGTTTTATCGTCTGATTAATATGGTGTCTCCGGATGTGAATATTGTAGACGGGGCAAGGGACTTTCGGCTGATGAACCGAAAGATGGTGGAGGCGGTTTTGTCTCTCAAAGAATACAATCGTTTTTCCAAGGGAATTTTTGGCTGGGTGGGATTTCGGACCAAATGGATTTCTTTTGAAAATGTAGAGCGGATGGCAGGGGAGACCAAGTGGTCCTTCTGGAAGCTTTTTCTCTATTCTCTGGAAGGGATTGTAGCTTTTACCACAGCCCCTTTGTCCATTGCCGCAGTGATCGGACTGGTGTGCTGTTTTGTGGCATTTTTTATGATTTTGGTGGTGATTGCCAAGACTTTGATTTTAGGAGATCCTGTGGGCGGATGGCCGTCTCTGGCCTGTATTATTCTCATGTTAGGGGGACTTCAGCTTTTGTGTATGGGAATTATAGGCAGGTATCTGGCCAAGGCTTATTTGGAAATCAAGCATCGTCCCATTTACCTGATTGGGGAGACCGAGGCGGATGGGAACCGGGGGACAAAAGAAGAAGGGAAACTGAGAGGAAAAGAATATGGGGACTGAGTTTATCAAGCAGGTGTCGGATGTGAGAAAGGAATTTTGGACATTTGCTTTGGAACATAAGAAAACTTGTCTGTTTACGGCTTTTGTGGTCTTTGCCAGTTGGGGGGCATTGACCTTCCGGACCGATATTGGGGTGGATACGGAGATTATGATCACTGGTTCTAAGGGAATGCTCCGGTCCTGGTATGGCCTGGGACGTTTTGGACTGGTGTTTACCAAAGAGCTTCTTGGGACAGACAAGCTGTCTCAGACGGTAATTATGACGGCTTCCATGTTCCTGATTGGAATGATCTGTATGACTGTGAATTTTGCAGTCAGCCAGTGGAGTAATGGGGACAAGCGGTATGAGATTTTTTATCCGGTATTTTCAGCAATTTATGGTACCTGCCCTTGTCTGGCAGAACAGTTTTATTTTCAGATGCAGGCGTTGGAGGTTATTTGGGGGATCTATCTGTCGGTGCTGGCAGTTTACGGTGTCAGCCGGTATGTGTATGGGAAAGAAAGCAGGGGATGGCTGCTCTTTTCCCTTATCTGCGGTGTGTGGGCCGTGGGAACCTATCAGGCGATGGCAGCAGTTTTTATCGCTTTAAGTGCATTCTCTTTTCTTTTGGCTTATCAGAACGGACAGACGGATGAGGAATCAAAGGCAGAAGGCTGGTTTCGGAAAGGGGTCTGGTTTGCAGCAGTCTTTTTGGTGATTTTGGCCGTACATGGGGCATTGGCTCATTTGATTCGCAGCGTCACAAATACAAATGGGGAGTACCTGAATACGCTGGTTTTTTGGGGAAGAGATGGATTAAAGGTCTGCCTGCACCGGGTTTTGACGGATATACAGAGAATCTATTTGGGACAGCCGCCTTTTTTCTCTCCCTTAACTTTGGTGATTTTGATTTTGGCAGCAGGATTGTTTTGGGTTCGGGGATGGAAGACCAATCAGAAGGAACGAGTATTTTTTTTGTTTGCAGGAGCTGTTTTTGTAAGCTCTCCTGTACTTATGGGCATATTGACCGGAACGTTTCAGGGAATCCGGGTTCAGTTGGCATATCCCTTTGTCCTGTCTGTCAGCGCTGGGGTTCTTGCAACGATAAAACCAGAGGGCAGAGGGCAGAAGCTGCTGCCGTTTGCTGCTGTAAGTTTGGCTGTTGTGGTGGCGTGGAATCAGTGGATGAGTTCCGAGCGCCTTTTGGATACGATGCATCGGGCATCCATACAGGATGAGGAGCGGTGTAAAGCCATTTATCAGGAGGCAGAGCGGGTGGCGGCTATATCTGGAGGAGTTCATGTGCGGGATATGGCGCTGGTGTTTGTGGGAAAACGGCCCATGGATACGAATGTGAGCACATTAAAGGGAGATATGATCGGAGTTTCCGTTTTTGAGTGGGATGAGTTGGGACCAACCGGGGTTTCCGGCCGGGTCAGCACCCTTTTTTATGTCTATGGGCTGATGCACCAGAAAGCGACTCCAGAGCAGTATTTGGCATCTGTGGTCCGGACAGAAGATATGCCGTCATGGCCGGATCAGGGTTCTGTGGTTCGGGAGGAGGAGCGGATTATTATTAAGCTATCTGATCCCCATCTGGAAGTCTATGAGCGCCTTCACCAGAAATAGTTCTGGTGGGGGCTGTTGTTTTGTGTGCCAGAGCGTGTTTTGACCGTCTATAATCCAGTCAGGACATTAAACTTGCCGAAAAATTATTTGCCGAAAAAAGAATCGATTTACCATAAATATTTCAGCCTGGGACGTATTGTAAGTACAAGGCCAACGGCAGAGAGGATATTGTTATGAATGACCAGGAATTTGAAAAAAATATTGGCCGAATCCGCAGAAATGACAAAGATGGGCTTCGGGAGATTTATGAGGATTACTGCCCGCTAATCTATTCGGTTGTGTGGGAAATCCTGGGAAGCCGGGAGGATTCGGAGGATGTGACTTCTGACTTTTTCATCCGGCTATGGGATATTGCGGATACATACCGGCCGGGAAAAGGCCATCGGGCATGGATGATCACCATTGCCCGCAATCTGGCCATCGATTTTTTAAGGAAAAGGAAACGGGAGAGCCTGACTGGGGAGATTCCGGATTATCTTCAGGCAGGAGAGGATTCCTGTGAGGAACAGCTATGCCAGAAGCTTGGTCTTGCGCAGGCACTTATGACATTAAAGGAGGAGGAAAGGCAGATTGTCAATCTGAAGATTTTAGGAGAGCTGACCTTTCGGGAGATTGCTGTGATTTTGAAAAAGCCCCAGGGAACGGTGGCATGGTGTTATCGTACAGCGATTCGGAAGTTAAGGGAGGTGCAGCTGTGATGGATGAAAAACAGTTAAAGGCAGAATACAGAAAATGGAGACAGCAGGAAACGCCAGATCTGTGGAGCCGGATTGAGTCTAATTTAAAAGAACATCCGGACCGGGATAAGGAGCAGGAGGAGATGCAAAAGATCCGTTCATTCCAGCCAGGACGAAGAATATTTCAAACATCGGCTGTGGCAGCGGCAGCTGTGGCGGCAATGGTTGCAGTAAAAATGTCGGTTCCCGATTCCATAGGTGATAAGTCTGCATGGATGGGAACTAAGACAGAGACCATAGCTCAGATCACAGGGGGAGAAGAAGCAGCAGTTATGGAAGCCGGAGAGCTTGATACATGGATGGAAGAGGGGGGCAATGAAGATTCTGGTGTGGTTGATGAGGGGCAGCTAATGCTGGCAGCCTGCCATCCTATGGCTGTACCAGAGGATGCAGTGACTATTCCTGCAGATGACCAGTATTTTTCCGAAGCGGTTTTAAAGGATGCCCAGCTGGTGTGCAGAGGAACTGTCACGGATGTTTCTCTGGAGGAAGATTCTTCTGGAAAGGCAGTGAAGGTGGTTTATAAAGTTTCCCTGGATCAGGTGGATTATGCAGAGGATTATGTTGCTGGTATGGATGAAATCACAGTGAAAAGTCCGATTGTAAAGACCGATGGAGATGAGGTGTACATTCTTTATCAGCTTCAGATTGGGGGAACTTACCTGCTGCCTCTCTTGCAGCAGGAGGGAGGCTGGGAGCTTTTGTATCCCTTTGCACCGCAGATTCAGGTAACGGGAGAGGGGGACTATTTGTTCCATTCTGGCTATGCCACCTTGATGAATGATGAGACCTTGGTGGTGACAGGCACCCCCCAAGGGAGCAATGATGTTTATTATGACCGGATGGTTTTAAGAAAAGATGACAACTTTCTTTCTGAATTTCTTAGCTTAGTGGAAGTGGAACAGGGAGGACAGAATGAAGAAAAATAAAAAAAGGAAGAGTTGGATGATCTGCGGAGTCTGTATGATGACAGTCTGCGGTTGTCTTTGGGGATGTGGTGCAAAAGGTTCTGGCTCGTCCGGGGCAGCGGCAGCCGGAGGGGGAGATTTGGCTTATCCAAAAGAGGCGGCCACTACACTGGGAGCAGAGAATTATGAAGTAACAGAGGGAAATACAAACCGTTCCATGGCCAGTAAATATGAAGAGGCTTATGGCGGAGAGGATTATAATACGGAAGAGTATAATTATATTCATGAAAATGGATATAAAAAGGTATCTGAGCAACCTTTGTCTACGTTTTCCATTGATGTGGATACTGCTTCTTATGGAAATGTCCGGCGGATGATTCGATCTGGCGCCCCGGTTCCGGCAGATGCGGTGCGGGTGGAGGAGATGATCAATTATTTTGACTATGATTATCCGGAGCCAAAGGAAGGAGAAGCTTTTTCGGTAACAACTGAGTATGGAGATTGTCCCTGGAATGAGGACCACCGGCTGTTGCTGATCGGACTGAAAGCCAAAGAGATTGATTTTCACAGTCGTCCTGCCTCGAATCTGGTGTTTTTGCTGGATGTATCTGGCTCCATGTACTCAGACGACAAGCTGCCTTTGGTGCAGAAGGCATTTACCATGCTGGCAGAAAACTTAAATTCCAATGACCGGGTATCCATCGTCACCTACGCAGGATACGAGTCGGTGGTATTAGACGGGGTGCCGGGAAATAAAACGGCAATGATTGCCGCTGCATTGGAGGATTTGGAGGCGGGAGGCTCTACGGCCGGAGCAGCCGGGATTGAAAAAGCCTATGAACTGGCAGAAAAGAATTTTATTCCGGGAGGAAATAACCGGGTGATTCTTGCTACAGACGGGGATTTGAATGTGGGAATCAGCAGCCAGGGCGGTTTGACCCGGCTGATTCAGGAAAAGAAAAAAAGCGGGGTTCATTTGTCTGTCTTAGGAGTGGGAAGTGGAAATTTAAAAGATAATAAGATGGAGGCTCTGGCCGACAACGGGGACGGCAATTACAGCTATCTGGACAGTCTTTATGAGGCAAAGAAAGTTCTGGTAGACGAGATGGGCGGAACTTTGGTGACAGTGGCAAAAGATGTGAAAATTCAGGTGGAGTTTAATCCGGAGTATGTGGCTGGCTACCGGCTGGTGGGATACGAAAACCGGGTTCTTCGAAATGAAGATTTTAACAATGACAAAGTAGATGCAGGAGAGATTGGCGCCGGTCATACGGTTACGGCCTTGTATGAGATTATCCCAGGAGGAGAGGGAGGTCAGACATTGAAATATCAGACCAAAACAAAGTCGGTTGGCAGCACGGAGCTTCTCACGGTGAGTCTGCGTTACAAGGCGCCCAACGGGAATAAAAGTAAGGGAATCGAGTATCCGGTGGAGGCAGACAGCTATAGACCGGAACTTTCGGAAAACCTTATGTTTGCATCTGCTGTGGCAGAATTTGGAATGATTTTAAGAGACAGCGACAACCGGGGAAATGCCACCTTTGAACATGTGATGGAATTGGCAGAAGCCTGTGTTCACAGGGATTCGGACGAATACCGGAAGGAGTTTCTGGAATTGGTGCAGCAGTGTATGAATCGTAATGGTTCCAATAAGATGGATGGTTAAGGCATACAATAGCCGGGTTGTGATTCTTCCAGTGAGAATGGTGTTTGCTTTTTTGTACCGGACAGGATATATTGAAGGTGACAGGGAATCCTTACAAAGATTCTCTGTCAAAATAGAGGGAGGTAACAAAGAGGCGGCACAGTGACACAACCAGACAAGAGAGGTTCTGCTTGTGCTTTTTGTGTGCCTGTTTGGCAGAGAAAATGGTTACGAGAGAGATTCACAATCCATTTTTAAAGAAGTTTGCAGAGTATGGGATGATTACCATAAGCATCTGGATTATGGTAGTGGGAATTTATTTTTTCAAGTTTCCCAACAATTTTGCATTTGGCGGAGTAACTGGTTTTTCTACGGTTTTTGCAAAGATGACCGGATGGTCTGCAGGTGATTTTACGTTTTTTGTCAACACAGGACTTTTGATTGTGGGATTTATGTTTCTTGGAACGGATGTGGGAGTGAAGACGGTGTATGCAAGTATGTTGATGTCCTTCAGTCTATCCGCATTGGAGCGTTTTTGCCCGCTTTCTGGACCTTTGACAAAAGAGCCGTTGCTGGAGTTGATATTTGCCATATTTTGTCCTGGATTTGGCTCGGCAGTATTGTTTAACATTGGGGCATCCAGCGGGGGTACGGATATTATTGCCATGATTTTAAAGAAACATACCAGTATGAATATTGGCAGCGCTTTGCTGTTGGTGGATTTGACTTCTGTGGTTATGGCATTTTTTGTGTTTGGCCCTACTACCGGACTGTTTTCCATTTTAGGACTGATGGCCAAGTCTCTGGTAATTGATGATGTGATTGAGAATATGAACCTGTGTAAATGTTTCAATATTATTTGTGACAATCCGGAACCGATCTGTAATTTTATTATTCATGAACTTCACCGGAGTGCCACGACTTATACGGCAGAAGGAGCGTTTACCCATCACAACAAAACGGTTATTATGACAACCATGAAACGGGTTCAGGCGGTGAAACTGCGGAATTATATCCGAAAAGTGGAGCCAACGGCATTTATCTTAATTTCCAACTCCAGCGAGATTATTGGAAAAGGATTTTTGACCAATTAACAAAGGGAAAATAATAGATGGAAGCCGCACAGCAGAAATGTTGTGCGGCACTTTTTTTGCAGGATGGCATACCATAAAAGTAGACGGATTTAGAACGTGTGATTGGATTGGTGCAGGAAAGGAGACATGACATGAAAAGCCAACAAAAAGCTGAGGCGGTTCCTTCTCTGGCGCAACAGGAATTTCTTGCAAGAGAACATCAGCACAAAAGCCGGGTAAGGATTTGCCGGGGGATGCTTTTGGTGCTTTTACTGGCGTTGTGGGAGCTGTTTGCAGAGTTTGGATGGATTGATTCGTTTATTTTTAGTTCCCCTGTAAGAATCGGAACCTGTTTTGTGAACATGGCAAGGGACGGAAGTATTTTTATTCATATTGGGGTTACGCTTTTTGAAACGTTGGTAAGCTTTCTTCTGGTGGTGGCAGCAGGGGTGGCAGTGGCAGTGGCTTTGTGGGCGAGCCGGAGTCTTTCGGAGATCCTGGAGCCGTATCTGGTCATGCTGAACAGTCTGCCAAAGTCTGCTCTGGCGCCTCTTTTGATTGTGTGGCTGGGAAATCACATGCGGACCATCATTGTGGCGGCTGTGTCTGTGGCAGTCTTCGGGTCAATTTTGACCTTGCATACAGGATTTATGCAGACAGACCCAGATAAGATAAAACTAATACGCTCTTTGGGGGGAACGCAAAAGGATGTCCTTGTGAAGGTGCTTCTTCCTGGGTCAATACCTCTTATTATCAGCAATATGAAGGTGAATATTGGACTTTGCCTGGTGGGAGTGATTATCGGGGAGTTTCTGGCCGCTCAGAGAGGGCTGGGGTATCTGATTATTTATGGGAGTCAGGTGTTTAAGCTGGATTTGGTCATGATGAGTATTGTGATTCTCTGTATTTTGTCAGCGGTTTTGTATCAGGGGATTGCATGGCTGGAAAAATTCGTGTAACCTGTTTTCAATAACCGCATATTTCATTGGCCTGTTTTTTAACAGAAGAAGAGCTTCCAAAGACGGACGCTTGTCTTTTGGAAGCTCTTTTCTTTTGGCTACAGTTTCCACTCATACTTGCCTTTTTCACCGGTCTGGTAGAAATCTCCATAACTGATGTTAAAAATATCTTGTCTGACAAGCCTGGTGTCGATGTGATTTTTAATCAAATACTGCCAGAATCCGGCGCCGGCAATATTACCCTGAAGTAAAATTCCCTGCACCTTTCCGTCTTTTAAGATTACCCGTTTATACTGGGTGTGGTCTTCTTTGATGTGAATTTCATCTCCTTCTTCTTCTCGGATTCTCCCTACGCAGAGGGTGATGAGACCAAAGAAATTGATGGTATTTTTCATGGCATAGGTGTCTGTATATTCAGCCGGAACGCTGCACATATTCTTGCCGGCAATCCGCCCCTGGTCAGCAGCATTGGGCCAGATACCGGATAACCCTGTAATATCTCCGGCAGCGTAAATATCATCCATAGATGTCTTTAAGGAGGCATCTACCGTGATTCCCCGGTCGCAAGCAATGCCGCTGCCTTCCAGACAGGAGATCGCCGGACGGACACCAGCAGCCACAATAATCAGGTCACAGGGAATTTCATCTCCGTTGTCCAAGATTACTTTGTGAATTTTGCCATCTGGCTCACAAACGGCCTGGGATGCTTTTCGTTCCAGCACAAACCGGACCCCTGCTTTTTCAAAGGCTTCCTGGTAAGCTTTAGCAGCATGGGCATCTAACTGAACCGGAAGAATCCGGTCAGCCATCTCAACGACAGTCAGTTTCTTTCCCCGTTCCAAAAGTCCATAGGCAGCATCCAAACCTACCAGTCCGGAGCCGATGACCAGAACCTGTTCTGCCTGTTCTGCTTCTTTTACAATGGACTGAGCGTCGGAAAGGTTCCGCAGACCATATACATTGGAGGCTTTCCGCAAATCTCCCACAGGAGGAATAAAGCTGTCGGCGCCTGCGGCGATGAGAAGCTTGTCATAAGCAATATGCTCTTCGTTTGTCAGTATAATTTCTTTGTTGTCTGGATGGATACTTTTTACAGTTATCCCCTTTTTCCATTCAATGTGGTATTTCTCAAAAAAATCTTCTTCCGTAAAATCCAGGCCCTGTTCATCCCGTTCACCAGAGATATATTTGTGGAGCATACAGCGGGAATGGACATGGGTGTCAGTGGAAACCATCACAATCTCACCGGCAGGGTCCTGTACGCGGATGGTTTTGGCAGCTTCCACTCCGGCGATGCCAGCGCCAATGATCACATATTTCATCCTTTACACCTCCTCCACATGAATGGCTTTTTTCGGGCAGGATTTTACGCAGGATGGCTCTCCCCCTGCATCTGCGCAAAAATCACATTTGATTACTTTGCTTTTGGTCAGAGTGTCTGGTTTTAACACTCCAAAGGGACAATTCATCACGCACATAAAGCAGGAGCCGCACCGGGTTTGGTCGTACAGCACATGGCCGGTTTCCGGATCTTTGTACAAAGCGCCGCTCATACAGGACTTAACACATTCCGGGTCATCGCAGTGACGGCAGAAAAGAGGACGGTACTGGCCTTTGGCGTCTTTTAATATCCGATTCCGGGACTCATTTTCTGGGTTGGTTAAATCCAGGTCGTAGATGGTGCCAGTGTCTTTCCGGTGGGCCTGCATACAGGCAGCGGAGCAGTTTTTACAGCCATCGCATTTTTCATATTCAATCAGGATGCGTTTCATGTATACCACTCCTTTCTATATGTGAAGTCCCTGGCGCTTTTCCAGAATTATCTTCTCTAAAATGTCTGCAGATGCTTTTGCGTCGTCATTGATAATCACCTGGCCTCCGGTCAGCTGTTTCATATCTTCGGTCAGCACTTGTACGGCAACTTTGCTTCCGGTTACAAAAGGCGGAAGACCCAGGTGGAGAGGAAGGCCAAGGGCAAGACCGTAACAGCCGTCAGCAAGGGCCTGTTCCTCCAGCCATTGAGCGGCAGAAAGAACTAAGGGAAGCTGGGGCAAATCTACCTTTAAGGCTTCCGCCAGTTCGGTGGCCACAATCTCCAGCCGTCCAATGGCCAGACAAGGTCCAAAGTTTAAAACCGGAGGAATGTTCAGCTTTTCGCATACTGCCCGAAGTTTCGGACCAGCATATTTGGCAGCTTCCGGGGTCATCAGACCGCAGTTTTCGATTCCGCCTGAGGAGCAGCCGGCAGTCAAAACAATAATGTCTTTGGCAATCAGTTCTTTTACCAAATCCACAGTCAGAACGTCGTGGCCTTTGGCAGTTAAGTTCGAACAGCCTACCACACCGGCCACGCCTTTAATGTCTCCGGCCACAATCAAATCAATCAGCGGCTGCCAGTTTCCGCCCAGGAAATTTTTCAGAGAGGTTTCGCTGACGCCTGTAAGGGTGTTGGAGTTGCCATGGTCTGGCAGCAGGTTCATAGGTACAACGCCCCGGCGCATCTGATAGGAAGCAATTACCTCATCAATGATCTCATCGGTCACAGCCGGACGATTCTCAAAATCAAATTCTTTTAACTGGGCGTTGGCTTTTTTGGCCACGTTGTCAATACAGATCTGTTTGATTTTTAACGCATCGCAGATTGGTTCAATTCCCGGAAGGGTGCAGTTAAATTCAGAGATGACTGCATCGATTCCTCCGGTGGCTAAAATTGCCTCGCTGGTATAGTTGTTGCCTGCATGTCCGTCAAAAATCTCGGTATAATGAGCGCCCCGAAGCTGTAAATCTTGTCCCACACAGGTACAGCCTACCAGCTTAAAGCCTTTTGCTCCGGCTTTTTTTGCTTTTTCTTTTACATCTTCATCGGTGAGGCGATTTTGAAGGAAGGTAAACATGGAGTGCTGATGTCCGGTAATCATAATGTTTATGTAGTCTGGATCAATGACCCGCAGTCCAACCGGGGCAAGGCGGATCTCTGGTTCGCCCAGCACAATATCATTGAGCAGGTTGGTGAGAACCAGTCCATAGATTCCCGTGGAAATTCCCAGCTTCAGACAATCCAAAAGCATATTGACTGGATCTGAATTTAAGTTGGTAGAACATTTCACCACGCCGTGGAACACTTCGGATTTGGCTCCTCCAGGGAGAATGCCCAGTTCTTTCCATTTTTCGTACCGGGGATGGTAAGCAAGTGTTTCGGTCAGGGTCATCTTTTCATATTCTGGCAGGTAAAGATCTTTTAAGACTGCATCAGCCACAGCTTCCGCCCGTTTGTGGATGTCCTCTTCCTCAATGGAAAAAAGGGAGGCAAGCCGGTTTAAAGTGTGAATGCCTTTGATTTCGCCTTTGGTTTTGGCTGTGTTTTTTACATTCAGAGCTGTGTTTTCCACAACATGAATATAACAGCCAGAGCCAGAGGCCACAGCCCGAAGCAGGTTCCTGGTGACGATGGTATCTGCATTGGCGCCGCAGATTCCTCTGGGAGATTCCGGTGTGATCCGGCAGGGACCGTTGGAACAAAGGCGGCAGCACACGCCTTGAAGACCGAATGCGCATTTGGTACTCTGGCTTTCCACACGGTGGTGGGAGGTTTCCATGGGAAGTCCTGCAATGTAAGCTTCCAATGGTTTGTCTGCGCTTTTGCAGGTGTTGCAGCTGTAACATTGATTCATTTGACATACCTCCTTTAAACAGAGAGCGCCGGAGGGATGGTTGGCAAAATCTTTATCGTTGCTTTCATAAAGTGTCAATCATTCCCAAAGGCGCTCTTATAGATTGATGGTTAAATTTTACAATAAAATAGACTATTTTTCAATATCTTTTGTTAAAAAATTATCTTGTAACAGCTCCCATACCTGATTGAAATAAGAGGAAAATTCTCCTGCATTTCTGCGCTTTAATGGGCTGGCATATTCCGGAGGAAAGTCTATGGGCAATACGGCTTTGATTTTGCCGGGACGACGAGACAGAATGATAATCCGGTCAGCAGTGCTGATGGCTTCTGACAGGTCGTGGGTGATTAAAATGGCAGTTTTTCCGGTCCGCCGGATGATGCTGCTGATGTCGTCGCAGACCGAGAGCCGGGTCTGATAGTCCAGAGCGGAAAATGGCTCGTCTAAAAGAAGCAGGTCCGGTTTCAAGGCAAGGGTGCGAATGAGAGCGGCCCGCTGGCGCATTCCTCCGGACAATTCGGAAGGATGGGCAGTTTCAAAACCGTTTAGCCCATAAGCGGCAAGCATTTCTTTTAAATGATTGTGGGCCTGGTCATCTAGTTTTTTTTGAATTTCCAGTCCCAGGGATACATTGCCGTAAATGGTGCGCCACTCGAACAGATGATCTTTTTGGAGCATATAGCCGATGCCGGCGTGTCCTTCTTTTATGGGAATGCCGTCCATGAGAACAGAGCCTTCCTCCGGCTCTATCAGGCCGCACAGCAGGGAAAGCAGAGTGGACTTGCCGCAGCCGGAAGGTCCGACGATTGCAAGAAATTCTCCGGTGGGAACGGTAAAGGATATATGAGAAAGGGCGGGGGTTTCGCCGTCTGGCGTGTGGTAGGAGTAACTGACCCCGCAGACCTCCAGTTTTGGCTTCATAGATTGCCTCCTTTGATTGAATCCTATTATAGGATATGAGAGGGGAGGGAGGTGGGTGTGCAGGAAAGACTTGAAAGCTTCTCCAGTTTAATGTAGGATGATAATACACATAAAAGAATGACATTTTTCTTTGATCCAGATGGTCTTCCACTGGAACTGCATAAATAAACTGATTATTTATGCGAATTATAAGAAGTTGTCTAATTATCTGAAAATTTCCACAAAAATCCCCTTTACAAATTTATACAGTCGTAGTATCATCATTAAAAATGAGCTGTCAAGTCTGGAAAGGGAAAGGAATTGATTATGGGACTTTATGATCCGAGATTTGAACATGACAACTGCGGTATAGGCGCTGTTGCCAATATAAAAGGGGTTCCCAGCCATAAGACCGTGGAGCAGGCCCTTCACATTGTAGAAAATTTAGAGCACCGTGCAGGCAAGGACGGGGAAGGAAAGACTGGCGATGGGGTTGGCATTTTAATGCAGATTTCCCATCGCTTTTTTAAGAAGGTGACAGAACCTCTTGGGATTGAGCTGGGAGGAGAGCGGGAGTACGGAGTGGGAATGTTTTTCTTTCCCCAGGACA
Organism: Clostridiaceae bacterium; assembly: GCA_009911065.1. Classification (GTDB taxonomy): domain Bacteria; phylum Bacillota; class Clostridia; order Lachnospirales; family Lachnospiraceae; genus Brotaphodocola. The sequence goes on along the minus strand of QXWR01000002.1, from coordinate 50,980 downwards.
AGCTGGCAAGAAGTCAGGCCAGGAAGATGCTGGAGATTATTGTGAAAAAGGAAGGGCTTTCTTTCCTTGGATGGCGGGACCTGCCCATTCATCCGGACCGGATTGGAGAGAAGGCTGTGGAAAAGATGCCCTATATTGTTCAGGGATTTATCGGCAAGCCGGCAGGAGTGGCCAAAGGGCTGGAATTTGAGCGGAAGCTGTATGTGGCCAGACGGGTATTTGAGCAGAGCAATGACAACACGTATGTGGTGTCCATGAGCAGCCGGACCATTGTGTATAAGGGGATGTTTCTGGTAGGAGAGTTGCGGCAGTTTTTTGACGATCTGCAGGACCCAGATTATGAGTCGGCTTTGGCAGTGGTCCATTCCCGGTTTAGCACCAACACCAACCCAAGCTGGATGCGTGCTCATCCCAATCGGATTATTGTTCACAACGGGGAGATTAATACCATTCGGGGAAATGTGGACAAGATGCTTGCCAGGGAGGAAACCATGGAGTCCGGTTTTTTCCAGTCAGAAATGCACAAAGTCTTGCCTATTATCAACCAGGAAGGGTCTGACTCGGCCATGCTGGACAATGCTTTGGAATTTATGATGATGAGCGGTATGGAGCTGCCATTGGCTGTGATGATTACCATTCCTGCTCCTTGGAATCATGATAAAAGTATGCCCAGGGAAGTGGCGGATTTCTATCAATATTATGCGACTATGATGGAGCCATGGGACGGTCCGGCGTCAATTGTGTTCAGCGACGGAGATGTTTTGGGGGCTGTGCTGGACCGGAACGGGCTGCGTCCTTCCCGGTATTATATTACAGACGAAGATCAGGTGATTCTGGCTTCGGAAGTGGGAGCCATTGACATTCCCCAGTGTCATGTGGTGAAAAAAGAGCGTCTTCATCCAGGAAAAATGCTTCTCATTGACACTGTGAAGGGAGAGCTGGTGAATGATGAGGATTTGAAAATGCGCTATGCAGGGCGTCAGCCCTATGGGGAATGGCTGGACAGTAATTTGGTGGATTTGAAAAGCCTTCCCATTCCTAATAAAGGGGTGCCGTTTATGGACAAGGAACAGCGGGCAAGGCTGCAAAAGACTTATGGATATACTTATGAACAGTATAAGACCATGATTCTTCCCATGGCGCTCAATGGGGCGGAGGCGGTGTCCGCTATGGGAGCGGACAGCCCTTTGGCAGTGCTTTCCAGACAACACCAGCCATTGTTTAATTATTTTAAACAGTTGTTTGCTCAGGTGACGAATCCGCCTATTGATTCCATTCGGGAAGAGATTGTCACTTCCACCACAGTGTATGTGGGGGAAGAGGGAAATGTGCTGGAGGAGAAACCGGAAAACTGCAAGATTTTAAAGGTGGATAATCCAATTCTTACCTGTACCGATTTGTTAAAGATTAAGTATATGAATCAGCCAGGATTTAAGGTGGAAGTAATTCCCATTACCTATTATAAAAACACTTCTCTGGAAAAGGCCATTGACCGGCTGTTTTTGGAGGTGGATCGGGCTCACAGGGATGGGGCAAACATTATCATTTTGTCAGATCGGGATATTGATGAGAACCATGTGCCGATTCCGTCTTTGTTAGCGGTGTCTGCTTTACAGCAGCATTTGGTAAAGACAAAAAAGCGGACATCTGTGGCCTTGATTTTGGAAAGCGGAGAGCCAAGGGAGGTTCACCATTTTGCCACCCTTTTGGGATATGGGGCCTGTGCCGTCAACCCGTATCTGGCTCAGGAGTCGGTGCGTTATTTGATTGAAAGCAGAATGCTGGATAAGGATTATTATGCTGCGGTGGAGGATTACAATGGGGCGGTTCTTCATGGGATTGTGAAAATTGCCTCTAAAATGGGAATTTCCACCATTCAGTCCTATCAGGGAGCGCAGATTTTTGAGTCCATCGGCATTTCAAAGGAGGTTATTGATAAATATTTCACCAACACGGTCAGCCGGGTGGGTGGAATCACCTTGGAGGATATTGCAAATGATGTGGATGTGCTCCATTCCACGGCATTTGATCCTTTGGGGCTGGATGTGGATTTGACCCTGGAAAGTGTGGGAAGTCACAAGGAGCGGGCCGGACAGGAGGAGCATCTTTACAATCCCCGGACCATTCACCTTCTCCAGAAGGCAACCAGCACGGGAAATTATGAGGTTTTTAAGGAGTACAGCCACGCTCTCAATGAGGAGGGGCAGACCATTCATTTAAGGAGCCTGATGGATTTTAAGTATGACGAAAACGGGGGCATTTCCTTGGATGAGGTGGAGAGCGTGGAGTCCATTGTAAAACGGTTTAAAACCGGGGCTATGTCCTACGGCTCCATTTCCCAGGAGGCACATGAGACTTTGGCAGTTGCCATGAACCGGCTGGGAGGTAAGTCCAATACAGGAGAAGGGGGAGAGAGCCTTGAGAGGCTGACTCCAGGTCCGAAGAACCAGAATCGCTGTTCTGCAATCAAGCAGGTGGCGTCGGGAAGGTTTGGAGTTACGTCCCGGTATTTGGTCAGCGCCCAGGAGATTCAGATCAAAATGGCCCAGGGAGCAAAACCTGGGGAGGGCGGTCAGCTGCCAGGTGGAAAGGTTTATCCCTGGGTGGCAAAGACCCGTCACTCTACCACTGGGGTTGGGTTGATTTCCCCGCCTCCCCATCACGACATTTATTCCATTGAGGATTTGGCCCAGCTGATATATGATCTGAAGAATGCCAACACCAAAGCGCGGATTTCCGTAAAGCTGGTCAGCGAGGCAGGGGTTGGAACTGTGGCAGCAGGGGTGGCTAAGGCAGGTGCTCAGGTGATTTTGATTTCTTCTTTTGATGGGGGAACCGGGGCAGCGCCGAGAAATTCCATTTACAATGCAGGTCTTCCCTGGGAGCTGGGAGTGGCAGAATCCCATCAGACGTTGATTCAAAATGGACTTCGGGATAAGGTGATTTTGGAGACAGACGGAAAGCTGATGACCGGGCGGGATGTGGTCATTGCCTGTATGCTGGGGGCAGAGGAGTTTGGTTTTGCCACAGCGCCTCTGGTTGCTATGGGGTGTGTGATGATGCGGGTCTGCAATCTGGATACCTGTCCGGTAGGAATTGCCACCCAAAATCCCAAGCTTCGGAAACGTTTTCGGGGAAAACCGGAATATGTGGTGAATTTTATGAACTTTGTGGCCCAGGAAATGCGGGAATATATGGCAAAATTGGGAATCCGGACAGTGGATGAACTGGTGGGCCGGACAGAGCTTCTGAAAAAGAAGGACGACATTTTAAATGAGCGGGCGAGAAAGGTAGATTTATCTGCCATTCTTGGAAATCCATATGAAGGAGTGAAGCTTCTTGGATATTCCAAGAAACAGGCATATGATTTTGGCCTGGAAAAAACCATTGACGAGCAGATATTGTTAAAGAAAATGAAGACAGCTCTTGCAAACGGGCAAAAGAAAAGCGTGCAGATTGATGTGACCAATGTGGACCGGACTTTGGGAACTATTTTTGGGTCTGAGATTACCAGACAGTATCCCAACGGGCTGCCAGATGACACGTACACAGTCAGCTGTAATGGCAGCGGAGGACAGAGTTTTGGGGCATTTATTCCCAAAGGACTGACTTTGGAGCTGATTGGGGACAGCAATGATTATTTTGGGAAAGGATTATCCGGAGGCAAGCTTATTGTGTACCCGCCAAAAGGAGTGTCATTTTTGGCAGAAGAAAATATTATTATCGGAAATGTGGCCCTTTATGGGGCGACGAGTGGGAAGGCGTTTATCTGCGGTGTGGCAGGGGAAAGGTTTTGTGTCCGCAATTCCGGCGCGATGGCAGTGGTAGAAGGAGTGGGAGATCATGGCTGTGAGTATATGACCGGAGGACGGGTAGTGGTGCTTGGCCCTACGGGCAAGAATTTTGCCGCCGGAATGAGCGGAGGAATCGCCTATGTGCTGGATGAAAAGCGGGATTTGTACCGGAGGCTGAACAAAGAACTGGTGTCTTTGGAGGAAGTGACCGGCAAGTATGATGTGCAGGAATTAAAGGAAATGATTCAGGAGCATGTGTCTTATACCAATTCGGAAAAAGGCAAGCGGATTCTGGACCATTTTGCAGAGTATCTGCCTAAATTCAAGAAGATTCTTCCCCATGATTACCGGAGAATGATGAATACCATTGTGCAGATGGAAGAAAAAGGATTAAGCAGCGAACAGGCACAGATTGAGGCATTTTATGCCAACATGAAAAAGTGAGGAGGAGAAAGGAATGGGAAAGCCAACAGGATTTTTAGAGTATGACCGGGAGACGGGCAATGCGGCGGCGCCTCTTACGCGAATCCGGCATTTTCATGAGTTTTATACTTCTCTTGGGGAGGAGGAGCAAAAGCGGCAGGGAGCCAGATGTATGGAGTGCGGCGTGCCGTTTTGCCAGTCCGGCGTAATGCTGGGCGGTATGGTGTCTGGCTGTCCTTTAAACAATCTGGTTCCGGAGTGGAATGATCTGGTGTATACCGGCAACTGGAATCAGGCATATCATCGGTTGAAGAAGACCAACAGTTTTCCGGAATTTACCAGTCGGGTGTGTCCGGCTCCCTGCGAGGCTGCATGTACCTGCGGACTTCACGGAGACCCAGTGACAATCAAGGAAAATGAGCGGGCCATAATTGAGAAAGCTTATGAAAGCGGCAAGGCAGGAGCACGTCCGCCGAAAATCCGCACAGATAAACAGATTGCCATAATAGGCTCTGGCCCTGCCGGACTGGCAGCGGCAGATCAGCTGAACAAACGGGGTCACAATGTAACGGTATTTGAGCGGGAGGACCGGATTGGAGGGCTTCTCATGTACGGGATTCCCAATATGAAGCTGGAAAAATCGGTAATTGACCGAAAGATTCAGGTGATGAAAGAAGAGGGAATCTCCTTTGTCACCGGAGCGGATGTTGGACGGAATTATAAGGCAGGAAAAGTGAAACGGGAGTTTGATTGTGTAATTCTGGCCTGCGGCGCCTCGGAACCTAGAGATATTGTTGTACCTGGGCGGGATGGGGAAGGTATCTTTTTTGCCGTGGATTTTTTAAAGTCCACAACCAAAAGTTTGTTAAATTCCGCACTGGAGGATGGTCAGTATCTCTCGGCAAAGGATAAGCATGTGCTGGTAATCGGGGGCGGCGACACGGGAAATGACTGTGTGGGAACTGCCATCCGCCATGGGTGTGCTTCTGTGATTCAGTTGGAGATGATGCCTAAGCTTCCCAATGAGCGGACCCAAGACAACACCTGGCCAGAGTGGCCTCGAATCTGTAAAACCGATTATGGACAGGAAGAAGCCATCGCTCTCTTTGGCCATGACCCACGGCTGTATCAGACAACGGTAAAAGAGTTTATAAAAGACGAAACGGGAAAAGTCTGTCGGGCTATCTTAATAAGCCTTACATGCCAAACCGACTCAGAGACAGGAAGAAAGACTATGACGCCAGTGGAAGGAAGCGAAAAAGAAGTCCCCGCAGACTTGGTTCTCATTGCAGCAGGCTTTACAGGCGCTCAGCGGTATGTGGCAGAAGCTTTTGGAGTGGAATTAAACGAAAGAATGAACGTAGCCACTGAAACCGGAGCCTATGAGACCAACCAAGAAAATATCTTTACTGCCGGAGACATGCACCGAGGCCAATCTCTGGTAGTCTGGGCTATCCGAGAAGGCCGGGAAGCGGCAAAAGCCGCAGACCAATGGCTGATGGGGTATACAAATTTGGCATAGCATAAAACGCAAAAAAGGAGAAGATTTATGGGAGTTTATTTTTACACACATTCGATGGTGATGCAGGACAGAACGAACTGGTATTCTTATGGAGAACCAGGGGAGAGTGTAACCAGTGAGTCACAGGAACCGGAAGATTTGGATTTTTGTACAATCAAGTTTAATGAGCTTATGCGGGAGCCAGTTTCCGCTCAGCTGCGTACCATTTTAAACAAAGAAAATAAAATGTTTACAAAAGAGATGCTGTCAGGTCCGGATAGCAAGAGGAACACGATTGCAGCTGATAAGAGAAACGTGGACATTCGAGTATAAGGGGATACAAAGGATACCAAAAATATCTGAAGAAAAGGTAGTGGCGGGTATAATGTTATAGCGTTCACAAGACGGGAACGCTGTAATCTTGTGAAAGAGGATTTTGACCTTGACACATCGGGGGGGGGTATTATAATGAAACTGGATTACTTATAGTAAAGTATTAGTAAAGCATTTTTTTATGAAAAGGAGAGAAGAGATGAAAAGACAGAATTTAACACAAGAAGCCAAAAAAGTAATGTGGGCAACAATGGCAATGTCGGTTTTGATGACAACGCCGTGTTTTGCAGGAAGTTTGATGTCAACCTCAATGGTGCAGGCACAGACCGAAATGGTTCCAGCTGCGCCTATTAGTGAAAGTGATTTTATCGTGTCGGGCAATAACTCGGTTACTGCCGAAAATGGGGATAACAGCATTCTTACAATCTGGTCGCGAATCGGATATGCAGCACATAATCTTTCACCTTACTATTCATTTGTAAACGGAGATTCTTTAATTACAGCCAGAGGAATTACGTTTGGAAATACAAAAGCTGAAGTGATGGAAAAGTATGGGAATAGAGAGGCAAAACCTTATGACAGCGCTTCCGATCCATGGTATCAGAAGATGATCAGCGATGGAGCTGCAGATGCCTACACCTTTGCCGCATCGGTTTCGGCAGTAGAATATTTTACAAAGCCCTATGGAATGCGTTTCCACTTTGACCAGCAGGATAAGCTTACTGGAATTATATATTTTAGAGACTATAACCGGAATGATGAGAGCACAGGCGCTGTAAAGCCTAATGAGGGGTATTACTATTATGTAACAACCGATATTTATGATAATGACAGCCAGAGCATGCTTCATAAGGGAGAGGTTACTTTGGATTCAGATAGGGAATTGTACAATATGGCATTGGAGAAGGACCGTTATCCTTTTGGTCTTATGGCAGACCCAGTTGGAGATATGAAAATAGCCAACGTTACGGACAACGCCTTTACCGTATACTATGAAGCATGGCCAGGAATTGAGCAGGAATCTTATTATAATGAAGCTACGGCATGGAAAGAGTCTTTTCATAGCGACAATGATAAGTGGGTGGCTGACGGTTCTCTGACAGCTTCCGACGTTTATTGGGTTGTTAATGACAGCGATACTTTTACAATTTATGCCAAATATGACAATATGAATTGGGAGACCGGAGCCGTAACCGGACATTATACGGAGATAAAAACTTATAAGAGAATCCAGTAAAATAAGATTTTGTGGGATGAACACTTAGTCAAAACAAAAAAGGCATATGCAGGGTAGCACATGCCTTTTTTGTTTTGACTAAGTGTTCAGAAGATCCGCAATCTCGGAGAAGTTGATAAGCAGATCATCATAGATATTGACTTTAATTGTGGAATCAAAAGAATACTGGATGCTGAGCATGTTTTTCTCAAAATAGTTGACGGTTACTATTTTGCGGCGGGGATCGACAATCCAGTATTCACGAACACCAGAAGATTCATAGTAGTATGCCTTTCGGATATAATCATCGGCCGGATTGCCGGGAGAAACAATCTCAATAATGAAATCGGGAGCGCCATTACAACGCTTTCCGTCCAATTTGTTTTTATCCCATACAATCATGAGATCAGGCTGAACAATGGTGAGGGGAACGTCATTCAATTTTACATCAAATGGAGCATAAAACACCTGACATGGCCCCTTTTTGCTTTTGAGATAAGTGTTAAGCAAAGTGGAAAGTTCCATAGAAATTGTCTGGTGTTCTTGGGATGGGCTAGCCATATAATAGATCTGTCCATCAAAGACTTCTGCCCGGATATTTTCTGGCAGAGCCTCATACTGTTCCAGAGTGGCTGCTTCTGGCTGTGGCTGTAGTACTGGCGGCATAGTAACACTTCCTTTCTTGGTTATTGTATGTGGTTGTATTCTATGGTTTCAGTTGCTGGCAGCTGCTGTTAATTATTTTATCATGTCATTGAAACGTTGTCTATTTAAAATTCCACACGCATCCCATCATAGGAAGCAATCATTTTATGTTTATGGGCAAATTCTTCCAAGTCCTTATGAGTCATGTTCCCATTATGGGAAAAATGATTGATGATTTTTATTGTGTTTGGATTTACACATCCTTTTTCCTCCAAACGTCTGGCAAACTCCACATCATCAAGAAGTCCCATATGATAACCATTGGTTTTTTGCTTTCCCATTGTGGCATCCATGGAAATCAAGTTGTACTTGTGACGGTAAATACACTCCCAGGCTTCCTGTTTCAAGTTCATTCCCGTATCATGTCCGTACAGCAGACATTTTCCATCTTTTTCAATGATATAGATAAAGCAGGTTTCCCGTGGATCGTGATCAGCTGGCACGGGAATAATATGATAGCCTTCTGCATAAAAATCTTCAAATGGCTTCAGACGGATAAATTTAACGCTGTTATCAAGGGGATGTACCTTGAATCGGTCAATGAGAACTGCGTCATAAAATGCCTTTTCCACAGTTTCATTCCCATATACATGAAGCATCCCTTTGGCATTGTGTCCAAAGTGTTCATGGCGGTGAATCAGTTCCACCGGGAAAAAATGGTCCATATGAGAGTGAGTAATCAGCAAATGCTGAATCTGTCCCAAATTTAAAGAGTGTTTTATGGCATGGGTGTAAGTGTCTGGCGGAAAATCAATCAGGAGGGTCCCATCAATGATCGATTGAGTTCTGGTTCGAAGATCTTTTCCTCCTTCCTTTCTTGCCTTACGGCAAATATCACAATCACAGAAAAGGGCTGGCCATCCTTCTGCTGCTGCTGTTCCCAAATATTGAATCTCCATAATCTCTCCATTCTGTTTATCGATCTAAAATTGTCACAATCTTGTTCTGCTATGTTTTGATTATACTAGTTTATCTGGATTAGAGCGTGGTTAAAATTTTATCCAGTTGTTTCACTTCTCCTGTTTTCACCATCTTTACATGGGTTGGAGCAGGAACCAGGACTGCTGTAGTTAAATCATAACCAGCCGCTTTTATGGCATCCATATCAAATTCTAACAGCCGGTCTCCGGCTTTCACCGAATCGCCAGATTGTTTTAAGGGAGTAAAATGCTTTCCTTGAAGTTCTACTGTGTTGACTCCCACATGAATCAGAATTTCCACTCCGTCATTACTGACAAGGCCAATGGCATGTTTGGTGTCAAAGAACATAGAAATCTGGCCGTCAAAGGGTGCAACTACCTCACCTTTTGAAGGAACGATTCCCACTCCTTCCCCAACTACCCCTGCTGCAAAAGTGGCGTCTTTGATTTCAGTGTGGGGAATGGCAGTTCCCTCAACCGGCGCATAGATGCAGCCGGATTCTGTCTGGATTCTCATAACCGGTTTATGCTCCGATGGAGATAAAGTCTCACTTTTTTGATTGGATGGGGTCTGGTTTTTTCCATCATTTTCTTTCTGACCCAGGATTTTCCCTAAAAACATGGTTGCAGCAAAAGCACATACAATGGCAATGGCCATGGAAACCATAAACTGCAGCATACAGTCAGGCCGAATGCAGATGACGCCGATTACACCGCAGGGTCCCTGAGAGACGGATAAAACATGCATGATGGTAGCATAGGCAGCTCCTATGCCTCCTCCAATCAAGGCTCCGTAAAAAGGATACCGTAATTTTAAGTTTACGCCAAAGATGGCTGGTTCTGTAATTCCCAACATGGAAGAAATTCCAGATGCAGATGCCATACTTTTCATTTTCGGGTCGTTTTTTGAACGGCACATAACCGCCAGCGCGGCAGCGCCCTGAGCGCAGTTTGCAGCAGCCACCACGGCAAAGGTGGGAGAACCGCCTAAAGTTCCGATGTTTGCAAGAATTTGGGTCTCGGCCGTTACCAGGCTGTGGTGCATACCTGTAATAACCAGAAGCGGATATGTAACTCCATAGATGAGTCCGCCCAAAGCTCCAAGGTCAAAAAACAGCCACATAACTCCATTGGTCATCATATCACCCACGCCTCTCATAACCGGGCCTATGAATAAAAAGGTCAATGCCCCAGCAAGCAAAACAGACAGAAGAGGGGTAACGATATTATCCAACATGGCAGGAACTACCTTCCTCAGCCGTTTTTCAATCACTGCCAGACAAAAAGCAGATGCAATTACCGGAAGAACTGTACCCTGATAACCTACTTTTGCAACGGAAAATCCAAAAATATGCCAGTATGGAACCGTTCCGTCCAGTAGAGCCTGACCATAACCATATCCATTCATCAGGTCAGGATGAATCATGATCGCTCCTATGACTGCGCCCAAAATGGGAGTTGCGCCAAAAATTTTAGCAGCTGAAAATCCGATCAATACAGGTAAAAAGGTAAATCCTGCATTGGAGAACAAGTTCACCATCTCTGCAATGTCCTTAATGGCCGGAAATGCTTCCACAAGAGACTTACCGGGGACAAACATGCCCTGGGCAGTCAGGATATTGTTAATGCCCATTAAAAGACCAGATGCAACAAGGGCAGGCAGAATCGGAACAAATACATCAGCAAGGGTTTTTAATAATTTCTGAATGGGATTCATTTTTTTCGCAGCCTGCTGTTTCAGTTCCTCTTTTGTCATTTCTGTAATATGAGCGATTTGGATAAATTCTCCATATACTTTGTTGACAATGCCAGTTCCTAAAATGATCTGGAACTGCCCTCCATTATTAAAATTGCCTTTTACAAGATCTATTTGCTCCAAAGCATTCCGGTCAATTTTGGAATCGTCTTTTAAGACAAGTCTCAATCGTGTGGCACAGTGAGCAGCGCTGACAATATTGCTTTCCCCTCCCACACAGTTCAGGATCTCCTGGGCTGCTTTCCTATACTTTTCTTCCATGTTTTTTCTCCTTTTTTGTGGTTCGACTGCTGTTTGTTACAGCAACGAAATTGGTTTCAAATTTCAAATGAATATTTTATAATGTTGACCCAGGCAGTTTGGTCACAATCAAATACAATTCCATCTGCCTCCAGGGGTGTGTAAAACAGGGAGGACATAACCTTTTCCCCATCATTGGCAAATACTTCAACGGAATATTTGTCAAGTAAAATTCGAAGCTTTAAAACTTTTTTTCCGTTTTCGTCTTCCATGGGAGCAAGCTCCATTTTTCTGCGGCAGACCACGTCACGATCAATTCCAGAGTGGGTTCTGTCTATGGTCAGGCATTCTTTTTTTCGGTTGTACTGCAAAAAAGTTTCATATTCATGATTTCTTGCAAATCGGATTTGAAAATGTTCAAATTCCAAACCAGTGATTTCAAGAAGAAGTTCCAAAACCCTCCCCTGGATATTGTCCAGAGCCGTAGCGCCTGTAATCTGTAAATGGTCGTATCGAACCATATCCGTGCGATAGTTTTCCAGTTCTTTTACAGGCCGTTGATAAATTCTGCCGTGTTCCAGAGTCAGCTCTCTGGGAATCGTCATCATTCCGGACCATTGAAATGAAACCGGCGTAATGTTGGCATCCCATGACTGCATCCATCCGATGAGAATACGCCGGCCGTCCTTGGTGAGTAACGTCTGAGGAGCATAAAAATCAAGCCCGTAATCAACAGAAGCAACTTTCTCTCGCTGAAACTGGTGGGATTGCTTATCGTACTGTCCATAGAGGAAGATGGAGTTATTGCCATTATGAAATTCCAATCCAAAAGCCCTCATGTCCTGGGGGGAAACCATCAAAATCTGTTTATCACCAAGAGGAAAAAAATCAGGACACTCCCACATTTTCCCATATTGATTCCGGCTTTGGTCAAGAACCGTCACATATTCCCATTGGTCCAGATTTTGTGAACGGTACAGCAAAATCTGTCCGCTTCCATCCTCGGACCGGCTTCCTGCTGCCAGATAGTATCCATCCTCCTCTTTCCACACTTTGGGGTCCCGAAAATCTTCCAAACTGCTTCCCGCAGGAGCGCTCTCCCCTGTAATCACCGGATTTTGCTCATTTTTTCTGTAATCAATACCATCTCCTTTTGCTATGCACTGAACCTGTCTGTAATAGTGGAACCCGTCATCCAGATACCGGTCTATGACTCCAGTATAGATCAGCACATGTTCCCCGTTGGCTTCAATGGCACTTCCAGAATAGCATCCGCCTTCATCATAGGATTTGTCGGGAGCCAATGCACAGGGAAGATATTCCCATTTGATAAAATCTTTGCTTGTGCAGTGTCCCCAATGCATAGGACCCCATTTTTTACTAAATGGATGGTACTGAAAAAACAGATGGCACTGCTCCTGGAAAATGGAAAATCCATTGGGATCATTGATCCAGCCAGTGGGAGCAGACACATGATAAGCCGGACGTTCTTCCTTTGGAATATCATGGATTTGCTTTCTTTCCATTCTACGGACTTTTAAAAGCTGCGGGCTTATTGAATGTTCCATATTTATCCTCCGCTAGTAATCGGTTTTGTTACCGGTAAAGTAACCGGTAACTTTATGTTTCTCATTCTATCACTGCCATTCCTTCTTGTCAATGAAGGATTTTTATTTCGGCATTCTTTATGAACGGCACTTTTCTTTTTTATGCAAATGTTACAAAATCGGTAACATTACCGGTTACTCTTACAATTTCCCTGTTTTTATGATAAACTTGGCGTATGACTTGCAGAAATAAAAGGAAAGGAATTGGGAATATGGGAAAAAAGAATATAACATTTGATGACATTGCAAAATACACGAATTTTTCCAAAACTACAATTTCCAGATATTTTAACAACCCGGATTCTCTGACTTTGGAGAACCAGCAGATTATCTCAGACGCATTGGAGGCATTGAACTACAAAGAAAATAAGGTGGCAAAAATTCTGGCTAACGGGAAAACAGAATTTGTAGGGATCATTATTCCAGATCTGTACATGCACTATTATGCTCAGATGTTATCGGAAATCCTGTCTACCTATGAAAAATTCGGGTACAAATTCCTGGTATTTGAGGGAAATCGGGATGAAGGGGTGGAACGGCAATATATTCAGGAGCTGCTGGCTTACAAGATTGAAGGGCTTATTGTTTTAAGCCACACCATTCCTTCCAAAGACCTGGCATCTTATAACATTCCTTTGGTGACCATTGAGCGGGAAGATCAATATACCTGCAGTGTAAATACGGACAACTATATGGGAGCGGTCCAGGCAACCAGTTTGTTGTGCAGAAATAATTGTGACGTTTTGTTCCATCTGAACCAGCAGGTGTCAAAAACAACGCCTGGTTATCAGAGAATCCAGGGATTTTTAGACATTTGCCAGGAACAAAATCGGACGCATAAACTTATTTTGACCAGTTTTGGCAGAACTTATGAGGAAAATGAAAAACGAATCGGAGAGATTCTCCAGGAAATGGAGGAAAACTATAAAGGAAAAAAGAAGGGGGTTTTTGTGTCCAATGACACCCATGCCAATATTTTTCTGAATCTGCTCATACGGAAATACGGCAGCCTTTTGGAGGAATATCGGATTGTGGGATTTGATGATTCTCCGATTGCAACCTCTGCCATTCTTCCCATCAGCACAGTAGGGCAGCAGATCGGAAAAATCGCATACCAGGCCATGGAGCTTTTGGTGATGCAGATGAATGAGCGGAAAAAAAGAAAGCCAATGCCGTTAAAGGAACCCATTCATCAGGTAGTTACCCCTGTATTAAAACGGCGCAGCACAACCGATTAGAGGGGGTTCCGGAAGTTTTTCAACAAATCAGTAAATTTTATGGTATACTTCTTTTCAAAAGTTTTTTAAAATAGTGTTATTGCAGGAGGATGGAAAAATGGAGTCAAGGAAAACCACACAACAAAAGGATGGAAAAATGGAAGATCGCAATCAAAATATAACCAATGGCAACAACAGAAAATGGTGGCAAAGGGCAGTGATTTATCAGATTTATCCACGAAGCTTTCAGGACAGCAATGGAGATGGAATCGGAGATCTGCAGGGGATTATTACGCGTCTGGATTACCTGGAAAACCTGGGGATTGATGCAATCTGGCTTTCTCCGGTGTGCAAATCCCCCCAGGATGACAATGGATATGACATTTCCGATTATCAGGATATTGACCCTATGTTTGGCAGCCGGAAGGATATGGAGGAGCTGATTGAAGAGGCAAAAAAGCGTCATATCAGAATTATTATGGATTTGGTGTTAAACCACACATCAGATGAGCATCCCTGGTTTTTGGAGGCAAAGTCCGGAAAGGACAATCCATACCATGACTACTATGTGTGGAGGGATGGAGATGGAAATACTCCACCCAATGACATGAGGGCAGCTTTTGGCGGTTCGGCCTGGGAATGGGTTCCGGGGATCGGGCAATACTATTTTCATCAGTTTTCCGTGCGCCAGCCAGATTTAAACTGGGACAATCCAAAAGTCCGGCAGGAGATTTACAAAATGATTTCCTGGTGGATGGAAAAGGGGGTAGGAGGCTTCCGGCTGGATGTGATTGACCAGATTGCCAAAGTTCCAGATGAAGGCATTACCAATAATGGTCCTATGCTTCACAAGTATATTCAGGAAATGAGCAGGGAAACCTTTCAGAAGGGGGATTTGATTACCGTAGGAGAAGCCTGGGGCGCTGACACGGAAAATGCGAAGCTTTATAGCAATCCGGACGGAAGTGAGTTTTCCATGGTCTTTCAGTTTGAACACGTGCTTTTAGACCAGCAGGAAGGAAAGGAAAAATGGGATTTGGCCCCTCTTCCTTTTGGGGAGTTAAAAGAGGTATTTGACCGGTGGCAGACCAAACTTTACAGGCAGGGATGGAACAGTTTGTTTTGGAATAACCACGATTTGCCCCGGATTGTATCCCGCTGGGGCAATGACAGAGAGTACCGGGTGGAGTCGGCAAAAATGCTGGCTACCCTTCTTCACGGAATGCAGGGAACTCCTTATATTTATCAGGGCGAAGAACTGGGAATGACGAATATTAAGTTCCCAATAGAAGATTACCGGGACATTGAGACGCGAAATCTGTATGAGGAGCGAAAGAAGGCAGGGTATGAAGAACGTTCGGTTATGGAATCCATCTATGCCAAGAGCCGGGATAATGCACGCACCCCCATGCAGTGGGATGATAGTGAAAACGCAGGCTTTACCCATAAAACCCCATGGATTCGAATGAATCCCAATTATCCGGAGATTAACGCAGCAGCTCAGGTTGGGGTGGCAGGTTCTGTGTTTGAATATTACCGGGAGCTGATCCATCTTCGAAAGAGCCATAGGGTCTTTGTGGAAGGCCGTTTCCAGATGCTTTTAAAAGAAGATGAAACTATTTTTGCTTATATGAGGGAAGATGAAGAGAGCCAGCTTTTGGTTGTGTGCAATTTCTTTGATAAACAGGTTCCCTGTAAACTTTTGGAGGAATGGGAGGAGGAAACTCTTCTTATTGGAAATTATGAAGGTTCGGTGAAAGGGCAGTTAAGACCATATGGGGCCCGGATGTACTTAAAACAAAAGTAAAAGCAATGGAAAAAGACAGATATTTCGTGAAATAATCCAGAAACGGAAGCGGACGAAGGGAAGGCAGGGATAATATGTTTCGCTTGATGATTGCAGATGATGAGGATGCAGAGCGGATGGGGATTCGGTTCCTTTTGGAAAAATTCGGGTTTGAATTTGAGATTCGGGAGGCGGCCGACGGAGCCAATGCTTTGGAGAAATTAAAGGAATTTCAGGCGGATATTCTGGTGACAGATGTAAAGATGCCTTTTTTAAGCGGAATTGATCTGGCCAAACAAGTGCGGCGTCAGTTTCCGAATATGGAGATTATTTTTTTCAGCGGATATGATGATTTTGAATATGTAAAACAGGCCCTTTCCTTGCAGGCAGTAGATTATATTTTAAAGCCAGTCAATCCTGCCGAGTTTCAAAAGGTGATTGCCCGTGTGGTGGACCGCCTGAATCAGGAAGAGGAGGCAGCCACACAGAACCGGGGATTCTGGAAAAATTATGTAACTTCCCGCCTTTTGAATCAGGTATCCTATGATGTTCTTTGTCAGGAATATGGAATGAGGCAGCTTCGTTTTCTGGAGGATTATACCCGGATGATTCTCCTGGAATTTGAAGAAGATGTGTTTGGGAACGAAATTACAGATGTGAGATCTTTTGCTTTGATGTTTGAATCTGTGATTTCCTGTCCTTTTGATTTTCAGGATTTAACTCCTTCCCAGGGGGTGTTCTTTCTTATGGGAATCCACCGGGAGGATGAGTATGTGCGGGAACTGGCATGGTGCATTCATCTGGCAGTGGAGAAGGAGTACCAGAAAAAGTGTTATCTTGCAGTGAGCAAAAGGATTGAAAATGTGAGAGACTTGGGAAACTTGTATCAGGAGACGGAAAAATTTTTGGAGGAACGGTTTTTCTATCAGGATATTTATGTGTATCCCCAGGGGAAGCATGTGCCAAAGGAGGCCATTGCAGGAATCAGCGACGGACAGCTTTTACAGGCAGTGGAAAAAGATGTGGCATGCCGGGACGGTTACAGCCTTCGGCGAAACATGGAGATTTTGCTGGATGTGTGCCGGAACAATGGATTTCAGTCGTATATTTATACCCGGTTTGTCTGCGCCAGCCTGATGAAAATTTTAATTCCAGGTCTTCCGGACGGAAAGGAGCGGCTGGCGGATTTGGTGGAACGGGTCTATTGTTGCGGAAGCTTTGCAGATCTGGAAACCATTCTGTGGGAGGTGGTGAACGAGCTGGAGAAGAATTTCCTTCCTTCGGAAGATTCTCCCAAACGGACCGTCAGCCTGGTGGAACAGTATATTCAGGAACATTATAAGGAACCGTTAAGTCTGGATGTGCTGGCAGAGCGGGTTTTTCGGACGCCTCACTATTTAAGCAGCATTTTTGTTCAAGAAAAAGGAATCGGCATTAACAAATATATTAAAAATGTGCGGATGGAGAAGGCAAAGGAGCTGTTAAAAGAAACCAATATGAAAATCAGTGATATTTGCGAGCAGGTTGGATATGGAAGCGTATCCTATTTTTGCCGCAGTTTTCGAAATGAATATGGGGTGACGCCGGAGCAGTATAGGCGGTAGATATTTTTTGCTCCATTCAGTCGGAGACCGGATTTCCAAGACGAATGGAGCTTTGGCGCAGAAGGGGGAGGCACATGGGAAGTGTGGTAAAATGGTATAAAAATATGGCATTTCGCAAAAAAGTGCTTCTCAGCCATTTGGTGGTCAGCCTGATTCCAGTTGTCATATTAGGAGCTTTTTGTTATTTTCAGACCAGAAGGCTTCTAATCCAGCGGGAGAAGGAAGTGCTTCGGGAAACCTTAGAGCAGAACGTACTGACTTTAAATTCAGTGGTTACTACCTACCAGCATGTAATGGAGAATCTGGTTTGGGATGTGAATTTGAAAAATGCCTTGTCCATGGATTATCAGAACAATCTGGAAATGTACCGGGCGTACCGGGATGTGATCGACCCGTCTGTAAGGCAGATGAAAAGCCTGTATCCTCAGATGAAACAGCTTTCCATTTACAGTTCCAATCCAACCTTGTATCCCCATGGGGACATTTTGCGGAAAATGGAGGAATCGGACCGGTTTCAAGACGGGGTGGAGGATTATAAAATTCACTGGAAAGCCGACGAGAGCGGAGTGCTGGAGTTGTACTGCCGGATTTATGAGGAGGGTACCAGACATCAGAACATTGTGTATATGGAGCTGGATTATGAATCGGTTTTTGGCTATTTGTCTGGTCTTTTTGGGGACAATTACGGGGTGGTTATTGCCAACGGAGGTACGACGCCAGTCTATTCTTATGCAGTTTCCCAAAAAGAAGGGAATACGCCTGACCGTCTGACCCTTTCCCAGTTGTCCTGCGGGGCAGAATGTCTCAAGGATTACGTTTTGGAGGAATGGAGGGTTCCTGCCAATCAGTGGCGGGTATATTTATACCGTCCTTTGCAAACCGTGTCCTCCTCTGCTTTAAGCATTACTTTTCTGATTGTCATTGCGGTGGCTGTCTGTCTGGCAATCATATATGCAGCCAGTGTGCTTTTGGTCAGAAGCGTGATGCTGCCATTAACCCGGCTGATTGAAAATATTGATCAGATTGCAGAGGAGAATCTGACCGTCAATGTGCAGGAAGAGTCCAAAGATGAGATCGGACATCTCATCCAAAGTTTTTCCCATATGGTGGAGCGGCTGAATTATATGGTGAATGAAGTGTATAAAAGCAAGATTTCTCAGCAGGAATATGAAATGAAGGCGCTTCAGGCTCAGATCAATCCTCATTTTCTCTACAACAGTCTTTCTCTCATAAACTGGAAGGCAATTATGGCAGATCAGACGGAGATCAGCGAGATGGCTCAGCTTTTATCTACCTTCTACCGGACTACTTTAAATAAAGGGAAGAGCATTATTACAATTCAGGGAGAATGGGACAATACCTGTTCTTACATTCGGATTCAAAATATCATGCATTCCGGAAAGTTTGAGGTGGAATTGCGGGCAGAGGATTCTATGATGAAGTATGAAATGCCAAATTTGATTTTGCAGCCTTTGGTGGAAAATGCCATAGGTCATGGGCTGGACCATAAGGAGGGAGAGGGGGCAAAAAGGCTGTGGGTGTTTGGCTGGGAAAAGGAAGACTGTCTGGAGTTTGAGGTGGGGGACAATGGGTGTGGAATGTCCAGAGAGGATTTGGAGGCGGTATTACATACCAGGTCCAAAGGTTATGGGATTCAGAATGTGAATATGCGGCTGCAGTTACAGTATGGAAAGGAGTTTGGTCTGCAGATCAAAAGCTGGCCGGGAGAAGGGACTCAGATTCTGGTGCGGATTCCAAAGGTGGGTCCTGGTTAATATGGAAGAGAAGAAAAAAATGAAAGAAAAGTAAATCGTGAAAAATACCGGATAATGTAACATAAACCGGTATTTTTTTTCGTTTATCACCAAAAATGATTTTGCTATAATAAAAATAACAAAAAAGAATTTGTACAAAAAAGACAAAAAGCAGAATGCAGCAGGAAGTGAAGGAGGAATGGGCAATGCATGTGTATGGGAGAAAATGGCAGAGGGCAGGTTTTTTGTGTCTGGCGGCAGTGATGCTTACGGGTTGTGGAGGCAAAGAAAAGAATCAGGAGCCAGTGGCAGCAGCAGAAGGGGCCATGGGAAGCTATGAGCAGGTGCTGACGTGTACCATGGGGCGCAGAACCCTGGCCAATCCCAAATTTCCAGAAGGGGATACTTATGAGAACAACGCTTACACCCGGTATGTGATGGAGAAGCTGAACGTGCAGATTGTGGATGACTTTGAGGCAAACGGGGAGGATTATGACCGGCAGGTGTCTTTGGCTATAGCATCTGGAGAGCTGCCGGATGCAATGTTTATCGGCTCAAAAGACATTCTGGATGAATTGGTGGAAAATGAACTTGTAGAAGATCTGACGGATGTTTACAACACTTATGCCAGTTCTTATATTAAGGAAATTTATGATTCTTATGGAGGCCGGTGTCTGGACACAGCCACCTACGAAGGCCGGCTGATGGCCATTCCAGGGACGAATCTGGACAGCGCTCCCTGTGTGGCCTATATTCGGAAAGACTGGCTGGAGAAGACCGGACTCATGGTAGATGAAAATAAGGATCACTGTCTGACGATTCAGGAGCTTGAGGAAATTGCAAAGACCTTTTTGGAACAGGACCCTGGCGGGTCCGGCAATCCGGTGGGAATGGCATTTGCACCTTATCTCACTGCAGACGATTATGGCGGCAGCGGTTATACCATCAATGCCATTACCTCGGCATTTGGGGCGTTTCCCAAACTTTGGATTGAAGATAAAGAGAATAAAGTGGTATATGGGTCTGTGACAGAAGAGATGAAGGCTACCTTGGGACAGCTTGCCAAGTGGTTCCAGGAAGGGATTTTGGACCCACAGTTTGGCACACGGACCTGGGATGACATTACAGCGCTTTTGACCAACAATCAGCTGGGCATTGCTTTTGGGCCGTGGCACATTCCAGACTGGCTTTTAAACAATGTAAAGGGCATGAACCCGGAGGCGGAATTTGCAGCATTTACCGTATGCGATGAGGAGAACAAGGTGAATGTGGCCCACAGCAATGCAGGAAGCGGATATATGGTGGTACGAAAAGGCTATTCCAATCCAGAAGTGATTGTAAAGATGCTGAACCTGTTTTTTGATGATGTGGTGAACAACAAGAATCTGGAACAGGAAGCGCCCCAGGTGGCTTCTTACATTCAGCAGGGGGTGGACAATTCAGCCCGTCCGTTCCAGGTAGAGATCAATTCTTATACATCTCTGTTGGATGACTATGCAGATATTAAGAACTGCCTTAACGGAGCGATTACAATGGAAGAGGTGAGGACTGCAGAATCTAAAAGCATTGTGGAATCGATTCGGCGGTATCAGAAGGAATCACAGCCAGAAGTCAATGACTGGGCCAAATACACCTCCCGCATGGGCGGAATCGAGCTGATTGAAAGCCTGACAAAAAACGGACAGTTTCAGTGGGAGACGCCAGTGTTTCGGGGAACCACAAAGACGATGAAAAAGAGCAGCGCCAATTTGGGAAAGATGGAAGAGGAAGTGTTTGTGGGAATTGTCACTGGTTCGATTCCTTTAGATGGGTTTGACCAATTTGTGGCAGACTGGAACGCTCAGGGAGGGGAGAAGATTACAGGAGAAATTGAAGAAGCTCTGGCTGGGACAGAGTAGAAGGCGAAAGGATTAGGAAACATTCGGAATGAGGAGGAATGCAAAATGAATCAGGGAAAGGCCCTAAAAAATGAGGGGATGGGTACCCAGGCAATGTTTCATTTGATGATGCTGCCGGGTATGGCGTTTGTAATCGTGTTTTGTTTTGTGCCTATGGCTGGAATTATTATGGCATTTCAGGACTATGTGCCGGCAAAAGGAATTTTGGGTTCCAAGTTTGTGGGATTGGAACATTTTCTGTATATGTTTGAACTGCCGGATATTGGACAGATCTTTGCCAACACGCTGATTATAGCGGTGGGGAAGATTTTGCTTGGAACCTTTATGGCCATTGTGTTTGCCATTTTGTTAAATGAAATTCGGGTGAAGCTTTTGAAAAAGACCATTCAGACCATTGTGTATCTGCCTCACTTCCTGTCCTGGGTTGTGCTGGCAGCCGTGGTGGTAAATATGGTGAATCTGGATGGACCGGTGAATCAGCTTTTGGCGGCTCTTGGAATGGAAAAGATCAATTTTTTGGGAAGCAATACCTGGTTTCGTCCCATGATCATTGCCACCGATGTATGGAAAGAGTTTGGATACAATTCTATCGTGTACCTGGCGGCGATTACGGCCATTGACCCAGGACTTCACGAGGCGGCGGCTATGGATGGTGCAACCTGGTGGAAACGAGTGTGGCACATTACGCTGCCAGGAATGCTGCCGATTATTCTTCTTATGGCAGCCATGAGCCTGACCAGTATATTGAGCGCCGGATTTGATCAGATTTATAACCTGTATTCCCCCATGGTTTATAAGACCGGCGATGTGCTGGATACCTATGTGTACCGAATGGGTCTGATCAGCCGGCAGTACAGCTTTTCCACAGCAGTCGGACTGCTGCGTTCGGTGGTGGGATTGATTCTGATGGTGACGGCCAATGAGCTGTCCAAACGTTTTACAGAGCGGAAGATCTTTTAAGGGAGGCAGGAATATGATACGGAAAAAAGGGATAATGGCAAATTTGGGGACTGGGATAATCTATGGGATCGTGATTCTTTTAGGGTTGATTTGTCTGCTTCCCATGCTGAACATTCTGGCAATCTCCTTTAGCAGCAGCGATGCAGCTGCCGCTAATATTGTAGGCTTTGTGCCAGTGAAATTTACCACAGCAGCTTACAATAAAATCATGGAGGATCGTCAGTTCTGGCGCTCCTTTGGAATCTCGGTGTTTCGGGTGGCATCGGGACTGGTGGTTAATCTGGTTCTCATTGTGCTGATGGCTTATCCGTTGTCCAAGACAAAACGGGAATTTAGGGGACGAAACATTTATATGAATCTGCTGATTTTTGCTATGCTGTTCAGTGGCGGAATGATTCCCACCTACCTGGTGGTGAAAAAACTTCATCTGCTCAATACAGTTTGGGCATTGGTTCTTCCTGGGGCAGTTCCAATTTTCAGCGTGATTATGGTGATGAACTTTTTTATGGGAGTGCCAAAGTCGTTAGAGGAGGCAGCTGTCATTGATGGGGCGACGCCTTTACAGGTATTGACAAAAGTTTACATACCCTGTTCCAAACCAGTCATTGCCACCATTGCTCTTTTTAGCATTGTAGGAAACTGGAATGACTTTTTTGGAGGACTGATTTATATGACAAAGGTGCGAAATTATCCTCTTCAGACCTATATTCAGACCTTGAGTGTTAAGTTGGAGGATATGTTAAATTCCGGAGGAAGCCTAAGCTCTCTTATCAATGCCATGGAAGTTTCCAGTCAGAATCTGAATGCGGCAAAGATTGTGGTGTCCGTGGTTCCGCTGCTTTTGATTTACCCGCTGCTGCAGCGTTATCTGATTACGGGAATTGTGATGGGAAGTGTGAAGGAATAAAAAAGAGGAGGTGTTTTTGGGTATGAAAAGGCAGAAAATAAGGATTGCAATGGCAGCAGCAGGATGTATCCTGCTGCTATGCCCGGTTTGTGTGTACGGGGAGATGAATCCGGTATTGCCAGAAGCGGGATGGTCCTATGAATCCCAGGGAAATGTGTGGCAGTATTTTGGCCGGGACGGGCAGGCCGTAAAGGGCAGACAGCAGATTGACGGAAGCATTTACTTTTTTGACGGGGAAGGAAGAATGCTGACCGGATGGGTATCCAGCGGAGATTCCATTGGAGATGATGCAGAGGTTTACCGTTCTGGAACCATGGATGACACGGTCTATTACTGCGATACCACAGGCCGGATGTGCAGAGAACAGTGGATGCCTGCATATGCGCCGGATTCCCCTTATTTCCAGGTGTTTTCCGGTCCTACGGAAGATGGGAATGAGGAGGTAAACTGGTATTATTTTGACCAGCAGGGAAATGTGGTCCGAAACAAAAAATTAGAATATGAAGGAAATGAATATTGCTTTGACGAGAACGGAAGACGTTTAAGGGGATGGGTGTATGAAGAAGGACACAATCCGGACAGTGACGGAGCGAAAAAGTATGTGGAGGTAACAGACGAGACAGAAGAAGCCCAGGGAGGAGACTTTGGGAATGGTTATGAAGAGCGGGAATATGCCCATAATCCTCAGTATTATCTGTACTGTGACCCAGACAGCGGAAAAGTGTCGAAAAGCTGCTGGATTAACGCAAAGCCTCCAGGGAAAGATGAGAGCGAAGACGACCGTTCCTTTTACTGCGGTAAGAACGGATATATTGTCACCTATTGTCGTTATGGGGCCTGGAGAAGAAATCAGGACGATTGGATTTTAGAAGCAGGCAGACTCAACGATGCCATTGTCGCAGATTATCTTCGCCCTCAAAAGGTGGAAGAAGAAAATATCGGAACCTATGCCTTTAACGGAACTTTAAGCAGCGGGAAGGATGCAGATGATTTTGTGGGATTTGTCTTTAAGGCAGAAGACGGGCGCTATTATTTCTGCGAGAATAATGGGGCAAGGATTGACGGACTGCTTTTATTGATGAAAGATCAAAACAGTGTTTTGAGAAGATTTCCCAATGGGTTCTATGATTTTTCCGACAACGCTGCCATGGTGACTGGACCAAGAATCAAGAACAACGGAGAAGGAAAAGAAAATTTTTATTATTATTTTTCCGAGAAATCTGACGACAGGAATTTTCTTGGGAGAGGTGTGACCGGGGTATATGACGGAAAACTGTACTACCAGGGCCTTGCCGTAGGGTCAGCCAGCACCGAGCGGTATGAGTTGGTGTATATTCCGGAGATTGCCAATCGGGACACAGACGCAACGGGATTGTTTTTAGTAGATGCAGAAGGAAATGTAAAGACAGGAAGCGCCCAGCGGGTCAACAGCAAGGGAATCGTTACAGGAGGAAAAAAATACAAAGATTACGGGGACTGTATTTATCGTGTATGTAAGCCGCAACACGGCAACGAAAAAAACGGGTATGATATTTTTCAGATTGATAAAAGCTCAGAGGAGATTGAAGGGGAACAGGGGGTTCGCCTGGGAGCGGATGACGCGGCTTATATCTATCTGAAAGAAGTGGAAGAATAGGGGGTAGAAAAATGAGAAAGGAAACCGGCAAACGAACGGAAAGAGTCAGCTTGAAAAAGAAAAAACAGGCTATGCGGTATCTGGCTGTGCTGCTGATCGTTGGAATTTTCACAGGAAAAGCAGCTCCTCTGTCTGTAGTAATGGCACAGATTTTAGCATCAGACAGCAAAAAGAATGTGGCCAGCAAAAGCGGATGGACTGCCACAGATGCAGACTGGGCGGAGATGGACGAAGATGAGGAGAAAGAGGAAAATACAGTTTTCAAGGAAGAACCGACGCAGAACAATACAGAAGTAACCAAAGCTACTTCTTCGGATATGGAGCCAGCAAAGATGAGCATCCGCGCAGACGGGGTGATTCGGATTGAGGCTGAGGAGTATTATAGCAAAACAGGTACAGAGGGAAGTGACACTTATGCTGATTTGCAGCCGCCAAATGATACCAGCAGCGGCGCAGGTTCAGTAATATCCATACCATTAAATGGAATTGATGGTTTTCAGGACGGAAATTATCGGATTCGGTTCCGCTGTGGAGGACAGGATCAGAACCTAAAGATGGAAGTGGGTTCCATGTTTGATATGGCTTTGACTCCATCGGCAGAATGGTATTTGACCGATGATCCTGTGGAGTACCGCCGGGTTTGGAATCTGTCATCTGGCGACACCCTGAAATTAAGCACTTATACAGATGGCAAGTATACCCGGATTGACTGGATTGAGCTGGAACCAGTGGAAGAAGAGGAGATTTGGTTTCTGGCAAAGGACTATGTGGCGCCATCGGATAAGGTGACAGGTGATGACAACAGCTGTGCCAATATGGACCCTGGGGTTAAGGTGGAAATGACTCTGGACGGCAGTTTCAAAAAGGGAATTTATACCCTTTCCCTGGTGACAACTGGCAATGACCGGACTTACAAGGTTTTGGTCAACGGAAAAGAAGTGGGAGAAGGATATGCGGCAAGCGCAGGTTCTGACAGCTTTAATATGCGAGGTCTTCACGACGACGGCTGGCAGGGAAACTATGAGTTAAAGGCAGGGGATGTGGTTTCTATAGTACCGCCGGAAGGAAATTATGGATGGTTAAAGGACGTTGTATGGAAATGGGTGTCTGAAACGGAGCCAGATTATATGGTGGACGGCAGTTCCTATCTGTTTGATGCAAAGAAGTTTTATGGAGGAAATCCAACTGGCGACGGATTAGGGGCAGACTTACAGCCAGGGGAATCCATTACGATTCATCTGGCGGATCTGGAACCTGCCATACAGCCGGGAAAATATCAAATTCAGATGGATTATGCTGGAAATGGACAGATTATGGAGGTTCAGGCAGGAAGCAGCGCCGGAGAACTCATCTTGTCTCCTTCGGATTTTAACTGGGATTCACAAAAGACAGGAGAGACCTTCAAGTATTTTGACCTGACCGGAAATGAGACCCTTACGTTCACTGCAGACCAGTTGTCCGGCGGTCCGTATACATGGGTGAAAACAATAAGGCTGGTGCCGTTTCCAGAGTCAGAAACCTGGATTGGTGTGGAGGCAGGAGATTCTTCTGTCACGATTACAGGAAGCGTAGAGGACGGGAACTGTATTCATTTGGGACCTGGAAATACGATGACCATAAAATTGGATACCCGTTTTGAGGAAGGGCAGTATGGTTTGTGGCTTTTCCACACGGGAGATGCCCGGTCCTACACGGTTTTGGTTAACGGGCAGGCAGAGGGAACTTATGATGTGGCAGAGAGCAAAGGAGACCAGGGAGAGCTGGGAAGTAATCAGCTGACTGGCGGCGGATGGAAGGGAAGTTATTCTCTCAAAGCCGGGGACACGGTTACGATCACAGCGCCCAATGATACCACCACAGGCTGGATAAAGGGAGTAACCTTTAAGTGGCTGTCAGAGGTACAAGGCGGATTCACCATGGAAGGAGACGCTTACATATTTGAGGGCGAGCGGTATTATGACAGACTGACCGAAGACAAAAAGGGAGCTGACTTGCAGCCAAACACAGAAATCCGGATTCCTTTGGAGAAAGTATCTGGATTTAAGTCAGGAAATTATCGGATTGAGGCGGTTTATGCGGGAAACGGACAAATCTTAAAGGTGGAAACAGGAAACCATTCTGCTGAGTTGATTCTTTCTCCTGGAGAATTTGGCTGGAATAACAGCAAAACAGCAGAGACCATGGGGATTCTTCATCTTACCGGGAAGGAAACCTTGGTATTGAAGGCAGTGTCAGAGGGACAGTACGACTGGATTGACAAAATCCGTTTAGTTCCCACAACAGAAAAGCGGATTTGCCTGAATGTGAAAGATCCTATTGTGAAGCTGGAGGAAGCAGCTGACGGATGGAATCCGATTACTGGAGATGACGGAAACTGCGCCAATATGGACCCGGGAAAGACACTGACCATAAATCTGGACAGTCGGTTTATCCAGGGACAGTATGTGTTAAAGATGATGCATTCCGGAAGCGCCCGAACCTACACGGTTTTGGTGAACGGAGAAGAGATGGGAACGTATCTGGCAGCAGGAAGCGGAGCATTCGGCATGGACCAGCTGCTGGCAAACGGCTGGCAGGGCCGGTATACGCTGAAAGCCGGAGACGTTGTGACTATTGTAGCGCCAGAAGGAAGCTATGGATGGATTAAAGACATTGTATGGAAAGAAGTTCCTCCGATCTTTTACAAGAAAGACCCAGCCACAGGAATTGTGGTGGAAGCAGAAGAAGGGGTTCTTCCCATTCAGGCCACACTTTCGGTAAAGGCGGTTGGCAAGGTGGCGGATCATTATTTTTCCGGAGAGGGAATGCGGGCTGTGGGATACCAGATTGAACTAAAAGACGGCGGGCAGCTTTTGGATTTGACCACAGAACAAAGAGAAGGCCGGATTCAGGTGAAGATTCCTTATCCGGCAGGAGTGAATAAAGAAAATCCGTATGTAGATCTTTATTATGTAGATGGGGATACGGGAGAGAACTTGTTTGCCACAGCAGATGAGGGAGGATTGTCAGCTGCCATGCAAGGGTGCGGAGTTTATGCCGTGTCCATGGAAAAAGGAATTTATCATTTTGAGGCGGAGGAATATTATAAAGCCTGGGCAGATAATGGGAATGCAGCTAATTTTGAGGCTGGCAACGGAGATAAGCTTTCCATTCCTCTTCGGAAGGAAGATGGATTTGACCGGGGCGTGTACAATCTGTTGATTCGCTATTGTGGAGGAGGCGATGGGAAAAAGCTCCTGGTTCATGTAAATGATAAGGCAGTGGGAAGTCTTTTTGTACCTCATGCAGAGTGGGGAGATTACAAATATGGTTCGGCAGAAGGAATACTGGAACTGTACGGAACCAATACGCTGGCCCTTGTGACCCCAGAAGGACAGTACCACTGGATTGACTATGTGGAGCTGATTGAAGGCAAACCTTTTGATGCCACAGAGAGCGACGGGGAAATCTCCGTAAAGGCAGAGGCTCCCATAGGCGCTCTGCCCATGGATGCCCAGTTGGTAATCGAACAGCCAGACCCGAAAGATGCAAAGGCAGAGACCGTTCTTGACCGTTTTAAAGGGGATCGAATCATTACAAGGTATATCCGTTTCTATTTGGGAGAGGATCGGAGTAATCCCATTACCCCATCTTCCCCAGTGACCATTCGCATTCGTCTGGAGGAGATCAATGCGCAAACCTGGGCAAGGAAGGCAGACCGGGCGTTCCACAAAAGATCGCTGCAGGAAGAATCAGAGCCGTTGGCTATAAGTTTAAATGGAGAGACCGCAAACGCCACAGAATACGACAGACCGGAAGAGGCAGAGACCGGGAACTTGGAGACGGTTAAAAAACCGTACACAGTGTATCATGTAAACGGGGAAGGGCAGGCCATTAAGTGTTCCAAGGTTCCCAGCCGGGTTGAGGAGGATCAGCTGGTATTTACCATTTCAAAAGAGACCGGAATGTTTGCCATTGTGGAGGGCGGCGTGTTCCTTCGGGATGATTGCGGCGATGAGATTTATAGCCGCGCAGGAGCCGCAGTGGGAGCTTTGTCCAGAGCAATGGACAATGAGCCTGTGAAGACACGCACCAATGGAAATCATTATATTTATGAAGGAGAAGCCTATTATAAAGCTCAGTCTGGCAGTCTGACAGCAGATTTACAGCCGGGAGCCCAGATGAAGATTCCTCTTGGAGATAACAGAGAATTTAAGGCTGGCATTTACCGTGTGACCATCCGTTCCAACGGAAACCGGCAGAAGTTTATCATAAAGGTTAATGACCAGGTTGTGGGAAATGTCCTTCGGGCAGAGACAGACTTTGGCATGGCACATATGACTGATGATACCATGGCAGAAACCCTGAACTTGTCTGCGTCAGATATTCTAACGGTTGAGGGAGAAAGCGGAAATCATTATGGCTGGGTGGATTACGTGGACCTGACCTGGGTTGGTCCTGCGGCTTCTGAAAGAACAGGAAACCGAGTGGTGTATCAAGGGGCGGATCTGTATGAGAAAAAGGCAGAAAATTATAATGCGGCAGATTTACAGCCAGGAGACAGCCTTTCTTTTCGGGCTGGGGAACATAAAGATTTTCAGGAAGGCTTTTACCAGATCGGAGCAGTTACAAACGGAAACCGTACCCGTCTGTGGGTGAAGGTAAATGGAGAGATGGCAGGAAGCATTGTGAGGGTGACAGGAAGCGGATTTGAGAAATCTGATTTTACCATGAATCGAATGAATCATACGTTGTATATAAGGCCAGATGATGTTATTACGTTAGAGGCGCCGGGAAATGAGGAGGAAGGTCCCTGGGGATGGGTGGAAGCGGTGCAGCTGATTCCGGCTCCTGTGGGAACCGGACAGCCAAAAGCCGAGTACCGGTACGACGGGGAGGATTTCTATCAGGCATCCTTATACAGTCCGGCAGCAGACTTACAGCCAGGAACTTCCATATTGATTCCAGTGAGCAATGATCCGGATTTTGTGGAAGGCAGGTATCGTCTAAGCGTGCTGTCCAACGGAACCAGAGAAGAATTTACCGTTCAGCTAAACGGACTGCCAGTGGGAGTCATCCGGAGAAAAGCCACGGATTACAGCGATATTGATTACAGTCAGGATTATCTGGAGATGGTGTTGTCCTTAAAGCCAGGAGATGTTCTTACCTTGACCGGCCAGGAAGGAGATTTCTTTGGCTGGGTGAACTATATTTTGCTGGAGAGAGAAGAATTGTAAGGCTATGGAGACAAAGACTTTGCGGCTTCCTATGGGAAGCCGGAGAGTCTTTGAGGCAGAAGGAAAGAGCCGGAGGTGTGAGAATGAGAAAAAGATTCAAGAAAACAGGCCAAAGGGCAGCAGCAGTCATGGCAGCGCTCTGTATGATTGGAGCAACTGCTTTGCCTGTACAGGCAGCCGGCCTTAAAACTTTAAGGACAGGAATGGATGCCTTTGTCAGGCAGGGATGGGAGGAAATTACTGTGGGGAGCAGTTTGATTGATATTTATACGGACCGGAGCATGTATTCACCGGGAGAGGCAATAAGGCTGACGGTGGAGTTTGGCCCTGGGAGAGCAGGCAAGGAATCTCTTTTACGCATACGGGTCCGCCACTTAAATCAGGTTGTGTGGGAACAGGAAAGGCAAGTGGGAGCGGAAACACAGGCGGAAACCTTTGTGATAGAGCTTCCTGGGGAGGATTTTAAGGGATATGCAGTGGAGGCTTATCTGGAAGAACAAGATCAGATAAAAGATTACCGGATGACTGCTATTGACGTGTCTTCCGACTGGAACCGTTTTCCTCGCTATGGGTACATTACCAAACTGGAT
Source organism: Clostridiaceae bacterium (assembly GCA_009911065.1). Lineage (GTDB taxonomy): Bacteria > Bacillota > Clostridia > Lachnospirales > Lachnospiraceae > Brotaphodocola. The sequence goes on along the minus strand of QXWR01000002.1, from coordinate 20,917 downwards.
CATCGGTCTGACGAGGAAATTGCCGCTACGCTGAATCGGCTGAAAAAACATCATATTAACGGACTGTTTTACTATGATGTGTTTGACAGTCAGGAGCAGCCTTTGGCAGGCACTGTGGACAATCCGGATGGAGAGTGGAAGTCTTTGGCAAAGCAGACGGTGGATGCTCAGTCTTTGAAAAAAACCATTGCGGCAGGCCATTCTCTCAATATGCGTTCCTTCTTTTATAATTTGATATTTGGCGCATATGATCATTATGAGGAGCGGGGGATTCTTCCGGAATGGGGGCTGTACAAAGATCAAAGGCATCAGCAGCAGGATTCCCATGACCTGGGAGGAGACGGTTGGGAGACGCCAAAGCTGTGGATGTTTAATCCAGCAGATGAAAACTGGCAAAACCATTTTAACCAGGTTCACAGAGATTTTCTGGATGTGTATGATTTTGACGGTCTTCAGATGGACTCTTTAGGAGCGAGAGGTTCCAAACGGTTTGATTACCAGGGAAATGAGCTGGAACTGGATCAGACTTATGTGCCGTTTTTAGACCGGCTGGAAAAGGAAGTTCAGACTCGCGTGATTTTTAACCCAGTGGGCGGCTACGGCTTGCAGCAGGTTCTCAATTCAGGCGTGTATGACATTATTTATGTGGAGGTGTGGCCGGGAGATTGTAAGGATTATCTGTCTTTAAAGAAGGTGCTGGACCAGATTTATGCGGTGACAAAGGGGGAACGGGGCAGTGTGATCGGCGCATATATGGATTACAATGTAATGAAGGGAGAACCGTTTAATCTTCCAGGAATCCTCTATACCAATGCCATGCTGGCAGCGGCAGGGGGAAGCCATCTGGAGCTGGGGGATACGGGAATGCTTTCCAATGAGTATTATCCCGGCAATTCCCTTAGAATTTCCAGAGAACTGGAAAAGCGGGTGAGAAATTATTATTCTTTTATGGTTGCCTATGAGAATTTCCTAAGAGGAACCGGTCTTTGTGAGGTGGCGGCAAAGACGCAGGTGGGAGGTGTTACGACTTCATCGGATGCAGAGCTGGGAAAGGTGTATTCTTTCACAAAGAAAAAGGGAAATCAGACGATTGTACAGCTTCTTAACTATGACGGCGCTTCCTCTTATGCCTGGGTGGATTCCAGAGGAGCGCAGACAGCTCCAGTGGTGAAGCGGCAGGTGGAGATGGCCCAAAGTGTGGATTTTGTTCCAAACCATGTGTATTTTATGTCTCCAGATTATCAGGAGGGAATCATGGAGGAATTGGAATTTACCTATAACAACGGGGAAGTGCGGTTTGTGCTGCCGTATCTGGAGTATTGGGATATGGTAGTGATTGAATAAAAATGGTTATTGACAAAGTTTCAATTTCCCCCTATACTTTATTTTAGTGTGTTACTGATAAAGCGGTTTGATCAGGCATAAACTACCCATAATTCGGCAGAATATCTGTGGAAAGGGGGAGTTTATGCCTTTTTGCCGTAAAAGGGTGGTTTTGCCCACACAGACAAAGTTTCAAAACACTTTCCCAGTCCAAAAAGGCACAGGGCTTTGTGAGAGTGGATACTAAAAAAGAAAGCAGGGAAAAGAAATGAAAGACAAGATTTTTGGTGTTTTACAGCGAGTCGGACGTTCCTTTATGCTTCCGATTGCGATTCTTCCCGTGGCAGGTCTTCTGCTGGGAATCGGCGGTTCTTTTACCAATGGGACCATGATTAACGCTTATCACCTGGAGGCGCTTTTAGGTCCGGGTACATTGCTGAATGGTTTTTTGAACATTTTAAACAGCTGCGGTAATGTGGTGTTTGAAAATCTTCCTCTATTATTTGCCATTGGTGTGGCAGTGGGTATGGCAAAGCAGGAGAAAGAGGTGGCGGCTCTTGCCAGTGTCATTGCTTTTTTTATCATGCATACAGCGATTCATGCTTTGTTAGTATTGTCCGGCAGGCTGGTGACAGCTCCGGAGGTTCTTGACGGGGCGGGAAATGCTCTGGCTGGCATGGTGGGTTCGGTGGAACAGACGGTGGGAATGCTAGACGGTTCTGTGACAAAGGTCCTGGGAATCTCTTCTTTGCAGATGGGGGTGTTCGGAGGCGTGATTGTAGGGCTGGGAGTTGCTGCTCTGCACAATAAGTATTACAAGATTCAGCTTCCCCAGGTGCTTTCTTTCTTTGGAGGAACCCGGTTTGTTCCGATTGTTTCCAGTGTGGTTTATATTTTTGTGGGAATTGCCATGTATTTTGTGTGGCCGGTGATTCAGAACGGAATCTATGGCCTGGGTGCGCTGGTAAACAGTTCTGGCTATGTGGGAACCTGGATTTATGGTATTATTGAACGTGCGTTGATTCCTTTTGGACTGCATCATGTGTTCTATATGCCTTTCTGGCAGACTGCAGTGGGCGGTCAGCTGGAAGTGGCAGGTCAGATGGTGTATGGCGCTCAGAATATTTTCTTTGCCCAGCTGGGTCATATGGGAGAGATCGCTCATTTCAGCGTTAATCCAGGAACCCGGTTTATGACCGGAAAGTTCCCGTTTATGATTTTTGGCCTTCCAGGAGCAGCTCTTGCCATGTATCAGGTAGCAAAGCCTGAGAAGAAGCAGGCGGCAGGAAGCCTTTTAATGTCAGCTGCCCTGACTGCCATGTTGACGGGAATCACAGAGCCTTTGGAATTTACGTTTATTTTTGTGGCTCCGTTTTTGTATGCAGTACACAGCGTTTTGGCCGGAGCTGCCTACATGTTTATGCACATTTTAAACGTAGGAGTGGGAATGACCTTCTCTGGAGGTATCATTGACCTTACTTTGTTTGGAATTTTGCCGGGAGCGGCAAAGACCAGCTGGTACTGGATTCCAGTTGTGGGAGCCGTGTATTTTGTGGTGTATTTTGCTGTGTTTAAGTATTTGATTCTCAAGTTTGACTTAAAGACTCCGGGACGGGATGACAGTGAGGAAGTGAAGCTGTACCGGAGAAGTGATGTGGACGCCAGAAAGCAGGGGAGCGGTTCGGAAAAAGATGCTGTGGATGAGCGTTCCCAGAGAATTTTAGACGGTCTTGGCGGCAAGAAAAACGTGGTGGATGTGGACTGCTGTATTACCCGTTTAAGATGTACCGTCAACAAGCCAGAGTTGGTGAGCGAGAGTATTTTAAAGGAAACCGGCGCGGCGGGAGTGATTCGAAAAGGCCAGGGAGTGCAGGTGATTTATGGTCCTACAGTTCCCAATATCAAAGCAGATCTGGTATCTTATATGGCTACAGCTCCGGATGTGGAGTATCATGGGGAGCAGGAGGCAGGCAAAAAAGAGTCTGGCGCCGGATCAGAAGCCAGCAAAGGAAAAGCATCTTCCCCGGATGGGGCAGTTGGCGGAGAAAAGGCAGCTTCTGGCGCAGAGGCAGGAAAGAAGATTCCTCTGTACAGTCCATTTAACGGAAGGGTGGAGCCGATTGAACATGCGCCGGATGTGACCTTTGCACAGAAGATGATTGGGGACGGATTTATGGTCATGCCTACAGACGGAGAGGTTCTGGCTCCCTGTGACGTGGACGTGGCGTTTGTGTTCCCCACAGGTCATGCGGTTGGTTTGAAAACATCCGACGGTCTGGAATTTATGCTGCATATTGGTGTGGACACGGTGAAGCTGGAAGGTAAGGGCTTTGAGCCGCTGGTGAAAGACGGAGATCATGTAAAACGGGGAGAGTCTTTGATGCGGTTTGACCTGGAATATGTGAAGGCCAATGCAGTGTCCGAGGCATGTATGATTATCTATACGGCGCTTCCGGCAGGGGCTGCAATACAGGTGCCGCAGGAAAAGGAAATTCGGGCGTTAGATCATGCGGCTGATTTAATGGGAGTGTAGGAAAAGTCAATGGGGGTTTACGGATGTATCGTGTGATAAAGGTATTGAACAACAACGGAGTACTGGTCTACGATATGAAACGGGAGGAAGAGGCCATTTTGCTGGGGAGCGGCATTGGCTTTGGAAAACGGGTAAATGAGCGTTTTGAAAGGGATGAAAATACAAAGCGCTATACCATTGTGGACCGGGAAGAAAAAAAGCGGACGGGACGTCAGGTGTTAAACGGCATGGACCCGAAATTTCTGGAGCTGGCAGGAAAGATTGTGGAGCTGGCAAAAGGGGAGCTTGGAGAACTGAATCCAAATATATTGATTCCGTTGGCAGACCATATTGCGGTGGCAGTGGAGCGGATGCAAAACGGAATTTTGTTGAAAAATCCATTTCACGGGGACATCCGTGTCCTCTATCCGGAAGAATACCGGATTGCACAGAAAAGCCGGGATATGGTGCAGGAATGTACCGGATGTTTTTTATGTGAAGATGAGGTAGGGTACATTACGCTGCACATCCGGGCCGGCCGGACCGATGAGAAGCTGGAAGAGTCTTTCCACATGGTCGCAGTCATGCGGATGGCTGTGACCATGGCAGAGGAGGAGCTGGGGATAAAGTTCGATCCCCACTCTTTTCTGTTTGAGCGGTTTATGGCGCACCTTCGCTATCTGGTGGTCCGGATTCGGGACGGAGAGCCGATCCATCTGGATATGGATGAGTATGCCCGGACCCAGTTTCCGGAGTCTTATGAGCTGGCGGGGCGGATTTGTTCCTATATGGGAAAAGAGCTTGAAAAGGCGGTTCCTAAGGAAGCCGTGGGACATCTGGCTATACATATGGAAAGGGTGCGAGGATAATGCCTTGTGAAGTCTTGATTTTTGCGGACAATTAGCTAAGCGCTGTGCCTGCATGGGCATTTGACTTCATGCTTTTTGTTTGTTATAATATTTCTGGAAACAGGATAAATACCGAAAGGTTTGCTTCGGCAGAATCCGGGAGGGTTTTCTGACATTCCCCGATTTTTCCGAAGCTGTTTTTTGGTTATGGGTTTTTGGATTTAGCATAGAGATGAGAGGAGGTAATCGTGGCTTTTACACATTTGCATGTGCATACGGAGTACAGCCTGCTGGACGGCTCCTGTAAGATTCACGAGCTGGTGCAGTGCGCTAAGGATTTGGGAATGGACAGCATGGCCATTACGGACCATGGAGTAATGTATGGTGTGATTGATTTTTACCGGGCGGCCAGGGAAGTGGGGATCAAGCCGATTATTGGCTGCGAGGTTTATGTGGCGCCAGGGTCCCGTTTTGACCGGGAGATTGGAAGCGGGGAGGACCGGTATTACCATCTGGTGCTTTTAGCCGAGAACAACCAGGGTTATCAGAATTTGATGAAGATTGTGTCGAAGGGATTTCTGGACGGATTTTATTATAAGCCCAGGGTGGATTATGAGGTTTTGGAAACTTACCATGAGGGGATTATTGCATTAAGCGCCTGTCTGGCTGGAGAGGTTCAGCGGTATCTAATTCGGGGCATGTATGAGGAGGCAAAGAAGGCGGCTCTTCATTATCAGGATATTTTTGGAAAAGGAAATTTCTTTCTGGAGCTGCAGGATCATGGGATTCCGGCTCAAAGGACCGTGGACCAGGGGCTTTTGCGTATGAGCCGGGAGCTGGGAATCGATTTGGTGGCCACCAATGATATTCATTATACATTTGATCGGGATGCAGCGGCCCATGACATTCTTCTGTGTATTCAGACTGGGAAAAAGGTTGCAGATGAAAACCGGATGCGGTATGAGGGGGGCCAGTATTACTGCAAATCTGAGAAAGAGATGCGGGAGCTGTTTTCTTATGCTTTGGAGGCCATTGACAATACGCATAAGATTGCAGAACGGTGCAATGTGGAGATTGAGTTTGGCGTTTTAAAGCTGCCTCGGTATGATGTGCCGGAGGGATACGATTCCTGGGGATATTTAAACAAGCTTTGTATGGACGGAATGGCAAAGCGGTACCCGGAGGGGGACGAAACTCTGAAAGAACGGCTTTTGTATGAGTTAGATGTAATCCGCAATATGGGATATGTGGATTATTTTTTGATTGTGTGGGATTTTATCCATTTTGCCCGGTCCAATGAGATTATGGTAGGGCCGGGACGAGGGTCTGCTGCAGGAAGTATTGTGGCTTACTGTCTGGAGATTACGGACATTGACCCCATTCGCTACAACCTTCTGTTTGAGCGTTTTTTAAATCCGGAACGAGTTTCCATGCCGGATATTGATATTGACTTTTGCTTCGAACGGCGGCAGGAGGTGATTGACTATGTGGTGGAGAAATATGGAAAAGACCAGGTAGTGCAGATCGTTACCTTTGGAACGCTGGCAGCAAAGGGTGTGGTTCGGGATGTGGGCCGGGTGTTGGATATGCCCTATGCCCGGTGCGACGCTATAGCCAAGATGATTCCCGGAGATTTGGGGATGACGCTGGACAAGGCGCTGCGGCAGAACCCGGAGCTGCGGGAGGCGTATCAGGGAGACGATGAGATCAAGTACTTAATTGACATGGCCAAACGTCTGGAAGGACTGCCCCGCCATACTTCCATGCATGCGGCAGGAGTGGTGATCGGCCAGAGGGCCATGGATGAGTTTGTGCCTCTTTCCAGAGCGCAGGACGGTACGGTTACGACCCAGTTTACCATGACTACCTTGGAGGAGCTGGGGCTTTTGAAAATGGATTTTCTGGGCCTTCGGACTCTGACGGTGATTCAGAATGCGGCCAAACAGGTGGAGAAGAATTACGGCATTCATCTGGATATGGGAAGTATTGATTTTAACGACAAGGAAGTGATGGCGTCCATTGCCACGGGAAAGTGCGATGGGGTGTTTCAGCTGGAAAGTTCCGGCATGAAAAATTTTATGAAGGAGTTAAAGCCAGAGAATCTGGAGGACATTATTGCCGGGGTGGCTTTGTACCGTCCAGGTCCTATGGACTTTATTCCCAAGTATTTAAAGGGCAAGAACGGCAAATCCAGAATTGCCTATGATTGTCCGGGGCTGGAACCGATTTTAAAGACCACCTATGGGTGTATTGTCTATCAGGAGCAGGTCATGCAGATTGTGCGGGATCTGGCTGGATATACCATGGGGAGAAGCGATCTGGTGCGTCGGGCCATGTCAAAGAAAAAGGCTTCTGTGATGGAAAAGGAGCGGAAGAATTTTGTTTACGGAAACCCGGAGGAAGGGGTGGCTGGATGTATTGCAAATGGACTGGATGAAAAGACGGCGAACCAGATATTTGATGAGATGATTGATTTTGCCCGGTATGCTTTTAACAAGTCCCATGCCGCCTGCTATGCGGTGGTGGCGGTTCAGACGGCGTATCTGAAATACTATTACCCAAAAGAGTTTATGGCTGCATTAATGACTTCTGTGATGGACAATAACAATAAGGTGGCAGAGTATATTTTAAGTTGCCGTCAGATGGGGATTCCCATTCAGCCGCCGGATATTAATGAGGGGCAGAGCGGCTTTTCCGTGGCTGGGGAAGGGATACGTTATGGACTTTCTGCCATTAAAAGCGTGGGCAGGAGTGTGGTGGATGCCATTATCAAAGAGCGGGAGAATAACGGTCCTTACACGTCTCTGGATGATTTTATAGAGCGAATCAGTGGCAAGGAAGTGAATAAGCGGACCGTGGAGAATTTTATCAAGTCCGGAGCCATGGACACGCTTCCTGGAAACCGGCGTCAGAAGGCGATGATTGCTCCGGAGCTTTTGGAGCAGAAAAACAAAGAGCGGAAAAGTATGATGACAGGTCAGATGAGCCTGTTTGATTTTGTAGGTGAGGAGGAGAAACGACGTCACCAGATTCGTATGCCAAAGGTGGAGGAATTTCCCAAAGAGGAGCTTTTAGCTTTTGAGAAGGATATTTTGGGGGTGTATGTCAGCGGCCATCCTTTGGATGAATATATGGATTTGTGGAAAAGCAGCATTACGGCCCGGACCACGGATTTTATGGTGGATGAGGAAAGCGGCAAGGCTATTTTGACGGACGGCGCTCAAGTGACTGTGGGAGGAATGATCACCAACAAGGTGGTAAAGACTACCAAAACAGGAAAAATGATGGCTTTTGTGACCATTGAGGATGTGGTGGGCACTGTGGAGGCTCTTGTATTTCCCAGAGATTATGAGACCAAGAGAGACCTGCTGATAGAAGAGTCCAAAGTATTTGTCCGGGGGCGGGCTTCCATTGGAGACGACACGACGGGGAAGCTGATTTTGGAACAGGTGATTCCGTTTGATTCTCTGCCAAGGGAGCTGTGGCTGAAGTTTGGCGACAAGGGGGAATATGATCAAAAACAGAAACAGGTGATGGAAATTCTCAAGATGGAAGAGGGGCATGATACGGTGATTATCTATCTGGAGAAGGAGCGGGCAAAGAAAATTCTGCCGGCGAATTGGAAAGTATGTGCAAATAGAACAACAATGGAACGCCTTTATCCGGTAATTGGTGAGAATAATGTCAAACTTGTGGAAAAGGGATTGAAAAGATAGAGAAAATGATTTAAAATGGGATTTGCTAGGACGAGTATTTTTGCTTTGGAAGCCTGCCGTGGACAGCATTTGCGAACAGGCAGGTAAAATGTGTCCCTGGATGTTTTTTCATGGTGAGTGTCAGAGCGGTTAGAGGGGCATGAAGATTTTATATGCAGACCAACGCCGGAAAGGCGCGGGATATATAGGAGGAGCAGGTTATGGCAAAAGAGATTAAGACAATAGGCGTTCTTACCAGCGGAGGAGATGCACCGGGCATGAATGCTGCTATCCGCGCAGTGGTCCGGACCGCTTTGAACCTGGGAATGAATGTCAAGGGAATCATGCGCGGGTATGCGGGGCTTCTGCAGGAAGAGATCGTGGATTTGAAAAGTTCCAGCGTGTCCAACATTATTTACAGAGGCGGCACGATTCTGTACACGGCCAGATGTATGGAGTTTATGACGCCGGAAGGACAGGAGCTGGGAGCGGAGATTTGCCGGAAGCATGGAATTGACGGCATGGTGGTTATTGGCGGAGACGGTTCGTTCCGGGGAGCCGGGAAGTTAGCGGCTCTTGGCATCAATACCATCGGCGTACCGGGGACCATCGATTTGGATGTGGCATGCAGCGATTATACCATTGGCTTTGACACTGCCGTAAACACTGCTATGGAAGCCATTGACCGGGTGCGGGATACATCCACCTCCCATGAGCGGTGCAGCATTATTGAGGTTATGGGACGGAATGCTGGTTATATTGCTCTGTGGTGCGGATTTGCCAACGGTGCGGAGGATGTGCTGCTTCCAGAGCGTTATGACGGCAACGAGCAGGTGCTGATTAACCGGATTATTGCCAACCGGAAACAGGGAAAGAAGCATAACATTATTATTAATGCAGAGGGAATCGGACATTCTACTTCCATGGCACGGCGGATTGAGGCGGCAACCGGAGTGGAGACCAGAGCTACCATTTTAGGCCACATGCAGCGGGGCGGTACGCCTACTTGTAAGGACCGGGTGTATGCGTCCATTATGGGGGCAAAGGCTGCCATGCTTTTGTCCGAGGGCAAAACCAACCGGGTAGTGGCTTATAAGAATGGGGAGTATGTGGATTTTGATATTCAGGAGGCCCTTCAGATGAAGAAGGATATTCCGGAGGATCAGTTTGAGATCTGCAAGCTTTTGGTAAGGTAAGGAATGTTTGGATCGAATATTGTGAAAAGAAAAGACGTTTTGCCTGAATGATTATGATTTTGAAAGAAGAGATACCCGGCAGTTCCGGTAGAACGGACTGTCGGGTATTTGCTGTCCGAATCAAGGAGGAGATCATGGTACTTTGTGGTTCTAATGGTTATGAGAGGAAATATTATTTTAATAAAGCTTTTTCAAGTTTGCCGGAAACTGTCCGCCGGGAACTGCAGATTTTATGTGTGTGGTTCACAGAAGAGTGCGGCGGGATTTTGACTATGGAATATGATGAAGATGGAAGTCTGCAGTTTAAACACATAACTTCCGAGTATGATGGGTATTATGATGAGATTGGGGCAGATTTGAAAATTAAGCAGTATCGGGAGGAGAAACAGGAGCTACTGGAAAAGCTGGAATTGTATTATAGGATGGTGTTTTTGGAAGAAACGTGAGGGGTTGTTTGGGTGAACGGAACGTAGTTAAAAGCAGCAGATTGCGGTTTTGATGAAATGTAGGGCATATTGGCAAAAGGTGCTGAGGATAGTTTTGAAAAGAGAAAGGATACAAACATGAATCTGCAGATTGGGAATGTGAAATTGGAGAACAATCTGATACTGGCGCCTATGGCTGGCGTCACAGACCAGCCATTTCGTCTGTTATGTCGAGAGCAGGGATGTGGGTTATTGTATACGGAGATGGTCAGTGCAAAGGCGATTTTATACAATAATAAAAATACCAAGGAACTTTTGAGGGTGGAATCGAAAGAACGGCCCATTGCAGTGCAGTTGTTTGGTTCAGACCCAGAGATTGTCAGTGAAATGGCAGCAAAGATAGAAGACGGTCCTTTTGATCTGATTGATTTTAATATGGGGTGTCCGGTGCCAAAAGTGGTAAATAATGGAGAGGGATCGGCGCTTATGAAAAATCCACAGTTGGTAGAGAAAATTTTATCTGCTTTGACAAAAAAGGTGAAAAAGCCGGTGACGGTAAAATTTCGAAAAGGGTTTGACGAACATCAAATCAATGCAGTGGAGATTGGGAAAATAGCGGAACAATGCGGGATTGCAGCAGTCGCTGTCCATGGAAGGACTCGTGAGCAATTTTATTCGGGAAAGGCTGACTGGCAAATCCTTCGTCAGGTCAAAGAGGCAATCCGGATACCCGTAATTGGAAATGGTGATATTTTTACGCCTAAGGATGCGAAACAAATGTTGGAAGAAACGGGATGTGACGGACTTATGATTGGCCGGGGAGCAAGAGGAAATCCCTGGATATTTGGAAGAATACAACATTATCTGGATACAGGAAAATTGCTTCCAGAACCAGACAAAGAACATATCTGTCAGATGATTCTGCGTCATGCACAAATGCAAGTTCAATTAAAGGGTGAGAACATGGGGATAAAGGAGATGCGCAAGCACATTGCCTGGTACACAGCAGGTCTACCCCATTCTGCCGCAGTGCGGCGTCAATGCAATCAGGTGGAAACCATGGAGGAGCTGGAAAAACTGTTGGAAAACAGTGGTTTTTGATGGTTTCTCATTCTTGACAACCATAAACGTTTGGGATATAATACATGGAATGTAACGAGCCAGACTCATGTTTTTATGGATTTGGCTACAGTTTTTTGAGTCCGGATAAGTGAAGAGATCCGGCGCGATTTAAAGTAGTAAAAAAGGAAGGAAATGAGTAATAATGGCGGAGAAGAAAAATATTTTGACCTATGCAGGTTTGAAGCAATATGAAGATGAGCTGCAGGACCTGAAAGTGAATCGGAGACGAGAGGTAGCACAGAAGATAAAAGAAGCGAGAGAACAGGGGGATTTATCTGAGAATGCAGAGTATGACGCTGCAAAGGATGAACAGCGGGACATTGAGCTTCGCATTGAGGAATTGGAAAAACTTTTAAAAAACGCAGAAGTAATTGATGAAGATGAGATTGACATAAATAAGATCAGTATTGGCTGTAAAGTAAAAGTATACGATGTGGACTTTGATGAGGAAATGGAATTTCGGATTGTTGGTTCTACAGAGGCAAACAGCCTGAAAAACAAGATTTCCAATGAGTCTCCGGTTGGTCAGGCATTGCTTGGCAAGAAAGTGGGAGATGTGGTGAGCGTAGAAACCCAGGCAGGGATTATACAATATAAAGTGCTTGAAATTCAGAGAGTGTCCTAGATGATTATATTTCCGCGAAAAGAGGAGCAGAGGATGGGAGAACAGCAGAATCAGCAAAATCAGCAGAAAAAACAGAATCAGGAGCCAGATATAAACCAGCTTTTAAAAGTGCGCCGGGAGAAGCTGGCGGAGCTTCAGGCAGCCGGAAAGGACCCATTTCAAATTACAAAATATGATGTAACCATACACAGTGCAGAGATTAAAGAGCGCTATGAGGAATGGGAAGGAAAAGAAGTGTCCCTTGCTGGCCGGATGATGTCCAAACGGGTTATGGGAAAGGCGTCTTTTTGCAATGTACAGGATTTAAAAGGTAATATCCAGTGCTATGTGGCGCGGGATGATTTGGGTGAAGATGCTTATAAGGCATTTAAAAAAATGGATATTGGTGATATTGTGGGTGTGGAGGGGATTGTGTTTACCACAAAGATGGGTGAAATCTCAGTTCACGCCAAGTCTATGACTTTGTTGTCCAAGAGCCTGCAGATTCTGCCGGAAAAGTATCATGGCCTTACAAATACTGATATGCGTTATCGCCAAAGGTATACCGATCTGATTATGAATGAGGATGTGAAAAGAACCTTTGTGATGCGTTCTAAAATTATCAGCAGCATCCGCCGTTATCTGGATGACCAGGGCTTTCTTGAGGTGGAGACACCGATGCTGGTAAGTAATGCGGGAGGTGCGGCAGCTAGACCATTTGAGACCCATTACAATGCTTTGGATGAGGATGTGAAGCTGCGGATTTCCCTGGAACTGTATCTGAAACGGTTGATTGTAGGCGGCATGGAGCGGGTGTACGAGATCGGCCGTGTGTTCCGCAACGAGGGACTGGATACCCGCCACAATCCGGAGTTTACTTTGATGGAGTTATACCAGGCGTATACGGATTATAATGGCATGATGGATTTGACCGAGAATATGTTCCGTCATGTGGCCCAGGAGGTCTGTGGAACTACCTGCGTTCCCTATGGGGAGGAGATGATCGATTTAGGGAAGCCCTTTGAGCGCCTCACTATGATTGATGCCATCAAAAAGTATGCGGGAATTGATTTTGAGGAAATTAAGACGACAGAAGAGGCAAAGAAGCTGGCGGATGAGAAAGAGGTTCATTATGAGTCCCGTCATGTGCGGGGGGATATTATTAACCTTTTCTTTGAAGAGTTTGTGGAAGAACATTTGATCCAGCCTACCTTTATTATGGATCACCCGGTGGAGGTGTCTCCTCTGACCAAGAGAAAACCGGATAAGCCGGAATTGGTGGAGCGGTTTGAGCTGTTTATCTATGGTCGGGAAATGTGTAACGCTTATTCGGAGCTAAATGATCCTATTGATCAGAGAGAGCGCTTTAAGGCCCAGGAGGCTGCACTGGCGGCCGGAGATGAGGAGGCCAATACCACGGATGAGGATTTCCTGAATGCATTGGACATTGGAATGCCGCCGACTGGTGGAATTGGGTATGGGATTGATCGGCTGGTGATGTTACTTACCAATGCACCGGCGATTAGGGATGTTTTGTTGTTTCCGACGATGAAGTCGCTTGGCGGAAAAGACCAGTAAAATCAAGGGTTTGCGGACTTTTAAACAGTATGGTACGACAAAAGTACGACAAAATAAACTCTCTTAAAGGGTTAAAATAAATGATTTTAAATTAAACTCGTGTCAGTTCAAGTTAATATTTTGTACGATAAGGACATTTTTCTAAAAGAAAATTTTAGAGAAGTGTCCTTTTTTGTTATGGTCAGCAAAGCAAAATAAGAAATGGAGGAAATGAATATGAGCAGTACAGCGTTAGGAGCAGAGAGAGCGATTATTTTTATCAGCGAAGCACATGAGAAATTCTACTATGAAAAACTGAAAGAAGTCAGATATCAGGACGTGTATCACAAAGCACTTGTATATTGTCTTGGTATCAACGATGACACAAGAAGGAATATCAAAAGTATTTATGATTTTAAGACAGGCAACGTAAAAACAAAGTGCCTGCATGAAGGCTGGCAGACCAGCGGAAGCGTAAAAGTAGTCAGGATGGCGTTTAACCTTTATTGTAACGGAACGCCAAGCGTTCTTGATTATGACGATGCGGAGGAACAGGTAGACGAGTGCAAACTTTATACAGTGGAGGAATTATTCTGCTGTGCCTATGCACCTTATTTTTGGCAGGCTGTACAGATACGGTATCCGGAGTATGTAACGTATAACAAAAATCTGTACGCCATGCTCGGAGGACAGGATTGATGTTAAAAGTCAGGCTTATGGGAACAAGAAACGATATTAAGTGGTTCAGTAAGATTTTACAGAGAAGCTCTAAAATTGAAGTGACGGAGTTTTCCGATTTGTTCCCGAACAAAGGGACAAAGAAGTATTACAGGGCTTATGTGGAAGTAAGGAAAAGCAATATAAAAGAATAATAGTAGAAAGCAAAGGAGAATCAGATCATGTGTAAAATAATCGCAATCGCAAATCAGAAAGGTGGAGTCGGCAAGACCACCACAACAAGCAATTTAGGCATAGGACTTGCAAAACAGGGTAAAAAGGTGTTGTTAATAGATGCAGACGCACAGGGAAGCCTTACCGCAAGTCTTGGCTATACAGAGCCGGATACATTGGAAGTTACGCTTGCAACCATTATGGGGAATTTAATCAATGATGAAGAAGTAGAGCCGACAGAGGGTATCCTGCACCATGAGGAAGGGATAGACCTTATGCCGGGGAACATTGAGTTATCCGGTCTGGAGGTTTCCCTTGTGAATGTTATGAGCCGGGAAACGATACTAAGGTCGTACATAGAGATAGTCAGGGAGAATTACGACTATATCCTTATAGACTGTATGCCCTCGCTCGGCATGATTACTATAAATGCCCTTGCCTGTGCCGACAGCATCTTGATACCCGTACAGGCGGCATACCTGCCCGTTAAAGGCTTGCAGCAGCTCATTAAGACGGTTGGCAAGGTAAAGCGGCAGATTAACCCGAAACTGGAGATTGAGGGCATATTGCTGACAATGGTGGACAGCCGGACTAACTATGCAAAAGACATCAGTTCCATGCTGAAGGAAGCCTATGGAAGCCGGGTGAGGATATTTACCAATGTCATTCCTGTTTCGGTAAGGGCAGCGGAGATTTCAGCGGAAGGCATCAGCATATACAAGCATGATCCAAAGGGAAAAGTGGCATCAGCCTACTATTCATTGACGGAGGAGGTGCTTGCAGATGGGCAGTAATGCAAAAACAGGAAGCGCAGCAAAAATCAGGATGGAAAGTTTTGATGATTTATTCGGCGGAAGTGCCGCACAGGAAAATGGCATAGAGCAGATTATCAATGCGCCGCTTGCGGAGCTTCATACATTCAAAGACCACCCTTTCCGGGTGGAGGACGATGAGAAGATGGAGGAAACAACAGAGAGTATCCGTCAGCATGGTGTGCTGGTTCCGGGCATTGCAAGACCGAGGAAAGGCGGCGGCTATGAAATCATAGCCGGACACCGCCGGAAACGTGGTTCAGAGCTTGCCGGAAAGACGGAGATGCCTGTGATTGTCCGTAATTACACTGATGATGAAGCAACAATTATCATGGTGGATTCCAACATTCAGAGGGAGGACATCTTACCAAGCGAAAAGGCGAGAGCCTATAAGATGAAGTATGAAGCAATGAAGCATCAGGGGAAAAAGTCAGGCAGGAACACTCTTGATGAAGTCGGGGAAGCTGCCGGGGAAAATGCGAAAAAGGTTCAGCGCTATATTTGGCTGTCAAGGCTTTCTGATGAACTTCTTGAAATGGTTGACACAAAGAAATTAGGTTTTTCACAGGGCGTGGATATATCTTTTCTGACGGAGGAAGCGCAGCAGTGGGTGCAGGTTATCATTGAGGAACAGGGATGTAATGTCAGTATGATACAATCCGGGAAACTCAAAGAGTATGGCAAAAGCGGCGAGCTGACATTGGCAATGGTTAAGCTGGTTTTGTCAGAAGAAAAGCCAAAAGAGAGAAAAATCACAATAAAATCAGACAAGATAGGCAAATATTTTTCAGACAGCTATTCCAATGAGGAGATAGAAAGCATCATTATTACGCTTCTTGATAAGTGGAAAGAGGAAGGGGCTGTTTGATAATGGGATATTTAACAAGCGGAAACGTAATCGTTGACGCAATGGGTTCTATAAATATTACCGGAAACATTATTCCCGCTGTCTGGTACAGGACAATCACAAAGGAGAATGGGAAACCATATCTCCTTGCGATTGTTATTCTGGCGGATATTGTTTACTGGTATCGCCCTTCTGAGGTGCGGGATCAGGGAACCGGGCATATTCTTGGCTGGAAAAAGAAATTTTCAGAAGATATTCTAAGGCAGAGCTATCAGTATTATGCGGATTTATTTGGAGAGTCTAAGAAAACAGTCAAAACCGCAATGGACAGGCTGGAAAAATTACAGGTAATAAAGAGAGAGTTCCGGACAGTCAGTTATGGGGAGGGGCTTGTATGCAATAATGTGATGTATGTGGAACTGAAACCGGATATGCTGTACCGGCTGACATTTCCAGAGGAAATACCTGCAATGGACGGAGTGGACGATTCATGTGCAGGTGTATCTGATGACAAAACGGGAGGGAGCCTCCCTACAAAATCGGATGCCCCTATGGAAATTTTGGGAGGGAGGGGTATCCCAAACGGGACACAGGTATCTACAAATTTGGATACAGGTCATGACAAAACAGGCAATACCATCATTCCGAAACCGGATACAGGTCTGTCCCAAAACGGAGGGACAAATTCATATACTTCTGCAAATATTTCTGACGGAGAATCACATCATATCAATCAAACCAGTCAGGAGATAGAAAAAGCAGAACAGGGCAAGCCGGATAATGATATGATTGATGTGATGGATGATGCTAACGCCTACATGGAAATCATTAAAGAAAATATTGAGTATGAGCATCACATGAAATATGGCGATTGGAATGACAGGGGACTGTATGAGGAACTTTATGAGGTGATCTGTGAGATTGTGTGCGTAAAGCGAAAGGCAGTAAAGGTCAATGGGGAAGATTACCCTTATGAGCTTGTGAAGTCAAAATTCCTGAAGCTGAACAGCTCCCATTTGGAGTATGTCATTGGATGCATGAGGGATACCACAACCAAGATAACCAATATCAGGGCATACATGGTGACTGCCCTCTACAATGCGCCCAATACCATGAACCACTACTACCAGCAGTTGGTACAGCATGATATGTATGGCGGAGGGTGGGAAGAAAAAGGAATGTTTCAGTCTAAAATGGAAGGAGATGGATAAATGGAGTCCATGAGGGATATTGACAGGGCAATGGAACGTGAGATTGCAAAGGGTAGCTGCCCGTTACGGTTTGTTAAAATAGATTTTGGAGTTTCTCCTTATCAGGAGATTGCATCAAAGGAAAAGCTGCTTAAAGTGCTGTCCTATCTGTTGAGGACTGGCGATTATGGCAGGTTTGCCGGGAAGGGAACAGGGAATAATGTTTATATGGACATAAAAGGCAGAAAGCCGACATTTAAGCGTACCCGTTCTTTTATTGACCGCAACAATATTTTCGTGACAATCCGCAGATACGGGAAGAAGTTAAAACCGGACTTTGACGGGCATACTTATCTTGAAACAGTACAGTGCATCTTTGAGCTGCCGGAGGAAGAACAGGAAAAATACAGGGTAACGTATGACGGGCAGGAAACATTCGCTTTCCCAATGTCAGATAAATATATCCTCGGACTTTACACACACTGTATTTCAGCAAGGTAGACAGCAGGGGATATTCCCGATACAGATTTTTCAGAAATAGAGCAAGGGATTGTCCGGTTAGAGAGTGTGCGTGACGTGCTGTTCCAGTGCCTTTTGTTTGATAATATAAAATATGGGGAAGGCGTTTTGTGCGCTGACCTCTGCACGATTTACTGTTTAAAGGAAAATGGATAACTTTTGGACATTTTGTCCAGAAGTGGTTAGGAGGATCATTTATGGCAGAAACATATATTACGGAAGAACAGCGGGAAAAATGCCGGAAGGTGGCAGATGCGTTTACGGAACTGTATGATCTGGCAGATGTGATGGTGGCAGATGCCGGGAGGTTTGGCTTTGTCCGCCTGCAATGGTACAATGAGGGCGAAGGCTTTGACTCCGCTGTGGCGTATTCGGACAGTTCGGAACTGTTTGAGGAATTATGGCGGATATGGTATGAACATGAGGTTTTAACGCCTGTACTTGGAACACCGCTTGCGGAGCTTGATTATGACGAGATATTCAAAACGCTTTCCAAAGACAGGCAGGAGGAAATATCAAAGAAAAAAGAATATTTCCTTGCATTGTGCGGAGAGGGAATTATCTAAGAGGGAAAATCATGATGTTTTTTACAATTCCGCATGAATTTCTGATAAAGTGGATTATATCAGGATTAAAGACAGGAGTTGAACCATTTGGGAAAAAAGAAGCGCCTGAAAAGGGCAGACAGGACATATAAAGACTTAAAGCAGAAGCAGAAAGCCAAAATAGCAGACTGGATGTTTGAAAAGACCTGTGATTATTACAGGGAACATGATAAGCTGCCGGAGGGAGAGGACAGTGAAAAAATTGCGGAGCAAATCTATCAAAGGGTAAAGGGAATAGCAGAAAAGGCTTCCTTTGATGAAATATACCGCCTGTATCTTTACCGCCTGCCACGTTATGAAACAAGGATTGCGGAGAATGGACTTCCGGAAAGGAAAGAGAAAAAGAAAGAAGATGCAGACAAGCCAAAAGCCAAGAAAAAGGGCGTGGGCAAAAAGGTATGCCCAAACTGTGGAAGGAAAATGAAACAGCAGTTTATCGGGTTGCAGCATTGTAAATGCGGCATGAGCTGGAAGAAAGATATAGGGTATTTTGAGCGTACCGGGGATATGGTCTTTGCTTTGGAACGCAGAAAAGTCGGGAAAAAGACAAAGCAGTGTCCAGTAATGCGGTACAGATAAATTGAATATGGTAAACAGCGTCAGGGCAGTTATAGACCGTAAACAGCGGTTTGTAGCTGCCCTTTTTGTATTTGTAGAACTTTTGGACAAAAAGTCCAGAAGTGGAAAGGAGAGCTTATGAAATATCTGCTGCACAGGCTGTACGTTCCACCCTGACGGATGTATGGCAATAAAGGAAGAAGGAGGAAAACCATGCAGGAGGAAGTGACACAGAAAACGATTGCCCTTGTGTTCAAATCTTCCAGGCTGACTGCCGACGTGCTGAAAAAGGCGATGAAGATGTATCTGGAACACCGCAAACAGGGAAAACAGGCATCTCATGGAAAAATATCAGTGAAAGACTTGGTCGGTCAGGGTATGGGTGCTTCGAGCATTGAGGTTACGGATAACAACATCAAGTCCTTTGAGAGAGTGGCGAGGAAATACAACGTAGACTTTGCTGTGAAAAAGGATAAGACGGTTGAACCGCCGAAGTACATGGTATTTTTCAAGGGCAAGGGAACACCAGAAGGACAGGGGGCAGTCGTTATGAGTAAAATCGTAGATGGTATTGCCAAAGACTTAAAATCAGTTCCCGAAAAGCTCAAGGCAAAGACAGGGAATGTTGACAAGAAGAAAGTATTCCTTATGTGCCTTCCCTATATCCTTACCGGATATTTCTGCGACAAAATAGCGTGGCTGTGGCGTGTATCGCCGGGACAGGACACTTCCGCAAAGATGATGGCGGTCATGGAGGGGCTGGACGGTTTATTTTCCAACCCATTACCGAGTTTTTACCCGAAAGATCTGCTGATAGGCGCAGGGTGCGGCATTGCGCTCCGTCTTATAGTGTATTTCAAAGCCAAGAACGCCAAGAAATTCCGGCATGGCATGGAGTACGGTTCTGCAAGGTGGGGAACTGCAAAGGATATTGAGCCTTACATTGATCCGGTCTTTGAGAACAACGTGCTGCTGACAGAAACTGAAAGGCTGATGATGTCGGGCAGACCAAGAGAGCCAAAGTATGCAAGGAATAAAAATATCCTTGTCATCGGCGGTTCTGGTTCCGGCAAGACGAGGTTTTTTGTAAAACCGAACCTGATGCAGATGCACTCATCATATGTAGTTACCGATCCGAAGGGGACAGTGTTGGTCGAGTGCGGAAAAATGCTTTTAAAGAACGGGTACAAGGTAAAAGTGCTGAACACCATTAACTTCAAAAAATCAATGCACTACAACCCTATCGCTTATATCCGTAGCGAGAAGGACATTCTGAAACTTGTAAATACAATCATTTTAAACACCAAAGGCGAGGGGCAGCAATCCGGCGAGGATTTTTGGGTGAAAGCCGAAAAGCTCTATTACACCGCACTGATCGGGTACATCTGGTATGAGTGCGTGGAGGAAGAACAGAATTTTACCACCCTGCTTGACATGATAAATGCAAGCGAAGCAAGGGAGGACGATGAGGAATTTAAAAATCCCGTTGATTTGATGTTCGACGAGCTGGAGGAAAGAGAGCCGGAACACTTTGCAGTCAAGCAGTATAAAAAATACAAGCTGGCTGCGGGCAAGACAGCAAAATCTATATTGATTAGCTGTGGCGCAAGGTTAGCTCCATTTGACATCAAGGAGCTGCGTGACCTGACAAGCTATGACGAGTTGGGGCTTGATATGCTGGGGGACGAAAGGACAGCGTTGTTTGTCATTATCTCCGATACGGACGATACGTTTAATTTTATCGTATCAATCATGTACACGCAGCTTTTCAACCTGCTCTGTGACAGGGCAGATGATGTGTATCATGGCAGACTGCCCGTCCATGTGCGCTGCTTACTCGATGAGTTTGCAAACATCGGGCAGATACCAAAGTTTGAGAAGTTGATAGCTACAATCCGAAGCCGGGAAATATCAGCTTCTATTATTTTGCAGTCGAAGTCGCAGCTCAAAGCGATTTATAAGGATAACGCCGACACGATTGAGGGGAATTGTGATACCACCTTATTCCTCGGAGGGAAGGAAAAGACCACCTTAAAAGAGATGGCGGAAATTTTGGGTAAAGAAACAATAGACCTCTACAATACCTCTGACACAAGGGGTACGTCGCAGTCCTACGGTCTGAACTACCAAAAGACCGGGAAAGATATGCCATACTTGTTCGTGAAGAGTTCAGTTGCCTTATAAATTCGCATGAACAGGGACACGAACAACTG